>CAIQWB010000021.1 GCA_903875465.1 uncultured Verrucomicrobia subdivision 3 bacterium
ATTTATTCATGTTTTGAATTGGTTAATGGTTTTGACGGGAATGCAGGGAGAAGGAATATGCAACTTATGTGAGTCGCACCAGATGGGTGCGCCGGGCAGGCCATCTTTGGAGGTGGCCCATTTGGCTTCCTGCTCGCACCAAGGGGTTTTGGGCCAGCCGGCGGCGACGTGATCGCCGGCGATGCCAAACATGCAACGGAGGATGTATTTGAATTCGATCCGGGTGATGATGGTGTCCGGGGTGCAGCCTTTATGACTCTCGCAAAAGAATTGGACGAACGCGGCCGGCGTCATATTGGGAAAGCCTTCGCGGCGGACTTCCTGACGGCCATACGCGGGTTCATCCAGCATCCGGCGGAGCGGTTCACGGCAGACGCTGACGACTTCGATGGTGCAGATGCGCTGGAGGGGTTCGCCTTTCTTGCGGCCCATGCACTTGACGCAGGCGACGAGTCGGTCGCCGACTTTCAGAGTCAACCAATCGAGGCGGCGGGTGACGTCTTTGCCGGCCAGTGTGGGGGTGTCAGGGCCGGGAATGGGGGCAATACCCATGACGGCCAGTTGAAAGCTGTTCCGCACCTGTTCAGTGGTGAGGGAGAAAGACATGTTTTTCATTTGAAAAAGTAGGTCCAAGTGGGGGCGGTGGAATGTTGCAGGCGCCAGACATAGAAATCGAACCGGCAGCACAGGGCGATGCCGGTGATGATTAGAATGGCGAGCAGGATGCTGCCAAGGGCGCGAAGGAATCGGTTGTTCATGGGTTAAAATTCGACGTTGAAAAATTGCTCGATGACGTCATTGAGTTTGGCCGTGTTGGTGGCCATGCTTTCGCCGCCGTTTTGGTGGATCCAAACCTTGTCGCCAATGCGCTCCACGCGCATGGAGCCAAGCGTCAGGTGCTCAGGCAGGTTGCGGCACCGGCTACAAATTCCGGTGGGGGTGTGCTTATTCAGCACGGTCCAGGAGCAACCGCCGGCACACGCTTTGGAATCAGTACAGCCGCAATGGATGCAAGTATGTTCCGGCCGCATGGCGATGGCGTGGACGCCAATCACCACATCGCCGAACTGGACCAGCGCGGAATTAGTGCGCGGGCGATTAACGTGAACGATGGTGCCGACTTGGCCGGCAGGGACATGGAATTTGCCGGATTTGACCGGCTTGGTGAGGACAATGATGTCTTGTTCTTGCATGGGATTATTCGGGGATGAGTTCGTAGAGGTCCAAAAAGGCGGCTTCCTTGACGGGGCGGTAGACGCCATCAATTTTGGAGTCGCCCTGTTTGATGATGAAATCGCCGGGCTTGACGGTGTGCAAAGCACCACGCCAATCCCGCAAGGTGCGGTAATCGGAGTGTTCTTCGTCGCCGATGGCATGGACATGGCGCGCGGCCCAGGCCGGAATGGGTTTGTCGGGCTGGTATTGCCAGGCTTCGATGATGGTTTGAGCTTTGGGTTTGAATTTCGGCATAGAATCAGCGGGGTTTAGGTTTTTTGACGGGCAGCAAATAGGTGGTGCAGCCGCGTTCGCAAGACATGGGTTTACCGAATTCTTCAAACCAATCGACGGTTTCAAGGTACGGGACTGGCTCGACCTTCTGGCCGCTGCGATCGTGGCCGGTGAACTTGGCGGTACCGCCGGCGCATTCGACGCAGATGAGGCGGCCGTTGTCGGCGGAATAGATGACGCCGGGTTGGAGGACGGGGATGGGTTTATCGAGGGGCATTTTGAGGTTGGTAAGCGGCCTTGGCGCAATCGGTCATTTTGTTCCAGACACGCAGCGGCACGCCAAATTGATTAAAGAACAGTTTGCAGACAGCACAGCAAATGCAGCGGCCATCCACTTGGGACCGATGCGCCGTGGGGTATTTGGGGCGGCTGCCAGAAAAATCGAATGTCAGGTTTTCGATCATATCTTTATGGCCTTAATGGTCCGGATTTTTATGAGGCATGCAGGACATGTGATGCCACCACGGTTGACTGTCTTTGTTTCGAATTTGCAGGCAGATTCACCGATTCCAAAAAATTCCTGAGTGCAAAAGGTGGCATCACCCTGCCGGTTGGTGGGGTCAACAAGATGCCAAGAGGTATCCAATGTCTCATCGCCATCATCATTGACTGTGATTTTTACGAGATGGTTCATAGTGGCAATCCTGAAGGGCGTTGAAGGGAAAAGGTGCGGCGATTTATCAGCCAGCCGTGCAGGACGCCGGATTTGCGGGGATCGCGCTTACCATTGGGGGTAAACACTTTGCCGCCGGGCCAATTGCGATGCCGGGGATAGGCACGAGCGAAGGCGGGCATCCACGCAATGAAGTTTTCCGCCATGGGCAAGATGCCAAGGGGAATTTCGGTCATAATGCTGGTGGCCAGCGGCGCATTGAATTCACGAAAGTTGACGGCATCCTCAAACTGGCGGGTGACCACATAGCAATACCAGCCACCATACGGAAAAATCTGGCGGTTAAAAAAGGTCCAGACATAGCAAGGGAGGATCGCGGGTCGGTGGATCGTCCGGCGGATACGTTCCAGTTGTTCAGCCTGGTGTTTGCGCCGGGTAGTCATCACTTCGTCCCAGGTGAGATCACGCCATTCCCGGGGGCAGCGTATGCCATCATCCTGAATGCGCCCCGCCACATTGGGGGCAAGCGGGCGGCAATTGCCACTACGGTATTCGTAGGCGAATCCGCCCGGCTCAAAGGATTTGCGGGGAATGAAGGTCATGGCTTCGGGCGGATTTTGTCGGCCATGGCGGCGCGATCGGACCATTCCACCTTGTGGAAGGCGCGATTAATGGCATCTTTTTGTTTGAAACAGATGTGTGGATTACCATTGGACGGCAGCCAATACCCCTTTCGTTCAGGGAGTGGCCGGTAATCCAAGGCAAGTAACACCTGCCGTTCGCCACCGAGTGCACGAACAACAACTTTCAGGGCGGCCTTAAACTTGATGTAGGTTTTGTCAGTCATTTGATGGGTAAAGGGGTGACGCGGCCGGATTCGAGGTTGATAAAGTAGCCGTGGATGTCGAGGCCGCCCTGGCGGATGAACTGCCAGAGCAGCTGCAGGGCGAACGTGGCCACGGTTTGGTTGATGAATAAATCCTGACGTTCGAGGGCTTCGGCCAGCGAGCAACTGGGGGTATTGTCCTCCTTACGGCGCTTGTCCTTGAGGATGGGGAACATTTCGGTGACCAAACGCGGCCGTGGTGGTGTGTAATAAGTCTGCTTTTTGACCAACTTGGAGGCTGAAAGCGTGTTGGATGCCAGAATTTCAGACAAAGGGACACCTTGCGCAATCCGTTTGGACCGCGTGCGCGTGCCAAGGATCACCTGCCCTTTTTTGTCGGTGTTGCCAATATCCAACCAGTAACGGAACCGGGTTTGGGCCAGGTCACGGCGGGCGGCGGCGGTATCCACGCAGCCAAACAGAAAATCGGCGCGATCATCGCTGAACCGCTGGCCGGCCTTGTAGCACGATGGTGAAGCGGTCCAATTGAGGCCGAAGAAACAATTCAACCGGTTGATGAGCACGGCGGCTTTGTTGCAACCGAGATCGGACGGGCTGAACAACTGGCGGCCGACATTGGCGGGCGTGACGGTATCCGGATCAAAGGCGCAAACGCTCAGACCGGGATGGCCCAAAGCCAGCAGCGAAACGTGCATGCGGGCCAGACCGGTGAGCACCTGGGAACCGGTGCCACCGCAGCCGGCGACGGCCACTTTGAGATGGCGGCCGGTGAGTTCGGCAGGTAAAGAGTGAATCATAAATGAGTTTGCGCGGGGACAAGCACGATGAACTTGTCCCAAGGCTTGGCTTGGGGTTGCGGTTGACGTTTGAAGGCATGCCCGCACTGCGGGCATTGGAACATGCCGGCGGGTAATTCACCGGAAATCTCGGTGAAGCGCCAGTTCATGACCGGGGCCGTGTGCTGACACCGGCCGCAGGTGATGACGAACAGGTCATCCAGACTATTTGAGGATGTGGGCGACGGTTTGACCATAGGTCAGCAGATTCTTTTTCCAGTAGGCGGCTGCCGGCGGGGTCTTGCGGCGGCTGAGTTCGGCCCACATGCCGGCATGGCCACCGGGATGGCGCGTTAAAGTGCCCTGACTGGTGTGGGTGAAAGCGCTATTGAAAAAAGCGGCTTCGAAGTCGGCCAGATGTTCGGGGTTGATTTCCGGCAGTTTGAGATTGCCGTTGCACATGTGGCCATCCGTTAGATTCC
>CAIQWB010000022.1 GCA_903875465.1 uncultured Verrucomicrobia subdivision 3 bacterium
AATTTACCTGCCCCGCCGCGCGCGCGAGCCGGAGGACGTTCTCGCAGCCATGTCTCTTCGCCATCAGGCCCGCCAAAAAGCCATCGACTCCGCTCACAAAAAACACCGGAAATCTAAAGCTATTCTAACAAAGTAGAATTAAAGGCATTGGAACATCGATATGACACTGACAAAATCTGGACTTTTGCGGAATGGCAGCGCCGCGTAAGTTTAGCAGGTCAAACATTTCGCTCGCGTCAGAACGTCACCGGTTGACTGATCCAGAAGCTTGAGAGGCGTGAGTGAGATTCGTTCTGACGTTAATGGCTCGGAAGGTTGGATTCTCGGTGTTTCTTTTTCCGGACTCGGTTGGTCAGATGTCGTTTGCCAACAAGTTGTTGTCGATCTCCACTCGGCCATCCGACACATTCGCAGCGAAAAACGAAGTCGAAATCAATAAAATGAGTGAACGATATGACCTAATAGATATTGGCATTAACCTGGCACATCGATCTTTTCAGGAGGATCGTGAGGCAGTAATCCAGCGCGCACTCGATGCTGGCGTGACCACCATGATCATAACTGGCACCAATCAAGTCAGAAGCCAGGAAGCTCAACGGATCGCCAGCGGACATCCGACGCACCTGTTTGCAACTGTTGGAGTTCATCCGCATTACAGCCGTGATTGCAATGCTGACACAATCCCAGAACTCAAGCGGCTTGCGGCTTTAAGTCAGGTAGTGGCAATTGGTGAATGCGGGCTGGATTTCAACCGGGACTTCTCGCCTAGGCCGCAACAGGAGAAATGGTTTGAAGCCCAAGTGGCATTGGCGGAGGAGTTGCAAAAACCACTGTTTTTACATGAGCGGGACGCCAGCCAACGGTTCACTGAAATCTTGTTAGCGGTGAGAAAGTCAGTTCCGGCCGTTGTGCATTGCTTTACCGGCTCGCGAGAAGCACTCAAAACATATTTGGATATGGGGCTGCACATCGGGATCACTGGCTGGATTTGCGACGAGCGACGTGGGCAGTCCCTGCGCCAACTAGTTCGCGAGATTCCCCTCGACCGGCTCATGGTTGAAACCGATGCGCCATTCCTAGTGCCGCGATCAATGCCAACCAGGCCAAAAGACGGGCGCAACGAACCCTGCTATCTGCCCTTCGTCCTTGAAGCAGTTGCGGATTGTCTTGGGAAACCATGCGTGGAAGTCGCAAATACCACAACCGCCACGGCAAGAGACTTTTTCAGGATCAAAAAACCATCCTGATTCGAGTGCTGAACTGTAGCATTCAAGCAGGAATTTACCTCGAATCTGGCGGTAGAAAAATTTTCAGATATTTTTGACCCTGGACAGCGGATGTCCAGGGTCCTGTGTAAAAATGTTGGCATGACAAATCAAAATATGAAATTTGATGAAAAAACTGAATGGGTCAGCGTACGCCGTTTTCGTGCCCAAATGGGTGTCGTGCCCAGCACAATCTGGCGTTGGTTTCAACGTGGCTGGCTCGATCAGCCTATTGACATAGGTGGCAGAAAATATCTGACTGGCGAGATGGTCCGGCGCTTCAACGAACGGGCAGCTCGCGGAGAATTTGCTGGCGGTTGCAAACCACCGGGCCGAAAGGCTGGCAAAGAGGGAATCAAGTCATGGGCCTGAATTTGCCCTTTTGCATATAATTTTTCCGGGCCTCAATCAGTTGAGTCAACTCCACGCCCCCCCCTCCAGGCCCCCCCCCGCCCCCCGGTGGGGTCGCCTTTGATGGGTTTGAATCGAGCTTGTCGTGACCCTCGGCAGGATCAAAACCTGCAAGTCGTCGCCGGACACAGACAGACACGTCCAGTCGGAAAAAGTACCCCAAATCTGCTCTGACACAAACCTGACACACGCCAAATTTTGTGACACGCCTTGACACATAATTTTCGTTACTGGTTGCCACTGAATGCAAACTTTATCCTTGTATATATTGGCATTTGTGTGATACAGTCGTGTCAATGAATAACGAAGCCTTTGCAACGAGCGGCAACGAGCTAATTTTGGAAAATCCTCATTTTGCAGGTTCAAGTCCTGCTATGCGCACCATTTCTCCATGGAGTTTCTCAAGGGTAATTTCCAGTTTTATCACACTGATGGTGGTTTCGCTGGTCATTTGACACTCATTTGTATCCGCTCATAACCTTCAGGTAATTGGCCAAGGACCCCATTTCCGGCCGCCAAGTTGCCATTGCCTCGCTTCCGGGATTGCGGTACTTAGTTAGGCGCATGAATGCACCATCCCACCAGACATCCCGGGCGGGCGGATTTTCGCTGATCGAACTGATCCTGGTGCTGTTCCTCATGGCCATATTATCGGTCTCCCTTTACAGCTTCGGGTCGGGTCGGCGGCAGCTTTCCAAAAAGACCCTCTGCCAGGACAATCTCCAGAAACTGTACCTTGCCCTGCAAATTTATGCGAAGGATGCCAACGGCCAGTTGCCGGCCGTGACCAACGCCACTACGGCGGAGGTGCCACTGGATCTCCTGGTGCCCCGGTATTCGGCGGACACGGCGATTTTTATTTGTCCCGGCGGGCGGGATGCGGCCCGGCCCTCGGGAATTTCGCTCCAACAGGGGAAAATCAGTTATGCGTATTACATGGGCCGGCGGCTGGATGATCCGGCCGCCGCAGGGTGGCCCCTGATGTCGGACCGGCAGGTGAATCCGGCCGCCAAGGCAAAAGGCGATCCGGTATTTTCCCCGAGCGGCAGCGCGCCCGGCAATAATCATCATAAGTTCGGCGGTAATTTCCTGATGGGTGACGGCGCGGTGCTGGACAGCGGTCCGGAGGCACCGGTGGCATTGCCGATTTCCCCTGGTGTCGTTTTGCTCAACCCCAAACCCTGAGACGTCATGAAAATCCAATGTGCCTGCGGTGCGAAGTACTCCTTTGACGCGACGCCGGAAAGCGCGGCCACGCCGGTGCGCTTCGTCTGCCCCAGTTGCGGCGTGGATTCGTCGGAGCTGGTCAATCAACTGATTCGGCGCGAACTGGGATTGCCCGAACCCAGTCAGTCCGTTTCAGGGGCCGGGATGGTGCATGTGGCCTTGCCGCCGCCCACCCCGCCGGAACCGGTGCCGGGGGTGTCCCGGTTGAAACTTTCCCATGATTCCGCTCCGGCTCCGGCAGCCGCGCCAGCCGGGGGCCCGGAAGCACCCGCGGGGGCATACTGCGGGAAACATCCCCAGGAACCCGCCACGGAACGATGCGCGGTGTGCCACAAGCCGATCTGTCCGAAGTGCCTGGAGTTGTTTGGTTATTTTTGCTCGCCGTATTGCAAGGCCAAGGCCGACGCGAACAGCCTTAAAGTTCCCGAATACGCCGGGCTGGGCAGCGCGGTGGAAGCCCGGTTTTGGCGCAAAACGGGTTTGATCATGGGCAGTATTGGCGGGGCCATCGTTTTGGCGCTGGGCCTGGCCATTTGGTACAACTTTTTTCTGGCGATGCCGCATCCGGTGTTCTCGGTGATGTTTGATGAACGCGCGGTGGCCGGCCAGAGCCGCCATGTGGGGGTGGACCAACTGGTTTTCCTGCACGGGAGCACGTTTGCGCGGTATGATCTGAAAACGCGAACGGCCATTTGGTCGCACGAACTGTTTACGGCCAAAGACGTGGCGGATTTGGTGGGGCAGATGGAAAAGGACCAATCCGGCAGCACATACAAGACTGGCCACGACACTCTGCAACGGGCGGCGCGGCAGGAGCTTGAGGCGGCGTTTACCTTGCTGGGCGACGGCAAAAGCATCTGGCTGGCGAATGCCGGCACCTTGAAGCGTTACGACTGGGAATCCGGCGCAGTGCAGCAAACGGTTTCGCTGGGCGCGGACCGGGGGGAATTTGTGGCCGGGGACGGGGAATTGCTGGTGATGCGCGAGGCGGAGACGGGCGCAAAATTTGTGACGCATATTAATTACGCCACCGGTGAATCCCGCACCGAGGAATTTCATGAGAAGGGTAAAATGACGCTGGCAGCCAAAGCTGCGCCAGACACGGGCGGCGGACTGCCCTCGGCCCGGGGCAACCCCAACCAACCGTTGGACCCCGCCAAGGTGGCTGAGCAGGCGCAGAACCTGACCACGCCCGCGCGCATTGCCCTGCCCGCGCTGCTGGCAAACAGCCTGCATCAGCAGGCCATCGCCAAAGCACTGCAGGATGATGATCCCCAAAAGCCCCGGCGGACGGATCCGCAAACGGGGCTGGATTATGAGCAATTTACCCTGGTGCCCAGTTCCTACGGTTATGTGCAATACACCACCAAACTCCTGGAAAAGCGCATCACCAGCCGGGTGGCCATGAAGGCGCCGCCGACCAAACGCGTCCTGAATGGCGACCTGACCGCCGGCCAGGGGGTGGAGGCGGAAAATGAATTGCTGAACGATATGCAGCGGGGCAATGGAGGGGACAAGGTGGAGGAGGATGAAAGCCGGTATCAAATCACCCTGCGCCGGGCGGATGCCTCGGATGCCCCGGATTGGACCGGCGAAGTGGTTGGCCCCCCGGAAGTGTATGCGCAAAAGTCCGTAAACATCATTGCCGCGGGCAAAAGTGTGACGGTGCTGGACAAGTCCAATAAACTGCTCTGGACCAACTCGCTGACTTACGACGTGGGGATTGGGCGGCTCGTTGCTGCCGGCGAGAATTCCCCGCTGGGCGAGGGCCCCTGCGTGGAGCACGGGGACAAGTTGTACGTGATTGACCAGGCGGTGCTCACGGCGTTTGATCTGGCCACGGGCAACGCCCGCTGGCGGCTGCCCTCGGTCGGCATCGTGGGGCTGTACTTTGACGACCAGGACCACATTTATGTGAACACCACCACGGCCAATCCCGACAAAATCAAATACTCCCGCCAGATTGACGTGGCCGCCGCCATCGACGCGGTGCTGCTCAAGGTGGACGCCAAGACCGGCCGGAACTTATGGACGGCGAAGACGGGCGGGTTTGCCGCCTATGTCTCGGGCCAGTTTGTGTATACCTACCAAGCGCATGATAAAATTGAGGATGACCTGGCCAGCGATTTAACCTCGGGTTTCCAAAAGCCGGCCTTCATGAAAATCATCCGCATCAATCCCAAGAACGGGCAGACGCTCTGGGAGCATGACGAAGACCGCGCGCCGGTGGACGTGCGCTTCGACAAAAATATCATCTATCTGGTGTTCCATAAAGAAGTGCAGGTGTTAAAGTTTATGACCCTCTGATGAGGCGGGGACAAGCTGTCCCCGCGTCGTTTCCCCTGCCCCGGAGAGTGCCTGTCTCGGGAGCAAGTCTGCGTTTCTTCATTCTTCATTCTGCCTTCAGCCTTTGCTTTGTAGTCCCGGCGGGACGGCCAAACCGGGGAGGCAGGGGGGACGAGGTTGGGCATCCCGGGCCGGGCATCGACGAGGGTAAAACGCTTTTTGTATTTTTTCTTTGGCCGGAAGTACCCGGAAGTACCCGGATGTAGCCGTAGCGGTACGAGGCCCGGGGCGCGGGGCCAAAAGGCTGGCTCTGGACTCTGGGCAAAAAGGTCGTAACCAAGCTGGCCTGATTTAACGCGAAGTAAATTCCCCGGATTGAAGCCACAGGCACTGAGCCGGACATTACTCATGGATCGTCCGACGCCGGGTCAGGGGACCCGGCCTGCAGGGGCGTCATCCGCGTCCGGCAGGCCCGGGGCAGCCCGGGAATTCCAAGGAGAGAATTTACGTCCCCGCCGGGCAGACGGGGTATGTCACAGATCCTCCTCAGGGCATAAGCCTTGAGCACCCGGCCCGGCGGGTTCGAGCCGCTGATGCAGAATAGCATCATATGATGAGTTATCAAACCGGAATTGCGGAGAAAAGCGAAAGACAAAAAATGGGAAATGAAGGGGGATTCACCACCGATGCACCGAGCCATGGAACCTGGAACGGGAAAGTCACCGGCCACCGGGCCCACGCCGGGGTCCGGCAATCTGAACGTGCAATCTGAATGAGTTGTGCCCGCCGCCCCAATCTGATTCACTGGCGTTATGATCAGCTCCTCTGACGACCAGTCCAAATCCACCCCCCGCGCGTTCAGTCCGCGCGCGCTGTTGCGGTCCATCGAGCGGTCGCTGGCCGCCAAATCCGATGCCCCGTCGGCCCAGGCGCAGGAGTTGTATTACGAGGCCATGGACGCGCCTACCGCTGCGAAACGACTCAGGCTGCTGGAACAGGCATTGACGCTGGACCCCGGCGATGTGGATGTGCTGCTGGCGTTGCTGCCGCATGAACCGTTTGCCCTGGGCGAGGAAATAGAGTGCCTGCAACTGCTCGTGCAACTCGCCGCCCGGCGGCTTGGCCAGGATGTCTTCCAGGAATTGAAGGGGACCTTTTGGGGCTTCCACGAAACCCGGCCTTACATGCGCGCGCGGGCGCGGCTGGCGGAGATTTTGCGTCGGGCGGGCCGGCATGAGGAAGCAATTGCGGAATGGCAGGCCATGCTGGAATTGAATCCCGGCGACAATCAGGGCCTGCGCTATATGCTGCTGCCGGCACTCCTGCGCGGGAACCACCTGGAAGCCGCACGGAAATTGATCGCCGCGTATCCCGGGGAAGTGGGATTTAGCGCCGCATTTGCCTGGGGACAGGTGCTGGAACGGTTCCTGTCCGACGATGCTCCCGGCGCGGCCGCAGCCCTGAAAGTGGCGCGGAAGCAAAATCCGCATGTGCAAGTTTATATCAAGGGGCACCGGGAGATTCCTAAAATCATGCCGGAAGCCTACTCGCCCGGCAGCAAGGACGAGGCAATCTGTTTTGCCGAAGGGCTGCGCTCGGCCTGGGAGAAACATCCGGCGGCATTAGCGTGGCTGGTGGCACAACCGGTGAAATGAGGGAGTGCCGGTGGCAGCATAAACGATGGTGTGGGCCTTCAGCCCTAAAAATGATATCCGACGATTTACCTGGGCCGCTGGCCCAGGCTGGTATGAGGCCGGGCCGGTGGCCCTCAATTGCGTCATTGAGGGCACGGTGTTTCGGTTCGGTCAGGCGTCGCGACGCGAGGCGGGACGATTTTGGGGGATTCGATGCGTGGGTTGAAACCCACGCCTACCATCGGGAAGTCGCTACGCGACTGCGGAAATGTGCGTGGAAATTTTTTGGACCATGGAATTTCAACGGATGTTGGAGGTTGGTGCTTGGATGTTTCCACATCCGTGTTTATCCGGTTCCATCCTTGGCTAAATCAACTTCCCCGCAATCTCCCGCGCCTGGCGGATCAAATCCAAGTCGTCTTCCAGCCGGCCAAATTTGAGGCCGGGCAGGCCGCTTTGGTCGCGGCCGAGCAGTTCGCCGGGGCCGCGCAGTTTTAAATCGGCCTCGGCAATTTTAAAGCCGTCGGTGGTTTCGGCCAGGACTTGCAGGCGCGTGTGAGCGTCCGGGTTCTTGGCACTGCCGATGAGGATGCAGTGGCTCTCGTGGGCGCCCCGGCCGATGCGGCCGCGCAATTGGTGCAGTTGCGCGAGGCCGAAGCGTTCGGCGTTTTCCACGACCATGATGGTGGCGTTGGGCACGTCCACCCCCACTTCAATGAGGGCGGTGGCCACAAGCACCTGAAGGGTGTTGGTGCGAAAGGCGGTCATGACGGCGGCTTTTTCGGCGGCTTTTAAACGGCCGTGCAACAGGCCGACCCGGAAGGGTTGGAGCGCGCGCTGGATGTTTTCGGCTTCGAGGGTGGCGGCTTTGAGGTCGTTGGCAGTATCGGCGGCATCCACACGGGAATAGACGACGTAGGCCTGGCGGCCGGCGGCGAGTTTTTCGCGGATGAAATCCCAGACCTTCGGCAGTTTGTCCGCCAGGCGGACATAGGTTTTGATGCGGCCGCGCCCCCCGGGCAATTCATCAATCACGGACACATCCAGATCGCCATAGAGCGTGAGGCCCAGCGTGCGCGGGATGGGGGTGGCGGTCATGACAAGGAGATGGGGGAAATTGCCTTTGCGGAGCAATTCCTCGCGCTGGACGACACCGAACTTGTGCTGTTCGTCAATGATGACGAGGCCGAGGTGAGGGAGGGTGAAGCCGGATTCTATGAGGGCGTGGGTGCCGATGCAGAGGACAGGGCCGGTGGCGCCGGGCTGGCCGGTTTTGCGGCTGCCGGTTTGGAATTCCACGCGGATGCCCAGGGGGCCGAACCATTTGGTGAAGTTGCGATGGTGCTGCTCGGCCAAGATTTCGGTGGGGACCATGAGCACCACGTTGAAGCCACTTTCGAGCGCCATCAACGCTGCGCAGGCGGCGACGGCGGTTTTGCCGGAGCCCACATCGCCCTGCAACAAGCGGCGCATGGGATGGGCGGCGGTCATGTCGGCGCGGATTTCGCGCAGCACGCGGGTTTGCGCCTCGGTGAGCCGGAAGCCGAGGCCAGCGAGGAAGGGGCGCATCCAGCGATTATCCCCGCCGCAGGGCAGGCCGGCGGAGTGGGACTCGAGATTTTTGCGCCGGCCGAGAATGCCGCGCTGCAATTCCACAAATTCATCAAGGGCGAGCCGTCGCCGGGCAATTTCGGCATCGGAAAACTCCTCGGGAAAATGGAGCATGTGGACGGCATTGGCGCGGGCGGGGAGGGCGGGCGGGGAAAAGCCGGGCCAGGGTTCGGGAACCTGGTTCACAAACTGCTGGAGGGTGCGCCAGATCAAACCGCGCAACCAGCGTTGGGGCAGGCCTTCGGTAAGGGAATAGATGGGCGCGATGCGGTTGATGTGGATGGAGCTTTCCTCGCCGGCCTCGATGACTTCGGTTTCCGGGTGGTCGATGGTGCGGGGCTTGGTTTCGAGGAGTTTGCCATGTACAAAGACTTCGTCGCCCATCATGAAATAATTCTGCATGAAGGGCAGGTTCCACCAGCGGCAGTGGAGCCGGGCGGTGCCGTCATCGAGAATGATTTCGAAGACGGATTTCTGGCCGCCCCGGAATTTTTTGAGGCCCAGGGCGACGATTTTACCGCGAGTGGTGCGGGCTTCATCGAGGGTGAGTTCGGCAATGGTGCGGAAATGGCGGCGGTCCTCGTAGCGGCGGGGCGCGTGCAGGAGGAGGTCACCGACGGTAAAGAGCTTGAGCCGGGCGAGTTGCTGGGTGCGTTCGCCGCCGACGCCCCAGAGGGAATTCACCGGTGCCGCGAGAGGCGGCAGGGCGGGAGGGGCGGGAGGTTTAGCGGGCGGCGTCACCCGGGAACGATAGCGGTGATGTTTTGCGGCTTCAACGGGAAACGGATTGGCAAAGTCCAAGGTTCCGACCGGCGGGGGCTGTGGGTCGGTTATTTCTGGCGCCCTTCTGACATTGCCAAGTGCGAACGGGCGTTTTAGCATGTCCGTCGGCTCATGGCAGAATACAAAGTCCAGTTTGAGGTCTTCGAAGGCCCACTCGATTTGCTCCTCTATCTTATCAAGAAGGAGGAAGTGGACATTTACGAGGTGAATCTGACCAAGCTGGCCACGCAGTTCATCGAATATGTGGAGTTGATGCGGCAATTCGACCTGGATGTGGCGGGGGAATTTTTGGTGATGGCCTCCACGCTGATGTACATCAAAAGCCGGGAATTGCTGCCAGTGGAGCAGCAAGTGGTGGTGGAAGGGGAGGAGGACGGGGAGGATCCGCGCTGGGAATTGATCCGGCAACTGGTGGAATATAAGAAGTTCAAGGACGCGGCGGCGAAGTTGCAGGTGCTGGAATTGCGCCAGGAAAGCATCTATCCGCGGCTGCCGGGCAAGCTGGAATTTGTGGCGGAAACCCCGTTGGCCAAAACGCCGGTGAGCATTTTCGACCTCCTCAACGCGGTGAATGCGGTGCTCAAGCGGATTGCGGCCAAGGAGGCGGGCACGCGGGAGATTTTTGAGGACAAATGGTCGGTCAGCGAAAAAATTGAGCTGGTGCTCAAGGTGATCGTGGAGCGGACACACGTGCGGTTCTCGGAGTTATTTGAGAACGCGGCGAACCGGTGGGAGGTCATTTGTACTTTTCTGGCGCTGCTGGAATTAATCCGGTTGAAACAACTGGCCTGCACCCAGCCGGAGGCTTTCGACGAAATCGAAATCATCCGCTCCCCCCTGGCGGAGCCGGCCACCCCGGCGATTACCGAGGGGACGGAAACGCCCGCGCTGACCGAAGCGGCACCGGCCGAACCCGGGGTGATGCCCGAGGCGGAGGTGCCGGCCGCAGCCACCGCCAGCCCCCCTCCCGAACGTGCCGGCGAGACGGACGCGGAGGAAGTCTAATTTAATCCTATGGAACTCAAATTCATCCTGGAATCACTGTTGTTCTCCGCGCAAAAGCCGCTGAGCACCAAGGAACTGCGGGATTTGCTGGCGACCACGGCGGACGCGGAAGAGGTGGACATGGCCATCAAGCTGCTAAAGAAAACCAAGGAGGATGAGCTCGTGGCGGCGCTGGAGACGCTGGCGAAGGAGCATGAGACGGCGGGGCGCAGCTACCGGCTGGCGTGTGTGGCGGGGTCCTGGCAGTTTGTGACGCAGCCGGAATTTGCGCCGTGGTTGCGGGCGTTGGTGGGGGTGAAGGTCCGGCCTTCACGGTTGTCGCAGGCGGCGCTGGAAACGCTGGCGATCATTGCTTATCGCCAGCCAGTGACGCGCGCGGAGGTGGAGCAGGTGCGTGGGGTGAATGTGGATGGCACAATGCAAACCTTGTTGGAACGGGGGTTGGTGGAACAGAGCGGGCGGGCGGAGGTGGTGGGCCGGCCAGCGCTCTACAGCAGCACGGCGGCGTTTCTCCAATATTTTGGCCTGCGCAGCCTGGACGAATTGCCGGCCGCCGATGAGTTGCGCCGGATTGTGGTGGAAAAGCCGCCCTTCCCGGTGACGGTGGAGCCCGGTCTGGCCACCCCGGCCCCGCAAGAACTGCCTTTGGCGGACGAAAAAGAAATCACGGCCGCTACGCCCGAACTCGTCCCCAGCCCGGTGGCGGGGGAGACGACAGTGAAAGAGTCACCTGTGGTGCCGAAGGAAAGTTGAAATTCACTTTTGGGAAAATATCTGGTTGTGATAATCCACATATTTCCGGTCAATTGGATGGTCAGCCACATGTGTTAAAGAAGAAATGGTAAGTGCCACCGTACAATAATCCAATTCGGCGTGGTGGTCGGGGCAAACGCAAATAATATTGCCGAGCACATCAGGGCCGTTGTGCGGCTCGCCTAATTGCTGGATGTGGTGAGCTTCTGCATATTGCAAACCACTGGGCAGCTTGATGCTGTAACCGCAAATCTGACACCGATAATCATGTAAAAGCTTTACCTTGCGGGCCAATTCGGTGTCACGCAAGATCCGGTAGGTGGTGGTCTCGGCCCGGTTGGCTGGTGCATTTGTGATGTCGGCCGCCAATGGAGTTGCAGGCGCGATGTTGCCATTTGCTAATGAAAGCCCCGTTCCTTGGTTGGTTTTTACATAGAAGTTGCCATCGTCATCCCGAAAAACTCTGAGTCGAACATTTGTACCATTTAAACCTTCCGGGTCGTGGCGAATGGAGCCATCACGGAGGAGCCCGTTCAAATCGAGGCGAAATACACCGACCGGCAGTGCTGGATCATCAGTCGTTTGATGCCACGATAGATCAAGGTAAAGAGGGCTTTCGGATAAGTTAACTGTGGCGTGAAGATGGCTGCCTCCCGGACAGCGATAGTCAGCGCGCGCAGTCGATACATGGATTCAGCCTCGCGGAGGCGTTTGATGTTCCCTTGTCATCCAAACTTAAGGCGTTTCATTTTGCGAAGCACTTGCGCTCGCTCGCGGTCCGGAAGGCCGTCAAGGTCATCCAGAGCGGAGGTGCCATATTCAATTTGGAAATGAGGATCGTTCATCGGTTTGCTTTCCCTTAAACCCGAACTCCGACATTAAAACGGCCGGTCTGCATCAATCTTTTGGGCATAAACGCTTTGGAAAAATCTCACCAGACCACTGCGGGTATGCCGGCGATTTTTCCAAAGTGTTTCTGCTCCAACATCTTGACACATCCCAGCCATTTTAATATCGGAGTTAGGGTTAAATAACGATTGCCTTGAGGCCATTTTGCACCGGGCAATGCCAAGTGCAGCCACTTTTCCAGATGCTGGACAAAACATCACTTCTTTTTCTTCTTCAACTTCAAAAACTTCAGGGCTTCTTGGAAATCGGCGGGCAGCGGCGCAGAGAAATGCACGGGCTTTTTGGTGCGCGGATGTTCAAAGGACAGATCCCGGGAGTGGAGCATCACACGGGGAGCGGCGTAGTTGGCCAGTTCCTTAAGGCGGGCATTGGGGCGCGCACCATAGGTATCGTCGCCCACCACGGGATGGCCGATGAATTGGAAATGGACGCGAATCTGGTGGGTGCGGCCGGTGTGGATTTGGGCATCCACGAGCGTGGCGGCGTTGAGGCGTTCCACCAGGGTGTAGCTGGTGTGGGCGGCCCGGCCATCGTCATCGTCGGTGGCGGCCATGCGTTTGCGGTGGGAGGGATGCCGGGCAATGGCGGCGCGGATTTCGCCGGTTTCCCGGGGGAGTTCGCCGCAGACGATGGCGGAGTAGATTTTTTTTACCCGGCGCCCGGCAAATTGGTCGGAAAGGGCCACGTGGGTCTCGTCATTCTTGGCCACGACGAGGCAGCCGCTGGTTTCCTTGTCCAGCCGGTGGACAATCCCGGGACGGGCCACGCCGCCGATGCCGCTCAGGGAACCCTGGCAATGAAAGAGCAAGGCATTGACCAGTGTGTGCTCCTCGTTCCCCGCCGAAGGATGGACGACCATCCCGGAGGGCTTATTGACCACGAGCAGTGAGCGGTCCTCAAACAGGATTTCCAGCGGGATGTTTTCGGGCTGAGCCTCGGCGGGTTTGGCCTCGGGCCAGTGGATTTCGATCACCTCGCCGGCGTGAGGATGATGCGTGGCCTTCACGGCCTTGCCATTGACGCGGATGTGGCCCTCCTCAATCAAGCGTTGCAAGGCGCCGCGGGAGGCGGCGGGAAATTTCTCCCGCAAAAACGTGTCCAGCCGCACCATGGGCAGGGATAATTCGACGGTCAACTGTTCCTGGCGTTCGGACATGGGAGATGGGGGGGACGGGCTTAGTTTTGGGCGGGTTTGGGGGCTTGCTCACTTTTCCACGAGAGAATGAATATCAGGGTCACGCCGGTGCAAATAGCGCTGTCGGCAATATTAAAGGCGGGAAAACCAATTTCGGCACCGCCGCCCCGGGGTTGCAGATAAAAATAGAGGAAATCCACAACGGCATGGCGACCGGGCAGGAGGCGGTCGGTGAGGTTGCCGGCGATGCCGCCGAAAATGAGGCCGAAGGCAATCTGACCCATGATGGTATGGGCGTGAAAATGATGGCGGGTAAAAATAAGCAAGACCAGGGCACCCAGGCCAACCACGGCCAGCACGGCATTGTTACCGCTGAACAGGCTCCAGGCGGCACCGGTGTTGCCCCAATGCACAAATTTGAAAAAGCCGGGGAGCAGATTATTTTCCTCACCCACCGGGAGCAGGTTGAGAATGAGCCACTTGGCGAATTGATCACAGACGTACACGGTCACCGCCAGCGTCAAAATGAGCCAGTTGGACGGGGTGGAACTTTTATTAGTTGGTTCTGCCATGGCAACGATCTTCCCGGAGGATAGCCCAACGGGATGATTTTACACGTCATTTTTCTGGATTTGGGGCGATTCGGCTTCGGAGCGCGGTCAAAGGTGATATCGCTCGCTAGAAAGGGGTGCCCGGCGGGGAGGTGGGGCGGGGGTTAACGGCTGGGCGGTGCCAGTAGGAATGTGGAAGATTTTTGAGGAGCCACTAATGATCCCGGTGGCGGAAAGGGTGGAATTAGGAATTTTACTATTTGCATACGGTGAGTATTTTTCGTGACAAAGTATTTTGAATGGGTGTAATAATTTAGCCTATGCCCCGTTCGAACCACCCAAGCATCGGGTCCGGCCATGTCCGGAACCGATGCTCGCCAATTGCATGGGGTATCTGTGTCCCAATATAACCCAACCCAAACATCGGTTCCGATAATCCTGCAAACCAGCCTCGATTAACCTCTAAGAAACCACCCTGTATTATGAAAAAAACCAACTTATACAGCCTAATAGCCCTGACCGGCGGGCTGCTACTAGGGGCCACCAGCGGTCTGGCCCAAACGGCCACCCTCACAGACATCGGCAGTACCGCACCGACTCCCGGGCCCAACGATATTTACCAGCTCACGGCCCCCACGGGCGCGAGCAGCCCGGGCGGATTGAATTATTACACCGACAACGGCACGCCGCCGGGACAGACGTTCACCACGGGGTCGAGTCCCAATGGCTATGTGTTGAATTCCCTGGCAGTGTTAACAGCGGGCAACGGCGGGAACCTGCCGGCGGCCGGCCAGGTTTATGTACTGTACCTTTACTCGATCACGGGCACGTCGGCGAAGTTGCTATACACCATTAATTCGCAACCGAAATTCACCTTTACGCAAACGGACTGGCTGCAGTGGACTGGTCTGGGCATCACGTTGCAACCCAACCAGCAATATGCTTATGCCTTTGGACGCATTGGCTCGGGCGCGGGCTGGGAGAATATGGCGAATGTGGCGGGCAACCTGTATGCAGGCGGCCAGGTGGGACTATTTCCGAAAGCCGGGGGCACGGCCAATTTGGGCAATTCCACAGCGGCCGGTTTTGACGCGACCTTTGACATTGGGCTGAGCCTGCCCTCCGCACCCATCCCGGGCGCGGCGGTGGCCAACCCGGCTTACGCCGGAGTGGGCATTCTGGCGGGAACCAAGGTGACGCTGAGCGCCACCTCGGCCGGCCTGACGCCCATTACCTTCCAATGGCAGACGGATGGCGGCACGGGTGGAGCGCTGGCGAACATCCCCGGTGCCACCAGCACGAATCTGGTGGTGGATACCACGGGCTGGCCGCTGGGCACATACCAATACGATTTTGTGGCGCAAAATGCCATTGGCAATGCCACAAGCGCGACCGCGAGCATCACGATTGTGTCCCAGGCGATGGTGGATATCGGCACCAATGCGCCGGTGCCGGGAGCAAATGACATCAGCCAGCTCCAGACGGGGAGTTATAACGCTGACGGCATGAATTATTACACCGACAACGGGGCGGGGCACGGCAACTGGTGCGGCCAGACCTTTACGACCGGGACCAACAACAATGGTTATTTGTTGCAGAGTCTGGCTTGGTTGAGTGGTGGTGGCAGCTCCAGCGGCTTTGGCAACTGGCAGCTCTACGACCTGTATTTCTATTCGATTTCCGCCGATGGTTCGACCGCCACGCTGGTGGCCAACTACCAGATGTATGGCGGCGGTAACAGTGGTGACTGGTTGCAGTTTTCGGGCATTTCCGTGCCGCTGGCCCCGAACGCCAAGTACGCTTACACGTTTGGCCGCGACGCGACGGCCACGGGCTGGCAATCGATTTACGCGCAGGGCGGCAACCCCTACGCGGGCGGTTCCATCATCACGATTGCGAATTCGAACACCAACGGCGGGCCGGTGACCTACGGGGCCAGCGGGGGTTCGGACCAGGTGTTTAACCTGAACATCATCGTATCGCAGAAGCCCTTCGCCGGCAACCCCACCTATACGCCCTTTGTAAATCCCATTTACGGGACGACGCCCGTCACCTTGAGTGAAGTGGGTGTGGGCACGCCGCCCCTGACCTACCAATGGTTGACGGATAACGGCATGGGCGGTCCCTTGGTGCCGGTGAGCGGAGCCACCGGCACGAATCTGGTGGTAACACCGGATGGCAGCCTGCCCACGATTAATTATGCGTGCATCGTCCACAACCAATTCGGTTCCTCCACGAGCGCGCCGGTGACCTTGAATATCGTCGCCCCGAGTGCGCCCCAACTGGTGACGGACCTGGCGCCGATTGGCACCAACCAGGCTTATGTCGGCCAGATGATTACCTATTCGGCAAATTTTGTTGGCACGCTGCCGATTACATACCAGTGGTATTTCAATGGCTCGGCCATTCCGGCGGGCAGCAATCCCAGTGCGGTCAGCAATACCTTGGTGCTGGCCAACCTGCAACTGGCAAATGCGGGCACCTATAATGTGGTCGCCCAGAATTCCCTGGGCAGCCTGCCGAGCAGTTCCTCCGGGCTCGCAGTGCTGACACCCCCGGGGCCGCCCGCCGCCAATACCTATGCCGCCACCATCCTTTCCGAAAACCCGGTGGCGTACTGGCGCTTTAATGAAACCGGCGATCCCTCTTCGGGGGTGCTGCCCGCCTATGATGCCAGCGGCAATAACAATGACGGCCTTTATGGGCTGAGCGTCCAAAACGGCTTTAATTTTGTGGCCGGCCCGCAATCGCCCGCCTTCCCCAGCTTTGAAGCCGCCAACAGCGGGTTGTTCCTCCAGAACAGCATCGGCTCCGAATATGTCAATGTACCGCCGCTGAATTTGAACACCAACACGGTAACGATCAGTATGTGGATCAACCCGGCTGGCACCGTTGCGGCCTCCTCCGGACTGTTGTTTAACCGCAAAGGCGGCGACGCGGCGGGATTTTGCTTTGGCGAAACCGTTAATTCCGCAGGCATTGCGGAATTGGGTTATACGTGGAACACCAACAGTGCGGCCACTTATAACTGGCATTCCGGGCTGTATCCGGTGGCGGGCATCTGGTCCTACGTGGCCCTGGTGATCGCGACCAACCAGACGACAGTTTATCTCTATTATATTGATCCCAACACCGGGCAGCCCGATCTCTACTCGGCAGTGAATCCCGTGCCCAACGGCCCCGAGCCGTTCGTGGGGAGCACCAACACGCTGATTGGTTCGGACCTGTACAACGCGTCCACCCGGGCCTATAACGGTAACCTGGACGAAGTGGCGGTGTTTAACTATGCGATGACCACGGCGCAGGTGCTGGGGCAATTCAGCAAAGCCACGGGGATTGGACCGGTGGCCGCGACCATCTCCGGGCAGCCGGCAGCCGCCACGGTTTACGCGGGCAAAACCGTCACCCTCCAGGCCACGGGCATCAACGGCACGCCGTCGCTCAGCTATCAATGGCAATTGGGTGGGGTGAATCTGAGTGATGGTGGCAACCTCTCCGGAACCCACACCCCGGCGTTAATCATTAGCAATGCAGTGACGGCTAATTCCGGCACTTACAGTTTGTTGGTCAGCAATCCAGTGGGCACCACCGCCAGCAGCAATGCCGTGGTGACGGTGATTACTCCCGTGCCTGGCTCATACGAAGCGGCGATCGCCACTGGCAATGCGTTTGCCTTCTGGAAATTGAACGAAACGACCGATCCCTCGACCGGCACGGCGGTGGCGTCGGATTATGCGGGCGGTCACAACGGGCTCTATCTGACGGGGGCTCAGAACGGCTTCAATAATATTGCGGGACCGGAATCGCCCGCTTTCACGGGATTCCCGGCGGTGAACTACGCCTTGGGGACGGTGTCCAATACGGCCCAATCTTATGTGACGGCTTCGGCCGGCAATTTGGTGGCCTCGAACCTGACCTACACCATGTGGATCAATCCCAGCGCGCCGGTGCAGAATTGGGCGGGCTTGTTGATGGATCGCGGGGCCGGCGGCGCCGGCTTTGGTTTTGGTGGTACCACGGACAACTCGGGCATGTCCGAGCTGGGCTATACTTGGAATCAAAACAGCACTTGGAGCTTTGATTCCTTCTTGTTCCCGCCGGCCAATCAATGGTCCTATGTGGCCCTGGTCATTCAACCGACGCAAGCAGTCATTTACCTCATCAATGCCAGCGGCATTCAGAGCGCCACCAACGCGATCGCGCATGATACCGAACGCTTTGGTCCAGCGTGGCACATTGGCAATGACGCCGCGGACAATGGCAGCGGCGGCCGGACTTTCCCGGGCAGCATCTCCGATGTGGGGGTGTACCTCACCGCGCTGACAGCCAGCCAAATTACCTCGCTCTACAATACAGGCGTGGGGGTGATTCCGCCGGTAACCTTGTACATTGCCCCGGCTGGGGTCAATGCCTCGACGCTCACCTGGTCGCAAGGCACGCTCCAGCAAGCCACCAGTGTGGCCGGTCCGTGGACGCCGGTGACGGCGACCTCGCCATACACGGTGGCCACCACCAATGCGAGCACGTTCTTCCGCGTGAAGGTGCAATAAGCCTGCTTTAAAGCAACAACAGCGGTCGGGGTCGCAAGGCCCCGGCCGCTTTTTTTGATGACGCGATTCGAACCGATCGGCCAGTTCCCCTTCACGAATTTACAGGACATGACAGGGACGAGCGGTTGGTTTAAAGTTGAAGCTGCCTTACGCGTTTTATGACGACATATATTTTTCTCTGGACACGGTCACTGCGGGCAATGATTGGACTAGCCTTGGTGCTGGGCGGGTTGCCGCAAACGTGGGCGAATCAAACCGTGGAACTCCGGGGAGAGGCAGGTGGCAAGCGCTTTGATGGGATTGGGGCGGTGAGCGGGGGCGGAGCCACGTCCGTGCTGCTCAAGGATTACCCGGAGCCGCAGCGCAGCCAAGTGCTGGATTTGCTCTTCAAACCCAAATTTGGCGCGTCCATGAGCGCGTTGCTGGTGGAGGTGCCCGGCGACAGTAATGCCACACAGGGTGCCGAACCGAGTCACCAGCACACCCGGGACAAGCAAAATTTCAGTCGCGGTTATGAATGGTGGTTGATGCGGGAGGCGAAGGCGCGCAATCCGGAACTGAGCCTGGACGCCTGCGCGTGGGGCTGCCCGGGCTGGGTGGGGAACGGCAATTTCTGGTCGCAGGACATGTGCGACTACTACGCCAACTGGATTGGGGGGCTGAAATCGACATATGGACTGGACCTGGATGCCATTGGCTGCCGCAATGAAAAGGGTGTGAGCGAGGATTTTGCCAAAAAATTTCGCGCCACGCTGGACGCACGGGGTTTGAGCGCAGTGCGCATTCATGGTTTTGACAACTGGGGCAAAACGAAGTTTAACTGGACCAAAGACATGCGAACGGACTCGGAACTGCGCCAGGCCGTGGCCATTTTCAGCAATCACACCATGGCGGATGTCCCCACGCCGCCGGAAGTCCGGCAAATGGCGGACGAATATAACATCCCAATTTGGAACACGGAGGAACATGTGTATAAGAGGGGTTTTGATTGTGAAATCAGCCTGGTCAAGGCGTTCAATGATAATTTTTTGACCAGTGGCGTGACGAAGATCGTGAACTGGTATCTGGTGGGATCAGTATATCCCTTGGAATCGTATTCGGAAACACCAGCCGCAATGATCGCCAATTCACCGTGGAGCGGGGCCTATCACACGCGTGAGGTGTTGTGGGGTTACGCGCATTACGGCCAGTTCACGGCGATTGGCTGGCAATACCTAAACGGGGCCTGCGGCAAACTGGCTGACGGCGGTTCCTTTGTGACACTCAAATCTCCGGGGAAGGATTTTAGTGTGATTTTGGAAACCCAGGGCGCGGCGCGGCCCCAAACCGTGACGTTCAAAACGAGCGGCGGCCTGGCCACCGGCCCGATGGTCGTGTGGCGCAGCGATGCGGCGGCTCAATTTGTGAAGTTGGAGAGCATCCAACCCGAGGGGGATACCTTCCGCGTGACTTTGGAACCTGAGGCGATCTATTCCCTTTCCACCACGACGGGCCAGCAGAAGGGCGCCTTCCCGGATGTGCCCGCGCCCCAAACTTTTCCATTCCCTTATTATGAAACGTTTGAACAATATACTGAACCAGCGCAATGGGGCTGGCTGCCGCACTTCACGGCAGATATAGCCGGGGTGTTTGAAATCGCGGAACGCCCGGATCATACCGGCAAATGCCTGCGGCAGGTCGTCCGCGAAACTCCCCAGAGCTGGGCGCCGGAATGGATGCCTTACACCATTCTGGGGGACGAGCACTGGGACGATTATGAGGTGAGTGCCGATATTTTGCTGGATGACGGGGGCTGGGCGGGGGTGATGGGCCGGGTCAACAATGTGGGCGATGGTTACGGGTGCACCCCGCGCGGTTACTATTTGCGGTTGGCAACGAATGGGGTTTGCAATCTGGTGGCCGTCAATGGCAAGCCGGGGGCGGTGGATCTGGGAGACAAGGAGCACCAGGAGCAGTTACGGCTGGCCGGGGACACCGGCGAGCAGGGGGAGAAATCCATGTTCACGGGGGTGATCCCCCATTTCGATGCCCGGCAATGGCATAATGTGAAATTGCAATTTGCCGGCGCGCGAATCACGGGTTACGTGGATGGCATGCAAGTTCTCGCCTCGACCAACACTCTGTTTACCCACGGCATGGCCGGACTGGTCACGGGGGATAGCCGGAGCCGGAACTCGGCCGGCTTTGACAATTTGCTCATCAATCGCAACGGAGCGCCCATACCGGTGCCCACGGTGCTGGCCGCCCAATCGCCGATTTACGCCCCCAAGTAAGGCCGGCCAACATTTGGGGAACACCCAGGTATCCGCCTGCCACCGGCTGGTGGGGTTATCCGCCCATCCGTGAATTGCAAGTTGTCAATAATTCCGAATTGCACGCTTGCCTTGCCGGAAACTTGTCGATTATATTGGCCATCGCGATAGGTTTGGCTGGTGTAAGCTGGTCAGTTCAATCGCGGGATCTGTGTTCAGTTTAAACACTTAATCACAGTGCCGATGTGGCGGAATTGGCAGACGCGCTGGACTCAAAATCCAGTGGCCCCTAAAGCCGTGTGGGTTCGACCCCCTCCGTCGGCACCATCTCTTTTCGATGGCATTTTCGAGTTTCTCCCGGCACGGGCAAGGCGTGCAACTCCTGCAACGCTCGCTCGCTCGCGGGCGACTTGGCCATGCTTATTTATTCTCGGGCGACCAATTAGCTGATCTCGAGGCGGTGGCCCGAACGCTGGCCCAAACCCTGAATTGCCTCCACCCGGTCCGCACCGATGGCGTGGCCACTGACGCCTGCGATGTCTGCGTGAATTGCCGCAAAATCAGCCAAGACCTTCATCCAGATGTCCACTGGGCCCGGCCGGAATCCAAGCTGCGCGTCATCACCGTCGACCAGATGCGCGACTTGATGCAGCAGATTCAGCTCAAACCGTCCGAGGCCGGCTATAAAATCTCCATCATCGCCGGGGCGGACCGGCTGAACACGCAGGCCGCCAATGCCTTTTTAAAAACGCTGGAGGAACCTCCGCAGAAATGCGTGCTCATTCTGCTCTGCACGGAACCCCAGCGGCTGCTCCCGACGATTCTTTCGCGCTGCTTGCGGCTGAATTTCTTTAGCGACGGCCTCACCGCCCTGGCCCCGGCCCAGGCGGAATGGCTGGCGCACTTTAGTTCCCTGGCAGCCAACGAACGCAAAAGCTTGCTCGGGCGCTATTGCCTGCTGGACGCCCTGTTGCAACGGCTGGGAGAAATCAAGGCGCAGGTGGATGAATCCCTCAGCGCCCGTTCCCCGCTGGAACAGCACGAGGACCTGGATAAAAGTCTCCGCGACCGCTGGGAAACAGAGTTGGCCGCGGCCATTGAGGCGGAATACCGCCGCCAGCGCGCGGAGTTGTTGACCTTGTTATTATGGTGGCTCCGCGATACGTGGATCCATACGCTGGCCATCGGCCGTGAACTGCTGAAATTCCCGGAAATTGAGGGAGCGGAGGCGGTGGCCCGCCGCATTACGCCCCAGCAAGCCCTCGAAAATCTCAAAACCTTGGAACAAACTCAGCGCCTGCTATTCACGAATGTGCAGGAAGCGCTGGCCTTGGAGGTAGGTTTGCTCAAACTGCACTTTTGATGGCTCATGGCGCGGAAACCTCGGGGGCCATGAGGCGGGCGGCGGCATTCAACGCCGGCAACGGGTTTGCCCTGGCCTTCGGCCTGTTTTTGGGTCTGGCAATTCTCAAATTTGGCAATCCGGTGATTCTGGACCAGAAGATCACGCCGCCAGGGTCCCTTGCCGAACTCGTCAGTGACTTTTGGCCGACCCATTGGGCCGTGTGGGTGGGTTTGCCCTTTGCCCTGGCCGGCTGGAGCCTCATTCGTCGGCAGCCAAAACCCTGGCCGGGAACGTTCTGGCTCTGGTTGCTGCCCCTGCTGTGGTTGGGCTGGGAACTCATCGCGAGTCTGAACTCCGTGGACCCTGGTCTGTCCCAAAGCACCCTCCCACAATTCGCCGGCTGTATCGCGGCCTATTATCTCGGAGTTTATCTTTTGAGGAGTCCCCGACTCCTGCGCTGGTTACTGGTGGGCATTCTGGCGGCCTTTACCTTTTGCCTTATGCGGGGGATGGATCAGCGGCTTTATGAATTCCCGCAGAGCTACCAGAGTTTGACCGAAGGTCAACAAACGGGATGGACGAATTATCCACCGGAACTGCTCCTAGAGATGAAGCGTGATAACATTATCGTAAATACCAATGGGCAGGACATCGCCAACCCGGTAATTATGGCCAAATTTGCCAAAGGCCGGGTGAGTGGCACCCTGGTTTATCCCAATGCACTGGCTGGACTCATCTTATTACTCTTACCAGTGGCGCTCGTAATAGCCTTTAGGGATACGAAACAGTTGAAACCCCTGATTCGGAACGCCGTTCTGGTGCTGACGGTGGTTTTGGGCGGTTCGGCCTTCTTTTTCACCGGATCCAAGCTGGGTTGGTTATTGGCCATCGCCTTGGGCGGATTCATGCTGTTCCGGCTCGATTGGCCGACCAAACTCAAATGGCTGGCGCTGGCCTTGGTGCTGATGGCGGGGCTGGGGGTTTTCGCGGTGCGTTTCCACAAATACTTTGCGGCGGGGGCCACGAGTGCCGGGGCACGCTTGGATTATTGGCGCGCGGCGGTGCAAACGACCCGGGATTATCCGCTCCTGGGGACGGGACCGGGCACCTTTCAGCGACCTTATGCCCGGCTAAAGGCCCCGGAGGCTGAAATGGCCCGGCTGACCCATAATGATTATCTGGAACAATTCTCGGATTCCGGAGTGCCGGGCGGTCTGGCTTACCTGGCGTGGATTATACTGGCGCTTACCGTGATTGGCCGGTGCATCTGGGCGCGCGGGGATCCTTTTAGCGTGGCGGTGTTCGCGGGGGTACTGGCCTGGTTTGTGCAAGGTTTGGGTGAATTCAGTCTTTATATTCCAGCCTTGGCGTGGATCGCTTTTACGTTATTGGGCGCGCTGGTGGGGCTATCGGCGAATGAATTCGACAAAAAACCGGTGGTTCGGTAGAGTTTTTCGGTCATGAAAATCCTGTTCCTTAACGGGCCCAACTTGAATTTGCTCGGTCAGCGTGAGCCTGGGGTTTACGGTAGTCAGACGCTGACCGACATTGAGGCGGCGGTTCGCGCCCGGGCGGCGCAAGTGCAGGTGGAGGTGGATTTTCGGCAGTCCAATCTCGAAGGCGAATTGGTGACGTGGATTCAAAGCGCCAGAGGTACTTTCCAGGCCATCGTCCTCAACGCGGCCGCCTATACCCATACAAGTATCGCCTTGCGCGATGCGATCTCGGCGGTGGGGGTTCCCACCATCGAAATTCACCTCTCGAATATCTATGCCCGGGAGGAGTTTCGGCACGAGTCCATGATTGCCCCAGTGTGCCGGGGGCAGATCAGTGGGTTTGGGGCGCAGTCTTACCTTTTGGGATTGGAAGCGGCTCTTTTCATTAAATAGCAGAAAAGATCATAAAAGTCGGCCATTCTGCGGGGTTTTTGCGGGGTTTGCTCCAGATGGGGAGGGATTAAAGGCTGGACGAACGAGGTTCACACCGTGCTTCGGCGGATTTAGCCGTTTTTGCGTCGTTTTAGGCTATTTTTGCCAATTTTAGGGAGTTTTTTGGCAGAATTCGCGTTTTTCCCACCCTTTTTTAAAACTTGACCGATGACCCCAATTCAGTAATAATGGACAATATTCCGAGGCACTAGCAAAGCTTGGATCACGTATCGGGTAGATATTTCCCGGTTTTTGCCGGATAAAGCCCGATTATTTGCAACTTTAACGAAAACGTACTGTGGACCTAAAAGACATTAAAGCGATCATCGATTTGATGAAGAAAAACTCCATCACGGAGTTTGAACTGGAGCGTCAGGATTCCAAAATCAAGTTGAAACGGGGTCTGAACGGTGGTTCCGCGGCTTCCCAGGCGGACGATTATATTCCGCCCACTTATATGCCCCTGCCGACGAGTGCTAATCCGGCAGGTGGCCAGGTGCCGGTGGCAGTGGCCACGGGGGAAATTGACGTCAAGTCGCCGATGATCGGTACGTTTTATCGCGCGCCCTCCCCGGAGGCTACCAACTACATCGAGGTTGGCTCGACGGTCAATGCCGAGACGGTGGTTTGCATCATCGAGGCCATGAAGGTCATGAACGAGATCAAATCTGAGGTGAGCGGGGTGGTTACCCAGGTTTTGGTGGAAAATGGCAAGCCCGTGGAATTCGGCCAACCGCTGTTCAAGGTTCGTCCGCAATAATATGCCCGGTGGCATCCGCTGCCGCCGCCCATAGTCTGTTTGTTTTCATAGAAACGTCATGTTTGAGAAAATTCTCGTAGCCAATCGCGGTGAAATTGCCGTCCGGATCATCCGTGCCTGCAAAGAGTTGAATGTCAAGACGGTGGCCGTCTATTCCGAGGCCGACGTCAATTCGATGCACGTACAACTGGCGGATGAGGCCATTTGCATTGGCAAGGCCCCGGCTTCCGAAAGCTACCTGCGGATTGACCGCATTATTAGTGCTGCCGAGATCGCGGATGTGGATGCGATTCACCCGGGTTATGGGTTTCTTTCGGAAAACGCGCATTTCGCCGAGGTTTGCGAGAGCTGCAACATCCGTTTTATCGGACCGAGCCCCCGGGCCATGCAGGCCTTGGAGGACAAAGCGGTCAGCCGCGCCCTGGCCAAGAAGGCCGGTGTGGAGACACCGCCCGGATCCGAAGGGATTGTCGAAAAAGAACAGGACGCCCTGGCGGTGGCCAAGCGTATTGGGTATCCGGTGATGATCAAGGCCGTGGCGGGCGGCGGCGGCCGGGGCATGCGCATTGCCCATAACGATATTTCCCTAGTCAAAGGCTATCATACCGCCCGGAATGAGGCGGAAAAGGCCTTCGGCAATTCCGGTGTTTACATCGAGAAGTACATTGAGAACCCCCATCACATCGAAATTCAGATTTTGGGAGATAACAAGGGCCGGATCATTCATTTGGGCGAGCGCGACTGTTCCATTCAGCGCCGCAACCAGAAGTTGATCGAGGAATCCCCCTCGCCGTTCCTGGACAACAAATTCCGCAAGTTGCGCGATAAAATCGGCAAAGCCGCCGTCCGCATCGCCGAGGCCGCCCGTTACACCAATGCTGGCACGGTGGAATTCATCGTGGACGAGGAAGGCCATTATTACTTCCTGGAGGTCAACAAGCGCATTCAGGTGGAACATTGCGTGACCGAGGAAGTCACCGGGATTGACCTGGTCCGGTACCAAATTTTGCTGGCCATGGGCGAGCCGCTGCAACATTCGCAGAGCGACATCCAGTTCAAGGGCCATGCCATTGAATGCCGGATCAATGCGGAGGACCCCTTTGATGATTTCCGGCCGAGCCCCGGCCGTTTGGAAATGTATTACCAGCCGGGTGGCCGGGGTGTGCGCGTGGATACCCACGCTTATGCGGGTTATACCATCCCACCCACGTACGATTCGATGATCGGCAAGCTGATCGTCACCGGCAAGGACCGCCGCGAAACGCTGGACCGGATGTACCGGGCATTATCCGAGTACATGATCACCGGGATCAAGACCACGATTGGCTTCCAAAAAGCCATCATGCAGGACCCGAATTTCCGTCGTGGCGTGTATTCCACCGCCTTTGTCGAACAGTTGCTTGGCGGGGCGCGCCGGGAATTGATTGAAGAGAAGACGTAGAGTTTGGTTTGATGTTGGTTTCAACCCACGCATTAAAAACCCAAACCGCCTCCCGCGTTGCGTTGCGACGCCGGACGTAATCGGATAACGCGCACTCAATTAGGCCATACACATTAGGGATGGCATGGTCAGGCGGCGCTCCGCGACACAACCACATTTTGCTCCATGTTTTACGTGGGTTAAAACCCACGCCTAACTTCGCAAGGTCGCTACGCGACCGCAACCGTGCTAGGCCGGCTGGGCTAGAGCAGGAATACCTTTGGCGCTGCGGGCTGTTCGGTCGGGCTCTAAAATGGCCTGCCTCCGGCAAACGGCCAACAACCCTGGGATACCCGGCGGGTGAATTTGCGGCCAGATTTTCTTTTCCTTTGGGGGTGGTTTGGTGTTTAATTTTTGCCGTTTACTATGCCCAAGCGCACCGACATCCATTCCGTCCTCATCATTGGCGCCGGTCCGATCATCATCGGCCAGGCGTGTGAATTTGATTATTCCGGCACGCAGGCGTGCAAAGCCCTGAAAGAGGAGGGTTATCGCGTGGTGCTCGTGAACTCCAACCCGGCCACGATCATGACCGACCCGGAGTTTGCCGACCGCACGTACATTGAGCCCATCACGCCGGAATGCGTGGAGAAAATCATCATCCGCGAAAAGGCGGAGATGCAGCGGCTGGGGGTGACGGGCAAATTGGTGCTGCTGCCCACCCTCGGCGGTCAGACGGCGCTGAACACGGCGATGTCCCTGCACAAAAACGGCGCGCTGGAACGGCATGACGTGGAAATGATCGGGGCCAAGTCGGAGGCGATTCACAAGGGGGAGGACCGCCTGGCTTTCAAGGAATTGATGCTGGAGATCGGCCTGGATGTGCCCATTTCCGGGGTGGCGCACAACATGGAGGAGGCCCGCGCGGTGGCGGAGAAAATTGGTCGTTTTCCCCTGATTATCCGACCGGCCTTCACCCTGGGCGGCACGGGTGGCGGCATTGGCTACAACCGCGAGGAATTTGAAGAAATCGCCAAGCGCGGGATTGAACTCTCGCCCGTCTCCGAAGTGCTCATCGAGGAATCCCTCCTTGGCTGGAAGGAATACGAGATGGAAGTCATGCGCGACAAGGCGGATAACTGCGTGATCATTTGCTCCATTGAGAATTTCGATCCCATGGGCGTGCACACGGGCGATTCCATCACGGTGGCGCCGATCCAGACGCTGACGGACAAGGAATACCAGATCATGCGCGACGCCAGCTTCGCCGTGATCCGCGCGGTGGGCGTGGAAACAGGCGGCTCGAACATCCAGTTCGGGGTGAGCCCGGACAACGGCCG
>CAIQWB010000023.1 GCA_903875465.1 uncultured Verrucomicrobia subdivision 3 bacterium
CTCTGGTCCGATGCCCTCCAAACCCATTTTACCGGCTTCACCCCCAACACCGCCCCAGACCACAACGCCCGAAAATGCGACCACCCACTCGAATCAGCCATCTTTTTAAGCGTGAAATAGTCTAACTGAGCCAAACTCCAGCGCACCCTGAAAGGGTGCTACATAGCCATTCCTCCGGTCGGCCTCGCTAATCCGCTAAATAGCCTAAAAACCGGCCTTTTCCGTCAAAAACGCCCATAAAATATCGCAAAAATGGGGGAAATCCATCGGCCGCCCCATACCCCGCCCGGCCGCCCCAAAATCTGCGAAAACCCCTGATTTTTATAATATTTAATGTTATTTAATGCTTTTCACTTTTGGCCGCCCTCACGCCTTGGTTTTCACACACAGAATGGCCGCCGCGTGCTTCGGGGACCACCGGGTCCAGATAAAATGCCCCAGCAGGCTCACAAGGCCCCAGAATATTTTCGGCCGGCCTTTGAGGGAATGCAGTTCGCCCCGCAGGGATTTGGGACCGAGCGCCCCCATGACTTGGTAGCCATAACCTTCCATCTCCGCCGGTTCCCAGCCGGACAGATGCTCTTGCAGGGCGTTGTCGTGGTAGCTGGTTTGCGGGAGGAAGCCACTGGGGGTGAAAAAGATCACTTTGCGACGGGCGATTTTTTCCATGCTGCGCATCATCTTGAGCCCATCTTCCTTGGGCAGATGCTCAATCACGTCCAGGGCCAGGACGGTGTCGAACTGGCCGGGTTTAAAGTGCTTTTCCAGGTCCTGCACGTTCCCGAGCACATAAGCGTCGTGCAGGTTGTTTTGGCGGGCCTCGTCAAGGTAGGGGGCGTAGCCATCAAAGCCGGTGGAGTGTTTCACCCCGAGGCGGCGCATGTTCATGGTTTTGCCGCAGCCCACATCCAGGACATCCGCGCAGCCGTCCATGGCCTGGCGCAGCGCGAGCAGGGTGACAATTTGTCCCGGCTCAAAGCCTTGTTTGAGGAGCAGGACAATCATTTTAAAACGACTATGCATAGATTATTTGACCGGCAGATAGCGGTGGACGCAGCCCGCCCAATCCACCCGGGGCGCGATGTCTTTGGATTCCAAATGGGTGGCCAGGGCGGGGCGGGGGACACATAATAACCGCCGCCGGCCAAACAGAATCTGCCGCCAGGCATGCCGCCAGGCGAGCGCGATCGAGGCCGGGAAAAACAGCCCGTCGGCCGCACTGCGCAGGGCGCACCAGGGATTGACCCGCCGTTGCGTGAGAGCCAGCCAGAGGCCCAGGTCGGAATTCTTGCGGGCATAACTGGCAAACACCGCCCGCGTTTCCACCAAGGCGGCTTTGCGCGCCATGAACGTCAGGCAGGTCGAAGCCACGGTCCGCCAGTGGCGGGACCCTTCCTGGTATTCCTCGCCGGTAAAGCGGTGAATGTATTTCGTATCAAAGTCCGCGTGGTCGGCCGGAGTGGTGAAATCCACCTCGGGATGCTGCTGCATGAAGCGGACGGCTTCCGCGAGCCCGTCGGGCCAGTATAAATAATCGTCCTCGGCAAAATAAACCAGGTCTGCCGCCGCCTGGCCGCAGAGGATTTCCAACTGCCGCAAAAAGGTGCCCTCATTACCCGCTTTGGGATTCAATTCGATCAGTTCCAAGTCCGGTCCGCCGAACAGGCTTGTGACCAGCTCCCGGTAGGCCGGCGGGCATTGGTCGAGAATGACCCATAACCTGGCGCGCACTGGTCCCAGCGCAGCCTGGAAGCTCAGCAAATTCAGGCGCACCATGGTGAGTTTGTCAGTCAGGCCAAACCCCGGCTGGCCGGAGAGCCCCGGATAAATCCGGTAACACACGGCTAGTTCGTGGGTGGGGCTGACGGGGTTCATCGCGCGGCAATTATTTGGCGTCCACGCGGGGCATGCCCAGTTTGAAAATGCGCACGATTTCACCCCAACGGTTGAAGCGCAACCGGAAAAACCGGAGCATCCAGAAATCGGAGCGTTGGCGGAAGGCCGCCACGCGCCGGCGCCGGGCGGCAATCAGGTCGCGCCGCCGCCAGCAATCTTTCAAGGGTTCCCAAAAACTGGCCCGCACAAACGACCAGCGCTTGAGCAGCACGCTGCCCACCAGGGATTCGGCCAGCAGCAAAAAGACCAGCGGGATGAGTGCCAGCAACAGGAGGTGCTGGCAGTTGTACAGCAGCGTGAACAGGCTGTTGCGATTGGTGAGAAAGCGTTTGCGGTCGGTGGTGCGAAATTCGACCGTCTGGATGCCGCCAGAGGGGTTCACCCCCGCCGCGCCCCGGTGGTGCACTTTGGCGGGGAAAACCCCTACGATGCGGTGGCCGGCGATCCACACGCGCCAGGACAAATCGGAATCATCGGAATAGATGAAGAATTCCGCGTCAAACTCGCCGACGGCGTTGAACACGTCTCGGCGGATCAGATAGGAGCAACCGCCCGGAATGAAAATTTCCCGGGTGGCGGTGGCCGGCATCGAGGAACTGGGCAGCCCGAACAGATCGAAACCGTAAAAGCCAAAGTCCTGAAAGGAATTGTCCGGATAATTCAGCACATAAGGGGTGGAGGCAACGGCCCCGGCCTTTTCGGTCTCGTTCAGCAAAATCTCGATGCAGTCCGGCTCCAGCCAGGTGTCATTGTTTAAGAACAGCAGAAAGCGCCCTTGCGCCACGCGCGCGCCGGTGTTGTTCCCTTCGCAAAAGCCCAGATTCGAGGAGTTTTTCACGACGCAAGCCATCGGGAAATCCGCCAGCAACTGGCGGGTCACGGCGAGCGAGTCGTCGGTGGAGCAGTTATCCACGAGGATGGTTTCGATCTGGTCCGCAATCGTCTGGTTTTTGATCGTGGTAAAACATTTGGGCAGCCAGCCGGACCCATTGTAATTGAGCACGACAATGCTGACGCGGGGCTGGCCGGTAAGGCGGCCGAAGCGTTCGAGGTTACTGGCCATCGGTTTTGAGTAATTCCTGTTTGGGTTGCAAAATCGCGATCAAATTGCCGTTGCCTGTGCCCTTGTCGGTGCCATTGCGACGATGCTGGCGGTAGGTGAGCACCCCCCAGGCGCTGCCGAGCACGCTGCCCAGGCAGGCCGGTACATGCCAGAGCCAGCGCCCGTCGCCATCCCGCAGCAGCCCCCGCAGGGTATGCCAGACCGGGCCCACAAAGGTGACGCAATAAACCCCGGCGAGCCAGAGCGGCAGGGGCGGCTTTTCCTTCATCCAATTGACCGGCATTTCCTCCTGCACGCGGAGGAAATGGACGATGGCGCGCCGCCGTTTCTTCACGAAGCCGGGCAGGGTTTGCACATAATAATGGTGCACTCCCCGGCCGGTGATGCGCAGCCATTCCTTTTTGCCGTTCTTCAGGAGGAACATGGCCACGTGGGTGTCTTGAAATTTCTCATTGGCCGCCACGGATTCCAAGTCGGCGCGGCGGTAAACAAAGCCATTGGCTCCGAGCGGATAGGAATAGGTGCCGGGTGGCAGCGCCCAGTGCTCGACGTCCCCCTGGCGCGACTGCAACCGGGGATTGGAACTCATCAGCCAGCAGAGCGGGTCGCTGATGTGCAGGCGATTGGTGAGGTAGGCGCAGAAGGAACTCATTTTGGCAGAGGGCAAATAATAGCTCTCCACCCCCAGCGCCTGCGGGTTGGCCGCCAGCGCTTTCACAGCCAGTTCGATGTAATCCGGATGGGTGATTTCGTTATCCGCGTCCACGAAGATAATGAATTCGCCGGTGGCCTGCCGGAGGGCGAGGCGTTTGCCTTCTTCCATGTTCCGGCCGTTGTCATCCAGGACGATGGCCCCGTACTTTTGGGCGATCTTCCGGGTGTCATCCGTGGAATGGGCGTCCGCGAGCAGGATTTCGTAACGGTCGCGCGGGTAAGTTTGCCGGAGAATGGAGGCCAGAATATTGTCCAACAAAGCCCCCGCATTCAGCGTGGGCATGATGAAACTCAGGCGCGGCCACTCATGGTTGTCCGGATTCGACGGCATGGTGGGAGTGTAACGGGAAGGCGGCGGCATCGGAAAGTCCAAAGTCCGCTGGAAAGCGCCAAGGACCTCCCACCGTCGCATATCCAAAAATTAAACCTCAAAATCCCATGCTCACGGATTAGCCATCAGGCTTTGGCCGGTGAGCTGGGAGTGTGGCTGCCTTTGCGCATGGCCATGAGCCAGCCGGCAAATAAAATGGCAAAGGCCACGCCAGCGGCGAGGGGCATGATGCGGAGCATGGCGGCTGGATTGGTGCCAAAGAATAACAGGGTCAGCCAGTAGGCGAGGCCCAGGCCACCGTACAGCAGGGAGACTTTGAGCCAGCGACTGGCCAGGGCCCACATGCCGAGCGCTTGCATCAGGCCCACAAACACCATGGTCCAGGCGAGCGGGCCGACCATGGCGGCGGCTTCGGGCGAGTATTTATGGAGCAATGCCAGCAGATAGGTCCGCAAGAGGAGCAGTCCAATGGCCCCCGCCGCCAGGCCGAGGCTGTAAAGGCCCAGCATTTTAAATTGTTCGGCCAGGTCATCCTTGCTGTGGGCATGGGCGGAAGAGCGATGGGTGAATAAAATAGTGAGGAGGGGGCCCACGGTCATGGTAAGGGCGCGGGCGAGGACTCCGGCGGCGCTGTAGGCATCCATGTCGCTTTTCACTAAAAAATATTTGTTGGCGACGAGTAAATCGCCCTGGGTGATGCAGATGGTGCCCCCGGTGCAGGCGGCGGCCACGATGAAGAAGCGGATGAATTCGCGGTCCCAGGGGGAGACCGCCCCCTGGCTGGACCACGACAAATCTTTTTTCCAAAACAGCAAAATGGCGAAGGACAGGGTGGAGACGCCAGTGGCCATGACGGCCCAATCGGCAGTGGGAAATTTCCAGACCACCAAGCCGCCCCAGGCGAGGCGCAGGAGGACGGTTAAAATACTGATTAACGCCAGGCGTTTAAACCAGGCCATGCCCTGGCAAAGAGCTGTGGCAAAGCCGCCCCAGAGCCCGGCGAGGACACAGACCAGGGCGATCACCACGAGGCGGGTGGGGAAATGGAAGAAATCACCGAGGGGCTTGACCAACAGCACCGCCAGCAGTGAGCCGAGAATGGTGAGGCGGAGCAGGAATTTATGACAGCCGGCGAGCAAGCCTTGCAAGCGCCGGTCATCGCCGGTGAAATTGAACCGGGCGACATAATGGGTGACGGCCTGGGTGGCGATGGCCACGGGGAGGCCGAGCAGGTTGATGAAGACCAGGGTGCTGTTGACCAAGCCATACTGGCCCACGCTGGTGATGTGGTTGCCGATAATGGTTTGAAAGGCAAAATTGCCAATGCCCACCAGAAAATTGGCGGCTGTAAAAATCAAGCCGCTGCGCCACATCTTTTTCATACGGGGCGCAAAGGTTCCCAGGGTTCGACCCCATCACCACCCTCCCGGACATGGGCAGCCATGAGCGTCACAGTCCGAACGACGGTGCGCATCGGCCGTTGCTCGGGGAGCACGGCAAGGAGTTTAATCCGGGGTCTCATTTTTGGCCGCCACCGCATGATTTGCCATAAGGTGAGCCATATTAATAACCGGTGGGGGCGGCGGGGGCAAACTTAGAAAGCAGGGGATGGCGAAAATCCCTTGCATAACGGAAGAAATAATAAAAAATGAGCTCAAACATCAAACATAATCACGTCCGGGAAGGCATCTGCCCCAACCTTGTGGTATCGTATGGCAGGGTGATTGGAGGCCGGCTACTGTGTGAGGTGCCTGGGGACAGTGACCGGCAATTTTTTAGCTGGTCTTGTCGGTCAAAAAACCGGCAGGCAGCGATGGTGTTGATACGTGGCAAATGAGATGAACGAAGCGGCTTCCCCGATGAAACTGCTGGTCGCAGCTGGCCGGATGTTGGCGCTGTGGGCGGCCGGGTGGCTGCTGCTCGCGCCCTCACCGGCGCTGGCCCTGGGGCAGTCGTTGCCGGGCAACCTGCCCCTGGCCGTTCGGGCATTGCGCTCGGTGGGGGCATTGCCGGGAACCAACCGGCTGAACCTGGCGATCGGGCTGCCCTTGCGCGATCGGCCGGGTCTGAGCAATTTACTGGCTCAAATCTATCGGCCGGGGAGTAAGAATTATCATCAGTTTCTTACCGCACGAGCCTTTGGCGACCGCTTTGGTCCAACGCCGGCCGATTATCAGAGCTTGATCCGTTTTACCCAAGCCCACGGTTTGATGGTTACGGGCACCCATCCCAATCGGATGTTGCTGGATGTGGCCGGTTCGGTGAGTCAAGTCGAGCAGATGTGCCATGTGAACCTGCGACAATATCCGCATCCGCGGGATCGGCGAAACTTCTTTGCGCCGGACACCGTGCCTGCTTTGGATTTAGGCGTGCCGGTCCTGCATATTAGTGGTTTGGATAATTACCAAGTGCCCCGGCCGATGAATCTGGCCCGGCGCACCCCGGCACCGTTAACCCGTCCCTGGCTGGGTTCGGCCCCGGGCGGGGCGTATTGGGGCAATGATTTTCGCCGGGCTTATGTGCCGGGCACGGTCCTGACCGGTCTGGGGCAACAAGTGGGGCTATTGCAGTTGAGCTCCGGTTTTTTTGCCACTGATATCGCCCGTTACGAAAACCTGGTGGGCATGCCCGCTGTGCCGGTGACGGCCGTTTTGGTGGATAATTACGATGGTGGTCCGGGCATGGCCAATGACGAATGTTCCCTCGACATCGAAATGACGCTCGCCATGGCTCCGGGTTTGCAACGGGTGCTGGTCTATGAGGGGACGGTGCCCGATGACATTTTGAACCGGATGGCGACGGATGACACGGCGCAACAACTCAGTTCCTCCTGGGCTTTTCCGGTGGATCCTACCACCGAACAAATCTTTCAGCAGTTCGCTGCCCAGGGACAGTCGTTTTTCAACGCCTCGGGAGACGATGGGGCCTGGGGGGACAAGGTGACGCCCCCGAGCGATGATGCTAACATCACCATTGTGGGTGGGACGACCTTAAGCACGGGTGCGGATGGGACTTGGGCGGCCGAAACGGTGTGGCACGAGGATGGGACAAACGGCAGCGGCGGGGGGATTAGCGCAGCCTACCCCATCCCGGCGTGGCAGCAGGGGGTGGATATGAGCCAAAATCAGGGGTCCCTTCTTCAACGTAACCTGCCCGACGTGGCCATGGTGGCGGACAATGTTTATGTCTGCTACGGCAACGGCACAAACGGCATTTTTGGCGGTACGAGTTGCGCCGCACCTTTGTGGGCGGGATTTACGGCGTTGCTCAACCAGCAGGGAGTGAATAATCAGTCGGCCCCTGCGGGATTTATCAATCCGGCGATATATGCCTTAGGCGAGGCGACGAATTATCCGAGCCTGTTTCATGACATTAGCAATGGAAACAATACCAGTGTGGACAGTCCCACCGCTTTTTATGCCGTACCTGGCTATGATCTCTGCACTGGTTGGGGAACCCCGGCCGGGCAAAGTTTGATCGATGCCTTGGTGGGCCCGGCACAGCCCACCCCGCCGTTCCTGATCACCCAGCCCCAAAGCCAGACTGTTGTGGACGGAATTACCCTGACCTTGCACGTGCTGGCCGCTGGCTCCCCACCCTTGTATTACCAATGGACGGATAACGGTACGAATCTACCCGGGGCCACCAATGCCTGGCTGACTTTGGCGAAGGCTCGACTTGATCAAAGCGGGAATTATCGGGTTCGCATTTCGAATGCCTTCGGCACAGTCAAAAGTTCCAACGCGGTGGTGCGGGTAATTTCGCCGGCTTCCTGTGATCCGACCCCGGCGGGTTTGGTGAGTTGGTGGTCGGCGGAAGGCAATGGCGTGGACCTTTTGGGCCAGAATAATGGCACTCCCATGGGGGACATCACATACACCAACGGCGAGGCGGGTCAGGCGTTTGGGTTTGATGGCAGCACCAGTGATATCGCGGTACCGGCCTCCCCCAGCCTGGATATCGGGGCGAACGGCACTGGGATCACGATTGAGTGCTGGATCCAACCCTCGGCGTTGAATGTGCATGGGCCGGGCGGCCCACTGATGGAATGGGATTCCCCCACCGCAAGTGGCTTGCAATTTTGGGCGGATGGAACGCTATCTGGCGATATTGTGGACATAAATGGCAATCATCATCCGATTCAGGCGCTTGATGGCTTGCTGGAGACTAATCATTGGCAGCATGTGGCCCTCACCTATGAGCAGCACAGTGGCAATGCCTGCATTTGCCTGAACGGCAGCCTGGTAGCCATGCTTGATTTGGGTTCATTTGTCCCGCAAACCACCTATGCATTGAATATTGGGCAGCGAACCGCGGCGATCGCCGGAGTGGGCGAGATGTACGTTGGATTAATGGATGAACTGGCTATTTACAACCGGGCGTTGACCACCAACGAAATTCAGGCGATCTACCTTGCGGGCGGTGGGGGGAAGTGTTTTGCGCCACCGCTGCTTGTCACGCAAGCCCCCAGTCAAACCACTCCGGTGGGTGCCACCGTTGATTTCGCCGTGAATGCCACCGGTTCCGGACCGCTGGCATATCAGTGGTTCTACCAAGGTGCCATGCTGCCCGGGGCCACGAATGATTTGCTCAGTCTCAACGGTGTGCAACCAAGTCAGGCTGGAGCCTACGCGGTGGTGGTGACGAATGCGTTTGGCATGGTGATGAGTTCCAATGCCCAGCTCACGATCATCCCTCCAACGGGTGGGGCCTCCGTGCCGCCGGGCATGGCCGGATGGTGGGCGGCGGAAGACAATACCATCGACACCCTTGGCCTCAACAGTGGCATCTCCCGTGGCGCGGTGGCTTACACCGCGGGGGAAGTAGGGGACGCGTTTGCTTTTGACGGTCGTACCAATTACCTGAGCGTGCCTGCCTCGCCCAGTCTGGATATTGGTGCCACGGGCACCGGCATTACGATCGAGGGCTGGGTTCAGCCCAGTTTGGCGGAGGTGAGCGGGCAGGGTGGTCCGATTGTGGAATGGGATGCCAGCACCACGAATGGTTTGCAATTCTGGGCAGACGGCCGTTTGCATGCCAATTTGAAAGATACGCAGGGGAACGATCACTTGATCGAGTCGGCGATTGGATTGCTGGACGTGGATAATTGGCAGCATGTGGCCCTGACCTATGACAAGCCAGGCGGCGAGGCATTCCTTTATTTAAACGGCTTGGTGGTGGCCGCACAAAACCTCGGCAGCTTTATTCCCCAGACAACTTATGCCCTGAATATTGGCCGGAGTTCTGTTCCAAACGTCAACGGTGTCAGGTCTTATGGTGGTTCCATGGATGAGTTGGCCATTTACAACCGCGCCCTGGATGCAAACGAGATTCAAGCCATCCAACAGGCCGGAGTGAACGGCAAATGTTTTACCCCGCCAGTGTTTCTCACCCAACCGGCCGGGCAGACCGTTCTGGCCGGCAGCACCGTGGCAGTGGCGGCCATCGCGGATGGCATGCCCAGCCAAAAATATCAATGGCTTTTTCAAGGCCTTCCTTTGGCGGGGGCCACCCATAGCTTATTGGTGCTGACGAATGCACAACTGACCCAGTCCGGAACTTACCAGTTGGCGGTGACCAATGCCCTGGGCGTTGGGTTCAGCAGCAATGCGGTCTTGGTGGTAAATGCCCCGCCGACAATTACCGGCCAGCCAACCAACCTCACCGTGCGTTTGGGCAGTCTGGCGGTGTTTGCGGCAAGTGCCACTGGGACGAGCCCGCTGGTTTATCAATGGAAGTTTCAAGGCACCAATATTAGCGGGGCAACCAACTCATCGCTGACCCTGGCGAATGTGCAATTCAATCAGGCCGGCAAGTACAGCGTGCAGGTCAGCAACAGCTTGGGTTCAGTGCTCAGCACCGATGCCCGGCTGACGGTATGGGGATTTCCGCCGGTCATCACCGTCCAACCGACTAACCAGGTGGTGTTACTGGGGAAATCTGCCAGTTTTTATGTGGCCGCCACTGGCACTGGCCCCTTGTTTTATCAATGGTTCTTTAAAGCCACCAATATCCTGGCGGATGCGACGAATGCCTCGGTCACTTTGGCCACCACCCAAACGGCGCAGGCGGGGAATTACTCCGTCTTTATCACCAATACCTATGGGCAAACCAACAGCACCAATGCCACGCTAACTTTTCTATCCCCACCCCTAATTGTGGCGCAGCCACTCGGTGTTAACGTGAAAGCCGGCACGACCACGACTTTTAAGGTGGCAGCTACCGGTGCGGCCCCCCTGGCGTTCCAATGGTATTTAAATTCGACCAACAACCCCATCACCAGGGCGACCTCGTGGAGTTACACCATTTTGAATACGCAACCCGCCAATGCAGGCAATTACCTGGTGGTCATCTCCAACTTGGCCGGGGTCGCGGTAAGTTCCAATGCGTCACTCAAGGTGCATTTTCAGGATCACTTCGCCTGGAGCCAGATCCCTTCGCCCCGCTTTGCGCGATTCCCGTTCTTGACGATTTTGCAGGCGCAAAACTCGACGAATGGGCTGGTCACTAATTTTAATGGCACGGTAAGTTTGAGTTGCACCGCCGGGATGCCCATCCAGCCCGCAATGTCGGGGGCCTTTATCAACGGAAGTTGGACTGGCCTGGTGACGGTGGTTCAAGCGGGCTCCAACCTGGTATTACAGGCGGATGATGGTTTGGGGGATGTCGGGCAGGCCAACACCATCAATGTCATCAATGCCCCGGCCTTGATGGGATCGCGCGCCGGCAGCCAATTGCATCTGTTTTGGCCAACCAATCCTGGCGGGTTTGTAATGCAAACCGCCAGCCGGCTCAACGCTACGAATTGGATGCCGGTGACAAACTTGCCGTCTTTGGTGGGAAGCCAGTATCTCGATATTTTCCCCATCCAGAAATCGAACAGTTTTTACCGCTTGTTTTACAATCAGCCTTAAGTGGGATGGGGAGCTGGCCGGCCATTTGCTCTTGGTGCACCTTCTGCAAGGCCCTTCGGGATGGTCCCCCCATCAAGCCAAGAGTTTGAAGTTTCCAACGGTAAGTCGGAGGGGTTGCTGGTGGCCGCCAGCCTGGGCGGTTGCCGGCAGACCAATAAAAAATGACGGAACGGATCTTGGATTTAAGCTCGTCAAAAATTTTGCTCAGCGTTAGATTGCCGGCATGAATTCTCAGGTATTGGTCACGGGTGCGGCAGGCTTCATCGGTTCGCATGTGTGCCGCCATTTATTGTTGCAAGGTTACCAGGTGGTGGGGTTGGATGATCTCAGTGGTGGTTTTCTGGATCATGTGCCGGCCGGGGTGCAGTTTGTGGAGGGCTCCATCACGGATGTCAAACTGGTCAATGACTTGTTCGCCCGCCATCAATTTGAATATGTGTTTCACCTGGCGGCCTATGCGGCGGAGGGATTGAGCCATTTTATTAAGCATTTCAATTACACCAATAATTTGCTGGGCAGTGTCAATTTGATCAATGCTTCGGTGAATCACCAGGTGAAATGTTTTGTCTTCACCTCTTCGATTGCGGTTTATGGGCGCAATCAATTGCCCATGATCGAGGAGGCGGTGCCGCAGCCGGAAGATCCGTATGGGATTGCCAAGTACGCCGTGGAAATGGATCTGCGCGAAGCGCACGAGATGTTTGGGTTGAACCATGTCATTTTCCGTCCCCATAATGTTTACGGCGAAAACCAAAATTTGGGCGACCGCTACCGCAACGTGATCGGAATTTTCATGAACCAGATCATGCAGGGCCAGCCGATGACGATTTTTGGCGACGGCCAGCAAACGCGGGCCTTCAGCTATATTGATGATGTGGCACCGGTGCTTGCCGCGAGCATCACCCGGCCGGACGCGTATAATCAGGTTTTCAATGTGGGGGCCGACAAGGCCTACACGGTGGCGGAACTGGCCACGGTCGTCTCCCGGGCCATGGGCGTGGCGCCCCAGATCAAGCATCTGGAGGCGCGCAATGAAGTGGTCCACGCCTATTCGGCGCACGCCAAGGTGCAAAAGTATTTTGGCGATCTCATCAAAAATGTCAGCCTGACCGACGGCGTGGCAAAGATGGCGGTTTGGGCGCAAAAAACGGGTGCGCGCCAGGGGAAACCGTTTGAGGGCATTGAGGTGCGGAAAAATCTACCCAAATCCTGGGCGGCACTCGAAAAGACCGCCTGAACCGGCGGGAGGGACGGCGGAAACAAGATTGCGCCATAACTCTATGGACCCAGCAGCCGTGAGTATCCAGGTGGTTAATACCGGGCAGCAACTCAGCGACATTGCGGAATTGGCTGGCCAGATTTGGCGTGCGCATTATCCCGGTATCATTTCCCGGGAACAAATTGATTACATGCTGGCCCGGATGTATGCTCCGGCAAGCTTGCATGCGGAAGTTCACCAGGAAAACATTCGCTTTTACCAACTGCTGCTCCATGGCCATTTGACCGGCTTCGCCGCGGTCGGGCCGACCAACCACGCCGGAATATTTAAGCTGCATAAACTTTACCTCCGGCCAGAAAGGCATGGCTGCGGCTTGGGTAAACAATTATTGCACCATTGTGAAATGGAAGCGGCGCGGCTTGGTGCGCACAGTCTGCGGCTCGCGGTTAACAAAAGAAATTTGCGGGCCCTGGTGTTTTACGAACGCCAGGGTTATGCGGTCACCGAATCCGTGGTCGCCGACATTGGTGGTGGTTTTGTGATGGATGATTACCTTATGGGCAAGCCCCTGGTCCAGTGACAGAGCCTTGCAGAAAACCATTCCCGAAACCGCTTGCCTTTGGAATTTTCCCGGGCATAATTGTACTTGTTAACGATGTTCCTGACCTAACGGCTCGGGGGCTATACTCGTCAGCAGTGACGTTGCTATCATCTGATCGTTGACAGGCAAGCCCACGTGGCGGAATTGGCAGACGCGCTAGATTCAGGTTCTAGTGAGTAACATCGTACAGGTTCAAGTCCTGTCGTGGGCACCACTTTTAAAACCCTTTATTATATTAATACAATAAAGGGTTTTTTGCTTTTTTCCCCTTCGCAGGCTGGCCATTCATTCATGGACGACTGGTCAAAATGGTCACTGGCCCCAGCAAGCCCGAGGGCAGCAGCGGTGAATCGGCATGGTAAGGATTCAAGGTGGTTGTGGTGAAACGTTGGTTTTCCGGCAAGGCTTGGTCGCCGATCAGGCGGTTCGGCCAGAGATTGGCGACTTCGATCTGCAGATCATTCGCCCCGGGCTGGAGCGCCGCACTGATTTCCACCCGCCAGGGGGCGCACCAGAGGACGCCCAAATCGCGGCCGTTCAGACGGACGTGGGCGAGATTTTTCACCACCCCCAAGTCGAGGTAATATTTTTGGCCTTGCATAGGCCGTCCGGTTGGCAACATCAGGGATTTTCGATAAGTCGCCGTGCCTGAGTAATATTTAATGCCGGGCTCCGCACGCTGGCTCCAATCCGCCAATGACTCGAAAGTGACTTTGTGCGGCCCGCCCCATTTAGCATCAAAATCCACCTCCCAAGGCCCGGCAACCGGCCAGCCGGCGCTGAGCGACAGCCAGCCGTGTTCGGGAACCACGGTGGTGTTGGCCGTCCCGGCCGTGACATATTCCACCCGTAACTGTTTGAGGCGATTGTTCGCGGGATCGGCGCCGAAGGTTTCGTTGGCCACGCCCAAGCTGAGTCGTCCGTCATGGACGGCGGCGGTGACGGGAGCGGTCGCATCGTGCTGGCCGGCTCCATCCACGGCGGCGTAGGTGGCTTTGATAATTTGCAGTGACGGCCGGCTGGTGGGGGTGGATCCCAAGGGTTGAAGGCTGGCCATATTTTTCGCACCCGTCTGGGGCGGTTGAGCGGGCTGGCGAAAGATGACAAACCAAGATTCCAAGGGTTCGAAACGCAGGGGGATAGTCGTGATGCCCGCTTGGGTGGTATATTGCGGCAAGGGGCGGGATTCACCGGTTTGCGGATTCCAGAGTTCCGGCTGGCGGCCGGTCACACGAAACTGGCACTGGGCATCCACCCAGTGCTCCTGGCTGTTCGCCACAAAGTAAATTTCCGTGTCGTGGTCGTTGCGATGGGTAAAACGAATGGGCCCATCGGAGCTGAAATCGGGCGGCAGTCCGTCACTTCCCAGGACATTGGTGATGGCGCCATACTCACCATATTGATTCATCGGTGGGTGGCTGGTGGACCGCCACAGCACCCGGCCATGACCGTAGGGGTGGGCAAAAACCGTTTGGCCATTGCAATCGCCCCATAATTCTGCAGCGATCTTTTGCACCCGGGCGTCGCACTGCGGATAGTTTTGGAGACTGGGTGATTTTACGGGTGGCGGACCAAATACAGTGGCGCCGGCGTGCACCAGGCTGGCAATTTTCTCCAACAAATCGGGGGTCATGGTGGTCACTTCTGGGAGCACCAGTATTTGATAGGTGGTTCCACCCGGGAACACCAGCTTGCCGGCCTTGACCGTGGCACGTTCACGGAGGGTTTCGGGCGCGCAGCCATCAAAATTATAGCCCGTATGATCCGGGTAGGTTCCGGTGGCGGCGGACAGTGGCGGACGGAAAACGTGGGGCGCCCCCTCGGCGGCCAGGAAGCAGACATCGGCTACGGTGACGCCGCGTTGGAGCATGTACTGACAGCGGGCCAAATATTCATGGTAGGCGGGCACCATGTCCCACCAGGTTTGGGTGCGGTCCCAATGAACGCCATAGGGTCCCATGGTCATGCCCGGCCACTGGTTGGTGGTGGGCTGGTGCTGCATCCGGTGAAAGTCCAGCCGGTTCACGCCGGTGCAAAAAGCCCAGTCGCCCTGGGCCTTGAGCGAAGCCGGATCGGCCTGCCAGTTTTCACCCGGCTCGCTGGTAAAGGCCTCGGCGGCCACGATTGGCCGGCCGCAGGTGTGGGCTATGGAAGCCGCTTCAAACACGCTGTAGGTGGAATCAAAACCCAAATGCCAAAACTCACACTGCGGCACATCGGCAACCCGGCCCAAGGTCAAATCGCCGGCGGGATTCAGGTCGTATGGTTCACAGGAAAGGGTCAGCCCATGCTGGTGTGCGAGGGTCGCCAGGTGGCCTAGATGGTTTTCCACCACCAATTCCGACGCGGTGTGGCGCAGATCCCACAAAAAGCGCTCGGAGATTTCCGGGCGGTTGACGACCCGCCCCAGCAGCGCCGGTAAATAGGGCAGGGGATCGTAGCCGCGCCGCTGGCGGAATTCCGCGCGAAAGGCCGGCGACCAGTTTTGCGCGCCCATTTCCCAACTGTCGAAATGCAGCATAGTGATGCCGCCGTAATGGTTGGTATGCGGGCCGGCCTGATCCAAGATTTTTTGGGTGAAGGCCGCAAAGTGCGCATCCAGGGCGGCTGCGGCAAATTTATCCGATTCCAACCCCAGGCCGGGTCGCGGGGCGGGGCGGGTGGTCTGGCCGGTGGTGGTCCGGCCCAGACGCAGAATTGTCCAGTTTCCCGGGGGCACGGTCCAGGTCAACCGGCCGTCCGGTGCTAAATGGCTGGTCAGATTAATGAGCCGGCTGGCATCCAGGCATTGACCGGCGGGCAGGTCGGGGAATTCCGCCGGGGCGGGCAGAAACGGGGCCACGCCGACTTTCGAAGAAAAGGGATCCCGGTAATAGATGGCCTTGGCATCGGCATCGGCCAGCCGGCTCTGGCCTGGCGGAGTGGGAAAGGCCAGCACGGCTTCATCGACATAATATTCCTGCCAGACCTTTTTGAGTTCGGGCGTGAGGGTGCCCTCGCCGAAATAAGGCTCCCGCGGCAGCGGGCGCGGCAGCACGCCGGACCAGTCCAGGGGGCCGGTCACCTTGGTTTCGCTGCCGACGAGGTGTTGCATGGAGAGTTCGGGGGTGACCCACGGTCCTCCGGTGCCGCACCAACCAGGGCCCGTGCCCAAGGCCAATTGAATTCCCAGACGATCGGCCTCCTTTGCCGCATAACCCACGAGTTTCAACCATTCCGGGCTCATCATGTCCACCGGGCCGCGCGGAATGCCGATGTTGACCTCCAGAAAAATGGCGCCGCCAATGCCAGCCTGTTTCATGGCCTCCAAATCGGCCGTCATGCCGCTGCGGGACATGTTGCCATCCATGAAATACCAATATACCCAGGGCCGCGCCGAGGCTGGGGGCGAGGCAAACCCCGCCGCCAAAGGTTCAGCCGCCGTGGCGACGTTCAGGCTCAAGGAAAGCCACATCCCAGCGGCCATCAGGTGGATGGAGTTTTTTTTCATTTTTAAATCATTCACCACCAAACCGGGTGGGGTACCGTGTCAAGGGCGGTGGCCGGCTGGACTCAATACGGCGGCAAAGCCACCAGCGGGCAGGAGACTCAGGGGCAATAAGGTGTGGCGGTTCACGGTTTCCCGGGTCTGCAAGATGGCCTGATAATCATGGCCGTCAGCCTGGTCGGCAAAACGATGCAGGGTCCAATCACCCCGCCCCAAAAAAGTCAGCGGCACCTGGAGGGTGGTCGCGTCATCCCCGTTCATGGCGGCTAAATACCAGCGATCTCCCGCACGGCGGGCAATGACCATGGACCGGCCGACCTCGGCCACCGGCACCACGGTGTCATCCCACACCGTGGGCAGACCCCGGAAAAATTCAATCCCAGGTTGACCGCGATAATTGGCGGGGCTGTCGCACAAGACGAGCAACGGGCTTTGGTAGATCACCGTCATGGCGAGTTGCCGCGCACGGGAGCCCATGACCTCGGCGGGATAGGTCACGTGGAAATCATCGGGGGCGCGGTTCAGAAAACCACCGGGGGTGAAATCCATGGGCCCCAACAAACCCCGCGTAAACGGCAGGGTGATGGTGTGCAGCGGGGTACATTGGCCGCCGGGGAGTTTGTTATACTCATTGCCCAGCACCCCTTCCTGCGTGATAAAATTCGGGTAGGTGCGGGCGAGACCGGTGGGTTTGTAAGCCCCATGAAAATCCACCATCAAATGATATTGTGCGGCGGCGGCGAGGGCGGCGGCATACCATTGCACCGTCTCCTGGCTGTCGCTGTTCATGAAATCCACCTTTACCCCGACGGCTCCCCAGGCTGCCACGGTGGCAAAGACTTTTTCAAAACCAACGTGGTGCAGATCCTGTGAATGCATCCAGACAAACTCTTGCACGTGCTTTTCCCGGGCGTGGGCCAGCACAGCCGGGATGTTCACCAACGGCAAGGGCTGCGTCGGATCGTGCTCATACCAATGCCAGTCCACCAATTGATAGGGCCAGCCCATCTCGGCCGCAAAATCAATATACTCCTCATGCGAGCGCGTATCGCCGCGCGCGGCCACGCCGGTGTACTGCGGCAGGCTGGGATTTACCCCCGTCCACCAGGCATCCCAGGCGCTGATACCGGGCTTCACCCAGGAACTGTCGGCCAGTTGGCTGGGCGTCGCGAGATTGGCAATCAGATCCGAGTTGATGAGGTCCGCCGGGTGCCGGCCGATCATTAAAACGCGCCACGGACTGACCCGGGGCACCGTGGATGCCACCAAGCCCTGGTGATCCTGGCGCCCGGCGAGGGTGGTTTGCACGGCGGGCGACCCGGTGCCGGAAACAAACATGCCCGCCCAGTCCAGCAGGTCGGACTCGGCGATGGCCACGTAGGCAGTGGGCGTGGTCACCAGCAGCGGCAACACGCTTTCATACCGGTGACCAGCCGCATTGGTGGCGGGTATCGCGGCCAGCGTAGTGGCGGGATAGTGGTTTTCCGCGCAACTGGATTCCTCCCCAGCCCAGCACGGGTAATTATCGCTAAACCGAAACTCGGTCAGTTCGTGGGTGAGTACAAAATGGTCCAGCCCGGAAGCCACCGGTAAATCATAGCGGAAAGCCACCCCATCATCATAGGCCCTTACGATCAGGCCAAATTGCCGGGCCGGGATTTGGTTGGTTTCCTCCAGGGTGAGACGTAATTCGCGCCAGTGATCCCGCACGGTGCGGCGTTTGCCAAAACGATTTTCCCAAGTGCCATTGTGCCTGGCCTTCAGAGTCCCCGTGATCGCCGCCGCCGGACCCAGCCGGGTGCCATCGCGGAATTCCAGGCCGAGTACTGACGGGGCCAGCAGCGTTTGGTGATCACAACGGACTTCATAATGAAGTCCGGACACATCTGAAACGGTTATGGTCAAGTGACCATCGGGTGATTGCAGCTCATATTCGGCACCCCGGGCGGTGCCCATCATGGCCCCCGCCAGCAATGGTGCCAGAGCGAGCAGGGCAGGGATGATTCGCACGGCGTTTTTCATTGGCATCATCCCGCAGGGACTTATAACCCGGGGGGTTTGCGGGAGACGGTTTTCAGGCCCAACACACTCAGGAAAAAGCTGGAGAATATATTCTGGATGCCCAGTACCACGAGCGTGACCGCAGGAATCAACCGCCGCAAATTTTCGGTGGGGGTCAGTTGACCAAAACCAGTTTGCTGCCAGATCCACACCGCATGTCCCAGCAGGATCAAACCCGCCAAAAGGACCAACAGGCCAACCATCAGGCCTTTTTCCAAGGTCATGGTTTTAAACCAGCCATTCAGTTTGGGATCCTCCGGCAGCAGCTTTTCGGCGATGGCAAACACCTTGGTGAAAAAAGCAAAGGCCACCAGTTGAAATCCCACGATCACCGTCATGCACGCGACCGCCAATGCGCCCACATCCAAAACCACCCCGCCCAGTTTGAGGTTCCCGAACGAGAGAACGCTGGCGAGGGCCGTTCCGGCGAGCAGCAGCAGCGCCCCGGGGATCAGGAACAGCCAGCGGGGCGAGTACAGCAACATGAACCGCAAGTGCCGCCAGCCATCCCGCCAGGGTTTCAAATGGGGTGGACGCGAGCGCCCGTCCTTGTGCAGGGTGATCGGCACTTCCGAAATTTTCAAGCCTTTCAGGGTGCCTTTTATGGCCATTTCGGAGGCAAATTCCATGCCGGTGGTTTGCAACTCCATTTTGTAATAGGCCGTGCGGGTAAAACCACGCAGGCCAGAATGAAAATCATGGGCGGGACATTTGAAAAACACGCGACCAATGGTGGTTAGCACCGGATTGCCGATCCACCGGTTTTTCCACGGCATGGCCCCGGGCATGATCCGTCCTCCCCCGGAGGGCAGCCGGCAGCCCATCACCAACTCATCGCCCGCTTGAAACCGTTTTACAAAGCGGTCCACTTCCGCAAAATCGTAACTATCATCGGCGTCACCCATGACAATCCATTCGCCCCGGGCCGCCTCAATGCCGCCCCGCAGGGCATTGCCGTAGCCCTTGGCCGCGACGGCCACCAAGCGGGCTCCCAATTTTTCCGCAATGGCCTGGGAACCATCCGTGCTCCCATTATCGGCAATGAGAATTTCGCCCGGCACACCCGCCCGGGCCAGGCCGGTTTTGGCTTTTTCAATACAGCGGGCCAGCGTTTCCGCCTCATTGAGACAGGGCATCAAAATGGTTAATTCAATGGTTCCGTTCATGAGGAATTAAGTCTAAGGGGGAAACTGGTCCATGTCGAGGGTGGGGTCGTTTAACCCGAACTCCGAAATTAAAATGGCTGGGATGCGTTAAGATGTTGGCGCAGAAACACTTTGGAAAAATCGCCGGCATACCCGCAGTGGTCTGGTGAGATTTTTCCAAAGCGTTTATGCCCAAGAGATTGATGCCGACCGGCCGTTTTAATTTCGGAGTTCGGGTTAAATTGGGACCGTGAAGGGTTTCCACGTCTTCTGCCTGATGAACTGGAGGCGGTTCGCCTGCCAGACCACCCCGCCTCCAGCAAAATCAATGGCCTCGGCCTGCCCCACCCCTTTGAAAAGCCTGAACAGCGGTTCAAGTTAGGATTTATCGGCCTGCCTTTTGACATCCTCCAAAATCTTCTCCGGGTCCGTCCATTTGAGCTGCGCGCGGATCCTAGGCCAAGCCTTCACCCACTTCGACCGCGTCCATGGGGTTGCGTGCAATCAATTCCTCCTCCGAAGCCAGGTCAAAGGCTGAGACCTGCCAGCCCACCCTATCGGCTGCGTCCCCTTACCCGGCGTAATTGGCTTGGAAAGCTGAATCGCACCTAATCGTGCCCGATCGTAACTTTGCCAGGTTTTGACCTTGGACCATAGACTTCGGACGCTTGCGGTCTGGCGGCGATGTTTCTCGCACCTAGGGCAGTCCAAGCCGGCGGCTAAAAAATTTGCCACTCCATCCGGGATATGGCACTCTATTGGCATCGTAAACAGCAATTTTTACACATTATGAGCAAACCTAAAATTATCGCCTATTTAAAACCTTCCTGCGGGTGGAGCCAGGGCGTGCGCGCGGTGTTGCGCAAATACGACCTGCCGTTTGAAGATCGCGACATCATCAATAATCCCTTACAACGCCAGGAAATGATTGAAAAAACCGGCCAAATGCTGAGCCCTTGCGTGGAAATCAACGGCCACATGCTGCCGGATATTAGCGGCGAAGAAGTGGAAGCCTGGATGCTGGCCAACCAGGTGGTCACCCCCAATGACCGGGTGCCGGACGCGCCGATCAACCAGCCCTGTGCGCATGAAATGCCGCAGAGTTCCCCGCTGAATTTTCTGCGCCGGTAATTCCCACCGCTAGCCGCCCATCAACGCCGCCGCGTGGTCATCGCCACCTGGCGGCTTTTTGTTTGGTTTGCCGCCCTTTCACGGGTAACTTGGCCCGTGATGAAAATTGTATCTTCCGTGGCGGCCATGCAACGCCTGGCATTGAAATGGCGCCGGGCGGGCACCCGGGTGGCGCTGGTACCCACCATGGGTTACCTGCATGACGGGCATTTAAGTCTGGTCAAGCGCGCCCGCCAGGCGGTCGGCCAGGCGGGACTGGTGGTTGCCAGCATCTATATAAACCCCACCCAATTTGGTCCTAAAGAGGATCTCGCCAAATACCCGCGTGACTTGCCACGCGACACCCAACTTTGTCAGACCGCCGGGGTGGATGTCCTGTTCACCCCGGATAATGCCGAGATGTATCCGGGCAAGGCCGAGGGGGCTTACAGCACTTTTGTGGTGGAAGAAAGCCTGGCCCAGGGCATGGAAGGAGCCTCGCGCCCCACCCATTTTTGTGGTGTGACCACCGTGGTGGCCAAGTTGTTCAACCTCGTGCTCCCGGAAGTTGCCGTATTTGGCCAGAAAGATTACCAGCAAGCAGCCGTCCTGCAGCGCATGACGGAGGATCTGAATTTCCCCATCAAACTGATCATCGCCCCCACCTTGCGCGCCGACGACGGGCTGGCCCTGAGTTCGCGCAATCAATATCTCAATGCGGAGGAACGCGCCCAGGCCACCATCTTGTTTCATGCCTTGGAAGCGTCGAAACTGGCCGTGAAAAGCAAACCGGTGGCCGCCGCGCGTTTAAAAGCGGACCTCCAGGAATTCCTCACCGCCGCACCGCTGGCCCGCTTGGATTATCTGGAGTTTTTTGATCCCCTCACCCTGCAGCCGGTCAGCAAGGTGCAACGCGGCCACCAGATGGCCCTCGCGGTCTTTTTTGGCAAAACCCGGTTGATTGACAATGCGCGGCTCTAATTTTTAGCCGGCCCAAATATTAGGTTTTTTTGATTTTTCGGGCCACCTGTGGGATGCTAACAGGCAAGATGAAACAGTTTGATTATCTCGTGCTGGGCAGTGGCATTGCAGGCCTGACCTTTGCGCTCAAGGTTGCCCAGCGCGGACGGGTGGCCATCGTCACCAAAAAAGACCGCGCGGAATCGAATACCAATTACGCCCAAGGCGGTATTGCCTCCGTCACCAGCCGGGAAGACTCCTTCGAGCTGCATGTGCGCGACACACTGGTGGCCGGCGCGGGTTTGTGCCACGAAAGTGTCGTGCGCACCATCGTGGAGGAGGGCCCGGCCCGGATTGAGCAATTGATCGAACTGGGCATGCGGTTCACCGAGCGGGAAATCCCCAGTGCGCCGGGCGACTGGGAACTGGACCTGGGCCGCGAGGGCGGCCATTCCAAGCGCCGCATCCTCCACGCCAAGGACGTCACCGGCCGGGAAATCGAGCACGCCCTGCTGGCGGCCGTGGCCGCCCAGCCGAACATTCGCATTTTCGAGGACCATGTGGCCATTGACCTCGTCACCAGCCAGAAGCTGGGTTACGTCGGGGAAAACCGTTGCCTGGGCGCGCATGTGCTGGACAAGCGAAAAAACCGCGTGGAAACCTTCACCGCGCCAGTGACGCTCCTGGCCACGGGCGGTTGCGGCAAAGTTTACCTCTACACCACCAATCCCGACATTGCCACGGGCGACGGCGTGGCCATGGCCTACCGCGCGGGCGCGGCGGTGGCCAACATGGAGTTTGTCCAGTTTCACCCAACCTGCCTGTATCATCCCAAGGCCAAATCTTTTCTGATTAGCGAGGCGGTCCGGGGCGAAGGCGGCGTGCTCAAGACCCTGGACGGCCGGGCATTCATGGACGACCAGCATCCGCTAAAATCTCTCGCTCCGCGGGATATCGTGGCGCGGGCGATTGACAGTGAGATGAAAAAAAGCGGGGTTGATCATGTGCTCCTGGACATCACGCATAAACCTGCACGCTTCATCATCGATCATTTTCCGAATATTTATAAAACCTGTCTGCAATACGGGATTGACATTACCAAGGAAGCCATACCGGTAGTACCCGCCGCGCATTATCAATGCGGGGGGGTGGTCACCAACGTGGACGGCGAAACGGAAATTGCCGGCCTCTACGCCGTGGGCGAGGCCGCCTGCACGGGGTTGCACGGCGCCAACCGCCTGGCCAGCAATTCCCTGCTGGAAGCCCTGGTCTGTGCCCACCGCGCCGCCCAAAAAGTCCTGGCCCAACCCCAGCTTGCGGTCGACTACCCCATCCCCCTGTGGCAGGCAGGCAGCGCCACCGATGCGGACGAACTGGTCGTCGTGTCGCACAACTGGGATGAAATTCGCCGGCTCATGTGGGATTATGTGGGCATTGTGCGCACGAATAAACGCCTGCTGCGCGCCCAATCTCGCCTGTTGAACCTCCAGCAAGAAATCCATGAATACTACTGGAATTTCAAGGTTACCAGCGATCTCCTGGAATTGCGCAACATCGCCACGGTCGCGGAGTTGATCGTTCGTTGCGCCCTGATGCGGCCCGAGAGCCGCGGTTTGAATTACAACCTGGATTTTCCGAATCCCAACCCCGACTGGGCGCAACGGGATTCGGTACTGCGCAACAGTCTTTAAAAAATTGACCTGGGCAAGCGCCGCCGGGCTGTGAAATTTTCTCGCCCGGCAGGCGGTTTCGCGTTTTAATAGCTGCCGAATGAAACAAAAAGCCTACGCCGCCGCCGGCGTCGATATTGATTTGGGTAACAAGGTCAAAGCCACGTTACCGCAATTACTCGCCTCCACCCACCGCCGTGAGGTGCTTGGCAAGGTCGGTGGCTTCGGGGGCTTGTTTGCGCTCGATGTCAAAAAATACCACCAGCCCATCCTCGTTTCCTCGGTGGACGGCGTGGGCACCAAACTCAAGATTGCCTTCACCCTGGACCGCCACGACACCATTGGCGCGGATCTCGTGAATCATTGCGTCAATGACATCGCGGTGCTGGGCGCGGAACCACTGTTCTTCCTTGATTACCTGGGTACCGGCAAACTCGAACCGCATGTTTTTACGGACATCATCAAAGGTTTTGCCCGCGCCTGTGCCGCGAATGGTTGCGCCCTGATCGGCGGCGAAACGGCCCAAATGCCCGGCTTTTACCAGCCCGGGGAATATGATGTGAGCGGCACCATTGTCGGCGTCGTGGAAAAGCGCAAGATGCTCAATGGCCAGAAGACCGTGAAGCGCGGGGATGTCGTCATTGGCATCGCCTCCAGCGGCCTGCATACGAATGGCTATTCGCTCGGACGCAAAATTTTCTTTGAACAGTTGGGGCTCAAACCCACCAGTCGCGTGCCCGGTTTGAAAGGCACTATTGGCCAGGAATTACTGAAAGAGCACATCAGCTACGGCCCCGTGGTCCAAAAACTCCTTAAGAAATTCAACCGCACGGGCAGCCCGGATCAGGTGAAGGCCTTCGCCCATATCACGGGTGGCGGGTTTGTGGACAATATCCCGCGCGTGCTGCCGGCCAAGCTGGACGTGGTCATCCATAAGGGTTCTTGGTCCATGCTGCCGATTTTCCAGATCATCGCGGAACAAAGCGGGGTGCCGGACGAGGAATTGTACCAGGTTTTCAACATGGGCATCGGCATGGTGGCCATTGTCACGGCAGCCCAGGCACCGGCGGCCCTGAAATTTATTCAGGCGCAGAAACATGACGCTTGGATCATCGGCGAAGTCGTCAAGGGCCGGGGCGAGGCCCGCGTGGTGTAAGGCGCGCCCTTTTTAATTTCCAATTGATCCCGGATCGGTAACTTGGACGTCATATACATGACGCCCGCTCAATTCCTTTCGCCCCTCAGTCTGGCTCTAACCCTGCCAGTCGCCAGCTTGGCCGCGCCACTCACTGCCACGATCGCCACACCATCGCCGGCCACCACGGGCTATTTCAAGCTCGGCTCGACTCGCAACCCCGCCGGGGATGAAATTGGGGTAAACAGTCGCAGCCTGCTTATCAATGGGCAGCCGGTGTTTCCGGTGATGGGCGAATTTCATTACTCCCGTTGTCCCGCCACCGAGTGGCGGGAGGAACTGATCAAAATGAAGGACGGCGGGGTGGACATCGTGGCCACCTACGTTTTCTGGATTCATCACGAAGAGTTAGCCGGACAGTTCGACTGGACCGGCCAGCGCAATTTGCATGAGTTTCTCCAGACGTGCGGGGAACTCGGTTTGCAGGTGGTAGTCCGGTGTGGACCGTGGTGCCACGGCGAGGTGCGCAATGGTGGACTGCCCGATTGGGTGCAGGCGCACAATGACTGGAAACTGCGCTCCACCGACACCAATTTTCTGACCGCCGTGCGCGCGCTTTACGGCCAGATCGGCCAGCAACTCGCGGGGGAACTCTGGAAGGAAGGCGGGCCCGTCATCGGCGTGCAAGTGGACAATGAATTTGGCGGCGCGCCGGAGTACTTGCTGGCGTTAAAAAAACTGGCGGTGGACTCCGGGATTGACGTGCCGCTGTATATCAAAACCGGCTGGCCCGCCATGCGCCGGCCCGTGCCATTGGGAGAATTATTGCCCTTATTTGGCGCCTACGCGGATGGATTTTGGGAGAATAGTCTTCAGCCCATGGCCAAAGGCAACTGGGAAAACTTCACCTTCAAATTCACCCGCACCGACACCGGCATTGGCAGTGACTCCTTAAAACCAAATGTGGCAGGCGACACGGCCGGAACCGAAAAATATCCGCACCTCACCTGTGAAGTGGGCGGCGGCATGCCCGCCTCCTATCACCGCCGCATGAATTACGATCCGCGCGATGTGGAGGCCGTGGTCCTGACCCAACTGGGCGGCGGCAGCAGTCTATTGGGGTATTACATGTACCATGGCGGGCAGAACCCGGCGGGCAAATTATCCACCCTCCAGGAATCCCGGGCCACGGGTTACCCCAACGATTTGCCCGTGAAAAGCTACGACTTCAACGCTCCCATTGGCGAGTTCGGCCAGCTGAACCCCCAATATTTCTGGCTGCGCCGCCTGCATTTCTTCCTGCACGACTTTGGCGCTGCGCTCGCTCCGATGCCCCCTGCCCTGCCCGATGCGCGCCCGGCAGACAAAAATGATCTCAGCACGCTGCGCTGGGATGCACGCTCCAACGGGACCAACGGATTTGTCTTCGTGAATAATTACCAGCGCCTTCAGTCTCTGCCCGCCAAACCTGGAGTGCAGTTCCAACTACATCTCCCCGGTGGCGATCTGATTTTCCCGAATGAGCCGCTAACGATCCCCGCGGACTCATTTTTCTTCTGGCCCTTTAACCTTGAGCTCGCAGGAGCCAGGTTGATTTACGCCACTGCCCAACCCGTTTGCCAGGTTTCCAATGCCGCCGGGCTTACGGTTTATTTTGCCGCCGTCCCGGGGATTGCAGCCGAGTTCCAGTTTGATCCTGCCAGTCTGGCCCGGGCCGCCTCCCCGGTCGCTGTTTTTCAGAAAGTGAAACCGAGTCGAAACATCGCGGTTACGGTCCAAACCCGGACGGGGGCCGAACTGCGCCTCGTGGTGTTAAGTGAGGCGGATTCCCTGGCCCTGCGGAAAAACCCGGATGGCGGCGGAGTTAATTTTGAATCGCCGCCCCAGCCATCGGTTCTGGCGGTGAAATTAATCCCTCTCCAACCCGCCGGCCTCGCGCGCGACTTTGCCCCCGACATCCGCAAACCAGTCGCCCCAGCGGACACGGATTTTACCAACGCCGCCACCTGGGGCCTCACCTTGCCCGCCGGACTTGACCTCCACCAAAACCCCCTCCTGCGCCTGCATTACACTGGCGATGTGGCCCGCCTGACGCTAAATGGCCGTTTGATCGCGGACAATTTTTACAGCGGCCGCACCTTTGATTTGGGTCTGAAACGTTACGCTCCGGAAATTTTAACGGGCGATTTACAACTGCAAATACTGCCGTTGCGTCGGGACGCGCCCATCTACCTGACAGATGAGGCCCGGACCGCCCTTGGAACTGCCCCCTCGGTGGCCGCCCTTCAAAGGGCGGAAATTGTGCAACCCTAGGCCGCCGGCAAGGCGTTCAAGTGCGTTTATTTCAAGGCCAAATGCACAAATACAACGGTGACAACCGGAAAAGCTGGTTTAAGGTTGTCCTAACCAGAGTTGTGAATTCGAGCGGCTCCAGCTTTGTCCCAATGCCCACGTCACTGCCCGCCAGATGGGAAGTGCCCAAATCCAATACCATTGCATGAATTTCCTGCTCGGCCGGGCTCTCTTGATTGGCCTCCCCTTGCTTTGCCTGACCGCGAATCCCACCGCCGCCAACGTTCCCGGCGGGGTCATCAGCACCACCACTCCTGTCACCGTGACCGATGGCGGCAGTACCGTGACCATGGCCAATGGAATATTATCCATTCTCTGCACCAAAGCGGGTGCGACCATTAACCAAATCAATTATACCTTCAACAACGGCGGCGGCAGCCAAACCCAGCAGGTTCTCAGTGGCGGCTACAATGGCGGACAGCTCTATTGGGAGAGCGGCGGCTTCGGCACCGGTTCGTTCACCTATTCGCTGGTGGCGAATACGGGCAACTATGCAGAGATTGACCTGGTCAGCACTTCGGCCACCAACGGGGTTCTGGACATTCATTTTTCCATGCTCAAGGGTTCCCCGGGCTTTTATGTCACACCCATTTGGATCCATCGGGCGATGGATGGCACTATGGGAATGGGTGAAACCCGGGACAATATCTACGCGGGTTCCACCTTCAATTGGATGTGCGTGGATGACACTCGCAACCGGCTTATGGAAGTTTCCGGCGGCCTGGCCATCGGCGTGCTGAATGCCCCGGTGGAAGTGTCCCTTTGGACGAACGGCATCTATCAGGGCCAGTATGAGGACAAGTACAAATACAGCGCTGATCTGGGAGTACAACGGGCCTGGGGATGGTGCAGTGTGGGTCCAGGCGGTAAAAACATTGGTCTGTGGAACATCTCCGCCACGTCGGAATATTACAATGGCGGCCCCCTGAAGCGCGAACTCATGGAACATATTGGCACCACCATTCTCAACATGCTAAACGGGGGACATTACGGCGGCGGCCATGACGGTTCCTGGAATGCCGGGGAAATATGGACCAAAGTTTACGGCCCCTATTTCATCTACTGCAACAATGTCACCAATGCCCTCACGGGCATGACCCCGGCCGCCAGCGCCCTCCGTGCCGACGCCCTGGCCCAAGCCGCCGCCGAACAGACCGCCTGGCCCTACAGCTGGTTCACCAATGCAAATTATACCCCGGCTGCCGGCCGCGGAACCATCACCGGCCAGATGAAAATTGCCGACACCGGGAATCCCAACGCCTCCTCAGCCAATCTCTACGTGGGGGCGATCATCCAACCCTTGACCACGGATGCCAATTATGATTTTCAGGAATGGGTTAAGCCCTATCAGTACTGGGTTAAGAGCGACAGCAACGGCAATTTTACCATCCCCAAGGTCATCGCCGGCGGCAATTATACCCTCTACGCGTTCGGCCCCGGCGCCGCCGGAACTTTCCAATCCCAAAATCAAACGGGCGGCAATGCACCTAACTCATTGGACATTCCCGCCTTCCCCTTCAGCGTCACCGTCACCGCTGGTGCAACCAACAACCTGGGAACGGTCACCTGGACCCCAGCCCGCGTGGGACCTACCGTGTTTGAAATCGGCTATCCAGACCGGACGGGTGGTAAATTTCGTCACGGGGACGATTATTGGGTCAGTGATATTGGCCCAACCGCAACCGCGCCGAGCCCCATCTGGAGCAAACATCTGGAATATCCCTTCGATTTTCCAACTGAACCGAATTACGTCGTTGGGCAAAGCCGCTGGACAACTGATTGGAATTACGTCCAGCCCGTATTGGTGGATGGGGCGGGAAATTTTGATGGCACCACCTCCACCATTAATTTCACCCTCGCCACCGCTCCAACTGTCGGGGCCCAGGCATCTTTCTATATTGCCCTGTGCTCAGATTATCAAGGACCGCTGGAGATCGCCGTTAATGGCACACAAATCGCCGGGAGCACGGGTTATTTTCCCACCTACAGCAACTCGGGCAGTGGTAGCGACACCACCATCCGCCAGGGCTTGCACGGCATTTTCTCCGATAACCGCCTCAATTTCGCCGGCAGCCTGCTCAAAGCCGGGCCCAACACCATCACCATCAACATGCGCAAGGGCGGCTATTTTGCCAACCACGCGATGTATGATTACCTGCGTCTGGAATTAACCGGCTATGTGCCCCCCGCCCCCGCCAGCATCACTGCCTACCCCGGCAACCACTGTAATCTGGTCACTTGGCCCGTCACCCCGGGGGCTACCAGTTACAACCTCTACCGCTCCACCGCCGGTGCCGGCCTGACCAGCCTCACCAATGGTGTGCCGGGTCCCGTTTGTGGATCGGGCACCAATAACGCCACCTGGCTCGACGTCACCGCCCAGAATGGCACGGCCTATTACTATGCCGTGCAGGCGGTTAATGCCAACGGGGCCAGCGCCAATTCCCCGGCGGGCAACCAGACCACCCCCTCCGTCACCCTCAGCAGCCAGGCTGCCCCCGCCCCCACAGGTTTGACGGCCACGCCCTCCGGCTCTCTGGCCAGCCCCGGGCTGGGCCAGGTCACCTTGAACTGGACGGCCTCGCCCGGGGCAAATTTCTATTCCATTCAGCGCTCCACGGTGGTCAATAACGGCGATGGCACGAATGTCGTCCTGGGTACCATTCTGTTGAACAATACCAATACTACCACCAGTTATGTGGACGCGACCCCAACCTGCGGGAGCATGTACCTTTACGCTGTCAGTGCGACCAGTGCCGGAGGCACCAGTGCCCTGTCCGGAGCTGTGCTCGCCAAGCCCATACCCCCAGCACCCACCACGTCTCCGGGTGGACTCATGGCCAGCTTTGTCGCCATCACCAATATTTATTTAACGTGGGCACCCGTAACCGGAAGCATCGGCTATTTGGTCCAACGCTCCACCTCCAGCACCAATTCATATGTGCTGTTAGCCAGCATCACCGAGACCAACTATACCGACTATGGCCTGGGTACGAACACCACCTATTATTACAAAATCACCCCGGTCAACGCTGGCGGCACCGCCACTGGAGCGGTGACCAGTCTGAATGGCCCACCCCCCGCCCCCGCAGGCCTCACCGCCGTGGCCGGCTACCAGCAAGTTCTCCTGACCTGGCCGGTCGTCATTGGGGCCACCAGTTACACCCTGAAACGCGGCACCACCAGCGGTAACGAACTCACCACCGTGGTCACCGCGTACACCGGCAATAGTTATACCAACACCAGCTTGTTCAATGGCACTACCTATTACTTTGTCGTCACCGCGACCAACAGTCACGGCACCAGCCCCAATTCTCTGGAGGCCAGCGCCACCCCTTTCAACAGCGCCAATCCCCATTTCGTTTTTGCGGGCCCTGCCAGTGGCAATTGGTTGGTCAGCGGCACCGGTGGCCTGGCCAATGTGAATTACTACCTCTTGACCACCACCAACCTCACCCAGCCCACCAGCAACTGGATTCGCCAGGTTACCAATGTCTTCGACAGCCGCGGGGCCTTCAATTTTGCCAATCCTATTAATCCGGCCGAGGGACAGCGCTTCTATCGCCTCGAAGTGCCCTGAATCCACGCGCCGATTTCGTCGGAATAATTTATTTTTAAAGTGCCCGGTTCCGCGTAAGCTTCGGCCACCTTTTGCATGAACATACTTGTCATCGGTTCGGGTGGACGCGAACACGCCCTGGTCTGGAAGCTGGCCCAATCGCCCCACGCCCTGAGAATGTGGTGTGCCCCTGGCAACGCCGGCATCGCCGGTGAACGCCTCGCGGCCAACGGCTCAGCCGTGGAATGCCTCCCGCTCGGAGCCGAAAATTTGCCCGGCCTGCTCGCCTTTGCCCAATCCCAAGCCATCGACCTCACCGTCGTGGGCCCGGATAATCCGCTGGCCCTGGGTATCGTGGACCAGTTTCAAGCCGCAGGCCTGCGCATTTGGGGCGTAAACCAAAATGCCGCCCAGTTCGAATCGTCCAAGGTCTTCTCCCAGAAGTTCATGGAAAAATACGGCATCCCCACGGCTGCTGCCGGCACCTTTGCGGACCCAGCGGCCGCCAAACGCTTCGCCGCCAGCTTGGACGGTCGTTGCGTGGTCAAAGCCGATGGCCTGGCGCTCGGCAAAGGTGTTTTGATGTGCACCAACCTGGCCGAGGCCGAGCGTGCTGTCGATGAAATCATGGTGGGCAAAGCCTTTGGCGCAGCGGGCGCGCAGACCGTCATTCAAGAATATTTGGAGGGTATGGAAGTGTCCCTGCACGCCCTCTGCGACGGTCATACCGCCAAACTCTTTCCCACCTCCCAAGATCACAAACGTGCCCTGGATGGCGACCACGGTCTGAACACCGGTGGCATGGGCACCTATTCCCCAACCCCCTTTCTAAGCGATGCCGAGCTTGCTTCGGTCTCCCAAAAAATATTGGAACCCTTCATGCATGGCTGCCGTGCCGAGGGCATTGATTATCGCGGGATATTATATCCCGGCGTGATGCTGACAAAAACGGGCCCCAAGGTGCTGGAATTCAATGCCCGTTTCGGCGATCCCGAAACCCAGGTTTATCTCACCCGGCTGGAAAACGACCTTGTGGAATTGCTGGATGCCAGCGTGAGCGGCACGTTGGATAAAGTTAAATTAACTTGGAATCCCCGTGCGGCCGTGTGTGTCGTCATGGCCAGCGGGGGGTACCCCGGCAATTATCCCAAAGGTCAGGCTATCTCCGGTCTCGCCGCCGCCAATTCCCTCCCGGAAATCAAAGTATTCCATGCCGGCACCGCCCTGAAAAACGGCCAGATCGTTACCAACGGCGGCCGGGTGCTGGGGGTAACCGCCGTGGGCGCGGATTTGAAAACCGCCCAAATTGCCGCCTACACAGCCGTTGGAAAAATTCACTTTGAAGGCGCACACTTCCGCCGGGACATTGCGGCGAAGGCATTAAACCCAGCTTAGGCAGCCAATTGAGACGCTTTCTTCCTGGACAATCGGACCGGGTAAAACAGCTTCATGGCGACCTTTAAAACCTCGCCCGGGGCTTTCCACATCACCGCTGCAAGGCTGCTCATCCATAAATTAATCAACCACCATGGTGCCTTGGGCGGCATGGCATGGGGTCCGGGTTGGAAGCCTTCGCGGGCAAACTAAATCACCGTGCCATGCAGGATAATTCCGTTCTTGGGAATAATGACAATCCCATCCCGAATAAAATACAGCGCATGATCCACATTCTCCGACTTGCCCGCCGGTGAAATGGTCACGTTATTGCCAATACGCGCGTTCTTATCAATAATGGCGTTCTCAATTTTACAGTGCGCGCCAATCCCAATCCGCGGCAACCCATCGCGCTCATGCTGGGCCACTGACTCCGCCGACTCATAGTAATCGCCTCCCAGAATAATGCAGCGATTCAGCTCCGTACCCTGGCCCACTGTTGTGCGCAGCCCCACGATGGTATTGCTGATCCGCGCATAATTAATGATACAACCGTCAGTCACCAGCGCGTGATCGATCTGGGCCCCATTAATCTTGGAACCGGGGAGAAACCGGGGACGGCTGAACACCGGTGCCTCCATGTCAAAGAAATTGAACCGCGGCAGTTCGGAAACCAGGTCCAGATTGGCCTCAAAAAAGGAACGGATTGTCCCAATGTCCTCCCAATAGCCTTGGAAAATGTGCGAATAGACCCGGTGCGATTTGATCGCATGGGGAATGATGTCCTTGCCAAAGTCGGAGAGCGGATTATCGAGCATTTCGCTCACCAGTTTGCGGTTGAAGACATAAATGCCCATGGAGGCCAGATAGGATTCCCCCTCCGGCGCCATGCCCAGGCTGGCTTGCAAGGCCGCTGGAATGCGCAACGGCTGCAGCACACTCTCATCCTTGGGTTTTTCCACGAAGTTGGTAATGCGCTGGTCAGCGGCGATTTGCATCAGTCCCAGAGAACTCGCCTCTTTCCGCCCCACGGGCAGGGTGGCAATGGTAATGTCCGCCTGGTTTTCAATATGTTCCGTGATCACTTTACGGAAATCCATCCGGTACAACTGGTCACCACTCAAAATCAGCAAATAATCAAAGTCATGATTGAGAAAATGCACCAGGTTTTTGCGGACGGCATCCGCCGTCCCCTCGTACCAGGAAGTGTTGGTGAACGTCTGCTGCGCCGCCAGGATCTCCACAAACCCGCTCGAAAACTGGTCAAACTTGTACGTGCGCGAAATATGCCCGTGCAGTGAGGTCGAGTTGAACTGCGTGAGCACATAAATGCGGCGGAAACCGGAGTTGATGCAATTGGAGATCGGAATATCCACCAGCCGGTATTTGCCCGCCAGCGGCACGGCCGGCTTGGCCCGCTCCTTGGTCAGCGGAAACAGCCGCGTCCCTTGCCCGCCACCCATGATGACGCAGAGGACTTTGCTGATATTGATGGATTGACGTCCGGTTTGTGACATAAAAATTTATGGTTGAATGACGGGGCAACCTTAACGCTGTTGCCCAAGTGGAATCAAGTCACAGATTGGAAAAATTTCTAGGCCGGTTCGACCTCAAACGCCGCAAATTCCTCGCGCAGGTGGGGCGGGATGCGCACTTTGAACCGCGCGGTTTTACTCCCATAACGGCTCGCCACCACCTGACCCACCGCATGAATGCGCGCAATCACCGCCGCCTGCTCTTGCGGCACCTTTAAATCCAGCACCTCACGAATCGGCCGGAGTTGCGTGCCAATCTCCGCCAGTAACTGCGGCACCCCGTCCCCCGTCCGGGCCGAGATTGCCACCGCCGCGGGAAAATGGTCCCGCAACGCCGCCGGCACCCCCTCGGATAACCGGTCCACTTTGTTGAACACCATCAGGGTTGGCTTGCCCACCGCCCCGATTTCGGTGAGGACGGCGTTCACCGCCAGAATTTGCTCCTCCGCCAGTGGATGACTCACATCCACCACGTGCAGCAGCAGGTCCGCCTGCACCACTTCCTCCAGCGTGGCCTTGAAGGCCTCCACCAGACCGTGCGGCAGTTTCTTGATGAATCCAACCGTATCCGTTAGCAATACATTTTGATTCGTCGGCAGGCGCAGCCGCCGGGTGGTGGGATCCAGGGTGGCAAACAATTTGTCCATGGCCAGCACTTCCGCGCCGGTAAGGTGGTTCAGCAGCGTGGATTTGCCCGCGTTCGTATAGCCCACAATCGAGGCCAGCGGCCAGTTGCTCCGCTGCCGCCCCACCCGCTGGGTCTCCCGCTGGCGCCGCACCGAATCCAGATCCCGCTCAATCCGGTCAATCCGCTCGGACACCTTCCGGCGGTCCGCCTCCAACTGCGATTCCCCCTCGCCCCCGCGCATCCCGATCCCGCCGGATTGACGCGACAAATGGCCCCAGAACCGGGTCAGTCGCGGCAGCAAATGCTGGAGTTGCGCCAGCTCGATTTGCAACTTGCCCTCCCGCGTGCGCGCCCGCTGGGCGAAGATGTCCAGAATTAGCGCCGTCCGGTCCAGAATCTTGCACTCAAAAATTTTCTCCAGGTTGCGGCTCTGCGCCGGCGACAGTTCATCATCGAAAATAACCGTGTCCACATTGTTCTGCTTGCAGAACCCCGCATACTCACCCGCCTTGCCCTTGCCAATGTAGGTGGCCGGGGAGGGCGAATCCATCTTTTGCGTGCCATGGCTGATAATTTCCGCGCCTGCCGTGGTCGCCAGCTCCCCCAGTTCTTCCAGCGATTCCCGGACTTCCGTGGCATCGCTGGCCTTGAGTTCCACGCCCACAAGGAAAACCCGTTCCGAGCGGCTGTTTCTGGTTTCGATCAGTGCTTTCAAATGTTGTTGCCACTCATCTTACCACAACTCCCCCCTGGAAATCCAACAGCTTCCCACAATCATGACCCGGCGTGGAATATGGTGGCTTTGAGTTTCCCTGATTATTGAAGTTTGGATTTTGCAGATTCCATGATCTTCACGGCTTGGGTTTTTGGCATTTCCACATACGGCAATTCCGCTATAAACCAACCCTCTACTTTCTCCCGCGCCCAAGGGTTCTTGCGCAAAAAGGTCAGGCTGGATTTGATCGTGGGATTGAACATGAAGCAGCGAATCTGGATGCGATGCGCCATTTCTTTCCACCCATGCTTCTGCACCAGGTGATTCAAAATAGCCTCCAGCGTGATGCCATGCAGCGGATCCCGGGGATGGGCAATGGGTGTGGTCATAATCGTGTTTCAAGTCCATCATCCGCCATGACCACGCACAATTCCAGCCCTATTCGGCCCCAGCTTTGGATTTTCACCTTAAAAATCCCCGCCCCACCTTCTCTGCCGCTCCAAATTCACAAGTGCAAAACCCATCTGGGGCGGAAACTGGCACGACACCAACTCAATAAACGACCGACCCTGTCAATTATCGATCGTTTAATTTCTATCCTTGTTCCAAAATTGGCCCGGGGAGCATTTTCCGTCCCTCCCTCCTGATTTCTTGCCGCCCCGGGTCGTTTTTGGCAAACTGCCCTGACTGATGCGTGAAAAATTCCGGGTCTGGGCCGAAAGTCTTGAAACCTTCTTCCTCGAAGTCATTTTCGGGGACCGGCATGACTATAAAGCCCGCCTGACGCGCGCCGCCCTGTTTGGTGGCTCCAAAATCTTCCAAGTAGCCATAAAAATCCGGCGCTGGCTCTATGACGTCCGGATTCTCCGGGACAAAACCCTGGGGGTGCAGGTAATTGCCATTGGCAATCTCACCGTCGGCGGCACCGGCAAAACCCCGGTGGTGGAAAAATTCGCCCGCGAATTGCGCGACGCCGGGCGGAATGTCGCAATCCTCTCCCGCGGCTACCGCTCCAAACCCCGGCCGGTCCACCAAATGTTGCTCAACAAGCTCCTCTTCCGCGAGGACCAGACCCCGCCCCGCGTCGTCTCGGATGGCAAATCCCTGCTCTTGGACTCGGACATGGCGGGCGACGAACCCTACATGCTCGCTTCCAACCTCAAGGATGTCGTGGTACTCGTGGACAAAGATCGCGTGAAAAGCGGGCGCTACGCCATCGAAAAATTTGGGTGCGACACCCTGCTCCTCGACGACGGCTTCCAATATTGGAACCTCCGCGGCCGCCGGCATGACGTGGTGCTGATCGACCGGCAGCAACCCTTCGGCAATGAGTATATGCTGCCGCGCGGCACCCTCCGTGAACCCCCCTCCCACCTGGCTCGCGCCCATACCATCTTCATCACCAAAAGTGACGGTAACACCGCCGAACTTCGCCAGCGCATCGCCCGGCTGAACAGCACGGCCGCCGTGATTGAATGCGTGCACAGCCCGCTCTATCTGGAGGATGTCTTCACCGGTGAGCGCAAGAACCTCGATTTCCTCCGCGGTCATAAAGTCGCCTCGCTCAGCGGCATCGCCCAGCCGGAGAGTTTTGAACAAAGCCTCGTAAAACTCGGCGCGGAACTGGTCTACGCCAAACGGTTTGCCGACCACCACCGGTTCACCCAGCAGGAAATTTTGAACACCATCAACCGCAGCAAGAAGCGCCAGGCGGACACCATCATCACCACCCAAAAGGATGCCGTGCGGTTCCCCAAAATCGACCGGCGCGACCTGCCCTTTTATTTTATGCGCGTGGAAATCCGCATCGTGAGCGGCGCGAATGATTTTCAGGACTGCGTTCGTAAAATCTGTTTTCGCTGAGCATGAACAACTTGATTTACTGGCTCGGCAAAGCTTTCGTCACCTTCATTTCCTGGCTGCCGCTCACCATCGTCGCCTGGGTGGGCCGCCAGGTGGGCGCCCTCATTTATTTCACCGACCGACGCCACCGCCAGGTGGCGCTGGACAACCTGACCATGTGCTTTGGCCATGAGAAATCAGCGGCGGAAATTGAGGCCATTGCCCGGGAAAACTTCCGCCGTCTCGGCGAAAATTATGCCTGCACCATCAAGACCTACATGATGCCGTGGGCTCAATTGCAAAAGCGCATCGAATTGGTCGGCATGGATTTGGTGGTCCCCCGCGAAACGGGTCCCCAAGCTCAGAGTCGCATCCTGGCCCTTGGCCACTTTGGGTTGTTTGAGCTCTGCTCCCATTACACCCATTTCGTGCCTTCCTTCAAACTGGCTTCCACCTACCGCGCCCTGCGCCAGCCGGGCTTGAACCGCCTCATGGTGGAACTCCGCAACCGCTCCGGCTGCAATTTCTATGAACGGCGCTTTGGCGGGGCCGAACTCCTCTCCATGATGACCCGCACCGGTTCCATGCTGGGTTTGCTGTGCGATCAACATGCCGGCAGCAAAGGTCTGCGCCTGCCCTTTTTGGGCCATGAGTGCTCCGTTTCCACCGCGCCGGCCATCTTCGCCCTGCGCTACCGCTGCCCTATGCATGTGGCCATTTGCTACCGTGTGGGACTCGGCCAGTGGCGGATTGAAAACAGCCCCCCGATTCTCACCGTGGTCAACGGCCGCCGCCGGCCAATCGAGGACGTCACCCGCGAGGTAAATCTGGCCTTTGAGGCGGCGGTGCGCCGTGATCCGGCCAACTGGTTCTGGGTGCATAAACGTTGGAAACCTGCTGAGGCCAAGGCCCCGGCCGAACCTGCAGGGGAAACCGGTGTCTGACCTCGCCCACGGACGGATCTTGGTGCGCGGTGTCAACTGGCTTGGTGACGCCGTCATGACCACGCCCGCGCTCCTGCGCCTGCGTGAGGCTTGCCCCGCCGCCCACATCACCCTGCTTACCCCGGCAAAACTCGCCGGCCTCTGGGCCAGCCATCCGGCCGTGGATGACGTGATGACCATCCCTGCCCGGTCCTCGGTCTTGACCGTCAGCCGGCGGTTGCGGGAACGGCAGTTTACGCACGCCTTGGTGCTGCCCAATTCCCCCCGCTCTGCGCTGGAAGTTTTTCTGGCGGGCGTGCCCGAACGCCTCGGTTACGCCCGCCCCTGGCGTAACTGGTTGCTCACCCAGGCCCTGCCCGCCCGGGCGGAAGCTGTCCCCATGCATAAGCGGACGGTCGCGGAAATCCAGCAACTCATCGCCCAACCGGCCACCGCGTTGCCGACCGGCCCATACCTCCCCGCCCGGGCGCATCAAATTCACGAATACCTGCATCTGGTGGCCGCCTGGGGTGCGAGCCCCCGCCCGTTATCGCCCACTCTGTCCGCCGTGCCCTTTGCCGATACCGGTTTGGCCCGGCATTTCCCGCCGGATAGCCAGCGCGCCAGTTGCCTGATCGGTCTGAATCCTGGTGCCGAATACGGTCCAGCCAAGCGCTGGCCCATCGAATCATTCGCCGCCACCGCCAACGAACTCTACCGGCAACTTGACTGTGAATTTCTGATCTTCGGCGGCCTCGGTGACGTGGCTCTGGCTGAGAATTTACGCGCCCGGCTCACGGCTCCCCTCGCCCACGGCCACGTCACCTCGCTGGCCGGCAAAACCCGCCTGGGCGAACTGATGTCCGCCCTGAAACACTGCCAGGTGCTGTTGACCAATGACACCGGCCCCATGCACGTCGCCGCCGCCCTCGGCACTCCGGTGGTCGTCCCCTTCGGCAGCACTTCACCCGAGCTCACCGGCCCGGGCCTGCCGGGCGACCGCCGCCACCGCCTGCTCAAATCCGCCGTCCCCTGCGCCCCCTGCTTCCTGCGCCAATGCCCCATCGACTTCCGCTGCCTCAACGGCATCAGCGTGCAATCGGTCACGGCTGCTGTTCTGGCCAGCCTCCACCCCGCCTGATAGGTTGCCACCCAGGGTAGATTCCCCCTGCTCAAGGCTGTCGCAACACCCGGTAATAGCGCTGCGAATAATTGGTCGCCTGTGGATCCAGCCAGTTGAAATAATTCGTCAGGGCCTGGTTGGTGCTGATCGCCGTCCACGTGGCCAGATTGGTGGAGGCTTGCAGCACATAGTTACTGCCTTGAACGCCTGCGAAACCAAGTTGGAACCCATTCTTGGCAAAACCCTGCGTGGTGAAACGCAGCGGCTCGATCAAAAACACCGCCTTCGCCGACACACTGTTAACATAGCCCGTGCCATAAACACTGGCCAGCACAGTGGCGCTGGTCAGCAGGTTAAAAGGTCCGGTGTACAAAACGGAATTGGTCGTGGGCAGCGAACCATCCAGGGTATAATAAATCAACCCATTGGTGGTGGCCGGCAACGCAACCACGCCAGCCTGGCCGACAAAACTGCCCCCCGCCGGCAACAACGTGGGTGGTGGGAGGGCCGGGGTTCCGGGCAAACTGTTGATCCAATCGGTCAATACCTGCACCGCATTGGTGTCTATCAGGTTGCGGGCCAGCGGCGGCATTTTGTACGTGCCGTTGGTCGTGTTCATCCGCTGATAATTCATTGAGCGCCAGATGTCCCCGGGCTTGATAATGCAGGCATTATCATAACCCAAATTGAAAGCTGCGGGGTAATTGGTGATTTTGGCGCTGGCCAGGGGCGTCTCGTAGCGCGCGTCAAAGGTGATACCGCTGCCGCCCGGCAAATGGCATTCGGCGCAATTGGCATCCAGATAGGACCGGACTCGTTCCTGCAGTGAAACGTTCAAATTGGTGAGTGCGGAAAGTTTCTCGAAATTAGTGATGCCCGCCTCGTCAAATGCCGGATTAAACAGCCCGAGCTGGTTCAACGTGCGCAACTGATTGTCCGTCACGCCGGTCGCCGGGTATGTCTGGCTGCCATTCAACTGCCGGGTGTTGAGCCCCAGCACATAGTTTGCCTGGGCCGTATGGCACGCCAGACAATCCGCCGGACTGGGATAGGTCCACACCTGCGTCCGGATTCCGGTGGCATTGGTGATCAGGATGTTTTCGGTGAGGCGGCTTGCCAGCAAGTCGGCATCGCTCCCATCGGACCGCCATTTGTAAGTGACACCATAGACCTGGCCATTAATGTCACGAACCAGCAGGCGGGTTTCCAGCCGGCGCGGCGGGACACTGGCATTGGTCTCATTGACCACCAGGTCGAAATTTTTTACAAACACACTGCCCGCCGGAAACGTCCAGAAGTTCGTCGGACAAAAACCAATCTGCTGGCCGGGCGTGATGCCGCCCCCCTGGTTGGGCACTGCAAAATAACGGCTTTTCAAAGCACCATCGGACCATAACGGCGAGTTGGGCACATACGCAATCAAACCGTTGCCGGGCACACGGTTGGGCGTGTCACTAAAGGCGCCCGTGCCCGACAGCAGGGACGGCAGCAGGCCAATGGACGTCGTCGGCATGTTCAAAAATGCCGGCACGGCCGCCCGGCTGGTCAACCCGTATGGCTGACCGGTCCCGGCAACCACCACGATGGCCACGGGCGCGGAGGTCGCGCTCAAACCGCTCCCATCCGTCGCCACCGCCGTCAGACTGTAACCCCCCGCCGGCCACCCGGTGGTGGTAAGGGTGTAGGGGGCGTTGCTCACGCTGCCGAGATACGTGTTGCCGGCGTAGAAAGCCACCTGGCTGAGCGGATTGTATTGGGCATCGGCGTTGGCCGCGAGCGTCACACTGGCCGGGGCGGTAAAACGCGTGGCACTGCCGGCCGGAGCGGTGAGAACCACCGCCGGCGGCGGATTCGTTTGGGGATAGAGCTGCGTCTGCGGGATGATCGCCAGCGGCGTGGAAGGACTGCTCCAGGCCAGGGCAACACCGGCATTGTTCGTCCGCTGATAATAATCCAACTCCACATTATAATACTCCTGGGCCGCCAGCCGGACGCTATTGCTCACGGTCGTGGCGCTGGTTTTATCCACCCAGTTGTCAATGACCAACTGCCCGTTCACGTACAACCGCACGCCATCATCCGCCGTGATCGCGAACGTGTATAATTCGGAATATTGTGGCTGGCAGGTGCCCCGCCACCGCACGCAGAAATTGGTCGTACCCACAAGCGGGGCTGGTCCGGTAGTGCCCCAGTTAAAATTAATGGTGGCATCCGTGCGCGTGAGGGTGGGTGGACCGTTAAAGGCCAGATTCGTAAAGACCGCGCTGGTGGTTTTGGCCCAATACTGGCCGGCCAGCCCGGTCCCCGTGCCGATGGCCGAGCTATTCACGAAACTCGCGCTCACCACACCGCTGCTGGCCGCCCCCGCTTCGCCAGCGATGACGCTCAGGCTGGTGTTGTGCTGGAGCAGGATGGGTCCCGTGTAAATTAATGAGTTGGTCGTCGGCACGGTGCCGTCCAGGGTGTAATAAATAGTGGCGTTGGGCGTGCTGTCACTGAGGGTCACCCATTGTGAATTTGTAAACTGGCCGCCCGGCGGGGAAATTACCGGCGTGGCCAGAAACAAACTGTTGCCATAGATTGATAATGCATACTGTCCGCCCACAAATACTTTCCCATTGGCCACCGTCGGAGTGGTCATGGTAATCGCCGCGGCGGCTTTGTCCCGCGCCGGGTTCTGGTTGCTGTTGTAGAGTTCCACCGCCAGGTTCGTGGCATTGTAGGCGTGCAGCACAGCGGAACCGCCGCTGCCGGCCGCGTCGGACTGAATCGTCCAGACAATCCCATTGTTGGTGCCATTGGCCGAAATGGAGGGCGTCCCGCCCAACGCGCCAAAGTTGACCGTGGCCTGCGACGTGGGCGTGGGCACAATGACTCCGTTGGTGATCAGGAACGCCTTCATCACGTCACCGGATCCTTGATAATAGATATGTTGGTTAAAAAAGGCCGGGGTGCTCCAGGCACCCGTGATGGCCCCGGGCACTTCCTGCACGATTTGATTATCGTTGGCCGCATTGAAATGCCCCATCTGGTCGCGATCCACCAGGCGGAGGATGCCATCCTTGCCACAGCCCACGATGAGGTGCGGATGCGCCGCGCTGCCCGCGGAATCCGGCAATAAAAGGTCACCGCCTGACCCCAGGTCCGTGTCGTTCGCCGACAAGTCCGCCTGGTTGTAAGGCGTGAAATAATCCGCCACCGCAAGGCCGTTGGTGGTGGCCAGTTTGACGAAGCTATCGCCGTAATCCCCGCCCCCGGTGTTCGCCGTGAAACTGCCATTCGCCGTGAGAAAATAGAGATTATTGCTCCCATCCGCACACAAGCCATTCCCCCCCATCCACAGGGCCCCCTCCGCCGCGTTGGGCCCAAAGGCCGCAATCGTGGCGTTCGGCGTGGTGCACATCGCATTCCGGGCGGAAGTCTGCAAATTGGTGGCGTTGAACCCAATCACCCAACCATGGTAGGGATCGGTGTCCGCATAACTGCCATAGCCCACATAGAGCATGCCACCCGCCAGCGTCAGCCCGGGACGCTGGTTCTCCGTGACCGGATTGAAAGCCACGATCCCATTCGTGCTATCCCGGCCCGTTCCTGGCACGGAGTTCGTGACCGCCACCGGGCTGTAGGGCTGCTCATTGCCATTCGTGATGTTCAGGGCGTGGATGCGATGGTAATAATTTGTCGTCGCCCCCACTTCGCGGGTGTGCACATTCACGTAAAGCGTGCCGGAAACCGGGTCAATGGCCGGCGTGCCGGTGATGCCCACCACCGGGGTGATATCCCCGTAATAATTGCCCTGGTAGCGATTGCCAAATTCATTATTAAAACTTGAGACCGCGATGCCCAGATTGGCATGCCAGAGCACCCCGCCATTCGTCCCCGCATTGCTATCCGCATCGAAGGCATAAACGCTGTCGTTCTCCGTCGCCACAAAAACCACGTTATGCATGCCCTGCCCGGGAATGGCCAGGCCCGCCACATACAATGGTTGGGCGATGATCAGGCCATCCGTGGAATACGTTATCAAACGCCCAAACGTGGTCGCATTTACATTCGCCGGCGTCAGCCGCACCTCATTCGTGTAGGCTCCGCATCGGGTATTGTCATTGTGATAGGTCGTCACATTCAAGGCCGCCGGGTTGGGCGCGGGCAAAACCGTCAAAATCACCGGCGCACTGTTGGTGACGCCATATTGATTAGAAGCTACGAGCGTGTAAGTGCCCGCCGCTGCCGGCGGCAGGTTGGCCAGCGTCAGGCTGCTGGCCGTCGCATTGAAAATATTGGTGCCATTATGCTGCCATTGGCAGGCAATGGGCTGGGTGCCGCTGACCGCCGCGGCCAGGGTCATCAAACTGCCCGCGTAATTGGTGGCCATGCCGGGCCCGGGTTGCAGCGTGAAAAACGGCGCGCTCGGCGGCTTGACCGTCAGCGCGAGCACCGCACTCGCGTTGGTGCCCGCGGCATTGCCCACCAGCACATCGTAATTGCCGGCATCGGCCGCCAGAATATTGGACAAAACCAGCGCGGCGGAAGTCGCCCCGGGCAGGTTCGTACCGCTTTTTTGCCATTGATATTGCAGCGGCGGCAGGCCAACCACCGGCACCGTGAGGGTAACCACCGTCCCCCCATAAACCGAGTTGGCCGGCGACGCCACGGGCATCCCCGGTTGCGGGGCGGCGGCATAGGAATTCTTCAGGGCCGCCATTTGCTGGGCGGTAAACTCGGTGTTGTACAACTTAACTTCGTCGATCGTGCCATTCAGAAATCCCCCACCCACCCCGGTCTGGATGCTGCCGATGCGCAGGCTGGGCGGCGCCGTCCGGCCCCCGGTGGGTCCGGCGCCACTGCCGCTTAAAATCCCGTCCACATACACATTCATCGCCCCGCTATTCAAGTTCCAAGTGCCTGCCACGTGATGCCAGTTGCCGTCATTGATGGCATTGGTGGAAGTCACCGTGGTGTCCGGCTGGCCCACCCCCAGTGCAAAATTGCCCCCCACCAGCGCCGTGCCGAAATCAGTCGTCACCCCGCCCACCTCCCCATCCACCAACCCCTCGCCCGCATACCAGTTCGGCCCGCCCCCCGTGTCCGTCGTCTTGACCCACATGGCAATCGTAAAGCCCGTGCCTGTCAGACCAATGGACTTCGGGATGGTCACATAACTACTCCCGTTAAAACCCGCCGCCGCCGTGCTCACATAAGCCGGGGAGGCAAACGTGACTCCGGTGTTCACGCCATCGTTACCATTGCCACTGTGGTCCAGCACATCAACGTCCAGCGGATAGTAAGCTGTCGGCGCGGGCAAAGGCGACACCGTCAAGTTGGCGCTCGTCCCGGTGATCCCATGCACCGTGGCACTCACCGCGGCACTTCCCGCGTTAACCGCCGTAATCAATCCGCTGCCGTTCACCGCAAGCACCGCCGGGTTGCTGCTGAGCCAATTCGTGGCGCTCGACGTTGCCGGATAATTGGCCACTTGCACCAGGTTTGCCGTCACTGTGGCTTGCTGGGTTTGACCTGCCTGCATAGTGCTATTAGTCACCAGGACGTTCACCGCCAACGGAATCGCGTTCGTGATCGGCGTCACCCGCACCGCCAGCACTGGACTGGTATTGGTGCCGTAAGGATTCACCAACACCACGTCATAGTTACCCGCATCCGCTGCCTGCACGTTGGTCAACCCCAGCGTCGCCGCTGTGGCCAGGAAAATATTCGTGCCGTTCTTCTGCCATTGATACTGAAGTGGCGCTGCCCCGGTCGCAGTTACCGCCAGTGTCAAAGTCATCCCGGAAAAAACCGCATTACTCGGCGAGGCCGTCGGTGCCTGTGCCACTGGCGGCGCGGTGGACAACCAGCTTCCGGCTTGGTAAATGCCCACCTCCGCCGGTGTCAGCGCCGCATTGGCAATCAATAAATCCTCCAGCCAGCCCTTGAATTGATTATTATCCCCGACGGTCTGTCCCACTAGGAAAGCTACCCCCTGCACACTCGGCGGTGTGGGGATCCGCGATCCCACATTGACCCCGTCCACATAGAGGATCTGGTTGGTGCCATCCCAAGTGGCCACCACCGCATGCCAGTTGCCGTCCCCAGGATTGACCGCCAGGTTGTCGATGAAAAAATCGTTGGCCCACCAGTAATTATCCGCGCTGTCTGGATTATTATAGGCGTCACTCAGCCGCAGCGCATTGCAATTGCCCGCCGCCGCAGTGCCCCAGCTCACAAAACCACCATTGACCGGATTGCCCGTGTCCGCCTTCTCCCACACAGCAATCGTGTAAGGACTTGCTCCTACCGGCACGCCTGCCGGAAACGTTCCGCCCAGCGTCGTCAGCGTGCTGGCCCCATCCAGGTAAAGCGCCCCCCCAAACTTTCCTGCGTTGCTATAAACCGGCACCCCCGTTGCGGTGGCTAAAGTATTGCCCAACCGGCTGCTGTCGAGCCCCAGGTTGGTGGCATTGTTAAACTGCCAGTACGCCACGGTGATCCCCGCCGCCCGGTTCGTCACGCTCACCGTAATGACTCCGCTGGTCCCCGTCACCCCGTTGAGGGTCGCACTGACAGTCGCCGCGCCACTGCCCACCGCCGTGAGCAAACCTTTGCCATCCACCGCCAGCACCCCGGGATTGCTGGACTGCCAGTTGGTGGCAAACCCCGTAACCGCCACATTCGAGACCTGCAAAAAGTTGGCACTCACCACCGCCATCAAGCTCTGTCCGGCCAGCAAATTCGAACTACCCACCCCCACATTCACCACCAGCGGCTGCAGATTGGTCACCACCGTGTTCGGACCGGCCGCCGCACTGGCCGTAATATAAAGCGGCGAGGCCGCGGCACTCCAAATGCGCAATTCGTCCAGGCTCCCGGCAAACATGGGATCGCCGCCAAACTCATCCCGCCCCAGCCAGTTGTTGAATGTCACCCCGTAGTTGGCTGGGGCCAGATTCGTGGGAACACTGGCCGTGGCCACTTGCGCACCATTAAGATAGAGGCGGGCTGTGGTACTCGCCGCATCATAAGTCACCACCGCATATTGCTCCACATTCAACGGCATGGGCCCGGCGGAACTCACCGCATCAATCTCATCGCCCCCGGTCAAATTGAAGGCCGCGCGGAAATCACCGTACCCGCTGTGGGGAATCAGCGAGATGTAAGCCGTGCCATAGCTCGGCGGCTGCCCGGGACCCGCCGCACTGTTCCCAAAACACCAGGCCTCCGCCCACACCAGCCCGGCCACATCCGTCAACCAACATTCCACCGTGATCGAGGCATTGTTGGAAACGATCCCATTCGGCAGCGTGACATACCCCAGCGGATTCGCCGCATTGCCCCCGCCCGGCAGCACCAAGGCACCGTTGGTAATCGCCGAATTGCCGTTCAAGGTCCCATTGGCCCCCCCCACCGAGTCCACCGCATTGCCACTAAAACTGTATCGATGCTGCAGGGTTTGCGCCCGGAGCACACCGCCGCCCAAGACCATCAGGACTGCCAGAATGAAACCCACCTGACCTAATAGTTCGCGGCACCCGGCCAATCGCCCCCTCCCCGCTCCGGTCTGCGGTTGGTTACCTTGAACTGCCAACCACGGGCGCTCATTGACACCACTCATAATGTTAAACGACAACCACATTTTGGATTCACCCGCCAAATTTAGCGCCTCGCGAACCAAACCACAAATGTTGAAGCCAAATAATCTATAACCGGCAAGCCCGCCCCCTTGGCCTTGGTTATGCCGGCTTACTGGCATCCCGCTTACGGCGGCGTCTCACCGTCATCGAACTTAAACCCCAGCCGTTTTCCAGTAACTCGCGTGGGTGGGTCCATCCGCGACTCTACTATAAACCACTCGCCCGGCCAGGTGGCATAAAGTGGCCACAATTGGTTTGGCATTCCCCCCATCGAGCGCCACACTGACCGCCGTCCGATAAAACCCATGAGATTTTGTGCCCAACCCGGATGCCAGCTGGCTGTGGTTACTGGCAGCCCGACGGCTCTCCGACCTGTCCCCCCCGGCCTAACCGGTCGGATGGTCACTAGCTCTCCCAATTCCCCAACCCGCTCCCCCTGGGAGGAATTGTGCTAACCCCACCGCGCTCCTCAGTGCCATCGCCCTGGCGGCAGGAATGGCCGCTCGCCCTCGCCGTGGTCACCCTCACGCTCGCCCTGTTCGGCCAAGACTGGATCGCCAGCGCCCTGGAACAACCGGTCCTCCTGGTCCTCTTGCTCGGGGTGATTTGCAGCGTCATCCTCACCGCCGCCATGGCCATCGTGCGGCATGCGGATGAACTGGCCCACCGCCTCGGCGAACCCGCGGGCACCTTGCTGCTCACCCTGGCGGTGACCGGCCTGGAAGTCGCAATGGTGGCGTTCGTCATGTCCACCGGCGCCGCCAAGCCCATGCTCGCCCGCGACACCATGTTCGCCGTGGTCATGCTCGTGCTCAATGGCTTCATGGGCCTCGCCTTGTTGCTGGGCGGCCTCCGCCACCGGGAACAGCCCTACAATCTGCAAAGCGCCAATGCCTTTTTACTCCTGATCGTGCCGCTCACTGTGCTCGGCCTCGTGCTCCCAAACTTCACCCGCGCCACTGCGGGCCCGACCCTCTCGACCTTTCAAATGGTCTTTCTCTCCGTCATGTCCGTCGGCATTTATTCTGTCTTCTTGCTCGTGCAAAACCGCCGGCATCGCGGCTTTTTCACCATGCCCGAAACCCTGGATGACGAATCGCACACGGCCATCCATTCCCCCCGCCCCACCCTCTATCACACCGTAATGCTGAGCCTTTACGGCTTGCCCCTCGTGCTGCTGGCCAAGCAATTGGCCGCACCGCTCGACGCCCTCGTGCTGAAACTGCATGCGCCTCTGGCCATCAGCGGCTTCATCATGGCGTTGCTCGTGCTTGCCCCGGAATCCATTGCCGCCATCCGCGCCGCCCTGGCCAACCGTCTCCAACGCTCCGTCAATGTTTTGCTGGGCTCCGTGCTCGCCTCCATCGGCCTGACCATTCCCCTCGTCATCGTGGTTTCCCTCGCCACTGGCCGGCCGCTGGTGCTCGGCTTGGAGGCCACCGACACCGTCATGCTCCTGCTCACCCTGGTCACCAGCCTGCTCACCTTCTCCCTCCCCCGCACCAACGTGCTGCCCGGCTGCGTCCACCTGCTGCTGTTCGGGGCCTACCTCATGCTGCTCTTTGACCGTTGAAACGACCTCCCGGCCTCAACCAAATTCCGTGGCAGTGTCTCCACCGCGCCAGTGACTCCCCCCCTTCGCCGCCGCATCCCGTCCCTGTTACCGCTTTATCACACCCCGCCCTCATTTTGGAGCAAGTTCGCCGAACCAATAAGCCGCCGTGACCCCACCATCCATCAGGAAATCGCTGCCGGTGATAAACGACCCCTGCGGCCCCATGAGCAGTGCTCCAACCTCTCCCACCTCATCCGGTGTGCCCGCCCGTCCAGCCGGGCATAACTCAATCATCCGCCGATAACCCGCGCCTCGCGGCCCGTTCAATTCATCGTTGGCCAGCGGGGTGATGATAATCCCCGGGCTGATGGTGTTGACCCGCGCCCCGCGCTTTCCCCAACGCACCGCCTCCGCCATCACCCGCAAGGAATTTCCCCGCTTTGAAAGCTGATAAGCATGCAGTGAATCCTTCACTCGATCGGGCTGCAGCATCGGCAGCTTGAGCAATTCCTCAACCGGCGTCATCGCCAACGCCGCGTTCTGCTCCGTAGTCAATGGTGCCAGGCGATGCCCGGACTGTGAGGCAATCACGACCCCCGACCCACCGGGCGCAATCACCTTGCCAAATTCTTCCAGCACCAGCGCGGTGCCGTAGAGATCAACTTTAAGAATGGTTTCCGGCGTCGCTTGCGAAGGCGAAACCCCGGCGGCGTGAATGACGCCCGCAACCTCGCCCAGCCGCCCGGCCTGCTCGACCAGAGCTTGCACCGAATCCCGCGCGGCCACATCCACCTTCATCGTGCTGACCTTGAAGCCCGCATCGCTTAATGTTTTTGCCGCCATATCGGCGTTTTCCTCACGCAAATCAGCGAGCAGGATCTGCTTCCCCGCGCTCACCCGCCGGGCGATTGCCTGGCCTATGGAACCCCCTCCAATCAATACAATAACGTTGGTCCCTGTCTGTATTTTCATATTTATGTCCTGATTCGGCACCCCCAACCACTCATCCGCGGTTGAAGAACTTAGGTTGAATGACTGCTTGGTTACGGATGAGATAGCGGCGGATGCTTGGAGCTTTCCCCTTTCATCTGTGCCTGAAGCGTCACTTCCGCGGCCACACCTTAAACATCTGCACGCCCGTGGCAAAGCTTTCAAATGGACCCGGACCAACATTGGTTTCATTCCGTTCGCGACCAAAATAATCCGTGTTGATCCGCACGGGCGTGCCATCACCATTCTCATAAGCGCCACCCGACACGCGCGCCCGGCCAAGCAATGCCGACGTTACCAGCGGGCGCCCCGCCTCCCTGCGCCAGGCCTGGTCCTCGGTCAGCGTAAGGTACCAGCCGTCTGACTTTCGCTCCAATTTCATGCCGGCTGCAAAGTCCGGCTTCCCGGGCACTTCCTTGTCAAATTTCCCCGCCGGCGCGCCCCCGGCCAGCACATTGCCGGCCGCGAAGCACGGCCAGGCCGAATGGTTCATTGCTTGTAAACCGCCCGGGTCCAGCAAAATATTATTGTAAAACCGGTCGTCGCCACTGTCATTGGTAGGGGCATCCGCCAGCAACCCGGCAATTTCCGTGGCATGGGGCCGCTGAAACGGCGTCGTGCGCCGGTCGCCGCGCATGTTCTCCACGCCGCCAACGATTAAATTGTGGGCGAACGCCATGCCCTGGGCATTCAGCTTGCCAGCTCGTTTGGATAGCAAAAGATTATTGGCCAGCAGCAGCGGTCCATGCTGCATCTCGCAAAACACATCCCCCACCCCGCCATTGTTGTCATGCAGCAAATTGCCGGTGACCTGTGCGCCCTGCGCCATCCAGTCCAGCCAGATGCCCGCCACCGGCCCGCAGCGGTAAATATGGTTGCCGCTAATGACGGCGTCAATCGCCCCGTGAAACTTGATGCCCGCCATTTCCGCCCCTCCAAACGACTGGCCGAGATGAATATCGTAAATCTCATTGCCAGTCACGGTGCTGAAGGCACAACCCAGACTGCCCACGATTCCCGTCTGTCCGCAATGATGAATCCGGTTGTTGCGCACGAGATGACTGCCCACCGTCTGCTGGTCCCAGCCATGTTTCAGCGCACGCCGCACACAGTCAGTGTACGGGTCCGCCGCCCCCTTGCCGTTGGAATTGTCAAACTCATCACTGTACTTCCCCAGCGCAATTCCGCAGCAACGCGCGTATGCCACCTCATTGTCCTCAATGATCCAGCCCTTGCACCAATAGGCGGAGATAATTCCGAATTGTCCCGCCGAAGGCGGCGCCCAGGGTGTCGCGGCATTGCGCAGGTCAAACCCGCGTACCGTCAGGTAATTGATGCCCGTTGTTTCGGGGGTGAACACCGTCTGCCGGACATTGATTTCCACCGCTTCCGCATTCGGATTCACCCCCTTGAATTGCGCCCAAATCGTGGTCGCCGGCTCCCCGACCTGCCCAAACCAGCCGGGGCTGGGACCGGCCGGAGCTAGGGTGGCTTCCAGTGTCGCGGCTTCGCTCAGCCATTCGCCATTGAGATAGACCGCTCCCGCGTGATGCTGCCGGCCTTGCGGATCAAACCAATCCCCATGAATCAGTTCCGCATAAGGATTAAATGTGCCAAAGACCGCCTTTGGCACTGTGGCTCGCCAAGTGTCATTCGTGACCCACACCCAATGATGCAAAACCTCCGACCCCGTAATCACCACCTTCTCCCCCGGCGCTGCTTGATACGTAATGCGCTGCTGATCCGAGGTTCCCCCTCGTGGCGGATGCACGCGCTCGCGATAAACGCCCGCGTGCACCGTGATGACATCGCCCGGCTCCGCCCGTTCCGCCGCCCGCTGAATGGTGCGCCATGGGGCCTCGCTGGTCCCGGCATTCGCATCGTTACCCGCCGTGGCCACATGGAATTCCGTGGCCCCGGCAGCCGCCGTCAATAACATTAAACTGATCGTGAGCCAAAGCGTCATTTTCATATTGTAAAGGTGCCATGGCGGAGTCCACGCCTGCCGGGTTGAGCCACCGGGGTTTTCTCACCCACTCGCCGCAAGGCGGCGGCCTTGTCTTCCCGCTGCCGCCCATGGTCTGGCGTCCCAGGGTCATCCCCAATGATTCCAGCACCGGCTCTGGCAAAGCAAATTCAGCCGATATCGTGTGCAGGCCAAGGAAGTTCCGGCAATATAATTCCGCCGGCCCGGGAAAACAATCTCGAAGCTTCCCCCTCCCTGCTACCGTGGTTAAACAACCAGTTGCAAGTTTTGGGAGGTTGTCTTTGAATTTTGCCGTTCGCACCAAAGCGCTAGGCGACCACGCTTGCCGGGCGCTTGCCTCAGCTCCCCGGTCCACGGTTCACCTTTTTGGCCAAAACTGCCAGGCAATACCGACCCGGGGCCGGCTTTGGCCCTTGCTTGGCGGTGAGCGCCCCCCGAGCCGGTAGGACTGGGAAGTGGTGCCCGGATCAGGTCGCTTACCGCGGAGCCCCTTTGGCGGGGAGCTCACACGCGGCGGCAATCAGGTCGGCGATCAGGCCGGAGCCCTCGTACACGCTGCCCAGCTTCTCGCCCGCCCGGTTTGAAAAAGCCGCAGCGGCCACCCCTCGTTCGGGCAGAAACGAAACCTGGAGAGTATAGCCATTCACTGCCCCTGGCCGCTCAAATATCAGTTCATCACCGGGGAGCGACTGCTGCTTGTGAATAAAGCTGGTCCGGCTGGCATAACCACCAAAACCCTGGAATCCGCCAAACTGGCTTCCGCTCAGGAGTAGCGCCCGGCCGGAAGGCTGGCGGGGCAAAAACTGCAGCCACTTGAGCAGGTCCTCGGGCGTCGATATTACCCCTGCGGCCCCGCCATAGATTGCCAGATTGAACCGCTCCAACCCCGACTCCTTGCTGCCCTGCATGGTGTAGCAATCGACCAGCGTTGGTTTGGTGGAACGCCAGCGGGCCAGCATCGACCGCCGCATTCCGGCCGGCCTGAAGATCCTGGCTTGCAACAATTGCTCAAAGGTCTGACCGGAGACTTGCTCCACCGCCGCCTGGAGCACCAGAAAGTCAGCGTTGTTATAGTCGTACTTCGTCCCGGCGGGGGCGGCGGCCTGCTGCCCGATAATCCCTAGGATTCTGGCGGGCAGGGGCCGCCAGGATTCATCGAAGGTCAGGTAGATCCGGCTGGTCCCGTTGGTGTCGTCCCCAAGTGCCAGGTCCATGTTGCGGAGGCCGCTCGTATGGGTGAGCAACTGCCGGAGGGTAATGCCCTGGGCAAAGCGGGGCATCCAGGGGAGATAATCTTTCAAGGTGCCGTCGAGGGCCAGCCGGCCCTCCTCAATCAGCTCAAATACAATCTCCGCCGTCATGGCTTTGGTAACGCTGCACACCGGCAGCAGCGTATCCTTTTTCAGGATAAACTGTTTTGACTTCGCGAAGTTGTGCACTTCAAAGAGCAGGGTGTTCGTGCCCGCGACCACCATTGCACCGCCCGAAAACCCTTTGGCGACCGCCGCCTGCCAGGCCGTTTGCACGGGAGATAATGCGCCCTGGGCGGCCAGGCCAATTCCCGTGCCGCGCAGGCACAAGCAACTGTAAAAAAAAGCAACGCCGGCAAATCGCCGAAAAAGTTCTTTTGCGCTGGTCATCATTCCACTTCGCCCCAGCATAATTTATTTTGGGCGTCAACACAACCGGCCGTTATGCCTGAGCATAATTACGAATCAGTCCGCCTCGGTTCAATTTTTAATTACTCGCCTCGCGTGCCAGGGTCCTTTTACTTTACTCATGAGCTAGCCAACCGTGGGAACATTTCTTGGACGCGCCAGACGGCGTGATGCTTGTACCAGGCACTTGACACACAACACCACTGGGTGCCCCGGCAGCGAATTAGACTTTGTCCCCAACCTTTTCTGTGCTAAATCCTTACTGTGGAAACTGTCACCCAGCTGACCAACCAACTTGTTGCCTCCTACGCCCAATTGGGCGGGATCAATCATTTGGATGGCAAAAACCTGCCCTCCAAACGGGCCATCACGGCCATCACCCAGGACCTGCTGCGCCTCCTTTTCCCCGGCTTTTTTGACGAAAAACTCATCCATTCCTCCGAAATCAAAGTCGAAACCGCCGCCCTGCTGGACCAGGTCCTCGGCAGTTTCGAGGATGAAATCCGCAAAAGCCTGGAATACCATTCCCCACCCCACCTGGCCAAAAACCAAATCCCCCAAGCCGCCCACGACCTGACATTGGAATTCCTCGGCCGCCTGCCCGCCATCCGGGAAGTCCTCCAAACCGATGTCCAGGCCGCCTTCGATGGCGACCCCGCCGCCCTGAGCAAGGAGGAAGTGCTCGTTTCCTATCCCTTTGTGGAATCCATCGCCGTCCAGCGGCTCGCCCATGCGCTTTATCTGAAGGAGATTCCCCTCATTCCCCGCATCATGGCCGAATGGGCCCATTCCCGTTCCGGCATGGAAATTCATCCGGGTGCCAAAATTGGCACCCATTTCTTCGTGGATCATTGCACCGGCACCGTCATTGGCGAAACCGCCGTCATTGGCAATCACGTCAAGATGTATCACGGCGTGACCCTCGGTGCCAAATCCACCGCCGGCGGCCAGCAATTGCGCGGCAAAAAGCGCCACCCCACCATCGAAGACCACGTCACCATCTACCCCGGGGCCACCATCCTGGGCGGCGACACCGTCATCGGGGCCGGCAGCACCATCGGCGGCAACGTCTTTATCATGGACAGCGTAAACCCCAATTCCCTGGTCATTTATGACGGCTTGGATATGCGGGTGCTGAACAAAGCCGCCAAGTATGCCGCCTTGGATTTTCAAATCTAAGCCCCCGCTCCCCCATGCCCGAAATCTCCCCCGCCACCCTGGCCGACGTCCCCCAACTCGTCGGTTTGCTCACCATCCTCTTCACGCATGAAGTCGAACTCGCCCCCGACCCCGCCAAACAGGAACGCGCCCTCCGCCTCCTTCTCACCCAACCGGAGCAGGGCCGGATCTTTTGTGCCCGGGAGGGCAACCAGGTATTGGGCATGGTCAGCTTGCTCTTCACCATCAGCACCGCCGAGGGCGGTCGCTCCGCCTGGCTGGAGGACATGGTCGTCCATCCGGGTCACCGCCAGCAGGGTCACGGCCAGCAACTCATCCAGCACGCCCTGCATGCCGCCCAAACCCTCGGCTGCACCCGGGTGACCTTGCTGACCGACGGCATCAACACCGCTGCCATGCGCTTTTACGAACGCGCCGGCTTCACCCGCTCCGCCATGGTCCCCTTCCGCCTGCACCTGCCACCGGCTGGCCCATCCGGATCGCCTTGTGAAATTTGAAGTTCCGCCCGTTCGCAAAACCAGTTGACGTCGGCAGCGTCCGTGGTTAGTTTGTCAGGATGAATCGCAACCTGAACCTGCTGCTTACGAACGCGCTGCTGAACGGCGCGGCAGTTGGGTTTTAATTTGGTTGTCAAATTTACTAACCCCACTGCCCAACCGGCGGTGGGGTTTTTTATTGATTAATCTCAGCAAAAGCGCCACCGCCATAACCAACGAAAGCCATGCTCAAAGATACTGTGCACAAATATCGTCCGTTCCCCCCGGTGGCGCTGCCCGACCGCCAGTGGCCCAACCGTGTCCTCGCCCGCGCCCCGCGCTGGTGCAGTGTGGACTTGCGCGATGGCAACCAGGCGCTCGCCGTCCCCATGAACGTCAGCCAGAAGCTCGAATTGTTCCAGGCCCTGGTCAAAACCGGCTTCAAGGAAATCGAAGTCGGCTTCCCGTCCGCCTCCAACACTGAGTTCACCTTCAACCGCCGGTTGATCGAGGAAAAGCGCGCCCCGGACGATGTCTGGTTGCAGGTGCTCGTCCAGGCCCGGGAGGATTTGATCGAACGCACCGTGGAATCCCTCATCGGTGCCAAACGGGTGATCATCCATATGTATAACTCCACCTCGCCCGCCCAGCGGCGCGTGGTGTTCGGCAAATCCAAGGAGGAAATCAAGGCCATCGCGGTCAAGGGCGCCCGCATGATTTATGAGCGCCTGCACCGTTTGCAAGGCACCGAAATCGCCCTCCAATATTCGCCCGAAAGTTTTAGCGGCACCGAGGTGGAATTTGCCCGGGAAATTTCCGAGGCCGTCATGGATGTCTGGCAGCCCACGCCCGAGCGCAAGATGATCCTAAATCTCCCCGACACGGTCGAAGTGGCCATGCCCAATGTCTATGCCGACCAAATCGAATGGATGTGCCGCCACCTCAAAAACCGGGAATCCCTGGTCATCAGCCTCCACACCCACAACGACCGCTACACCGGCGTGGCCGCCACCGAACTGGGCTTGCTCGCCGGTGCCGACCGCGTCGAAGGCACCCTCTTTGGCAATGGCGAACGCACCGGCAATCTGGACATCGTCACCGTGGCCCTGAATCTCTACATGCACGGCATTGATCCGCAGCTTGATTTTTCCAACCTGGGCGAATTGGTGCGCGTTTACGAGCGCTGCACCGGCATGACCGTGCCCCCACGCCAGCCTTATGCCGGCGAACTGGTCTTTACCGCCTTCAGCGGTTCCCACCAGGACGCCATCAAAAAAGGCCTGGCGGAATGGGAAGGTGGCGGCCGCACGCATTGGGACGTGCCCTATTTGACCATTGATCCCAACGACATTGGCCGCGAATACCGCGAGGTGATCCGTGTTAACTCCCAGTCCGGCAAGGGCGGCGTGGCCTACCTGCTCGAAAGCGAATTTGGCATCGAATTGCCCAAGGATTTGCAACGTGAATTCGGCCCCATCGCGAACGACGCCGTGGACCGCCTGGGCCGCGAAGTCAGTGGCGCCGAACTCAAAGGCATGTTCTGGCAGGAATACATCGAACGCACCACCCCTTGGGAAATCGCGTCATTTGCCACCGAAAGCCAGAACGGCTCCGTCCGTTGCCGGGCCACCTTGTTGCATCACGGCACCCCCGTGACCATGGCTGGCGAAGGCAATGGTCCGCTGGCCGCCCTCGTCAATGCCTTTATCAGTCAGGGCCAGCCCCGCTTCGAAATCGCGAACTATAGCGAGCACGCTTTGAGTGCCGGCGAGGCCGCGAGTGCCATTGCCTACATTCAGATTAAACATGGCAGCGGCAAAACCATCTGGGGCGCCGGGGTGGACACCAACATCGAATTGGCCTCGGTCCGGGCGGTGTTGAGCGCCTTGAACCGGTCTTGACGAAGCCCCAGCCATCCCGCATGCTCTTCAGGTTATTTTATATCGCCAAATCTTGAAGCAATGTCTAGCGTGAACCAGGTTATGAAATTGATCCGTAAACTCCTGTTGGCTAACGTACTGGCGCTGTTAACCGTTCTTGGCCTGACGTCCGCGCTGGCCCAGCCCGCACCGCCGGTGGTGGCCAGCCAGCCCGCTGCCGTGCCGCCCCCGCCCGTCAATGGCCCCCTGCCGGCCACCGTGCTGGCTTGGGACTCGGAATTAAAGTCCATTGACGCCAACGAGGGCGATGAAGCCGGCCACCTGTTCTTTAGTTTCACCAATGTTTCCACCTCCGACGTGGTAATCCAGAACGTCCATCCCGGCTGCGGTTGCACCACCGCCCAAGTGCCGGCCAACTGGGTGATCCCGCCCGGGACGAATGGCACCATTCCCGTGACGATCAATCTCCACGGCAAAACCGGCACCTTGTTCAAAAACCTCACCGTGACCACCGACAAGGGCGTCAAAATGCTTAATTTCCGGGTCAATGTGCTGCCCGTCCCCATGCCGGTAATGACCGCTGCCGATCGTACCAACAACCTCAAAATCGCCATGACCGACCGGCAGGCGGTTTTTCACGGCGATTGTGCCACCTGCCATCTCAAACAAGGTGAAGGCAAATATGGCAAGGCCCTTTACGACGCCGATTGCGGCATCTGCCACGAAGGCGAACACCGCGCCTCCATGGTTCCCGATTTGCACAATTTGAAAGTTCCCACCAGCCCCGAATTCTGGCATACTTGGATTACCCACGGCAAACCCCTCAGCCTCATGCCGGCCTTTTGCGGTGCGGACGGCGGGCCGCTTTCCGACATGCAAATTTCTTCCCTCATCGTCTACTTGAACTTCGCCATTCCGCCCAAGCCCACCCCCTGATTACCCGAGGTGGGAAACCTTGCCCCCCGGGCGCCGGTTAATTCAAGCCCCTAAATGGCCGCCGCCCAGGCCGGCACTAATTTTTTGCCCAATGGAATCGCCAGCCGCGAACGTTGCAAAAAATTAACCCGGCAAGTCTTGACCTTATTCGTGGATATGGCAAGATGTGCGACTATTTTAGATAATCTAGATACCATGCTGCACATAAGAAACATCGCGATCATCGCTCACGTTGACCATGGCAAAACCACGCTCGTGGACTGTCTGCTCAAGCAATCCGGCACTTTCCGTGCCAACCAGCACGAAACCTCAGTCGAACGCCTGATGGATTCGATGGATCTGGAGCGCGAGAAGGGCATTACCATCCGCGCCAAAAATGCCGCCTTCAAGTATAAAAATTTCCACATTAACATTGTGGACACCCCCGGACACGCAGATTTCGGCGGCGAGGTCGAACGCATCATGAACATGATCGACGGCGTGCTGCTCGTCGTTGATTCCGCCGAAGGCCCCCAGGCGCAAACCCGCTTTGTGCTGCGCAAGGCCCTCGAAGCCGGCGCCAAGCCGATCGTGGTCATCAACAAAATCGACCGCGAAAACGCCAATCCCAAGAAGGTGCTCGACCAGGTGTTCGAACTCTTCATGTCGCTCAACGCCACCGATGAGCAACTGGATTTCCCCTTCATTTATTGCTCCGCCAAACAGGGCTACGCCAAAACCGAGCTGGAACATGTCACCGGCACGATGGAACCCTTGTTTGATGCCATTGTGAAGCACATTCCCCCCCCGCGCGCGAAAGCGGGCGAGGGCTTCCAATTGCTGGTCGCCAATCTGGATTATAGCGAATACTTGGGCCGTATCGCGTTCGGCAAGATTCACGAAGGCAAGGTCAAACTGGGCGATGCCGCCATTTGCCGCCATGGCCATGGAAAAATTTCCAAAGGCAAAATCACCGCGATTTATCACTTCGAAGGCATGAAGCGCATCGAAGTCCAGGAAGCCCACGCCGGCGACATCGTCGGCCTCTGCGGCTTCGAGGAAGTCTTCATCGGCGAAAGCATTTGCGATTCCGAATTGCGCGAATCCCTGCCCTACATCCCCATTGATCCGCCCACCATTCAGATGGAATTTGCCGTGAATGACAGCCCCCTGGCCGGCCAGGACGGCAAGCTCGTCACCGCCCGCCACATTTGGGACCGCTTGGTGAAGGAAACTCGTACCAACGTCGCCCTGCGCGTTGCCCAGACATCCGACCCCAAAATCTTCGCGGTCAGCGGCCGTGGCGAAATGCAAATTGCCATCCTCGTCGAGCAAATGCGTCGCGAAGGCCACGAGGTGCTCGTTTCCCGTCCCGAAGTGCTCTGGAAAAAAGATGAGAGCGGCAACCCGCTCGAACCCATCGAGAAGCTGTTTGTGGAAGTTCCGAGCGAAAACCTCGGTACCATCATGGAAAACCTCTCGGGCCGCAAAGCCCAGATCACCAACATGAACCATGTGGGCAACCAGGTTTCCGTGGAAGCCCTCGTCCCCATGCGCGGCCTCATCGGCTTTGAAACCGACCTGGTCAACTCCACCAAGGGCATGGGCGTCATGAGCCATTTGTTTCATGAATACGGCGAGGACCGCGGTGAAATCGCCGCCCGCAAAAATGGTTCCCTGGTCTCCATGGATAACGGCGAGGCCACCTCGTACGCCTTGAATATGGTGCAGGAACGCGGCCGCTTGATGATTGAACCCGGCGACCAGGTTTATATCGGCATGATCGTGGGCGAAAATTCCCGCGAAAACGACATCCCGGTCAATCCCGTGAAGGAAAAACGCCTCACCAACATGCGCTCCCAAGGCGACGGCAAGGGCATTCAATTGAACGCCCCCCTCAAGCTGAGCCTCGAACGCGCGCTGGAATACATCGACACGGACGAATACGTGGAAGCCACGCCCAAGAGCCTGCGCCTGCGCAAGAAAGTGTTGGACGAGAACCAGCGCAAACGGTCCGAGAAGTCCCGCAGCATCAAGTATGTGACGGAATAACTCTTTGCTTCCGCAAGGAACACCTGGCCCGTGAACACCCGTTCACGGGCTTTTTCGCTTTTTACGTCGTTTTCCCAAACGAGTATTATTCGGTCAAATCCATCAGCCTGGCGGTAATCTCAGAAGCTAAACTCGCCAGGCCATTCATCAACCTGCCGATTGCTCCTAAAACCATCAACCCGCTGGCTTTGGCGTCGCCCCCACCAGTTGCCATTTTAGCACTTAAACCGCATCGTCTTCCGAACGTATTCTACCCCCACCAGGCACACATCGTCATCAAAGCCTTGGTCCAAAGAGAAGTTGCGGATGCGGTCCACCAATTCATCAAACATCTGCCCGGCGGGCAGCGCCATGAGCGATTTTACGTCCAGCAACAGGCGTTGCTGCGAGTACAATTCCTCATTCTGGCCCTGCACTTCATAAAGCCCGTCCGTGAAGAGCATGAGAAAATCCCCGGGCACAATGATGGTTTCACTCGTCTGGTAGGGCGGATCATCAAACAGCCCCAGCGCCGGCTGGCTGTGCCCGCAATCATTCACCAATGGTTGCACCCGGTTGCTGATGGGGTTTACCAGCAGTGGCTTGGGATGCCCCGCATTGGAATAGCGCAGGGTTCCCGTCTGGCAGTTGGCCACCAGGTAAAAGGCCGTGGTCAGCATCGGGGACCCGGTCGTCTTCAAAATATTGCACAGATCCGAGTTTAATTTCCGGAGGAAGGCGCCCGGATCCCGCGCCAGCGGTTTGAGTTCCTCCGCCAGGGCGCGGATCATGGCCGTGACCAGCGCCGCCCGCACGCCGTGCCCGGTCACATCACAAATAAACACCCCCACCTCCTCATCGGAGAGCGCCGAGATGCTGAAGAAATCGCCGCTGACCGCCTCCGCCGGCTGGTAGCGGTGCACAAATTGGAAGGCGCTGTCCGCCGGCGGGACACTCGCCGGAAAATTGGGGTAAGTTTGGGGCAGCATCGCGAGCTGGATCTCGCGGGCCGTGCGCAGATTTTCCTCCATCAACTGGTTTTTGGCGCGCAATTCCTCCCGGCTGCGGGACAGTTCGCTGGTGGCCCGGCGGATCTGTTCCTCCGACCGCTTGCGCTCGCTGATATCCTCCACCGTGCCCTCGTAATACAACAACCGCCCCTTGGCATCCCGCACCGCCCGGCAATTTTCCGCAATCCAGATGATCGTGCCGTCCTTGCGATAAATGCGGGATTCAAAACCGCTCAACGTGTCATGCAACTGCATCAGCCGCACAAATTCCTCCCGGCGGCCCGTCTCCACATAAAGCCGGTTGGCAATATCCTTGATGCTGGCCATGAGTTCCAGGGGCGTTTCATAGCCATAAATCCGGGCCAGGGCCACATTCGCCAGCAGGTAATGGCCATCGGGCGTCGTGCGAAAAATCCCCTCGATCAAATGATCGAACACGCTGTAGTAATTCTCCCGCTCGTCAATCAAGGCAATGCGCTCCTCCTGGCGCTCAATCGCGCATTGCACCGCATGTTCCAGCGAAAACAGCGTCAAATCCTCCTTCACCAGATAATCTTGGGCGCCATTCCGCACCACTTCGGAGGAAAACACCTTGTCATTGGCCGGGCCCAAAACAATCACCGGCACCCGCAGCGCCCGGGTGACCAGCGAGGTCAGTTGAAACAACCAGGCCAGGCTCACCGCCGGTACTTCGAACAGGATCACGTGGAACTGGCTTTCCCCCAGCTTGCCCAGTCCGGCATCCATCGTTGGGACGATCTCCAGCACGCTCCCCGTGGTCGTGACCCGCAACCACTCCGCCACGGCGAACGCGCAGCGCTCGTCATTGCCGATCAACAACACTTTCAATGATTCTGATTCCATAGTGCAAACCGGCCCCGGGATCGGGCACCCGTCCCTCAAGTCCCCTAAACATACTAGGTTGGCCCGCCGCCGCAATACACGAGTTGCCGGCGCTGGCGGCAAAACTGCCAATGCCAAAAAACCGGATTCCCTGAAAATTCCCCATGGCCGGGTTGCCCTTGGGGACTTTTTTCTTTGAATATTGAAATTTGATTTTTGATTTTTGAGGCCCCCCCTTCATTCAGCTTCCCAAAATGCCGCCGCCAACTTATCATGGTTATTGCATCGTCATGCCCAGCGTTTACATCAAAACTTACGGTTGTCAAATGAACGAGCGCGACAGCGAAGCCGTCGCCGCCCAACTCGTCAACAAAGGCTACACCCTGGCCCCGTCCGAAACCATGGCGGATGTCATCCTGCTGAACACCTGCAGTGTGCGCGACTTTGCCGAGCAGAAGGCGATCGGCAAAATGCAAAATATTGCCGCCGAAACCCGCCGCGCCCGCCCCGGCGTGGTCCTGGGGTTCATGGGCTGCATGGCCCAGAGCCGCGGTCGTGAATTGATCGACCAGCTCCCCGATGTGGACCTCGTGCTGGGCACCCAAAAATTTCATCGCGCCGGCGATTACCTGGATGAAATCCTCGCCGGCCGCCGCAAGCAGATCGTCGACGTGGCCGAGGAGTCCGGCAGCGAAGCCACCATTCGCGAACACCTGCTCAACGGCAGCGCCAAAAAATCGGTCAGCGCCTTTGTCAGTATCATGCAGGGCTGCAACCAGTACTGCACCTTTTGCATTGTCCCCTACACCCGCGGCGAGGAACGCAGCCGGACCATTCCCGACATCGTCGCGGAATGCCGGCAACTGGTCGCCGAGGGGGTCCGGGAAATCACTCTGCTCGGCCAGATCGTCAATAGCTTCGCCAAACGCGAAATCCCCGTGCGCGACGGCCTTTCCGCCTTTGTCCAACTGCTCGAAGCCGTGCATGCCATTGATGGCCTGGAGCGCATTCGGTTCACCTCGCCCCATCCCAAAGGTTACGGCGATGACCTCATTGCCGCCTATGCCCGCCTGCCCAAGCTCTGCGAAAGCGCCCACCTCCCCCTCCAGAGCGGCAGCGACCGCATTTTAAAACTGATGCACCGTGGCTACACCCGCGAACGGTTTGCCACCATCATCCAGAAATTGCGCGCCGCCCGGCCCAATATGGGCATCACCACCGACATCATCGTCGGTTTTCCCGGCGAGACCGATGAGGATTTTGCGCAAACCCTCGATCTTTGCCGCGAAGTGCGCTTCGACAACGCCTACATCTTCAAGTATTCCGAGCGCCGGGATACTCCGGCTGCCGCCATGCCCGACCAGGTGCCCCAAGCAGTCCGTGAGCACCGGAATGCCGCCCTGTTGGAACTCATCAACGGTATTGGCCGCGAAAAATACGACACCTATATCGGCCAAACCGTGCAAATCCTCGTCGAAGGCCCCAGCAAAAAGAACGCCGCCCGCCTGACCGGCCGCACCCGCTGCAATAAAATTGTTTTGTTCGAGGGTGCTGACCGCCATTTGGGCCAGCTCATGGATTTGAAGATTACCCGCACCGGATCCTTCACCCTCTACGGCGATCCCGCGATCGTTAATCTCTAAACGTTAAAAAGGGCACCGCCCGGCTCTTCGACCGAAGCAGTGCCCAATTTAATCCCCCGTCCCACCCCAAAGTTGTTTGCCCGCACCTCGAAATATTTCGGATTTCGGGGTTAGTCAGGGCATTTGCTTGACCCGGTAAAATTTACGGGGAAAAGCTGCCGTGGCGTTCGTATCTGCCGTGATAACCGTGGTTCCCGTTGCCACCACCACCGGCCCCAAATCCACCCAATTCGTGGTGGCCAGATTAGTATTGAACTGCAATTGGTAGGCTTGATTGGCGGTGGCACTCCAGCTCAGGTTCAAAGTGTCACCAGACTTCACCACGGTTTGAAACACCGGCGGCAGCACCACCGCTCCGGGCGTGGAGCGCACATAAGCATAGCCGCCTCCCACAAACCATTCCGTGAAGGTAATATCAATGTAAATATCATCCGTAATCAAATGCAGCACTGCGTTTACCCCCACCGTGCCTGGCGGACCGCCATTAATGTTTTTCGACCACGTATTCCAATCCGTGTAAGCCAGGGTCGCGTAATCCGCCGTCGTCCCGGTGGCCCATTCGGTATCAGCCGGGCTGAAAAAATGAGCGAATCCCGACTCCATTTTACTATTGTAAAGCCCTTGTCGGCTGTCCCGTGCCAGCCAGAAGCGGGCCGTGATTTTATCCGGCTGGACAGCCGAACTCACTGCCAGTCCTGGCCCAGTCCAAACCGTGGCGGCCAGGGAGAACCCGGGCCATGCCACCAACACCAGCCCAACTCCCAATAATAGTTTATGGACTTTTTTCATGAGTTATTTTCAATTTCTCTATCGGGGAGGTTTACCCCTCAGAAACTTTCAAGCGCCGGGCCGGGGAAAATTAATGGGCCCAATCTGGGCACTGGCCCGGACTGCCGGTCCCTCCAAATGCAGGATGGGAACCTCCCCCCCTAACTGCACGGGCACCTCAAATTCGTGTAACTCATAGTGGCTCAAATAAATACGAGTTTCCGATTGTTCGGCTTTCATTTTAACGAGCTTGTCAGATTTTGCTTTCACCACTTGTAAGAGACCGCACCTTCAATTTGGTTCCCACAATTTTACATGCCGGGAATTGTTTTTAGCCCGAACTCCGAAAGTAAAATGGCTGGGATGCGTCAAGATGTTGGAGCCGAAACACTTTGGAAAAATCTTAGGGTTCCTCGCTGTTTTCGGTGGCCTGCCAATCGCGCTGACCATTTGAGTGGTTGGGGAATTGCTGCCTCAATCCCAACGGGATTGCGCCCGCCAGCCCAAGGTTGCGCGGCACGAGCTACCTTGGGTATTCCCC
>CAIQWB010000024.1 GCA_903875465.1 uncultured Verrucomicrobia subdivision 3 bacterium
ACACATCCCAGCCATTTTACTTTCGGAGTTCGGGTTTAACCCTGGGCAGGGGAATTAATAGTGTCGCCATTATGTTCGCAATCCGCCAACCGTTACCGAGCGATGGAACACTCTGAACCCCCAGTAATCAAAAGGCTCAGTTCCTCCTAAAAATCTATCGTAACGAAAGAACAAAACCAGCAGCGGCGTCATTCATTCGGCGGCAGCGTTGGGGATATGTGTGAATCTTGCGATAGCCTGGGAGCGCGAGCGGACGTGCAGCTTTTCGTAGATGCGACGGATGTGGGTGTTGACCGTGGGCACACTGATGTGCAAGGCCTCGGCAATTTCTTTGTAGAGATAACCGCGCGCCAGCAGTTCCAACACTTCGCGCTCGCGGGGGGAGAGGTTGTCCGGCTCCGCTGGAGAGGGGCTGAACCGCTGGAATGACTGGACGATTTTGCGCGCGATGTTGCTGCTCATGGGGGAACCGCCGGCATAAACATCTTTCACTGCCGCCAGGAGTTCGGCGCGCGGCGTGCGCTTGAGCAAATAACCACTCGCGCCGGAGGCCAAGGCCTTGAAGATGTGGTCAGGGTCTTCATAGACGGTGAGCATCACGAATTGGGTGGCCGGTATTTGGGGTTTGAGGCGGCGGACGCATTCGATGCCGCTCATGCCGGGCATGTTGATGTCCATCAGGACGACCGAGGGTTTGGCGAGCGGCAGCGCGACGAGCGCGGCCTCGGCTTTTTCGTGCACCCCGATGCATTTAAAGCCGCCTGCGCCGCGAACCCACTCTGTCAGGATGTCGCGGGCAGGCGCATCATCATCCACAATGGCAACAGTGATGTCGACAGGGTCAATGGCAGTCCGGGCGCATCGAGAAAGCTTTTCGTCTGTTTTCATGATAGAAGGCCGGTGAAACAATCAATGGGGCACGAAATTGAGGGTAGCATGGCATCGCGACGACCGCAAAAGCAAATCAGCCGGGGCCGGATCCGCCCGCGGGCAGGACGGATATTTCTGCCGCACTGGCCCATCCATTTCCGTTAATCTCCCGCAATGCCGTAAAGCGGAAGAACCGCGCGTTGACCGGGGCAAAGGTGACGGCCTGGAGCGATGGGTTATTCCGGATGTTGGCAAACGTGCCCGAGGCGATGCGGGAGGACCAGTTGGTTTCATCCGGGCTGGTTTCAAAGCGGTAATTTTCGACGGTGCCGTTGGGGTTGCCGTCCTGGCGGGGCAGATAAGTGAAGCCAGCAATGCGGTGGGAAGAGCCCATGTCCACCGTGAGATAATGCGGCAGCTTGAGATCGGTATTCCAGCGGGTATGCCAATAGGTGGAAGAGTTGTTGTCTATCGCATGGGCGGCGGCGTTGTCACCAACGATAGTTTCCTGGCTATCCACGCTGACGACTTTCCAGCCAACGGGCAGCAGGCCAGCGAACGTCTTGGCCCCCAAAATACCAAGCTGGCCATCGGGGAGCCAACAGGCCGCCTGGACGGTACCGCCGGACATTAGGGAGAGGGGCGAATGGTAAACCGCCGAGTTGGTCGTCGGGGTGGTTCCGTCGGTCGTGTAAACCATGCGGCAACCGGCGGAGTTGTGGAGGGTTACCCAGCCGTGGGTGTCGCGATCAGAAATAACGGGCGGTCGGGCGGCAGCGGACTGACGGAACAGACCGATTTCGGCCAGAGTCGGTTCGAGACGCGAACCGGTGATGCGGAGGCGCACCTGGCGGGTGGTCACGGGAGAATTCAAGCGAATGAGCCGGCGATGGCCGACGGTAGTGAGGGTATCGGACGCGACCGGTGCCGGGGCGGTCCACGCCGAACCATCCCAGGTTTCGATGACAAAGGATTCAATTCTTTGGCCGCGATGGTCCACCGCCTCCTGCAAGGAAACGACGTCGAAGGTAATGGCGGCGGGCAGCGTCACGGTGACGGTGCCTTTGGTTTGACCCGGGGCGGATTCCCACCAGGTGTCGAGGTTGTCGTCCAAAGCCAGCGACGGGCCGTTGGTGACGTTGGCGGTGTCGGCGGTGAGCTGCCCGCCGGTGGCGAGGTTGGTGGCGAAGGTCTCCCGAACCATCTGCCCCATCCGGCGCAAGGCAAGGACTTGGTCGTCGGGAATCAAGCCGCGCGTGTCCGGGGAGAGGTTCAGGATGAGATTCCCATTGCGGCCGATGGACGTGTAATAGACATCCACCAACTGCGAGATGCTGCGAGGGTGTTTGGGGGGTGCCCAAAACCAGGCGCCATTGGCGAGCATCGTAACATTTACCTCGGCCGGATACCACCAGAGGTGGGAACCGGGCGTGAGCCGGGCGCGGCTACCAAGGTCCCCATTCTGCAAATCGGGCCAGCGGCACTGGTCGGGCGACATGGGTAGCGGGATGACACTCCACTCCGTGGTGCGGCCCACGCCCCCTTCATTACCCACCCAGCGCACGTCCGGACCTTTGCCCATGATGACCGCGCCGGGTTGCAGGTGGCGGATGAGGTCATACCATGCCTGATAGTTATAAGTCTCAGACACGCTCGGGTCGGGATTTGCGCCGTCGAACCAGACTTCCTGGATAGGTCCGTATTGGGTCAGCAATTCGTAAAGCTGGTTCAGGAAATAACGATTATAGTCGTCCACCGCGTACGTGTAATTTGTGAAACCAGGAGCCGGGGGGCGGCCCACGGCGGGATTGCTTTGGAAACTAGCCGGATCCGTGGGGATGACGGAAAGCACATTACTACTACCATTGCCGTAATATCCCGCCGGATTTTGGGGATTGGTCCGCAACTGGTAGAGGTCTGCGGGCGAAAGATAAACGGCCAGCTTCAGACCGTGGGTCCGCGCGGCATCAGCCACTTCTCTTACTTCGTCGCCTTGACCATTCCGCCACGGGCTGGCCGCAACCGAATGCGGCGTGTAGCGGGTCGGCCAATAACAAAATCCATCGTGGTGCTTGCAGACGAGTACAATCATCCGGCCGCCGAAACTCTGCATCGCGTCGAGCCATTGATTGGCGTTGAGTTCCTGGGGATTGAAAATCGAAGGGTCTTCACGTCCACTGCCCCACTCGACACCGTTGAAGGTGTTCACGCCGAAATGGAGGAAAAACGTGCGTTCCAAGTGCATCCAGTCGGTCTGGTTGGGGCGCGGCAGCACCTTCGCCGCCTTTTCTGCAATGACGGCGTCGGAATCGCCGTTGGAAATTACCTGCTCGGTGGCACAGGGAGTTGGCGGCGGATTCGGATTGGGGGTGCGGGCGGGCGTTTGACCGGGAGCAGAAACCAGTTGGTGGAGCAGGGCGCCCCCCAATAAAAGAGTTCGGGCCACACGGTTGGGCAACAAGGTTGTAGTCATGGTTTGGCGGGCATAAGCCGTTGGGCAAGGCAATGGAAGAGGATGAGCCCGGCCAAAAAGGCCCGATCGAACGGAATATTTGATGCAAAGCGGTTTTTCACGAATAAATACTTGTCCCTTACGGCAGGGGCGGTCCGAGTTTAACCCGGTAGAAACGCTGAGGCATATTGCTGGTGCCAGGGTCCGACCAGAAGAAGGGCATCGCGGGGGAGTTGGTGAGAAAGTAGCTGCTCCATGGCTGGGTGAGGTTGGTGGAAATTTGGATGGCATAATCCGGACCGCTCTGGCCGCTCACGATGAAGCCGACTTTGCCACCCGCCAAGCCAAGGCGGCTGATGCCGGGCGAGGACAGCGGGTTGACGGCCACGGAAAAACTTTGCGTGGCGCTTAAGGGGGGCGCGCCATTATCGGAAACCTTCAAGGTGAACTGGTTGGTAGAACCGGCCTGGTTTACGAGGGGGCGGAACGCAAACGCGCCGCTGCTGGGGGTGAGCGTCGCATTGGTGGGCCCCGCCAGCAGCGCAAAGGCCAGAGTCTGCGGCGGCGAGTCCGTGTCGGTGGCGCTGGCGGTGAAGGCGACGGTCTGGCCGACGTTCAAGGTGGGGCTGGCAATCGCTGCCAGCAGCGGCGCCGTATTGGTTGGGAGGATGGCATTCAGCGTCAGGGCGACGGTGGTCGCGTGGCTGAGCAATCCGGCGGTGGCGATAATCGTCACATTCGAGGTGCCGGAAGTCACGTTGTTGGAGGCCGTGAGGATCAGCCGGGTCGAGCCGCCGGCGATGGGGTTGGTGGTGAAGGCAGCGGTGACGCCGGCGGGCAGATTGGTGGCGGTGAAGGTGTAACAGCCATTCAAGCCGTTTAAGGCGGCGATGGTGATCGTATTGGTGGCGCTCCCCCCGCCGGGCACGGTCAAGCTGGCGAGGGTTCGGGACACGGTGAAATCCGGCGCGGTAGTATTCCAAGAAACGGCATCCAGATAACAGGTATTCGTCCAGCCGGCACTGATGTTAAACTGAATGCCAAGATAATGGAAGGGCGACACCGCGTTCGCCGGCACGGTCAGGGACAACGTATTCCAGGCATTGGGCGTGAAACTGCCATACCAACTGGAGGTCCATACCCAGTTATTGTCCTGCAGAAAGGGTTGGAGGTTGGAAATTTTGTTCCCGCCCGGAATCCAGACATGAAAAGTGATGGTCTGGCTGGGAAGGACACTCACGCTGCCAATCTTTAAAGCCGCTGAGCTCGCGGTGGTAGGGTTGAGGTTGATGGCCAGTGATTGCCGGCCCGCATAGAACTGGGCGGTGGAAATCGCGACGCCAGAAATCACGACGGCGTTGTCGCCCGCCCAACCCTGCGGGTCGGTTTCAAAATGATATTGCGCCGGGTCCGGGTTGACACCGGTGGTCGCCGCGTGAGCCTCAGGGGAATTACCGGCCGGACCGGAGCCATTGACCGCGACGACTTGATAATAATAGGTGGTACCGCGGTTGAGATTGGTATCGGTATAATTTGTGCCGGTAATGCCGGCGACCACCGGATTGGTGCCCTCGCCGCCGGCTTCCGCCGCCCGGTAAACATTGTAGCTGGTCGCTCCGCTGCCGGCGGTCCAGGACAAATTAACATTGGTGTTGTTCTTCAGCGTCGCACTCAGACTGGACGCGGCGTAAGGAGCGCCATTGGGTGGCGGCGGGGCAGCGCCACCCGTCAACACCCGGACGGCGTTGGTATCCGCGATCGCGCCCGTGTCATAGGAAATCGGACTATTGCCAGTGCTCCAATAAAAGGGACTCAGACCGTGGGCATGGGCGGAATCAACCAGATACTTGTTCCAATAGTAACAGGAGGCACTATTCCAAGCCGCCTCCGTGGCATTGGTGGACAGGACCGACTTCCCCGCCGCCTGGAATTCGCCAATCATCACCGGGATGCCCTGGCTGACATACTGGTCAACCAGTTGTTGAAATCCTGCGTCCTGCGCGCCTTCCTCGGGCGAGCCGCAGTCATGAGACGGATCGCCGGAATAATGGTAAGCGGGTCCCCAGAAGTATTGCATCGCGCCCCATGAGGCGTCGCCCTGCAATTGCGTAAACTGAAAGGGTGTGTAGTTATGATACTCCACCATCAGACGATGGGAAACCGTGTCCGTGGGTAGCGAATTCAACCAGGACGTGTCGCCGCCGCCTTGCAGCGCGAGCCAGCGGTTGGTGTTACTGCCACCAACGCCACGAACCGCGTTGACGAAGGTCTGGTAGTAAAACATCAACACAACCATCGCGGCGGGACTGTTCACATTGGGTTCGTTCGCGGCGGCAAACAGCAAATGGTTGTCGTAACCGGCAAAGGTGGTGGCAATCTGGGTCCAATAGGCCTTTACCTTGGCGTTGATGACAGGATCCACGTTGGTGCCAATGTCGTTTTCCAGCCAGCCGTCATCCCAGTGGTCGTTGATCATGACGTACATGCCCGCAGCGATAGCCCCGTCAACTGCCGATTTGACCTGCGCCATGTACGTGGGGCTGATCAGGTAGTTGGTGGCATTGGCGGTGACGTTGGTGGTGGCAGTCATGTCCCAGGCGCACGGAATGCGAACAGCGTTGAACCCGTTTTGCACGGCCGAATAGAACAGCGCCACTTTGGGCGGACCCCAGTTTAACTCCAGCGCATTGCCGACGTTCATTCCGAAGTTCGGATTCGGCCACGGCATGGAGGCAGGTATATTAGTGGCCACCGCTTGCAGACCTAGATCGAACGCGGCGTCAAACTTGTGACTGCCGCCGGTGGTGAGGGTGCCGCCACTAAGGGGAACGAGCGCCAGCTCACCGCCGGGGTAGGAGTTCGTAGCCACCGCCAGCGCAGCCCAACCGCCATTGCCCGGCTTGATGCCGAAAGAAAATGCGTAGGTTTTGTTGGTGCCCAAGCGCACGTTTAGACCGCTCCATTGCAGCCAGTCACCATCGGTGAAACCGGGATTTGCCGCGCTGACCGTGAGGAGCAGGGTGGCTATGCTGTTGCTGAGCGAGTAGAGGCTCAGGTAATAAGTTGGCGTGCTGGCGGGCGTACCGTAGCCGTTGCCATTGTTCAGCCCGGCCGTTTTGACGGCCAGCGACACGAGTCTAAAGGCATTGGTTCCGGTGGTGAAGGTCTGACCGGCAGGCGGATTATTATCCGTAAAATAATTGATTCCGTCAGGCCAGGCCTGGTTGCCTTGAGTCGAGAGTTGAAACAGGTCGTTTGTTCCCGGTGTGGGCGTGGCAGCGCCGAGGTCCGTCAGGGTTTGGGCCCACAACTGTCCGCCGGCGGCGAACGGGATCAATAACAACGCCAGGTTGCGAGCGAGGAGATTCATGCGGCAGTGAACTCAGGAGCAAAATCGCCCCCACAATCCGCAGCGTGCGCGAACGACGCGAATTGACGCAGTCGGACGTTCAGCGGACAGGAACGGAAAATCATACCAGGAAAGTAGCACACGCCGGGACGAAAAGATTGTCGTGAATTCTCATGATTAGAACCGCCAAGCACGATTGGAAGGGCGGCGGTTCTCATGGTTGGGCATGGAGGAGAATTTCCTGCTGATCACGCAAAATCCGCACATCCAGGGGCTCGCCAACCCGCCTGGACGGAGCCTGGTGCAGCAACGCCGCCGTGTCGGCGACCGGCCCTCCGTGAACCGATAAAATGACATCGTTTTTACGCAACCCGGCTCTGCCCAGGACTGACGCGCCGGGAACTTCCAGCACCAAAACACCGGTAACACCGGGCAGACCAAAGGCGGACATTTCGCCTTCGTTGGTTATGTTGCGCACACGCACGCCGAGCCAGGCCGCCGGCGCGGGGTCGCGGCCGCCGGAAACCAGGGTGGGGGGGTTCGGCTGCGGCAGCCGCGGAATCCGCGCGATGGCCTTGAGTTCTGCCTTTTGCACACCGAATTGATCCATGGGAAAGTTCACGAAGCCCAGAGCCAGCGCGGGTGAGCCAGTTTTCACGCGATAGTCTCCCCGCGCCGGGTCGATAAATTGCGCGTCGGTCAGGATGGAATGCTCATCCCGTCCACTTTGGGACTGCAACTTTAATGCGGGGCGGTTTGTAGTTGCGCCGTCAGTCTGCACCAGGTTGTCATCCATTGCCCCACCCCACGGTGGCACGGGCATGCCCGCCGGATGATACGTGGTCCAAACAATGTTATGGCGGAAAATGTCACCGCAGCGCTCGTACCAGACGTGTGGATGGTAACCATTGTCCACCATGATATTATTCGCGACCATGCGTCCGAAACCCTCGCGGTTCTTAATGCCACCGTGCAGGCAGAGGTTGTTGGTGATAATGTAAAAGGAGGAACCATCGTCGAGGTCGATGTCCCAGCCGTGGTCGCAACGCCAGCGGTTATTGGCGAGGACGATGGGCTGGACCACGTCGAGCTGCGGCAACGCTGGAACCTGCCTTACCCACGCGTTGACCTCGCCGATGTTGGGCCGCCAGTAACGATCGCGTCCCCACGAATTGAAGGAACCGTGATCGCCAGTCTCTTTCACTGTGTCAAAGATGTCGCACCATTCAATGCGATGCCCGCCCCAGCAGCCGTCGCCAATATTGATGCCGGCACGCGGCAGGTCGTAAATCGAACAGTGCCGGATGGTAATGCCCTGGGCGAGGTCGATTTCCACACCAGCGGTTTGCTTTTCCACCCGCCCGGTTTGGTGGATGAGGCAATCTTCCACCAGGCAGTCGGCCGGGTAGTAGTCGGTTTTCGGCCCGGGGGTGCGGTCAATCTCGTCCAACCGGTGGACCTGATAATAGTTGAAGAGCGGGCTGCGCGCGGCCTGGGGGTCGCCAACAAAGCAAATCCCGCTCGCGCCCGCGCCGGTGATGTGGGTGCCGCGAATGGCCACGCGACGATTGTAGTTATTGACGAAAACGGCGTTGCCGCCCACCTGGTCAAGGAAGCTGTCGGCCAATTCGCAATCCTCCGCGCCATTGAACAAAATTGCCCCGCCGCGATAGATGGCCCAATCCGAACGCACCAGCGGCTCGCGGGTATCCATGACTGTGCGCGCGGCCTGGCGAAATACCAGGCCACGCAGCGTGATCCATTTCACCGGTTGCGCCGGGTCGCCGTGAAATTCCACTAGAGTGCGGAGACACGTGGCCTCCACCACGGCATTTTTCAAGTCCAGCCCTGTGGGAGGATAAAAATACAAGGTGTGAGTTTGGGCGTTTAGAAACCATTCGCCGGGGGTGTCGAGTTCCTCAAAGACGCCTTCCACAAAACGAATCTGCGGATGGGCTGCGGCACCGCGATTATTTTGCCAGCCGCCGGCGAGCCGCACCCCGCCATTGGTGTCTTTGCCGGTGATGCGCCAGGTGAAATCGCCCCATAACGCCGGGTGCATGGCGTGAAAATAACCACCGGCTGGGTCCGCCCACCGCGCCACGTGTGGCGGCGCAATGGCGTCCGCCGCAAAACCATCGAAGTATTGCGCCTGCGGGTCAAAGTTCGGGTACCGCGCCAGCACCTGCCGTTCGCCATTGACGAAAATTTCTTCCGTCGGCAAATCGGCCGGCACTTGCGCTTGAACAATGCCGTTCGTATATGGTCGCCACGCCAGATGTTCAAGCCGGCGACCGCCGCTGATCACCGGTTGCTCACCGGGATAATTTTGAAAAACCACCGGTACATCGCGGGTGCCGGAATCCCGGGCGGTGAACACCAGCGGTGCAGACAAATAGTAGGTACCGCCGCGCAGGAAAACCCCGCCGGGCCTTTGCCGGGCCGCCGATTGGGCGCGTTGCAGGGTGGCGAACGGTTTTTCCAGTGTCCCGGCATTGGTGTCGTTGCCCGCCGGCGAAATATAATAGGGTTGCGCGCCACCCACGCGCGCGGCAAAAACTACCAGGGCGCAGGCGGTGACAAGAGCCAATTTCACGGCAGGAAAGGACGGGGTGAGCATGGCTGAGTTTGCACCACTGCGGTCGCCGGGGCAAGCCCGTCGGCAGTGGCGGTGAGCTTCATTTCACCGGCCTCACGCGTGGATTGAACGATGACTTGGGCGAGTCCGTTGAACAGGCTGCGCGACCAGGGCGGGACGCTGGTGTGGCCGATGATTTTGACGGTCACTTTGGGATTCAAACCGCCGGTGCCCACACTATTTTTAACGCCGACGGCAATGACGTTGTCGCCGACGTGAATCACGGGCTTGATATTAAAAATCGGCTGCGCCTGCCAGTCGTGGGATTCGCCAATGAACTGGCCGTTGACGTAATACCAGCCCTCGTCATCGCAACCGCTGAAGCATATTTGCGCCCCGGCCCCCTGCAAATCCGCCTCCGTCAGGGTGAAATGCGCGCGGTAAATCGCCGTGGTGTCCGGCGTTCTGATGGTCGCGTCGCCACCGCTGGTATTGGCATTGAGTTTGGTCCAGGTCGCATCAACAAAATCGTTGGCGAATTCCGGCCAGGTGTCGAGGTTGGGCGGAACCGGGGCCAACTGCCACCGCCAGTCGTTGATGGCCAGGCTGCGCACGGGAGCGCTCGGCACATAGGTGTCCGGCTCGTGGCAGCTCGGCTCGCCGTTGCCCACCCCGATAATTTTACCCGCGCCGGCGAGGCTGAAATTTATTTTGTTCTGTGCCACCGGCACCGCACGGCCCTGCGCGTCCAGCGCGGCAACGGTGAAGATGCTCAGGTCCTCCCCATCGGCATTGATGGTTTGGCGATCGGGCACCAGTTGAATTTGGCTGGCGTCGCCGGTGGTTTCCACTTTCGTGCCGGCGACCAGGCTACCGGCGGCGTCATAACCTTTGGCACTCAATGTTCCCGGGGCGTATTTCACTTTCCAACTCAATTTTGAATTGGGTTGCATCGCCTGTTTGCCCTGGGATTCGCCGTTCAGGAACAGCTCAACCTGCCGGCAATTGCTGAAGGCTTGCACGAGGATTTCCCGGCCTTCCCGGCCGGGCCAGTTCCAGTGCGGCAACAAGTGCAGCACGGTGTTGGTGGTCCACCACGATTGGTAGTAATAAAACACATCCTTGGGAAAACCGCAGGTGTCGAGAATGCCGAAATGAGAGTTGACGCACGGCCACCAATACGGCGTTGGCTCACCGCGATAATCAAACCCGGTCCAGACAAACGCACCGGAGAGCCAGGGCCGGCCGGCGAAGAAACTCCACCAGCTTTCGGCGGTGGTGTTCCAGCCGGGCCAGACCAAGTCATAAGCGGCGACATAACCATGCGGTGCTTCGTTGGTGTAAACACCGCGTGTGCCGACGACGCTGGCCTGTTCGGTGCCGACGTTCGGCTGGTCCGGATGCGCCGCGTGGTAGCGGTCCATTTGCGGGCCGTAATGATAATTCCAGCCGCGCACTTCGATGACGGAATTGATGCCGCGGAACACATCGTCCTCCGGCGCGGCGTAGGTGACCGGACGCAGCGGGTCGAGCCGTTGGACATAATCCTGCATGGCGCGCGCGACGTTCGCCGCCGACGGCGAGTCCTGCACCATGAACTGCTCGTTGGCGATGCACCAGATGGCCACGCTCGGATGATTGCGGTCGCGGCGGATTTGGTCGTCCCACTTCCGCATGTTTTCCGAATCACTGCCCATCAACCGGCTCTCATCCAGCACCAGCAGACCCAGCCGGTCGCAAACATCCAGCAACTCGGGCGTGGGCGGGTTGTGCGAGGTGCGAATGGCGTTGCAGCCGAATTCCTTCAGCTTTTTAACGCGGAATTCCTGCAAGGCATCCGGCAGCGCCGCTCCCACGCCGGCGTGATCCTGGTGATTGCAGGTGCCATAAAGCTCGTAATGCCGGCCATTCAGCAAAAAGCCATTGGTGGGGTCAAAGCCGACGGTGCGAATGCCCAATGCGGTTTCCTTTTGATCAACAACTCCGCCGGCGACGGAAACGGTGGTGACGAGTTTGTAGAGGCTGGGATTTTCCGGGGACCAAAGCAGGGGAGAACGAATGCCAATTTCCCGGCGGAATTCGGTTTCCGAGTGGGGACCCACTTCAGACGTTTGGTGCGCACCACCTTCCGCAAGGTCTTGGCCGTCGGGGGCCACAATCTGCCAGTTGACATCAGCCACGGTCCCGGTCGGTTGCTGGTTTAGCACCGTCGCGCGCATTAGAATGGTGGCGGGGCCAACCGGCAGATTATTGACAAATTGCGAAGCGACAAAGATCCCGTCCGGGGCGATGGCCACCGGCGCGGTCTTGTCCAGCCAGACGTGGCGGTAGATGCCTGCGCCCTCGTAGAACCAGCCCTCGAATTTGGTGGCGTCCACGCGCACCGCGACGGTGTTCTGGCCGCCAAAATGCACGACATCCGTGATATCCTCGCGAAACGGATAGTAGCCGCTCTCGTGATGGCGCACGCACCAGCCGTTAACCCACACCGTGGCGTCGCGGAACACACCGTCAAAGGTGAGCCAGATTCGCCTGCCGGCGTCCGCCGGCGGCAATTCAAACGAGCGGCGATACCAGCCGATGCTGTTCGTCGGGTACTTGGTGCCGAGGGCCTTGAAGCCATGGCCGCCATCGGCCGCCGAGTCAAAGGGCAGTTCCACGGCCCAATCGTGCGGCAGGTTGACCACGCGCCAGTAGGCATCCGCAAAGGGTTCCGACGCCGGCCCGGAACCGGTGCCGGAGTTTTCCAGGTGCAGGGCATCCGGCCAGTCGTCGCCGAGATGGAATTTCCAATTGGCGTCGAGCGACAGATGTTCACGAGTCAACTCGGCGGCGGAAAGCGGCGTGATCAAGAGCGCACCGCACAGGCCGGCCAACAGCGCAGGAAGCAAAGGAATCAATTTCATTTTAAAATTCAAATATTGCCCGACAGTCATAAGGTTGCCGGCCCGGGTCTGGCGGGCGCGATGAGAAACATTATTAACCAGTTCAAATTGCAAGAACTGGCCGGGGTGTCAAGCCCCGGCCAGTTTACCACTCCATCCCAACCCCTAATCATTGCACCTTGACGCGGAAGAACTGGGCACCGGCATTGGTGGTGCCGACGACGAAGGGTGACGCGGCCCCGGCCACCGGCACCCACGGTCCGGCCAGGTTGGTGGCGCTTTGCAAGCTGCCATAATTGGCCCAGGTCAGCGTCAACGCACTGCCACTGACCGTTGAGGTGATCGAGACCGGGTCCAGGCTGACGGCCTGGATTTGGACGCCGTTGAAGTCGGGTTCGCCATTGGGGGTGACCCCATCCGACTGGAGGCCAATGGGTGTTTCGCTCACCAGCAACCCGCCGTTGGTCACGCGAACGTTGGCAAAGAGCGCGGAGTTGTCGCCCGGGGCGAACAAGTAGTCCTGCTGGAAGACGTTGTCCAGGGTGACGCCATTGACGGTGAAAGCGGTGCCGCGGGAGCCGTCGAGATACGTTCCGCTCATGCCGAACACCACCAGATTATAAGTGCCGTTGGGCAGATTGGTGACCAAAAACGCGGTTTGGGTATTGATGTAGGGATCCAGCAGCTTCGTCAGGGGACTCAGCGAATTGGGTTGATACCAGGAGCCCGGGTAATTCGTGGCTTGGAAGCTGATGCCGCTGGAGGTGACGCCATCATCATGGTAGCTGGTGGCGTTGGCAAACCGGCCGCCACTCAGGGCGTTCCAGAAGGTGCCGGTGCCCAGAACACCGGGGCCGGCATAGGCGGTGATGGGCGCGCCGTTATTGGCACCGATCACGGCGAAATTAACCGTCCAGAGGCCATTGAGCGGGATGGGCGCCAGGCTCACAGTCGCCACGCTGCTGGTGGCGGAACCATAAGAATTGGCGAGCACCAGTTGGTAATTCAACACATCCGCCACGGTGGTCTGGATGGTGAGAGTGCTGGAATTGGCGCCGGAAAGGTGGCTGTCGTTCGCGAGGTTATGGAAGACGCCGCCGGTACCGCCCTGCCATTGGTAACTGGGCGCGGGATAGCCCAGGCCATAGGCGGTCAGCGAAATCGTCTGACCGGCAAAGGTGGAGACGGTGGACGACCCGGCGATCGAGACGGGCTGCTGGGAGATGATGGGAACCGTGCCGCCGCCCTGGGCCGCAAAGAAAAGGTTCACCACCTGCGCGTCAGCCAGCGCCGAGCCAAAGACGGCCACTTCGTCAATGGAACCGGTGAAGAGACTGCCGGTGCCGCCATTCGGATCGCCGCCAATCCAAGTGGTTCCGCCGCCAAAAGTCTCCGGATTATTGGCCACTTTGTTGACCGCCTTGAAGACGTTGGTGGTGGTGCCGCTGTTGTAGCAGAGAAAGAGGGTGGCATTCGTGGGGGTGATGGTGAGCGCCACAAACGACCAGGTGTTGACCGGCGCAAACAAGCCGGAGTGGAAATTATAACTGTTGGCATTGTTGTTCCAATTGTAACCCAGCTCAGCCTGGCCGTAGGTGGTGGAGTTGGCATTGGTGTCCAGGTTGCCGCCAAAGGTCAGGCCGGCCGAGTCCGCTGGATTGCGGTTGACGAGCAAGCCGGCATTAGCCTGGATATTGGCCGTGGGATAAATCCATGCGGTGATCGTCACATTGGAGCCGCTCAAATTCAAGGGCGGGACCAGCAACGTTCCGCCGGCCGTGTAACGTGCGAAACCGGCGGCAGCATTGGTTGTTTCAAAACCGGCGAACGCCGGGGATTGCGGGCCCGCGTTGGCGGTCGCAACGCCCAGGCCGTAGAGGGCATTCAAGCCATTGCCACTGGCGTCATAAGCCTGGTAAGTAGCGCTGGTGGGATCAACCGCCTCGTCCAAGCGCCAATAGGCCGCGGGCGCTTGGGAGAGCACATCCCTGGCATAAACCTGGCCGGCAGCTGGCGCGGCCGGGTCGGGAAGCACCGTCAGCGTGGCGGGGTCGCTGGTTAAGGAGCCAAGGAGATTGGTGCCGACCAACTGATAACTGCCGCTTTGGGCGATCTGCAGGTGGGACAGAACCAGGTTCCGGTTGGTGAGGGTTGCCGGACCGATGTTGATGAAGCCGGTCCCGGTGTTCGCCTGCCAATGATTGGTGATGGGTTGCGTGCCGTCCAGCGCGGCAGCGAAGGTCACGGTGCCACCGGCGAAGGCGTAAACATTCGCAGGCGTCGTATCGCTGGTGAGGATGGGCGCGGTCGCCGCATTGATGTTGAGGACGGAGGGCAAGGAAGTTACCGACCCAAAGCGGTTGGCGACCACGCAAGCGTAATTAATGGCGTAGGCGGAACCCTGGTCCGGAGGAATCACTACCGCGGTCGCACCCGTGGCCCCGGGAATGTTCGTTAAACTGCCACCGCCGCCGCCATCGGTTTGCCATTGATATGTCAGCGGGCTTTGGCTGGAGGCCACCTCCGTGAGCGTCACCGGCGACAGGGCATAGGTCGGATTGGGGCTGATTTGCGGGGTCGAGGAGATGGGGGTCACGGGCGTGGCCACAATTTGAAAACCAAAAATTTTGCCGGCTTGATAATCGCCGACGGGCTCAGCGTTTTGGATCAATACTGCGTCATTGGTCAGCCCGTTGAAAACGATGTAATTCCCTGAACCGTTCTTACTGGCATAGTTGGTGGCAGTCGAAGAGACTTGGGTGTAGGTTCCGTTAAAGGAACCATTATCCTGACAGAATACCCGGGGCGTCAGATCGCTGCCAACGGTCATATTCCACCAAGCGGGATTCCCACCCGTCACCGCCTGGACCCAATGCTCGCTGGTGCCATACCAGCCATGCCAGCCTTGGACGTATAGCACGATGGAATAACTGGTCGCCCCCTTCGAAGCAAGCCAGGATTGGATACCGCCCACATATTCCGCCGGCTTCTGGTTGAAGGATCCGCCGTAGATTGAGCCGGCCGTCCAAGCACTGGGCGGGCCGCCCGCCCAGTCCGTGGTGTCAAAGCCATCCATCAATTTCCCGTCCGGCGTGCCCAGGTTCGAATAGGCTCCGCTCGAATAGCACCAGACGGAATCCCACTGCAAGTGCAGTCCCGAATCGGTGCCGGTATAATCCACGATGCCGGAGGTCACGTCGCCCCACCGATCAAGGTTGTTCCAATTGGTCTGGGCAAAACCGGGTGCCCCGGCTGATTCATACGGCAGCAAGGAAGTAGTCTGGCTATTGTCAACGCCACTGCCGTCAACCCCGTTGAAATGCACGCTGACCGAGACTGGCTGTCCGGCATGCAAGGCAATGGCACTGCCTGTCAGCGCCGAAATCGACGCCAGCAGAAACTGCAATTTTTTGATGGTTTTTTTCATAGGTTTAGGAGTTAGAACCGGGCAAATACGGATTTTTTATGTGCTGACGCCCCGGGCACCTGAAGCTCAAAACTCGTGAGAGCACGAAGCCATGAGCAAAATGTAATTTGCCAGACGGTGTGGGGTTCGCATGGTGGGAGTATTGCCCAGTCCGGCTGGTGCGTCATGTCGTTAAAATTAACGATGATGATAGCAAGCCGACCTAGCGCAGGGTCCGGCGCGGGTTTAACCCTTGAGGGGCACGGAAAAAATCACCCGAGTCCCGGTGCCGGGCGTGGTTTGGATTTCGCAGTCGCCGCCGATGGCGGCCAAACGCTGCCGCATGTTTTCCAGCCCGTTGCCGGAAGCCAGCCGGCCGGGAGCAGGGGCAACATTTTTCGCTTTATCACCGATGGCAAAACCGCGTCCATTATCCGCAAGGGACAATTCAAACGATTTTGGTTTAACCACCAGCTGGATCAGAACCTCAGAGGCACCAGAATGTTTCACTGAATTGTGCAGCGCCTCTTTGAACGCGAGAAAGACATTGTGCCGCACCTCAGAAGTAAGGTGCCATTCGGGAAATTGCAACGGCAGGTCCAGACGACAGCGGAAGCCCGCGGTGGCCAGCCAGTCGTGTGCGAACTTTTCCAAATAGGTCGCCAGCCCTTCCAAAGTGTCATGCCGCGGACTCACCGCCCAGACGATTTCATCCATACTCCGGGTCAAGTCGCGCGCAGTGTCGTAAATTTTTGCCAGTCCGGCGGCGGTGCGAAGGGGATTCGTCAAGTCACCGCAAGTCGATTCGCTCATCATGGTGATACGGGTGAGCTGAGCCCCCAAATCATCGTGGATGTCCCGGGCAATGCGGGAACGCTCGCGTTCAATATCCCGCTGCCGCTCGACGAGTTCCAGCCGGCGGCGCATCCGTCGTCGCGTGTCAAACCAGACCACAACGCTGGCCGCCAGCACGGTCGCCAAACCACCAACCACCTTGAACCACAGGGTCTGCCAGAAGTACGGGAGCACTTCGAACTTCAGACTCGCGCCGGTTTCATTCCACACGCCGTCATTGTTGCAAGCTTTCACAGCAAAGGAATAGTTTCCCGGGGGAATGTAATTGTAGGTGGCCACCCGCTTGGTGCCGGCATCCGCCCACTCGGTCTCCAGATTATCCAGACGGCATTTGAACCGCACTTTTTCCGGCGCCACCAGGCTTAAGCCGGTGTACGCAAATTCAATCCGATGCCGGCCTGGGGGGATCTGCAACAGTCCGAGCGTGTGACCAGTGGCGAAAGGCTTGTCGTCCACCTGCATTTCCTCGATGCACACGGGCGGCGGCAGTGGATTCATTTGCACTCCCGCCGGGTTTACCGCCACCAAGCCCTTGGCGGTGGGAAACCAGAGTCGCCCGTCGGCCGTTTTGCCCCCGCCCAATTGCAAGCCGGCGGAGCATTCCAGGGTCGGCAACCCATCGTTGATTCCGTAATTCAGAATCGACACACCGGCCAGCCTGCCGTCGGCGCAGTGGTTCAAATCCGCCTCGCTTGCCCGCAAGATGCCGCCATAGGAACTCATCCAGAAAAACCCACGATCGTCCGTCTCAAGGTGGCCGATGACATTGTTGGGCAGGCCCTGCGCACGATTGATTACCGAAAACCTCCCATCTTTGAAGCGGTTCAAGCCGCCGCCAAACGTACCCAGCCACAGCGCGCCGTCATCCGCAGCCAGCAGGCATTCGATGAAGTCAGAGGAAAGGCCGTTCGATTTATTGAACCGGCGAAAATGTCCCTCCCGCAAACAAACCAGACCGCCGCCAGCTGTGCCAAACCACACCGCGCCCGTTCTGTCCCGGGTGATGGCGCGGACATCGCCGAGCGGCAGGCCAGCGATCTCGTTGAAGGACTCGAGCTTGCCGGCATGATAACACAGCGCGCCGGTGGGAGTGCCCAGCCACAGCCGGTCGTCCAAAAACAAAAGTGCGGGAATGGGCGAACGGAAGGTTTCCAAGCCCGGCGCAAAATCAAAGACATCGCCTTTCTGCACAAACAAGCCGCCGCCCCACGTGCCGGCCCAAATTTGGCCGGTGCGATCCGCGGCGAGTGACCAAACATAGGGGTTGCGAATGCCTTGCTCGGTGTAGAAGTTCGTCCAGCGTCCATTTTGCCAGCGGTAAAGTCCCGCACCCTCCGTCCCCACCCAGAGCGCCCCGTCCGGTGTTGGTAGCACGGAAAGCACCGCACAGCTTTTCCATCTGTCTGGCGGCGCCATGGCCTCCAAGTTGCCCGGCCGAATGACGGCCAGGCCGGCACCGGTACCGCACCATATATTCTTTTCGCGGTCTTCCCACATGGAAATCACCCAATCTGAAGGCAATCCGTTGGTGCGGTCCAGATGCGCCGCGGGGGCGTTGGTTGAGCCGGGAAAATTCAGCCACAAGCCGTCGCCAGAAGTGCCGGCCGCCAGCACTCCGGCGGAAGATTCCAGCAGGTTCGGAACCGTGTTCCATCCCCACGGCGCAGGGAGCCCATCGGTGATCCATTGGCCGTCCCTCCATTTGCGGATGCCTCCATTGCAAGCAACCCAAAACCCGCCTTCGCGCGCGGCACAAATGCCCTGCACGTAGTCGTTGGTGGTTACCTCGACCGTCAACTGTCCATTTTTCAGTGCGGACACGACCCCCTCACGTGCGACCCAAATCGTTCCATCCTGCCCGCGGGCTAACGACACCACTTTGGAGATGATCCCCGCTGGCGGCGACAGGACTTGGCTGTCCCGAACGCGCGCCAGTTGGCCCATTTCGTTGAACAGCCAGACATCACCCGCACCATCGGCAGTGATGGCGTAAATCTTGCCGCGGCTCCAGTTGGCGTGCACGGGCACCGCCGTGAAATGCCCTTCCTTGTAGAGGGAAACATCGCCGCTTTCGGTGCCAATCCAGAGAGTGCCGTCGCCGGCTTCAAACAAGCTGGTGATGCGGCGACTGTGCAACTCCGGGGTATTGTTGTCGTCGTAAACCGTGAAGCGGACACCATCGAACCTGGCGAGTCCATTATACGTGCCAGCCCACAAATATCCGTCGCGCGTCTGCACCACCGCCGTGATCTTGTTTTGCGGCAGCCCCTGTTCCACCTGCCAGGTGCGGGTGAAATAATTTGGCGGCGCGGACGCGCGCAAAAGCAACGGAGCGGCAACCAAGGCCAGAGTCAACGCTAACCAGCGGGAAAACGGACTGGTGGTGGCATGACAGGACATGCGGGCATTTTGTCCGCCGTGCGGCCAAAGCAGCAAGCGAATTCAAGGGGCACTCCCAGCGCCGCGCATCATTCATTTTGATGACAAGACGAAAACGTCCGTGTCGGCGAGACTGGCATACAAAATGAACCCAAAACAGGCACGGACCAAAGCGGCCATCCTATGATCGGAAATATTAATATCAAACGAACCGTTGGCAGTCTCGCGCTTGGGCTCGCGGCGCACTTCGCCACCATTAACAACGCCCATGCCGCTACCAACGAAACCAGCCGGATCGTCACGGCGGACCTGCAGGCCACGAAGGGTGCGCTCGACACCATGTTCAAATTCTGTGTCGGTGCCGGCCGCGCCAACGAGGGGTTGCGGGCCGACTGGCAAAGGCAGCTCGCCTATGCGCATCGCGCATGCGGCTTCCAATACATCCGTATGCACGGTTTATTCTGCGATGACATGGGCGTCTACCGCGATTACGGAAAGCCGGAGTACAACTGGCAGTACATCGACCAGCTTTACGACTTTCTCCAGAGCATTGGCATGAAGCCCTTTGTGGAACTTGGCTTCATGCCGGGCGGACTGGCCAGCGGTTCCCAAACTATTTTCTGGTGGCGCGGAAATGTCACTCCCCCCAGAGACATGCAGAAGTGGGCCAATTTCATCCACGCCTTCCTCCTCCACCTGCAGGAACGTTATGGCGATGCCGAAGTGCGCACGTGGTACTTTGAAGTATGGAACGAACCCAATCTGGAAGGATTCTGGGCCGGCACGCAGCAGCAGTATTTCGATCTTTACGCAGCCACCGCCCGGGCCATCAAAAGCGTTTCCCCAGATTACAAAGTTGGCGGTCCGGCTACTGCCGGTTGCAGTTGGATTTCTGAGTTTATTCATTTTTGCGACACCAACCACGCGCCCGTGGACTTTATCTCCACCCACACCTACGGCGTGGAAAGCGGCTTTCTGGATGAACACGGCGCTGGCGGCACTGTCCTCTCCAAAAATCCCAACTCCATCAGTGGTGATGTCAAACGAGTCCGCCAGCAAATCACTGACTCGGCCCTGCCCGGACTGGAATTGCACTTCACCGAATGGAGTTCCTCCTATACGCCCGCCGATCCGGTACACGATAGCTATCACAGCGCAGCTTATATTCTGGACAAACTCAAAAAGTCCGGCGATGCCTCGCAATCCATGTCCTATTGGACCTTCACCGATATTTTCGAGGAGCCCGGCCCGCGCTGGGAGGCTTTTCACGGAGGCTTTGGCCTGATTAATTACGAGGACATCAACAAGCCTTCCTTTTACGCTTATCAGTTTTTGAACCGGCTTGGCCCGGTGGAATTAAAGAATACCGATCCTTACTCCTGGATTTGCACCGACACGAGCGGCGGCTTGCAGGCGTTGATTTGGGATTTCACCAACACGCATCCCGGCCCGAAAGTGCACAACCAGGATTTCTACAAACGTGATTTGCCATCCCAGCCCAAAGACCAGGTCATGCTCACCTTATCGCACCTGAAGCAAGGCAGATACCTGGTCGAAACTTACAAAGTTGGCTATCGGGTCAATGACGCCTACGACACTTATCGCGATTTTGGCGCACCCGAGCAGTTAACCAAAGCCCAGGTCGATGAAATCAAATCCAAAAATAGCGGCGCACCTCTGGCGGCCTGCACCGTCAAGATTGGTCGTGACGGAAACTTCGAACAGCAGTTCGACCTCCGCGAAAATGACGTCGTGCTGATTACGCTAAAGCCTATCCAATAAACTACTGGCCAGCCCCCGAAAAAACCTGGGCAGACGCTGATGGCATCGGCCCCGGTTATGCGGCAGGGAGGCATACTTGGCCGCAGGCTATTAGCCGGAACCTAGCAATACAAACGTTGCGTTTCCTTGGGTGTTTTTGCGTGGGACGTCCTCGGGCGGCGCTGCCAAATCAATAAAGGATGGGCTGCGCACCGCACTCCTCCCTTAAACAAAAATACACCGAGCAACCACTGGCATTTCGATTGCATAGTTCCGGACTATGGCGAACTAGACCGACAGAAGCCAGCCGTTGCGCTGAGCGCGGGGGGTACGGTTTCATTTGCGCCTGTATTGGAGACATCGGTGGGCACGAGCAGGCTTGATCAATATTACTGGAACGTGTAACCGAGTGTCATCAGTGACCAATGGGTTCGGTGAACCCGGTCCTGGCCAGTCGCACTTGCTCGCAGGAATGCGAACACACGCCAGCTTCACGCTCCTGAAGCGACTTGTTTTCGCCGAGCCCGCACCGGCTCGTCAAACCAATCGGCCACCTTCGATGGTGCGGATGCTGCTGGGCATTCGTCTTTTCGGGGATATCGGCCGGGGCGGTTCGAGTAGTGGTTGAGCGGTCTGCATTCTGGCTTTTTCTGCGCGCAGGGCAGGGGGTGGGTTCACCCTGCGGCGAGTGCAGCAACCCAGGAGCGTTACCTCATAGTCTAACAAAGCTGCAACAATTCTGTTTAAAAATCAGGTTGCGCAAGGTGCTCAATTTTGCCATAATCCAATTACGACAATCGATTTTAAGCAGTTGGTAATCGTCGATTCGGGTTGCGCGCTTAGCTCAGTGGTAGAGCATTACCTTCACACGGTAGGGGTCGTAGGTTCGAAACCTACAGTGCGCACCATCTTTCATCCATAGTTTTTCCTCGATCGGGGAAATGTGAATTTTCGCCAGGACTCACCATTTAAAAAGTAAAAAACGCGCCAGCCGGGGTTGGCGCGTTTTGAAACGTTGCTAAAACGAATCAAACTTTGAGTTTGCGACGGAAGGCAATCAAGCTGGTCAATCCCATCCCGACCAGAGCCAGAGCCGAGGGTTCAGGTACCGGCGTGCCGCTAAAGCTAATGTTATCATAACGCCAATTGCCCGAGGTGTTGTTGTAGGCCGTGCCGCTAATGTTCTTCGCATCCACCCCGGTGGAGGCGTTGACGATCTCAATCGCCAGGTTGGCATAGCCGCCGGCATTGGGCAGGCTGGCCGTGATCAGGTTGTTCCAGCCCGAGCCGAGCTGAACAAAGTTGCCGGCGATTGTGTTCGCGCTGGCAGAATTGTTTTGAAGACTACCCACCGAACCTGCCGAAGTGAGTGTGGCGTTGATCCACACCGGGCTGCCGACGGTGGCGTCCAGCGTGTAAAGTATGGCCAGATTGCGCTCGGCTTGGGCCGTGGTATTGATGTCCACGGAAACCGTGATGGTATCGTAACCAATCGTGCTGGTGGCAAATTCCGCGCCCTGGGTGGCGATCGGAGCTTGGGAAGACCAACCATTTCCCGGGGTTCCACGAATGCGCCAGCCGTAAGATCCCGAGCCGGTGGAGGCGCCGGCCGAAGCCAAGACGTCCGCATTGGCACTGCTTGTGGTGTTATTGTAGGTATTGGTCATGCCCAAGACGGTGGCGGTTCCGAGACCGGTCGTGGGGGCAGGGCTGTTGGCGGGAGCGGCGACCACGCCACCCGTGTCAAAACTCCAGGCGGTTATCGTGTTCTGAGCCTGGGCGACAGTCATGGAGGCTACTACCAATGCAATTGCTGCAAGTATTTTTTGGTTTTTCATTTTAGGGGGATTGTCGAATTGTTGTCTGTTTATACAGGCCAATTATTGTCCATAACTATGTTACGTAAGGAAGGCGGCCAGGTTACAACTTGGTGAGAAATGACTGGTTCGCTTTCCCAGTTGCGCTGGTACAATTATCACTACTATGCTTCCCGAAATGCCCTTGCTGCATGCTACCCGACGGAATTTCTTGAAAACCGCCACGATGGCGGCCGCTTGTCTTCCGCTGGCGGGTTGGCTGCCACGGACCCTACGGGCTGCCGAACCCGGTCGGAAACTTGGATTTGCCCTAGTCGGCTTGGGCAGTCTCAGCACGCACCAAATAGCACCGGCATTGCTGAATACCCGCTATTGCCGTCTGGCGGGAATTGTCACTGGCACCCCGGCGAAGGCAAAACGATGGCAGGCGCAATACAACCTCCCGGATAAAAGCATTTATAACTATGAGACCATGGACCGTCTGGCAGACAATCCGGATATTGATGTGGTTTATGTGGTCACACCCAATGCCTTGCACGCTGAGCACACCATTAAGGCGGCGCAGGCAGGAAAGCATGTTTTATGTGAGAAACCGATGGAGGTTTCCTCCGAAAAATGCCAGCAAATGATCGATGCCTGCCGCAAAGCCGGACGGCAACTGGCGATTGGCTACCGGTTGCATTTTGAGCCCAATAATCGGGAATGTGTGCGGCTCGCCCGCGAAAAAGTATTTGGTGGCTTAAAGATTATCCAAGCCGGTTTTGGTTTCAAAATTGGCGATGCCCGTCAATGGCGGCTGCGAAAAGCGCTGTCGGGGGGCGGTCCCCTCATGGATGTGGGAATTTATGCCTTGCAGGCCACCCGCTATTTAACCGGCGAGGAGCCGTTACTCATCTCCGCCACCAGCACGACCACGGATCACCTTAAATTTGCGGAGGTGGAGGAATCCCTGGTTTGGCAAGCCACCTTTCCCAGTGGGATTATTGCGAATTGCAGCACGACTTATAGCGTCGGCGGGATCAAAGGCTACCGCGCTTATGCGGAGAACGGTTGGTTCGGGCTGGATCCTGCGTATGAATATACTGGGCAAAAAGGTCTGCGGAGCGACGGCCAGACCATTGCGCTGCCGCCGGTGGATCATTTCGCCGCGCAGATGGACAACTTCGCCCAGTGCATTTTCGAAAACCGTCCCACGCCGGTTCCCGGCGAGGAAGGTTTGCGGGATTTGCGGGTTATGACGGCGATCTATGAGTCAGTCCGCACTGGCAAAACCGTCAAGCTGGGTTAGTTTTTAGCTGCCTGCACCACTGCCTGGATTTCAGCCTGGGCGGCGGCAAAGTCTTTTTGATACTGCGGGCTTTTTTTCAATTCATTGAAAATGATCCGGGCATAAATGCGACCGGCATAAATATCGCTCGGATAATGCCGGGCAATTTGAATGCGGTGCCAGCCGAGGGCGCGGCCAACCGCCAGGACCGCGTCTTTTTTTTCGGGCACCAGATCGGCCAGCACGAGGGAGCAAACCGTTCCTTCGGTGGAATGACCGCTTGGGTAACTGAAACTCTTCTCCAATTTGCCGGTGGCCAGGCTCGGATCCACCACGAAAGGGCGCGGACGCTTGAAAATATCTTTGGCCTCATCCGTGATCGCCTCGGCATCGCCAAGCACTTGCTCAAAAAAGGCCGTGGTTTTGGGCAGGTTCGTCTCGGCGAAAAACGGACCCACGGCCTGGCCGAAGGTAAAGACATTGAATTTCTTTTCCGAGAACGCCACTTCCGCCTGCTGGGGCGTGCAGGACCCGTGAACCGCCACCACCGTGGCCATGTCAGCGGCCTGTTCCGGAGAATCCATCGTGGGGGGAGGCGGCAAAATCGCCACGGCTTCCGGTTTGTTTTCGGTAATGTAATGAAGGGTGGTATCGGCCGCCAACAGCGGGCGGAATTCCGAGCCGAGGCAGGCCAAACCCACTAACAGAGCAATAATCGGGGAAGTGGAACCGCACCCTGGGCGGGCAATGAATGAAGTGATTTTCAAGTGGTTAACGGGTAAAAAAAGCTTGAGCTGGCCAAAAACTTGAAGGGCTTAAGGCACCACGCTGTTATTAGCAGTCCAGCTAATGTCCGGCCGGCCCGGGTCCGCCGCCTTGCTGATGACATTGCTGCACATATAGGTGTACTTGTAGTAAATAGCGTGGCCATCACCAAAGCCCAGGTTGGAGCCCTGATTATGCCGGGACGACAAGGCCGTGGTATAGGCTTGCGGCTTGCAAATGTCCGCCTGTTTTTGGGCGCTGCCATAAAAGGGGGTTTCCTTGGTTTGGGTGCGCACTTCATCAAAAAGTACGAATTTAGAGGGGGTTTGCACCCAGTTGGCTTTCACGTTATAAACTGAACTGCTAACAGGCAGCCCGGTCAGGCCTTGCGAGTTCATGGAATACCGGAAAAAAATCCGGTCGTAAGTGGGTGCGTTTGGGGGCAGCAACAAAGGATCAATGACGGCCGTGGGGCATTTGAAAATGGTGTTGTTGTTGTTAAAATTATCAATTTGGGTCTTGTTGCCGCTGGCATCCCCAGACTGGATGGCGTACCAATAAAGTGGTTTGGCACCGACGTACGGGGGCAAGGCATTGAACCAGGCACTCAGGCCCTGTTTGGGGCTTTGATAATAAAAATTGAAGAGGTCGTTCCAAGTGGGATTATCCTCGTTATAACCGCCAATTGCACCGGGAGTGCTATTGGGGATTTTGGTTGTGGGATAAGCCGAATTATCATCTACATACATCGTTTGTGCGAGGCCCCATTGCTTGAGGTTGCTCAAGCAAAGAGTGCGCTGGCCTTTTTCCCGGGCCCGGGCCAGTGTCGGCAGCAACATGGCCGCAAGGATGGCAATGATCGCAATTACCACCAACAATTCGATCAACGTAAAACCTCGCTGACCGCGGTTGGCCTTGGGATTCTTACACGGCGCAAAAGACTGATTCATTGAAACTAGTTTCCCAAACGGCTGTTACACCCGTGTGTCCTAAAAGTTACGATTGAGTGACATTGCCCGGTCGGGGCGACTGGCGGCAGGATTGTTGCTGATTTGTTGCTTGAGGGTCATGGTTTTGTAACCCGGTCTTGGTAGTTTTTCATTTCAACCTAGGTTGCAATTACATCATTCATCATATACACCAATGAAACGAACCCTACTCACGTTAGGCCTTGCGGCGTTGCTCAGCAACAGCCTGCAAGCACAAACTCCGGCGGCGGTCATTCCACCGGGCAAACTTGCCGTCTTCAAGGCGGGCACCACGGACACCAACTGGCCGATGCTCACCGCGCGTGTCGCTCCTTGCTTCGTGCAGGTGTTTGACCCGGCCATCACGAACCAATCATCCACGAATGCGGTCGTTTCCGTGACCATGTCCACCAATTCCGCTGTGCCGGGATCGGTGTGGATCAACCACCATGCCGGTTCTGAAGGTGGTGGTTTGTCCCGGAGCTTGAACCGCCAGTACTTGTGCCTGGAAGGCTATGTGGGCAATATTCTGTCGCCCACTGCGGCCAAGCCCTCCACCGACCCCACGGTCGGCCGCGGGATCGTGACGCTGGATTCCTTCACCAATGCCGTGAGCGTGCTTAGCACCCCCACTGGTTGGTTTGGCATTCCTCTGGGCTCCACCGTTGGCACCCAGGACAATCCTACCGGCATTTGTTCCCCGGATGGCACCAACTTCTATGGCACTGGTAATTTTGCAGCCTTGGGCACGGCCACGGGCGAATTGGATGGCACTTTGTTTTACAATGCCCAAAGCGGGAATTTGCAAGAAGTTCAGCAAGCCCTGCAGGCGGCAGGTGAAGCCCGGATCATTGGCGGGATGCTGCTGGTGGCGACCAAGTCGGCCACCGGTGTGGCCTCCGGTCTTTACAACTTCATTGATCCTTCCAGCGGCAATGTGGTGCCGCAGCCTTGGAATCCGAATGTTGCCAATCCTTATTTCAATTTCACCTTCACGAACCTTTATTTAAACTGGGGAACCACCTTCAAGACCGTCCTGAATTTTGACATGGATGAAGCCCGCACGGTCGCTTATGGCGCGGACCAAACTTATGGCATCGTAAAATTTACGAACAATGCCGGAAATTGGGTGCAAGCGCCTTACTACTTCAGTGCTACCAATATTGGTACTTTGAAACAGACCGCGGCCAATCAGGGTTGCTTCGGTATTTGCGTGGATTTTAGCGGGCCGAACCCCGTGATTTATGCCACCACGATGGAAAACGGCACGGTCACGAATTTCCCCGGCGGTTTGGGGGTTAACACCGCCAACGGCCACCAAAACAACAACCGCTTGATCAAACTGGTGGACACAGGCGTCAGCCCGGGCACCAACTACGTGGCCACTACTTTGGCCACGGCAGCGACGATCAATGAGTTTTTTGGCGGCGTGGATTTCACCCCTGACTTGCGCCCCTTGATCACGGCCCAGCCTTCGACCTTTGCCACCACTCTGGCTGCGGGTGGTTCGCTTTTCAATGTCACCGCGGTATCGGCCTCCGGCTTGAATTACCAATGGTTGGAAAACGGCCTCGCCTTGGATGCCAATACCTATCCCACCGCCACCAATGCTTCGCTGGATCTGACTTCCCTCACGACGATCGCCAATTACAATCCCAGTGGTTTTACCAACCAGTATCAGTGCGTGATCACCAATAACTATGGTTCCGTCACGAGCCTGGTGGCTTCCTTGATTGTGACCGTGAATCCGACCGCGCCGCGCATCACGAGCGGTACGAACAAAGTCACGGCTTTTGTGGGTGCCAACGTCGCCTTCACGCCGGTGGTTGCCAGCGGGACGGCACCTTTCACTTACCAATGGTATCATGCGGGGGTGGCCTTGGTGGACGACGGTGTGAAATACGCCGGCAGCACCACGGCTTCTTTGAGCATCACCAATCTGGTTTCGCCCAGCGATTCGGGTAATTATTCCATAGTCCTCTCCAACCCTTCCTCCTCCATTGCCTCCAATGTGGTCGATATCCTCACCGTGAGCTTTGCGAAACCCAGCATCACCCCCGGTCAGCCGGCTCCGGCCACCACCTTTGTGGGCAACCCGACGACGCTGGTTGCCAATCAATCCGGCGGCACTCCGGCCGTTGGCTATCAATGGTACTTGGGTAAGACCCCGCTGACTGACATGACTGGCGAATTTGTCAATTCCAGTGGGATTTATACCGGCGCGGGCAGCTCGGCGCTGACCATCAATGCCAATACCACGGCTGATTCCGGCAGCTATTCCATCGTCTACACCAACGGTGCAGGCAGTGTCACCAGCGCGGTGGCCACGGTCACGGTGCTCGTGCCCCCGACTCATTCCCTGGTGGCCTACAGCAACCAAGTGTATGTCCAGACCTTTGATGCCCTGCCTGATCCGGGTTATGCCGGCGTGGCGGTCAACGGCACCGCCATTGGCAGTGGCGTTTCCGTAAACAGTTTCAATAACCCGCTCAAGGCGGGATTCATTAACGGGTTGCAATATTCGCTGGGCAATCCCTTTGACTTTGCTTACCCGGTTATCCCTAACGGTTATCTCGGTGGGTTGGGCCTCGCCACCGGAGCCACGAACATGAACGGCTGGTACGGCGTGACCGATACCAACCTGGTGGATGGCGTGGATTCCGTGAACGGGCTCGGCATCTCACACTTCGGAGCCCAGAATGGTGATCAATCCACCGGCGGTGTCATTGACTTCGGGCTGAATGATTCCCAAGGCGGCGTTGTTGGCACGAACCGCGCGCTCGGGGTGCTCTCCACCAGCTCCAGTGGTTCCTCAGCGGTGGCCTTGAAACTGGTCAATACCTCTGCCAATACGCTCAATTATCTCAACTTGAGCTGGTTGGGCGAAATGTGGCGCAATAACAAGGCGGGCCGCACGCTCTCCTTCAGTTACACAGTGGATCCCACCGGCAACAGCTTCGGCTTGCAGTCTGAACCGGCTTACACCAACAACACGCCGCAACTCATTCCGGGCACCACCCGGGTAGACGAGTTGTCGTTCAACTTCCCCGCGAACAATGGCTTGATCCTGGCGGTGGACGGCACTTCGCCGGTCAACCAGACCAACATTGTGGCGAGTAACCTGGCGCTTTCCACCCCGTGGACGCCCGGTGCCACCCTGTGGTTGATCTGGTCCTGCAATTACTATGGCCAAGGCACTGGCCAGGGCTATGCCATTGACAACTTGAAAGTGGCGGCCTCGACCACGCCGATTATCGCCCCGACCCTCGGTCCGGTTAGCTACAATACCACGGCTGCGGGCACCAAGGGCTTGCAGTTCAGCTTCACGGACGCCGCCGGGGCGGCCGCGCAGTTCACCACTTGGAGCACCACCAACCTCACGCTGCCCTTCAGCCAATGGACCAGCCTGGGCCATCCCACGGAAGTTTCTCCGGGCGTCTATCAAGTTAATGACGCGCAGTCCATTACCAATGCACAGCGTTTCTACAAGGTTACCTCCCCGTAATGAGTAGAATGTAATCCAATCAATAAAATCCAAGCCGGGCGGACGCAAGTCCGCCCGGCTTTTGCTTTCCAAGGTCGGTTTATTGGGCAGCGGCAAATACCGCAAAGAGCTCATTACCGATTCTCTGGAGCGATTTGACTTGAAACCCAGTGGCGGCAGCCAGGCTCGGCGCGCCCAGGCCCTCGGCAATGGTGGGGGCGGTGCGGCCGCCGAAAACCTTGGGGCACAGGGTGAGGTGTAATTCGTCAACCAGGCGATGACGAAACAGCGCGTCGTTAAGTCCCGCCCCGCCCTCGGCGGCGAGCCGTTGGACATTCCACCGCTGGCGCAGCCACGCCAGTGCCGCTGGAAAATCAAGCTCGGTCGGGCCGCCCACCCACACGTCATCCGCCAGAGCTCGCAAGCGCTTTAACCGGGTGGCAGAAACGTGATCAGTGGTTAAAATCAGGATCGGCGAAAAGCGGTGTTTGAAAATCTCCGCCCGGGGATTAACGCTGCCACTGCCGCTGACGATCACGCGGATGTTATATTCCGCCAGACCATTTTTAAGCCGCCGGCGGCAATATTTCTCCCCGCCGGGCCCCAAATTCACCGGCTCGGCATCCACGGTGCGCGCACCCGCCATAACAGCGTCTGCCGTCGACCGGAGTTCCAGCAAATGTTCATGATCGCGCGCACTCCCAAAGGTGGAGATGGACCGGTTGGCCGTGGCAATTTTGCCATCCGCCGTCATGGCCATATTAATGAACACGAAGGGACGCACAGAACGTTTCATACCTTAAAGGATTAACATGGCATCGCCATAGCTGAAAAAGCGGTAGCGCGCTTGAATGGCTTCCGCATAAGCCTGGAGGATGAGTTCCCGGCCAGTCATGGCTCCCGGCGCGGCGAAAGCGCTTACCAGCATGAGCAGGGTGGAACTGGGTAAATGAAAATTGGTCAAAAGCGCATCCACCACCTGAAAGCGATACGGTGGATAGAGGAAAATCCGGGTTTTTCCCCGGTAAGGTTGCAATCCATCCGGATGCAGTGCCGCCACACTCTCCAGTACCCGCACACTGGTGGTGCCGGCCGCAAAAATCCGCCGGCCGGCAGCCTTCGCTGTTTGGATCAAGGCCACGGTTTCCGCGCTCAATTCTATGTGTTCGGCGTGCATTTGGTGGCTGGCCAGCGTTTCCGCCTTCACCGGGCTAAAGGTGCCGAGCCCAACATGCAGCGTGACCCAGCCGAGTTTAACTCCCTTGGCCTGCAACTGTTCGAGAATTTCGGGGGTAAAGTGCAAGCCCGCCGTGGGGGCGGCCACCGAACCGGGAGGCTGGGCGTAAACCGTTTGATACCGCTGTTTATCCTCGCCCGCAGTCTGGGGATGCTCCCGCTGGATATAGGGTGGCAGCGGAATTTCCCCGTGCCGTTCCAAATCTTGGAGAATGTTTTTGGTGCCCGTAAAGCTTAAGCGCCGGTGCCCCTCGGCATTCACCACGCTAACGGTGGCCCGAATCCCGGTGGGTTGGCCGGCCAAATCCAGGATGTGAATCCGGGTTCCCGGTCTGGCCCGTTTCCCCGGGCGGACCAACGACCACCAGTCATTGACGGCCATTTCTTCGATCAAGAGCATTTCAAAGGCCCCCCCGGTCGACTCGTTCAGCCCCCGCAGGCGGGCAGGAATTACCCGGGAATTATTTAATATGAGGACATCTCCCGCTTGCAAATACCCCGGCAGCGACGTAAATTCACTATGTTTGGTGAGTCCGGTCAAACGGTCCAAAACCAGTAATCGCGAGGCGTCCCGCCGGGCGGTCGGGAATTGGGCAATGAGTTCGACCGGCAACTCATAGTGGAAATCAGCAGTTTGCATTACGGCCACAGGATAGCAGGGGTGCCTAGGTAAAAACAAATGCACTTGCAAGATTCCGCCCTGGGTGATCGTTCTTTGACAAAATGTGAATAACTCTAGAATAACTTACAAATTACCGTGCTCCTGCACCTTTTTTTTATTGACTGTCAGGGGTTAAAGTGGGTTAATCTCCCAAGAAGTGGATGGTTTTGGGTCTAAATGGGGTCTAAAACCACAAAGCTTAAAAACGGGTGAATAAGTTAATATGTCCGGGTCCGTGTCAAAATCGCCGATTCAGTACTATTCCCACTACCCCCACGGGGTGGATGAGAAGCGGCGCGTTCAGATACCGGCCAAATGGCGCCCGGAAGAGGAAAACACCCAGTTGACCGTGATTGTCTGGCCCCAGCACAAGGCTGGCACCTGTTTGCGGGTCCTGCCGCCGCATGAATTTGCCAAATTATTGGAAACGGTGGAGGCGATGCCGAATTCGGACCCAAAAAAAGTTTTGTTAAAGCGATTTATTGGCAGTGAATCGGACCATTTGCCCCTCGACAAGGCCGGGCGGATCGTTTTGCCAGAGCATATGGCACGGGCGGCCGGGATTCAGGACAAGGCGATTTTGTCCGGTTGTATCAGTTACTTTGAAATTTGGTGTCCGGCCCGGTATGAGGGTGCCAAGGCCGTGGATATCCAAGTGGCGAGCGAGGCCTTTAGTTTAATGGGATAAAGCATATGAATTTCGGAAAATTATTGGCGGCAGGCCGGAGTATTATGAACGGCCGCGTGAATCTGGCTTATCGAGAAAACAAGCATGTCTATCTCCCCAAGTTTGAGCCGGCCAAGCCTGCGGCCACCAAAGTGGTGGGGCAGAGTGGGGCCGCCGTTTCGGCCGCCCCGGCCAGCACGCCGGTCAAATTATCCGTGACTGCGCCGTTCGCCGGGAAATCTGCAGCCGCGAGGACCACCAGTTGGTCGGCCCGGCTGAATCCCTTGTCCCGGCTGCGGGGTGAACCGGCCAGTTCTGGCTACCGTAATGCGGTGCAAACGGAATTGTGTTTGGAACTGGTGAAACCGATCCACAGCGACCTGCGCGATGCGGAGGTGGAAGTGGTTCCATTGAAATGCCGTTCGCCCCGGCCGAGTGGGGCGGCGGAGCCCGCCGCAGCCTGGAGTGAGCTGGGCACCGGTGTTTTGGCGGGTAAAACGGTTTAATATTGGGAAGAACAATGCGCAGTGACCGAGTACATCCACAAATCAGTGATGGCGGCGGAGGTGTTGGCCGCCCTGCGCCCGATGCCGGGCGGGCGGTACGTCGACGGGACGCTCGGTGGGGCTGGTCACGCAGCGAGCATACTCAGCGCGAGCCGGCCGAGTGGATGGTTGTATGGGTGCGATCGCGATGGCGTCGCAGTTGAAATCGCCTCGGCCCGGCTGGCCGAACAATTTGCCGGACGTTTCGAAATCCGGCGCGGGAATTTTGCGGAATTGGCGGATTGGGTGCCCTTGGCCAGTTGTCAGGGCGTGCTCCTGGATTTAGGGGTTAGTTCGCCCCAACTGGACACGGCGGAACGCGGTTTTAGCTTTCAATTGGAAGGCCCGCTTGACATGCGGCAGGACGACCGGCAAAGCCTGACGGCGGCGGATTTGGTTAACGGTGCGGACGAAGTGGAGCTGGCCCGCATCTTTTGGGAATGGGGCGATGAGCGGGACTCCCGCCGGTTTGCACGGGCCATTGTGCATGACCGGGGGTTGCGGCGGTTTACGACGACCCGGCAACTGGCGGAACTGATTGAGCGGCTGGCGCCGCGCCATGGAAAAAAGGCGCACCCGGCAACCAAAGTATTTCAGTCTCTCCGCATCGCGGTGAATGACGAAATTGGTTCGCTGAGACGTGGCCTGGCGGCGGCGGTGAAATTATTGGTGCCGGGCGGCCGCCTGGTGGTTTTGACGTTCCATTCCTTGGAAGACCGGGTGGTTAAAGAGTTTGGACGGGAACGGGCGCGGGACTACACATTTCCTGGCACGGTGGATGTGCCGGAATTGCGGCAGCCCTGCATGCCGGTGCTCACTTGGGTGAGTCGGAAAGCGATTTTGCCGGGGGCCACCGAGCTGCAAGTGAATCCCCGGAGTCGGAGCGCGCAGTTGCGGGTCTTGGAAAAAATTTGATATGCCAAAAAGTCATGACAGTCAGTCGGGAGTGATCCGGTTTGCGCCGGCGCTCAAGGCGGCGCTCATGTGCGTGGTGATCACGGGCTCGGCCGTGGGGTATGTGTGGCAGAAGGGTGAAATTGACCAATTGGGCCAGGACAAGCACCGCTGTGAGGTGCTGTTAACGCAATTAAAACGCAATAACCAACGGCTGGTGGATCAAATCGCCATATTACATTCGCCCCTTAGCCTGGACCAGCGCGTGAAAGAATTGAATTTGGGCTTGGGCCCCTTACAACCCGGCCAGGTGGTGCGGTTGGCGGAGCCGACCGGTGCGTGGGCAGGGGAAAGAGCCGGAAACCGGCAGTTGGCCGAACGATCTGATGATTAATTGACCGAAAACAACCATTAACATTTTTGGCCGCCGCTCGTGATACCCTTGGTTTGAGGAACCGAATGTCACGAGCGGCCGGCCAGCTTTTAATACTATGAACCGAACGTTGCAACTAAAACGGATCATGCTCCTGCTGGGGCTGCTGGGCGCGGCGTTTGCCGGACTAGGCTACCGGTTGGTGGATTTACAGGTGCTGCGCCACGGGGAATTGAGTGTTAAAGCCGAGCAAAACACCCAGCGGGAATACTGGCTGGCCGCCCGCCGCGGGGACATCCTGGACATTAATGGCAACCTGCTGGCAGGCAGCGTGCCCGTGAAAACCGTTTGTGTAAATCCCTCCCTGCTGGCGGACAAGCAGGCGGTGGTTGCGCATGCACTCGCGCCTGTGCTCCAAATGAGTGAGGCCGAATTGCTGCAACGGTTCACCCCTCGAATCGTTAAAAATTCCAAAGGCCAGACAGTTACCAACGGCCTGACATATGTGCGTTTGCAAAAAGAGGTTTCGGAGGACACCTGGCTGAAAATTCAGGGGGTCATGTCCAATCTGACCTTTGGAATCGATGAAAAAAAGCTCTCGCGAACCAACCAATTGACCTTGCGGGCCGTACGGCTGAGTGCCATTTCCGCTGAGTCTGACCAGTTGCGGGTTTATCCCAACGGTTCGCTGGCCGCCCAAGTGCTCGGTTACGCCGGCACGCAGGAAAAAACGATGAATGGCCGGCAGGTGAACCAGATTTACGGGCGCGAGGGCATCGAGCTTTCGCTGAATTCCAAGCTCACCGGCGTGCCGGGCTGGCGGTTGACCGAAACCGACCATGCCCGCCATGAAATCACCGACATGCGCAACGAGGAAGTTAAGCCCTACGATGGCGACAACGTGGTCCTGACCATTGATTCGGCAATCCAGCACATTGTCGAGAATGCACTGGTCGACGCAATGCAAAAACACAGTCCCAAGAGCATCACGGGGATCGTCATGCGGCCGCGCACCGGCGAGATCCTGGCCATGGCTTCGCTGCCGACGTATAATCCGAGTCATCCGGGTACCAACATGGTGGAATTCCGCAACCGGGCGATCACCGACGTGGTCGAGCCGGGTTCAACCTTCAAAATCGTGGTCGTTTCCGGGGCGTTGAACAACGGCACGGTGCGGCTGAACCAGTCAATATATTGCGAGCGCGGTCATTTCGCATTTGCCGGGCGCGTGCTGCATGATCATGAGCCTTACGGCGAATTAACGGTGGAGGGCGTCATTACCCACTCTTCAAACATCGGTGCGGCCAAGATCGGCATTATGATGGGGTCCGACTCCCTCTATGGTTATGCCAAAACCTATGGCTTTGGCCAGCCCACCGGCATTCCACTGCCAGGTGAAGTGCGGGGCTTTTTGTATCCGGTGAAGGATTGGAGCAAGGTTTCTATTGCCCAGATTCCCATGGGACACGGCGTGGCGGTGACCCGCCTGCAAATGCTCATGGCCATGGGGGCGCTGGCCAATCATGGCTGGCTCATGCGTCCCATGCTGGTCAACCGCCTGGAGGACCGCAACGGCGCGGTGATCCAGCAATATACCCCTCAAAAAGTCCGCCAGGTGGTGAGTGACGACACCGCGAAATTGATGGTGCACGCCCTCAAGACGGTCGTGACCAAGGAAGGCACCGCCCCGGGTGCGGCCATGGAAAATTATGTGGCGGCCGGAAAAACTGGAACGGCTCAGAAAGCTGAGAATGGCGCCTACGTGTCCGGCAAGTTTGTCTCCTCTTTCATCGGCTTCTTTCCTGCGGACAAGCCCGAAATTTGCATTTCTGTGGTAATGGATGAGCCGAAGGAAGGTTATTACGGCGGCCAGGTATGCGGGCCAGTGTTCAAGGCCATCGCCGATCGCTGTGCCAGTTATTTAAATGTGCCTTCGGACAAAAACCTCCAGCTCACCAATGCGCCTGCCATTATGGCGGCCGCTGGCATGGCCGGGTTACATCGTCCTTAATGACTTGTTGTGGCAGCCCTGAGTTTAAATTTTGTGGTGGAAGCCTGCGCCGGAGCCCTCCTGCACGGGGCGGGGGAAGTGTCGGTGCACGCGGTTACGATTGATTCGCGCCAGGTAAAGGCGGGCGATTTGTTTTTTGCGATTAAAGGGGAGCGTTTTGACGGGCATGATTATCTCATTGAGGTGGCTGGCCGCGGAGCCGCGGCGGTGGTTATCGAGCAGGGAAAAATTCCGGTTGTCCTGCCCGATTGTGCGGTCGTCGTAGTGGCTGATGTGCGTTCGGCCCTGGGGATGCTGGCCACGGCGGTGCGGCGACAATTTTCGCTGCCCATGGTTGTCGTGGGCGGTTCGAATGGCAAAACGACCACCAAGGATTTGCTCGCTGCCGTGCTGGGGCGGCGGGGTGCCACGCTCAAAAGCGAGGCCAGTTTTAATAACGACATTGGTGTGCCTTTAACCCTGCTCAAACTGACCTCCGCCCACCAGATGGCGATTCTCGAAGCTGGAACCAACCATCCGGGAGAACTGGCACCGCTGGTGCGGATGATTCAACCCCAATATGGCGTGATCACCAGCATCGGACGGGAGCATTTGGAGTTTTTTGGTGATGTGGCCGGCGTGGCGCGGGAAGAGGGAACCCTCGCGGAGTTGCTGCCGGCTAGCGGGCGGTTGTTTATTTCTGGTGATAGTGAGTGGGCCGATTCCATTGCCGCCCGCAGCCAGGCTCCTGCCATCCGGGTGGGCCTGGGCGCGCACAACGACTGGCGCGCCAAGGGGATTCGCCTGGATAAAAACGGCGTGACCTTCCGGGCCGAAACGGTGCAAGCGGATTTTAATGGTGAGTACCGCATTAATTTATTGGGACGGCACCAGGTGGGAAATGCCCTGCTGGCCATGGCGGTCGGCGCGGAACTGGGCCTGACAGCCAGCCAGGTGCGCGCCGGACTGGCTGACTGCGTGCCGCCGAAAATGCGCTTGCAATACTGGGAGGCCCATGGCGTCCGGGTGCTGAACGATGCGTATAACGCCAACGCGGATTCCACCCTGGCAGCGCTCCAAACGCTATGTGATTTGCCCTTGCAAGGCCGTCGGGTGGCGGTGCTGGGCGACATGAACGAGCTGGGCAGCCAGGCGGAAGCCGCCCACCGGGAAGTTGGCCAGCGGGCGGCGGAGTTGGGTATCGGCCAGTTGTTTGCCGTCGGAAAAATGGCTGCGGTGACGGCCGGGGCCGCGCGCAAGGCCGGACTCACCCGGGTGATCGAGTTTGCCGATGTGGAAGCCGCCCTCGGGGCCGTCAAAAGTTTCTTGAAAGCCGGTGATGTGGTCCTGTTCAAAGCTTCGCGCGCCGTGCAGTTAGAACGGATCGCCGAGACTTTGAAACTGGGTAAAAATTGAGCGCACGATGATTTATTATCTGAGCCAATTGATTTTGGATGAGAATCACGGAACGCCGTGGGAGGCACGCCTGTCTTTCTTGCGGCTGTTTCACTACATCACCGTACGCAGTGCGGGTGCGGCGGTGACCGCTTTGCTGCTGAGTTGGTGGCTGGGTCCCAAAATCATTCACGGTCTGAAGCAGTTGAAATTTGGCCAGGATTATGCCGATAAAGCCGAGGCCGCTGGCGGCTTAGAGGCCCGGATTTTAAGTAAAAAAGGCACACCCACCATGGGCGGAGTCCTGATTATTTCCGTGCTGGCGTTTTCCACCATGCTGTGGACCCAATGGAACGCGCAAGTGGAATTGACCATGCTCTCGGTTTTGGTGCTGGCCGGGCTGGGTTTTTATGATGATTATGCCAAGATCATCCAGCAAAGCGGCGGCGGCACCCCACCCCGGGTCAAACTGATGGTGCAAACCGCGCTGGGATTGTTTGTCGGCATTTATCTTTGGTTGTTGCCCGCACAGAGTGAATTACGCTTATTGGGTGGCAAGTCATTGATGCAGAGTAACTTGGTCACAGATTTAATGGTGCCATTCCACAAGTTTCCCTACGAAATTGGGGCGGTGCTGGGGGTTATCATCGTCTTGCTGGCGGTGGTGGGTAGTTCCAATGCGGTGAATCTGACTGATGGTCTGGATGGTCTGGCCATTGGTTGCACGTTAATTGTGACATTCGTTTTTCTCGTGTTCACCTACCTGGCGGGTAACGTGAAAGCGGCGGCCTACTTGGAAATCCCTTATGTCAACGGTGCTGGGGAGTTGACGGTATTTTGCGCGGCGCTCATTGGCGCGGGCCTGGGATTTCTCTGGTTTAACTGCCATCCGGCGCAAGTGTTCATGGGGGACACTGGCTCGCTGGCACTGGGGGGTGCCTTTGGATTGATTGCGGTGCTCATCCACCAACCGCTGGTGCTGGTCATTGCCGGCGGGGTGTTTGTGCTGGAGGCGTCTTCAGTAATGTTACAAACCAGCTGGTTCCGTTTTACCCGCCTGCGCTATGGCACCGGGCGCCGCATTTTCAAGATGGCTCCGCTGCACCATCATTTTGAGAAACTGGGCTGGTACGAATCCCAGGTGGTCATGCGCTTTTACATTTTGTGTTTTTTATTCGCGGTCCTGGCCCTGGCCACGCTGAAACTGAGATGACATGAAACCACGATTCTCGCATATTGCCACGGGAAAAACGCGCTTTGCTCCTTGCATGCCGCCGCGGGGGATGATAAAACCACTGACGGTACGAAAGTACCAGGTAATGAGTGGTTCGAAAGTTTCAATTTCACCTGCCGTTTTTACACCGGGAAAACCTCAGGCACGCTCCCACCATTTCCATTTAACCATGACTCCGGTTGAACCAATTATTTTTAAGGCAGTGAAATTTACTGAGGGAAAATTTCGCGGCAACAAATCAAACCAACCTCAAAGAAAAGACGCCACCAGCGCCACCATTAAATGAACAACCCCAATCCATTCGTACCCCAGGGCTCCTTGCAGGAGCAGCAAAACCAACGTCGCAAACACGTCAAAATTGGCGTGTTGTGCGCCCTGACCGTGAGTGTTGCCAGTCTCATGGTCATGCTTATCCAGGGCTGCAAACAAAAGCCCAATCCTGATGAGAGCGCGACGGCTTCCGTGGATACCAACAGCATTCCGGTGCCTGACACGAATGTGCCCCCGGTAGATGTTTCCAACCAACCGCCCGTGACGCCTTCCAGCAACTTGGTGAGCGTGCCCTCGCCCACCACCTCCACGTTGACTCCCGGGTCCAACGTGCCCCCGGTGACTTCTCCCCTACCGCCGGTGGCCGCTCCCTTGCCGACCACTCAGCCGGAGGCACCTGCTGGCGGTGAATACGTCGTCGCGAAAGGCGACAGTCTGGCGAAGATTGCCAAGAAAAATGGCGTCACGCTCAAAGCCTTGACTGCGGCGAACCCGGGCCTCAACCCCAAGAAGTTAAAAATTGGCCAGAAGCTGGTGTTGCCCGCCGGTGGCAAATCAACCGTTGATGGTGCCGCGGCCCCGGCCGCCGCCGCCACCGCCGAGCCTGAAAGTGAAAGCTATACCGTCAAGTCCGGTGATACCCTGACCAAGATTGCGAAGGCTCATCACGTGAAACTGAAAGAGTTGCAGGCCGCCAACGGTCTGACCACCACCAAGATCAAGGTCGGTGAAAAATTGAAGATCCCGGCCAAGGGTGAGGCCGCCCCGGTAACTCCGGGGACCGTCACGCCCCCCGCAGTGGATATAACCCCCGCGCCCGCCACGCCCGCGCCCGCGCTACCCTCCGTCACCGCGCCGGCTCCCGCAACGCCCGCGGTTCCGGGTTCGCATTAAGTTACCCCGGCTGGACGGCTTCAACCCCGTCTTGCTGGGTTCGATTACTGACATGAAAGTTGCCGTCACCACCCTCGCCACCACCGTGGCCGCCCTTTTGGGGCTGGGCTTGGTCATGCTGTACAGTTCCAGCATGACCAAGGTCGGCACGCATGATCTCATCATGCAACTCGTCTGGGTGACGCTGGGTTTTTGTGTTTGTGTGGCGGCGACTTGGACTGATTACCAGGAATTTAAGAAGATACACTGGGTCCTCTACGGTGGTTCGGTGTTGTTGCTGGTGCTGGTTTTTGTGCCTGGCGTCGGTCATTCCAGCCATGCGGCAAAGCGCTGGCTAGGCCATGGTGGTTTCACGATTCAACCCTCGGAATTTGCCAAAATTGCGCTCATTATCGTCCTGGCTTGGTACGGCGACCGCTATCAGAGGCAAATGTCCCAGTGGCTGCGGGGTGTATTTATCCCGGTGGGAATCATCCTGCCAATTTTGGGTTTGATTTTTCTAGAACCAGACCGCGGCCAGACGATTTTGCTCTCGGCGGTGTGTGCGGGACTGTTGCTGGTAGCCGGGGTGCGCTGGCGCTGTTTGTTTATCCCTGCGCTGGTGGGCGGTGCTGGCTTGGCCGTGTCGCTATCCCGGGATCCGATGCGCATGGGGCGGATTATGGCCTGGCTGCATCCAGATGCGCATGCCAATGGCTTTGCCTTGCAAGCCCAGCAAGCGATGCTGGGGCTTGGCGACGGAGGCTGGACTGGCTTGGGCTTGGGCAATGGTTTGCGTAAGTTTGGCTACCTGCCGGAAATTCACACAGACTTTATTTTAGCCAATATCGGGGAGGAACTCGGGCTGGTGGCCACGCTTTTCGTTGTGGTTGGCTTTGTCATCATTGCCTTGTGTGGAGTTTTTATTTCTTTGCATGCCCGGGAGACCTTTGGCGGATTGCTCGCCCTGGGCATCACGTTGCTGATCTGCCTGCAAGCCGGCATAAATATTGGAGTGGTGACCGGGGCTCTACCGAACAAGGGGTTGCCCCTGCCATTTATTAGTTATGGCGGTTCCAATCTGCTGGCTATGTTTACCTGCTTGGGGATTTTATTCAGTGTCGCCCGCCAGGCAAATACGGTGGTGAAAATTACCCCGGCAGAATCCGTTCCGGGCGATAATCCTTTCGCGGCGAAAGCCACATGAACCCTCCGGCCACCTCACAGCCCTACGTTGCCATCGCTTGCGGCGGCACGGGCGGTCATCTCTTCCCTGGTCTGGCGGTCGCCCGCCAATTACTCCAGCGGGGCTGCGCGGTGGGCGTGCTGATCTCCCCCAAGGAAGTGGACCAACAGGCCGTTCAATCTGCCCGCGAGTTGGAAATTATCACCCTGCCGGCCGTGGCCTTGCAGAACCGCAACTACTTGGCTTTTGCCCGCACCTTTGCCCAGTCGTGGGGTGCGGCCCGGCGTCTGTTCAAGGCTCGGCGGCCGCAGGCGGTGCTCGCCATGGGTGGATTTACGAGCGCGCCACCCATACTGGCTGCCCGCAAATCGGGTGCCAGAACATTTTTACACGAGTCCAACACCATCCCTGGCCGGGCCAACCGGTTGCTGGCGCGGTTTGTGGATACGGCCTTTGTGGGCTTTTCCGAGGCGGCTGATCGCTTGTCCACCCGCCATTCGGTCGTGTCCGGCACGCCGGTGAGGGCCGAGTTTCAATGGCGCGACCCGGCGGGCTGCCGGGCCCGGTTCGGTCTGGATCCTCAGCGGCCCACGATTTTGGTGATGGGCGGGAGTCAGGGAGCTAGTGGGATCAATCGGTTGATTTTATCCATCCTGCCACTCTTGGGAAATCGTAACTGGCAATGGATCCACCTCACTGGGGTCACAGATTTTGCTTCGGTCCGTAGCGCGTATGCAGGTTATGGGTTTAAAGCTGTGGTGCAACCATTCATGGCTGAGATGGAATGGGCGATGGGTGCGGCCACCGCAGCGGTCAGCCGTTCCGGGGCCTCTTCGCTGGCGGAAATCGCCGCTTTGCGCCTGCCCTCCTTGCTCGTGCCCTATCCCACGGCCGCAGATAATCATCAATTGACAAATGCACTGGCCTTTGTCCGTTCCGGCGCGGCGCAAATGCTGGAGCAGAAAACGGCCACTCCGGCGGCCTGCCTGGCCCGGTTGGAGGAATTGGTGGCCAATGAACCACTGCGGGCCGGTCTGCGTTCGGCCCTGGTGCAGTGGCACGCGCCCCGTGCGGCAGAACAAATTGCGGACAGTATCATGCTAGCGATTGACTGCCCGGCTCATCCGGCACCTGTGGTCTCGCTGGGTGTGGCGGCCGCTGGTTGCAAGGCGGGAGCCTGACGAATATGGATGCGATTTTGGAACAACCCATGACCACCTTGTCCGCTTTGGCTGCGGAGCTGGCGGCCCGTGTCTCGCCGGCAACGGTGATCCGGCAGTCCGAGTCCCTCGCCCGGCACACGACGCTGCGGGTGGGTGGGCCGGCGGATGTTTATGTGACCCCTGCTAACGAGGCAGACCTCGCAGCGATCGTTCAGCTTTGCGGCCAGCGGCGGCAACCTTTTTTCCTGCTGGGCCGCGGTTCCAACCTGCTCGTGCGGGATGGCGGTGTGCGGGGCGTGGTGATTTGTTTGGAAGCCCCCGTTTTTAGTGGCATCACCGTGACCGGTGATCAGCTCCACTGCGGTGCGGGTACCCGGTTGAAACAGGTGGCCGTCACGGCCAAACGACAGGGGCTTTCCGGATTGGAATTTCTCGAGGGAATTCCCGGTAGTGTGGGCGGGGCGCTGCGCATGAATGCTGGCGCAATGGGCAAATGGACCTTTGATGCCGTGGTGTCCGTGCGTTACATGGATTATGCGGGCGGAATTCACGAGCTGCCGGCGGCTTCGGTGCCGGTGGAGTACCGTGCCTGTCCGCTGTTGCGGAATCATATTGCCCTCGGCGCGGTTTTTCAGGGCCAGCCAAAGGCGCCTGCCGAAATTGAGCAATGTATGCGGGGTTATAGCGAAAAACGCTGGGCCTCCCAGCCGGCTGCGCCTAGTGCGGGTTGTATTTTTAAAAATCCCGCCGCCATTCCGGCGGGTAAACTAGTGGATGAACTTGGGTTGAAGGGAACCCGGGTCGGCGGCGCGGTGGTGTCCGCCGAACACGGCAATTTTATTATCAACGACGGCGGTGCCACAGCGGCGGACGTCCTCGCGTTGATCACGGTGTTGCAAAACCGGGTGCTCGCGGAACGTGGCATACAACTGCACCCGGAAGTCGAAATTATTGGAGAAAACTGATGTCCCAGCCCCTCAATCTTGTGGTCATGCTCGGCGGTCCCAGCGCGGAACGCGAAGTCTCCTTGCGCTCGGGCGCGGCGGTTGCCGCGGCTTTACGTTCCCGGGGGCATCAGGTTACGGAACTGGATCCACTTTCGCCGGCCTGGACCTTGCCACCGGGAACCGACGCTGTCTTTCTCGCGCTCCATGGCACTTATGGCGAGGATGGCACGGTGCAACGGCAATTGGATGCCCTGGCCGTCCCTTACACGGGCTGCGATGCCGAGTCCAGCCGGGTGGCCTTTGACAAGGTACTAACCAAGCAAGCTTGCGTGTCGGCTGGCGTTCCCACGGCAAAATTTATCGTGGTTAATTCCGCGAACACGCCCTGGCCCGCTGGCTGGCAGCCGCCCGTCGTGCTTAAACCTGTGCGGCAGGGTTCCAGCGTGGGCTTGCAATTTGTCGATGACGTGGCGCAATGGCCCGCCGCCCTGGCCGCCGCCATTCAATTCGACTCCGAGGTGCTGGTTGAGGAAAAAATTGTTGGGCGGGAAACCACCGTCGGCATTCTGGCGGGCACGGCTTTGCCGGTCGTGGAGGTACGGCCCAAACAAGGGGTGCTTGATTACCAGAATAAATATACTCCCGGGGCCACCGAATATTTTGTGCCCGCTGATTTTGACGGCCTGACCACCCAAAAAATCCAAGCCGCCGCGCTCGGGGCCTTCCAGGCTATTGGCGGCCGGGATTATGCGCGTGTGGATGTCATGGTTCGGCCCAATGGCGAACCCGTGGTGCTGGAAGTGAACACGCTGCCCGGCATGACCGCAACCAGCTTGCTGCCCAAGGCCGCTGCGGTGGTGGGCTTGGATTACGCACGCCTGTGTGAACGTATGGTGGAACTGGCCCGGCAGCGCACGGGCAAGCCTGCCGTGACTGGCCCGGAGAAAGGAAATCATGTGGCCCTTTAGTCGCACCCGGGGAAACCGCCGGCTCAGTCCCGGCCAAAAGTTGGATGTGAAGCTCCGCTCCGACCAGTTACGAAGTGCCCGCAACCGGTATGCCACCGTGGTCATCCTGGCTGGCCTAGGCACCGTTCTGGGACTTTATGTACTCTGGCGCACTGGGGAATGGAGCTTGGACAAATTTGTGTACGACAACCCCTCGTTCGCCATCGAACATGTGGATGTCCAGACGGATGGCAATCTTGCGCCCGAGCAAGTACGCCGCTGGTCTGGGGTTAATCCCGGGGCGAACTTAATCAGTCTTGACCTGGCCGGTATCAAACGGAATTTGGAACTGGTTTCCACCATTGATTCCGTCTCCATTGAAAGGATTCTGCCGCGCACCCTGAAAATTCGCGTGACCGAACGCCATCCAGTGGCGGAGGTGAACCTGCTCCGCACCCTCCCCAACGGCGAGGTCACGGTCACGGTTTTTCAAATAGACTTAAAAGGTTATGTGATGGAGTCGATTGATTCGCATGTGTCCCCCGTGGCCGTGGCCTCCGCCAGCGGTGAACTCCCAAATCTGGCGGGCTTGCTGCCCGGGGAATTTCAACCGGGCCACCCACTGACCAACCTGCAGGCCCTGGCCGCCTTGCGCTTGATTAACGATTTTAAACATTCATCCATGGCCGCCCTAGTCGAGTTACAATCGGTGGACGTGGCCGCGCCGGGCGTTCTGGTGGCTACCACCGGGTCGGGTACCGAGGTCACCTTTGCCCTCGATCACGCGGACCAGCAATTGCGCCGCTGGCGGGGAATCCATGATTGGGGCCATACCGTGGGCAAAGATATCGCCACGGTGGACCTGGCGGTGGGCAACAATGTTCCCGTGAAATGGACCGTGGCTGGCGGCATACCCGTTTTGGATCCCAAATCAGTAAAACCCCTGCATACCCGGAGGAAAAATGTTTGACGAAGCAAACTTGATCGTTGGTTTGGAGATTGGCACCTCCAAAATCTGTGCGGTCATTGGTGAAATCAATACCGAGGGTGCCCTAAACATTATCGCCTTGGGCCAGGCTCCCGCCCGTGGGGTACGCAAAGGGGAGATTGTAGACGCTCCGCTGGCGGAGGAATGTGTCCGCCACGCCATTGTGGAGGCCGAGCAAATGGCCAACGTGGAAATTCGCGATGTCTTTCTGGGGGTGACTGGAGGGCATGTGCGTGGTTTCACCAACCGTGGTGTCCATCGAGTCCTGTCCGCCGACCGGAATATTACAGAGGACGATGTTTCGGATGTCGTCAAAAACGCCCGGGCGATCAACCTGCCTGCTGAAAATTCCATTATTCATGACGTGCGCCAGCATTTCTTGCTGGACGGCCAACCGGGCATCGTCAATCCCGCAGGCTTTGTGGGCAAGCTTTTGGAAGTGGATGTGCATGTGGTGCATGGGGTGACCAACCGCATGCAAAATTCGGTCCGGCTGGTGCGGAACCTGAATCTCGAGGTCAATGAAATTGTGTTCAATGGCCTGGCCTCCGCGCTGGCTTTGCTGAGCAGCGAGCAAAAAGAGCTGGGTGCGCTGGTCATTGACCTGGGCGGGGGGACAACGGACTACGTGGTATATGTCAACGGTGTGGTTCGCCACACGGGGGTCTTCGCCGTGGGAGGCGACCACATTTCCAATGACTTGGGGCATGGTTTGAAAGTTCCGCTTTCCCGGGCGGAAAAACTCAAGGTGGAATATGGCACCGCCGTGCCGGACGAGGCCGCCAGGGGCCAATCCATCACGATTACCAACGAAATGAATTTGCCCATCAAGACCCTCAACCTGGAGCATTTACAGCGCATTATGTCGCTGCGTCTGGAGGAATTGTTCCAGATTATTCGGTTGGATTTGGAGGAGGCAGAGTTGCTGCCTTACATTCAGGGCGGAGTGTTTATTTGCGGCGGCGGCGCGCGTATCCCACACATCGCACAATTGGCGGAAACCATTTTTCAAGCCCCTGTGGCCCTTGGCCACACGGGTTCGCTGAGTGGACTCAAGTCCGCCCTGGACCAGCCGGAATTTCTCACGGCCATCGGCCTGGTCAAATACGGTTCCATGCGCAGCCCCAAACCGGCCCCGGCCGGCTTTTTGCCCAATCTCAAGACCATGTTTAACCGGTTTCTACCGCAACGTTAACCCTGTTTTGCCATGACCCCCAACGCTGAAACGCCAACGCCCGCCTGGGAAACCACCGGTTCACCCGTCATCAAGATCATCGGCATCGGTACCGCCGGCGTGGCTTTGCTAGAAACCCTGGCCACTGCGGAATTTGCGGGGGCCCACCGGGTGGCTGTGAGCACCGACCAGTCTTCGCTTAATGTCTCGACAACTTCTGCCAAACTATTGTTGGAAGCCAAGGGTTTGCGCGGTTTGGGCACTGGAGGTGACGCTGAGCGGGGGTATGCGCTGGCCGAGGAGAATGTGGCGGGTTTGAAATCCGCCTGTACCGGGGCGCAGGTGGTTTTACTTTTGGCGGGCCTGGGGGGCGGGGCGGGCAGCGGCATTACCCCGGTGGTCGCCCGGGTGGCCCGGGAATCCGGCGCGCTGGTACTGGCCTTTGTCACCCTGCCGTTTGATTGTGAGGGTAATCGCCGTTCGGCGCAGGCCAAGGCCAGCCTGGCCCAGATTAAGGCCTTTGCCGATGGTGTGATTTGCCTGCCCAATCAAAAGGCCTATAAACTTATTGATGAGCACACCAGTGTGGTGGACACCTTCCGGATCACCGGCGGCCTGTTGCTGGAAGCCATTCGCGGTATCTGGCAATTGATGACCCGCCCGGGTCTGATTCAAATTCATCTGGCCGACCTCTGCGCGCTCGTGCGTGATAAAAATGCCGAGGGGGTCTTTGCGTTTGTGGAGGCCAGTGGCCCCGCCCGTTCCCGCGAGGTCATCGATAAATTGCTGGCCCATCCGCTGCTGGATGAGGGCAAGGCGCTCACCGAATCGGATGCTGTCATGGTCAGCCTCATGGCCGGCTCCGACCTTACCATGGCCGAGGTCAACCGCGTCATGGAACAGATTACTCGGCAATGCGAACGCGCCCAGGTCATCATGGGTGCCATGGTGGATGACGCTTGGAAAACCCGTCTCTCCGTCACGCTCATTGCCGCCAAACACAGTGCGCCCCCTGTACCGGAACCCGTCGAGACCGCCTTCCACCGTCCGGCTCGGATTGGCGGCCGGCCCACGCCCACTGTGACGCCCAGCCCTTCCGCCAGTCCCGTTGCCAACCCCGGTCCCAGCCCGCTACAAATGCAGCAACGTGAACAACTGGTTAAACAACATGCCCCGGGGGGACGCCGTAAAGCAGATGGCAAAATGAAACAGGAAATGCTGCAATTGGGGACCATCACCAAAGGCCGCTTTGACAAATGCGAGCCGACCATCCACAAAGGTGAGGATTTGGATGTCCCCACCTACTTCCGCCGGGGCATGCCCCTCAACTAACTTTTAAAATCCAGCCTCCATCCGGGGCGTGAAATCCTCCCGCTGAAACGCTTGGTTAATTGAGATGTGTTCGTGCGTTTCGGTACTTCCGTTGTGGGCGTACCGCCGGATCAAGCCATCCGATTTGCCTACCCAGAGGGTTGCCTGGCTCACCCTATTGCTGCACGCCAGCACGTAGCAATCCGTTTCGCCTACGCGTTCATCCGCCCGCCGGAACAACTGGCCAGTCGTGCCCAAGCTGAAGGGGGTGAACACATTGCCCCAAGATAAATTGAAGTAGGCCGTCGGCACCGCAGTTTCATTAATGGTATTGGCTAAATTCCCCGTCATCTCCCCGCCTTTGATCCGGGCTCCGGGCACCTGCTGCCAGTAATAATCCAACCCGTCCGACCAATAGCGATTGGTGTAGACATAGGGATGGGGCGCCGTCACGATCTCCACGAGGTAACCAGTTCGCGCGCCCATTTTTTCAGTGAAGGTATTCGTCCAGGTCTCGCTCTGGAAGGCATGCACGGTCCAGCCTGTATCTTGGTACGTCGTTAGGGTGGCATATGCCTGCCGGGCCAGGGCCACAATGTTGGTGGCTGCCAAGTCGGTTGGTTTGGAGTTGGAGTTGGAGTTGGTTGAGGGGCCGGTCAGGGTAGCCGGTTTGAAGTCGATGATCGCCAGATTTGTAAAGGTGCTGATCTTCCAAGTACTGCGCGCCTGGCTGCGCCCTTGCAATTGTAGAAAACCAAATACTTCCTCGGCCATTGCCTTGCCGCTGGCATCCTTTCCCAAAGTCCGCCGCACGGCAAAGAGCGGCGAATCCACCCCGTGGGGTTCATTCAGTTCCATGCGATGGATCAGCTGCTCGGCCGTCGCCGCCGCCGTTTCATCGGGTAGCACAAATCCCACGGTGAAATTAGTTCGGCCGGCCAAATCATAACTGCCGGCGATCACCTTGCCGGTACTATGGTGGGGCTCGGTGGTGACCAGGCAGTCCACATTGCTCACCGCTGCCGGCCATTGGTAGGGCAGTTCGATTAGTGGGCCCGACAAAACCGGCGTGAGCACCGCCGAGCCGGGCAGGGGATCACAGGTCATTCGCACCCAAAGGACTTGGCCATAGTGCCGGACCTCCCGCACACAGGCGGTGCCCCCAGCGCTCGCGTCCTTGAGCGAGGCCTCTGCCAGCCAGGGCTGCCACACCCCTTCCGGACAGTAGCTTTGCCACCAGATGAATCCCACAGCCGCCAGCCACCACACTCCCAATAACATTAAACCCGTGCTGCCCCCCACAAAGGTGTGGAGGGATTCCGGTCGCAAGCCCCGTGCCTTGGCCCATGCGGACGCGCACATCAACCGGGCTTGATATTTCCACCACAGTGGATAAAATGCCAGACCCGTTAGTAACACCGACGTGGCAATAATCCAATTCAGTGGCACCGGGATGGGAAATAACATCAGGCACGCGAACGGTAAAAAGAAGGTGGCCGAGTTCCAGATGGCGTAAAAGGTGCCAAGGGGTAGCATGCGCGCTCTTTCTTGCGCCGTCATATGCCGGTAGACTTCCCGAGTCTGGCGGGCGGTGAAGAGAGCCAAAATGCCGCCGCGAGCGAAGGTTAGGTGCGCGGGTTGACGCCCCCGCTGATCAACCCCGGGTGACGGTCCATCCGACTCCCGCTGCGCCCGCCGGTTTAACCACCAAGGCAGGATCAAAGCCAGCCCTAACGCCAAGGCCATGAAGCCAAAGTTAATGGATTGAAAATGATTCAGCAGCGCGGTTGCCCAGTTTGAGAAAAAGTGTGCCGCCTCAGGATCCTTTATAAAAACATCCAGCCGGTGGGTTCCCGCGGTCACCGCTCCCTTGGCGTAATAACCCAGAGCCGCACCTCCCAGAGCGATCGGGGCCACGGCCGCGCCACCCAAGGCTCCCACCAGTCCGCCGGCCACTCCGCCCAGTGCCAAAAACCCGAGAGCCATCCCGCCGTAAGAAAAAATCCCCAGCGAGAAACCACCCAGCGTGATGCCACCCATGGCCAGGCCGCCAACAGCCACGACTCCCTGGGCAATCCCGCCAATCGCAACGACCCCCCGGGCAATGCGCACCCGGCCAGTCGCCGGATCCAAACCTGTCGCGATATGCACCCATGGCAAGCCAAAGAGCGTCGACTGGGTTTGGTAATTAAACCCGGCGTACAGGCGCGCGCTGGCCGGTGGTAATTTCGCTGCCGAACCCTGGGCGATCGCCTCCATCTGCGTTTTGAACACACTGGCTTGCTGATACCGGCGTTCCGGCAGCTTTTCCAAGGCGCGAAGGACTACTTCATCCAGTCGCACATCAATGCGCACCTTGTGCGACGGTGGTTGCAGCGGTTGTTCGGGGAATTCCCCGGTGAGCATTTGATAAAGCACCACCCCCAATGCATAAATGTCCGCCCGATGATCCACCTCGCCCGGATGCTCCACCTGTTCCGGCGACATGTATTTCGGCGTCCCCATGATCTTGCCGGCTTCCGTCAGGGCAGGGGACCCGATCGTCGAACCCGCCAGCGAGCCGGCCTCCCCCGCCGCCCCGATTAATTTCGCCAGCCCAAAATCCGCCACCTTTACCCGCCCGCGGCGGTCCATGAGCAGGTTTTCTGGCTTGATGTCCCGGTGCACAATCCCCTGATCATGGGCGAATTGCAGGGCATCGCAAATCTGGGGTACAATCGCCAGCGCCTCGCGGGCCGATATGCGTTCCCGCTGGAGCAGTTCCCGCAGATTCATGCCATCCACAAACTCCATCAGGAAGAAATAGAGGCCGTCCGCCCGCCCAAAATCGTAAATGGTGACAATCCCGGGATGATTCAGCCGGGCCAGCGCCTTCGCTTCCCGCGCAAATCGTTCCGCAAATGCCCCATCCTGGCCAATGTCCGGCGGCAGAATTTTCAACGCCACCAGCCGGTCCAGTTCGCGCTGGCGGGCCTTGTAAACCGCCCCCATCCCACCCCGGCCGATCAGTTCCAAAATCTCCAATTGCGGAAATTTGGCCGCCAATTCCGCCACGGTCGGGGGTGTGAACGCCCCGGTGCTTTCACCGGGAATGTCCGTCTGTGTGGCCTCCAGCAGCGCCGCCGCACAACGCGGGCAAATGCCCCCGGTGGTACCGACTGGGGGTGTTGTTCCGCAGCGTGGACATTTTTGAGATGGGATGTCGCTCATACCCTCTAAATAAGATTCGCCGCGACGTTGTTACCGGAAATCATTACGCAATGCTCCCCAAAACGGCCAGCACCTCCCGGATTTCCGAGGCCACGGCGCCGGGTTCGGCCACGGTATCCGCGATCACTGCACGAAACACTTCCCGAAACCGTTTGCGCAGCCGGTGAATGGCCACCCGCGCCGCGCCCTCGCTGGTTTGGCCAGCCATGGCAATCTCGGGATAAGGAATCTGGCCTCTTTCGGTGGTCAGGTAAGATTTGAGCAGTGCGAATTCGGCGGCCCGGCCCCCCTGCGCATATTCTTGCTGAAGCCGGGACAGGGCCTCGTCGAGCAGGGCCAGGGCCCAGCGCCGATCATAACTTGTGTCGACGTCATGGGTGCCCGGCGCATCCTGTTGAAAGCGTTGTTCCGCCAGTTCCGTGTCCAGGGGCAGCAAGACCTGGCCACCGCCCCGTTTCTGACTCCGCAACCGCTCCCCTTCATTTAGCAAAAAACGTTTCATCGCCATGCGCAGGAACGTGCGAAACCGGCCTTTTTCCGGCGTGACCACTCTTAAATAATTCTTGGCCAGTAATGCGGCGAAAAAACTCTGCGTTAAATCCTGGGCATCATGGGGTGAATATCCTAATCCGCGCACGAGGGCATAAAGTGGATACCAGTACGTGCCGCATAAGGTCTCCAGCGCCCGTCCCGCTGCCGGCCCGCCTGGTTCCTGTGCGGCCAGGATCACTGACCAACGGGTGGTGACAAATAAAGAGCCACCCGGGGGGGCCGCCTGCGTTGCCGATTCATCGCTGGTCATCGCCATGGGTTATAAGGATATTTGGTGCTTTGTTACAGTGAATTATAAACCCGGGTGGATGGAAAATCCCGGATCAAAAATCATGCAGACATCCACGTTAACCAGATTTGAGCTCATGAGGTGGGTCATGGATGGCAACCAAAATCAGAGGCTTTCATCCACACCAATAAATTATCTGCGCGTGCCGCTGCGTTTACGGAGCAAGATGGTTTGTTCGAGCAGGGGCAAATGGGCAAGGTCCTTGGGGCGACCCACGTAACGTTTACTGCGGAGAATGCGCGCAAGCGTTAGGACTGCCACCTTGACGCCCAGCCACTTGATCCGGCGGGCATTGCGAAACTCCCGGGCAAAACTCAGCAACCCATCGACCCGGTAAAGCAAATTAACTGCCGAGCCGTCGCTAAGGTCCACCACCGTATTCGCCCTTACCGTGGCACCCAAGCTTTGACATAACCGCAGCATCCGCATGAATTGACGTGGAGCCAAATCGAGCCACAGATCCGTTTCCAGTGTGGTAACGGGACAATCTTGCAGGATGGCCGCGCTCATGCCGGCTACTTGAAACCGTATTTTTTCCTGCTGGAGCGCGTGAATAAGTAGTGCGAGCGGAGAAAGTTCTTGGGTAACCGCCAGCGCTCGTCGGGGCTGGCGGCGAGACTGCGGGCGAACAGATGCTTTTCGTCCTCGCTCAGTCTGGGGACGCTGCAGATTTTTCGCAGTACCCGGCTGATTTCTTTTCCATGTTTCAAGTTTACCCCATAACCGGACCTGGTTCGAGGTGGAATTCCGCGGCCCATCCCCGCTTTTCAGGCCTTTTCCGCCTCGCGGCTCAATTTCAGCAGCATCACCCCGTGCGGTGGAATTGTCAGTTTCAGAGTGCCATTGGAATCCGGCAGGTTCGCCTGCCGCCAGAGGTCGCGCACGTGCCAGCGGCCGGACAAGCCCAAATAATTCAGTTTGTTAAAATTAATTTTGGTTTCGTCATCCCCGCGATTAAAAAATCCCAGGGCATGGCTGCCATCTTCCAGGTCTTTTTGGAAGACATCCACCTGGCCAATGGTCGCCACCCGCACAGCCTGCTGGCCCCGGGCATCCTGGTCCAGGGCGAGCACTTCGTCGTTGCTAAGCAAGCCAAGGGTGAAGGCGTCGAGCTGTTCCAGATCGCAGCCAATTAAGAGGGGGGCCGCGAGCAGGCACCACAAGCTCATGTGGGCATACTGTTCCTCCGGCGTCAGGTGAGTCGCATGCAGGCTTGGGCCCCAACCAACGTGCCCTACCACGAGCATGTCTGGATCGTTCCAATGCCCTGGTCCGGCCACCGCCGCCCAGCGGTCCTGGGTAAAGCCAATTTCCGAAATGCCGTAATTATAACCCGCCTTGGGATTCTCATTCCAGCCGTCGTAGATATCGGACGTGGTCCGCCAGCAGTTGGCCAGCCGGGCCCAGTCGGCGGCGTGGTCAAAGGGGGCCGTGTTCGACAGGCTGAAAATGATGTCCCGTTTGGTTTTGCGCAGCGCCGCCGACATTTCCGCCGTATGCGGCACATCATTCGGGTTCCAGTCGAATTTTAAATAATCCATCCCCCAGTCCGCAAATTGCTGCGCATCCTTGTCGGCAAAATAATATTTGCCCAACCGCCAGTACTTGGTGCTGGACAGCGCTTTCGACCAAGCCCCCAACGAATCGTCACTAGATCCGCCGGCGTATTTGGCGTAGGAGGTGATCCAAGGGGTCGAATAAATCCCGGCTTTAAGACCCAAGTCATGAACCTGATCGCAGAGCGCCTTCATGTCCGGGAATTTGCCATTAGGTTGCAGGGCATTGAGCGGGCCGCCCCGTTGTCCCTGCCAGGTGTCATCAATGTTGACATACGTCCAGCCATGGTTGATCAGGCCGGAGCTGACCAGCGCTTTGGCTGAGCGCAAAACTTTCGCCTGATCCACGGACCCTGCCCAGCAATTCCAACTGTTCCAACCCATGGGCGGCGTGAGGGCGATCTGGTCGCCCGCCGCGATGTGAAACGATTTTGTGTCCGTCCCCCGGGCATTGGTGGCATGCAACACCAGGGGGAATTCGCCTTTGGCATCCAACTCGCCGGTGATGCGGCCGGTGGTGGCGTCCAATTTCAGGCCGGCAGGCAGATGATCCGCGCTGAACGTCATCGGCCGGTCCCCGGTGGCAGGAATCGTGTACAGGAAGGCGGAACCCGGCCGCACCCCAAAAATGGTTGGTCCATTAATTCTGGGCGCGGGTCCGGGCAAGGGGGTCAATGGAGCCGGCAGCCCGGTCGCCAGCAGTGGACCCGCGCAGCTCAGTCCCAGAGTTAGATTCACGAAAGCCAGTTGAAAAGTCCGGTGGTTCATATTGTCTCATTCTCAATAAATCCGGGAATTCAGGAAGTCTTTTTTTGTTGATTCATGGGGTTTTTGGTTTTCAGTACTCCCTTCAGCGCCGCTGGCGCGCCGGTTGACTTTCCCCCGCCGGTGTTTACGATGACTCTCATTCGACAATGAGTGACTTTGAGTACCATGGCATAGACCAGCACGTGGGGAGCACGCCGTTAATTCGGCTGCGCCGGTTGTCGGAATTGACCGGCTGCGAGATTCTCGGCAAGGCTGAATTCATGAACCCCGGAGGCTCGGTGAAGGACCGCGTGGCCCTGGGCATTATTACTGATGCGGAGGAACGCGGCTGGCTTAACCCCGGTGACACCATTGTGGAAGGCACTGCTGGCAACACGGGTATTGGCCTGACCATTTTGGGGCATGCCCGCGGCTATCGCACGGTCATTATCATTCCGGAAACCCAATCGGCGGAAAAAATCAACCTGCTCCGCAACTTGGGGGCCGAAGTCATCACCGTTCCGGAGCATCCTTACACGCATCCGGGCAATTTCAACCGCGTGGCCCAGCGTCTGGCCGCGGAAAATCATTGGTTTTGGGCGAACCAGTTCGACAACACGGCGGCCCGGCAGGCGCATTACCGCACCACCGGGCCCGAAATCTGGGAGCAGACCCGGGGGGAGGTTTCGGCCTTCGTCTCCGCCGTGGGCACCGGCGGCACGCTGGCCGGTACCACCCAGTTTCTCAAAGAGCGCCAGCCCCGCCTCACCGCCATTTGTGCCGACCCTTACGGCGCGGCGATGTGGTCCTGGTTCACCCATGGGCATACAGACATCCGGGATGGCGACTCCGTGGCGGAGGGCATTGGCCAGACACGCATCACCAAAAATCTGGAAAACCTCGTCATCGACCGTGCTTATCGCATCTCCGACCAGCCCGCCGTGACGATTCTTTATCATTTGCTCCGGGAGGAGGGGCTGTTCCTGGGCCTTTCCTCGGGCATCAATATCGCCGGGGCTGTTCGCTGGGCGCGCGAACGTGGTCCCGGCCAGACCATCGTCACCATCCTGTGTGACTCCGGGCTCAAATATCAATCCAAGCTCTACAATCCTGCCTGGCTCCAAGAATACCACCTGGACTCCGGCCTCCCTTTGGAATCCATCCTTGCTTGACGCACCGGGGGATGGGAAATGCCACCTTGCCGAACTCACCCTGGGGGGTGACGGGCCTTGACGGGTTTTTCCATGATTTTGTGTGTTATATGCTTATTTACAATGGGTTGCGTCGTTTTATGGTGGCTTGATGGGGGGTGACGGGGCTGGACGAAGATGTCCAACGTCCGAAGTCTAAGCCGGAACCAGGCAATAGAAAAGCGGCGTTTACCTGGTCTTTTTACGTAATGGCCTTGTCGTGCAGCGCTGCCAGATCCGTAAAGGATAGGCGGCGCAACCACTGGCATTTCTATTGCATGGATCCGGCTAAGGTCCATTGTCAAAACCCCGGAAGGACACGATAGGGCACGATAGGGTACGATAGGGTACGATAGGGTACGATAGGGTACGATAGGGTACGATTAGGCACGATTGGGTGCGATTCACCTTTTTTCTTTTTTTATTTGGCCGGATGTACCCGGATGTACCCGGATACCATCCGCGAATATCGCCCATGTCGGCGAATTGGCTGGGGATTCATTTTGAGATGTCAAAGAACCGGTCAAAGCCCCTGAGAATGACGGGCTGGCGTGCGCGCGGAAAATATCCGCAGCGCAAGGCGGTTACCTGTCACCTGGCTCCATAGAGCAGGTTTCCGGCAGAGCATTTAAATTGCCGAAACAACTCTGGTGATGAGTATATGGCGGTATTGGCATTCTGTCAAGGAGGGTGGAAATTGGCGGTGGGAGGAAAGCTAGGCACCAAGCGTCTTTTCCATACTGCCCTGGTTCTGCACATGGCCGGTGCTTTTGCTTTGCCGATTTCTATGCGCGGATCGTGGGTGCTTAGCCGGAACCAGGCAGTAGAAATGCAGCGTTTGTGTGATCTTTTTGGGCAAGGACTTCATCGTGAACCGCTGCCAGATCCATCAAGGACAGGATATGCATTTCACACTTCGCCTGGCACAATAATCCACGGCGCAACCACTGGCATTATCCCGAACTCCGAAATTAAAATGGCCGGTCGGCATCCATTGCTTGGGCATAAACGCTTGGGAACATTGGCTTCCCAAGCCGCTGCCAAGCAGTTGCCCATTTAAGGATGCGCGCGGCGCGCCGAGGCAGTCTCACCAGACCACTGCGGGTAGGCCGGCAATTGGTTCCTCGCTGTTTTCGGTGCAATTCGGGTTGGCTTGGGCCGTTGGCTGCTGGATTGCCGAATCCCCACGGGATTCCGTCCGCCAGGCCAGGGTTGTCCCGGCAGCGGGACTACCCTGGGGAGGCTGACGCATTTTTAT
>CAIQWB010000025.1 GCA_903875465.1 uncultured Verrucomicrobia subdivision 3 bacterium
AGCAGAAACACTTTGGAAAAATCGCCGGCATACCCGCAGTGGTCTGGTGAGATTTTTCCAAAGCGTTTATGCCCAAGAGATTGATGCAGACCGGCCATTTTAATTTCGGAGTTCGGGTTTAAACGGCAGTTGCCCACCAATGGCAGGCGATATAATCGGTTAACACGAATAAAATAGCAGCCCTGCGCCAGGCGGCAACTGTGCAACTGGCGCACAGGGGCGGTGGTGCACGGGGCTTTCATGCCACCCAGCGGGCGAGGTGGGATGATGGTTGTTACCAGGGGTCGTCGGCACCCCGTCCGGCGGACCATGCTATCGGCAACCAGCACGAGGCCAGGCGTGACTGGTCCCTCAACTGTGGTTCCGACCCAGTAAAAAAATTCAGGGTGGCATCACCGCTGCCCGTCCCCGGCAGGCAAAGTAAGTTTCCCCATCGCCATTGTGTGGCGTGCCATTGCCCGAGCCGAGGGGGTGCTTCCGGCGCACACCGGCCTGACGAGGCAGCTCAATCGATCTTTTGAATTGGTATGCGATCAACCGCGCCGCCGCTTATTCCTCCGCTGGCTCCAACTGCCACTCCGGATAAATTTCCCCGGGCAGCTGGCCGCGCCGGATGATGTCCTGCAAATCACGGATGATGGTTTTGCGCGAGACATTAAAATCCCGGGCGAGGCTGGAAATATTGGGGCGCTCGGCCCGGCCGCGCAGGCGCTTGATCATTTCATACTGCCGTGCCAGCCGTTCGGTAAAGCGGCGGTCGGGCTCCGAAGTTTCGATTTTTTCGGCGCGTTCCAGCGACTGCAGCGACGCCACGGTTTCGCCAATGCCGCATTCCGTCAGGGCGGTTTCCACGGTGGTCTCCAGTTCGTCCAGATCCACCGGTTTTTCCAAATTGAAGTGCGCCCCCCGGGGGCCCTGCATCGCCGCCAGTTGTTCGCGCAACCCCAGGGTGCCGGAAACCAGGATTACCGGCACATGCGCGGCAGCCGTTTTGAAGCGGGCCAGAAATTCGACACCCCGTTCACCGGCTTCCAGCACGTTGTCGAGGACGATGAGGTCGGGCTTGGTTTCGCCGAGCACCCGCAAGGCTTCCGTGCCGGTGGTCACACAAGTGAGACGGTGACCGCGCAAGGCCTTGGCATAGAGGCCAAGCTGTTTCGGGTCGTCTTCAATGATCAGGATCGAGGCCATGAGTCAAGGGGCAGATTATGCAGAGGGGTCAGAGTTTGCACTGTGCGTCTCGCGCACAGGGAGCGGTCCCGCCGGCACCCTGAGTCGCGTGCTGGTCCGCGTCAAACCCACGCTGATTTGGTTTTTCGCCTGTTGGTGCCATGGCTGTGTGGGCTGGCAAACTGAACTGCTTCCACTGAAAACGCAAGCCCGGGCGGGACCGCGGCTACCTTTGCCAAAAATTATGCTCGCTTGCAGCGCGCCGATTTCCCACGATGCTGCCCGTGAAACAGGATTCCGCCCGCCCAACATCCGCCGGCCAAGGTGAGCCGGAATTTAAACTGCCCCTAGAGGGTTTTACCGGCACCCCGGAAGAAATCGAGCGCCAATGGTACGAGCAGATTTATCGCGGCCGGGGCGACACCATGAAGCAACTCACGTTCCGTGCCCTGCTCATGGGCTCGCTGCTCGGCGGCATCCTTTCCCTTACCAATCTTTACATTGGCCTTAAGGCCGGCTGGTCGATCGGTGTGGCCATCACCGCCTGCATTCTGTCCTACGCCATCTGGAATGCACTGCTCCAAATCCGTTTGGTGCGCACGCCCATGACAATTCTGGAAAACAACTGCATGCAGTCCGCCGCCAGTTCGGCGGGTTATTCCACCGGTGGGACGCTGGTGTCGGCCTTTGCGGCGTTTATTTTGATTAACGGCCATTCCCTCCCTCTGCCTCTCACCCTCGCCTGGGTGTTCTTTCTGGCAGTGCTGGGGGTGACCATGGCCATTCCCATGAAGCGGCAGTTGATCAACGTGGAGCAACTGCGCTTCCCCAGCGGGGTGGCCGCGGCCGAAACCCTCCGGGCCCTGCATTCCCACGGGGCCAAAGGCATGCGCGCCGCTCGCGCCCTCGGCATCGCCGGCTTGATCGCCGCCGTGGATAATTTCCTGCACGACGGCCTGGCCATGATGCCCAAGTTCGCGGCCTACTCCACCGACACGCTTACCACCAAGTTGAACCAGCTCATTTTTGGCCCCGCCTGGATGGGACGCACGGTGATGTTATCCTGGGAACCCATTTTCATCGCCTCCGGGATGATCATCGGCATGCGCGTTTGTGCCAGCATGCTCATTGGCAGCATTCTGTGTTGGATGGTGTATGTGCCGTACCTGCAACATGCGGGCATCATCACCGGCACCGGCTTCCGCGCCGGTGTGCAATGGTCACTGTGGTTCGGGGTCCCCTGCATGGTGACCTCCAGTCTCCTGAGCTTTGGGATGCAATGGCGCAGCGCCCTGCGCGCCTTCCGCGGGCTTGGTAAAATGTTCTCGCCCAGCCCCGCCGGCCTGGGCGAAGTGGAGGCGATTGAGGCCCCCATGTCCTGGTTTGCCGCCGGCCAGATCATTTCGCTCATTGCCCTGGCCGGCCTGGCCCATGCCACCTTTGGCATGCCCTACTGGCAATGCGTCGTGGCCGTCCTCCTGTCCTTTGCCCTCGCCCTGGTCGCCTGCCGCATCACCGGCGAAACGGACACCACGCCCATCGGCCCCATGGGCAAAGTGACCCAACTGACCTTTGGGGTGCTCAGCCCCGGGAACATGAATGTCAACCTGATGAGTGCCAACATCACCTCGGCCGCCGCCGCGTCTTCGGCCGATTTGCTGACGGATCTGAAGAGCGGCTATCTTCTCGGGGCCAATCCACGCAAGCAATTCCTCGCGCAATTCTCCGGCATTTTTATCGGCACCATCGTTTCCGTCCTGGCCTTTTCCGTGCTCGTTTCCGACCCCAAGATCATTGGTTCGGACCAGTTTCCCGCGCCGGCCGCCCAAACCTGGTCGGCCGTGGCCCAGGCCTTGAGCAAAGGGCTGGATGCCATGGAACCGATGAAAGTCCGCAGCATCATCGCGGGCAGTGTGCTGGGCGTCGTCATGGTTTTTTTACCCATTCTGTTCCCGAAAAAGGCCAGATACTTCCCGTCCGTTTCGGGGTTTGGTCTGGCCTGGATTTTTCAATGGTACTACGGCGTGCTCTTTTTCCTGGGCGCGCTCATCGCCTGGTATTGGCAGAAAAAATCCGCGCGTTCCAGCGAGGAATTCCTGATGCCCGTGGCCTCGGGCGTCATGGCCGGCGGAGCGCTCATGGGCGTGGCTTTGATCTTCATCCAAAATGGCCCGGAAATGCTGCACAAATTCCTGCATCATTAAGCCCCCACGGCCAAACTTCGCCGCCCCCCCCATTCACTGCCCGGCCTGGCCGGCCTCAGTGGGGGGCAACTGGCGCACGAGCTCCGCGAAACGGCGGTGTGCCTTCGCTAATTGTTCCGGCGTCATGTTGAGGGCGAGTTGCTCCTGCAATTTTTTGGCGGTCGCCGTCACCTCCACCCGGTTGCTGATGGCAACCCCGAGCCAGGCATAGGCCTCGACGGCATCCTGGGCCACACCCTGGCCCTGCGCATACAACGAGCCCAGTTCAAATTGGGCTTTGACCTGCCCATTTTTGGCGGCCGCGAGCGCCCAGTGCGCCGCTGCGGCCAAATTTGTTTCCGTTCCCTGGCCCTGATAATACAAGACGGAGAGCAATGCCTGGGCGGGGCCGAGGCCTTGGCCGGCCGCCTGGCGAATCCAATGAAATGCCGCCGCATAGTCCCGCGTGGTGCCGTCACCTCGATAATACATCGCGCCCAGCAGCATTTGTTCCTTGGCCTGGCCATGTGCGGCGGCCCGGGCAATCCATTCGCGGGCCGCCACATGGTCGGCGGCCACCCCCACGCCATCGTAATAAATGGCCCCCAGGGTGGCCTCGGCTTCGGTGGAACCATGGGCCGCCGCCTCGCGAAACCAATGAATGCCCGCGGTGGGATTTTTGGTCCCGGGCGGATCATCATTAAAATAGACCCGGCCCAAATTCATTTCGGCCTCGGTGCTGCCCAGCTGGGCCGCCTGGTGATACCAGCGCAGGGCGGCCTCCCGGCTCTTCGGCACGCCGCTCCCCAGATCGAAACTGGTGCCCATGTCACTGAGCAGTTTCCCATAGGTCGGACGGTCCCGGGGAAAAAGCCAGGCCAGCGGCAGGAGCAGCACCACCAAGCCCAAGGCCAGGTGCAGTGCGGTGCGGTGAGTGCTGGCAGACCGGTGGGGCAGATGCAAGGGCCGGGCAGCCAGCCAGCCCAACATCAGGCCGGCCGCCAATCCACCTTCGTGCGCCGCGTTGTCGACCTTGAGCTGGGTCAAACCATAAAACAGGTTGAAGGCGACAAACACGACAATCGTTTTGCCGAGGGAACGCCACAGGCGCTTGGGCACGGCCCCGCGTTGCCGCACCAGATAACCGAGCAATGCCCCGTAAATGCCAAAGACGGCTCCCGACGCGCCGGCGGAAATGATATCGGGATGCCAGTCCAGGGCGGTCAGGCTGCCGATCACTCCGGTGGCGAGGTAAAGGACGAGGAAAAACCCATTGCCAAACAACCGTTCGGTCAGCCGGCCGCCCTGCCAGAGGGCGAACATGTTCCCCAGCAAATGCCAGAGGGTGAAATGCAGAAAGCAGTTGGCCAGCAACCGCCACTCCCCGCCGCTGGTGGTCGTGAGCGGACCCCAATTGGCCCCCCAATCCAGCAGCGTGCCCAGTTGGGGATGCACGAGGTTGGCGCCAGCCAGCCCGGTCGTCAGAAAGACCAGGCTGTTGAGGCCCAACAGCCAGTAAGTGACCCAAACCCGGGGGGTGGCCGCCGAATAATTTTGCGTGAATACTTCCGTATCCACGTCCAGTTTTTCACCGACTAACGGCTCGCGCGAGGCATTGCCCGTCGCGGGGGCCACTGTAGCGTTCGAGGCGGCCAGTTCCGGCAGGCGCTCCCCACAACCGGCACAATTTAAACGGGAATCGTCATTTGACCGGGCGCAATGGGAACAAGTCTTCATCCCCGGGGCTCGGCCGCGAACCAGGCGGTCATTGGCAAGGCAAACCCGACTTTAAGCGCCGCCGGTTCATGGAGGGTGCAACTCATGCAGGGTGGTTGATACGCAGGAAAATAATTGGCCACCGCCAGCGGAGCAAGCAATTCCGCGCTGGCAAACCTGCACCCTGCGGGGGTCAGCGGGCAAAGATCTGCCGGATCACGTCTTCAATGGGGACCTCCTGAATATCGATGTCGCTCACGGGCAAATCATCCAGCAAGGCCTTGCAGGTGGGGATGACGCGGTCGCGCTTGACCTTGAATCGAATGGTGCCGGGCGCTTTTTCCAATACCTCACCATAGCGTTCCAGGTTGGCGGCGGGATAATCCCCGGTTTTTTCCAACTGGATCGTCACGAGTTTGAAATCGGCGAACCGATCCACAATTTCACTCAATTTGCCGTCGAAGAAAATCTTGCCATGGTCAATGATAATGACCCGCTCGCACAATTCCTGAATATCCGCCATGTAATGGCTGGTGAGCAGGATGGTGGTTTTTTGCTCGGCATTATAACGGCGCAGGAATTCCCGCACGGTTTTTTGGGAGATGACATCCAGGCCAATGGTGGGTTCGTCCAGATACAAGACCTTGGGCTGGTGCAGGAGCGAGGCGATCAACTCCATTTTCATCCGTTCGCCCAGGGAAAGCTCCCGCACATTGACGTTGAGCTTGTCCTTTACATCCAGCATTTCCGTCATTTCCGCCACTGTGCGTTCGAAGCGGTCGCGGGGAATGCCGTAAATTTTGGCGTTGAGTTCGAGCGATTCACGGGCCGGCAAATCCCACCATAATTGATTTTTTTGGCCCAGCACCAGGGCGAATTGCCGGCGGTAGGCATCCGCCCGTTCCCAGGGAACATGACCCAGCACCCGGGCTGTGCCACTGGTGGGATTCAGCAGCCCGGCCAGCATTTTCAGGGTGGTGGTTTTACCGGCGCCATTGGGACCCAGAAAGCCCACCAATTCGCCAGGTTCAATCGTGAAATTGACATCCCCCACCGCGATGGTCTGCTCGTAATGCCGGTGAAACAGGCCTTTGACCGCCCCGCCAAAGCCCGGCTGCTTCTTATAAGTGCGGAATGCCCGGGTGAGGTGGCTGACTTCAATGACGGGCATGATCGGGGGATTGGGCCAGTATCCGCCAGCCGAAGCTGGCGGTTAGCGCATCAATTGTTTTTCCAGGTAACTCACCACCTGCCGCACATTGGGATCCACTTCCATACGGTCTTTCACCAGCCGGCAGGCATGCATGACAGTGCCGTGATCGCGCCCGCCAAAGGCCTCCCCAATCGAGTTCAGGGAGGTTTCCGTCATTTGTCGGGAAAGATACATGGCAATCTGCCGGGGAAAAGCGATGTTCTCCGGGCGGCGTTTGCTGGTCATGTCCGCCAGGCGGATGTCAAAATGCTCCGCCACCTTTTTCTGGATGACTTCGATGCTGATGGAAAAACGGCCTTCTTCGTGCAAAATTTCCCGCAATAGACCCTCAATGACTTCGATGGTTAATTTTTTGCCGGTCAGCGAGGCAAAGGAGGCCACGCGAATGAGCGCGCCTTCCAGCCGGCGCACATTGGTGCGAATGCGGTTGGCCAGAAAGTCCAGCACCTCCTCGGGCAGCGACACATTCATGATGTGCGCCTTCTTATTCAGAATGGCGCGGCGCATTTCCACGTCCGGCGGCTGCAAATCCGTGACCAAACCCCATTCGAAGCGCGACACCAGCCGGCCTTCCAAACCTTGAATTTCGCTGGCCGGGCGGTCGCAGGTAAGCACGATTTGCTTGTGCGATTCGTGCAGGGCGTTAAACGTATGGAAAAATTCCTCCTGAATGCGTTCCTTGCCCGCCAAAAACTGGATGTCGTCAATCAGCAGCACGTCCGTCTGCCGGTGCTTTTTGCGAAAAGCCGCGAGTTTGTTGTGCTGAATCGCATCAATGTACTCGTTCGTGAACTTTTCGGAGGATAAATAGGCCACCCGGGCATTTTTCTTGTTGATGGCCACCTGCTGGCCGATCGCATGGAGCAAATGCGTCTTGCCCAGCCCCACCCCACCATAAAGAAACAAGGGATTATAGGATTTTCCCGGGGCCTGCGCCACGGCCAGGGCGGCCGCGTAGGCGAAATTGTTGTTATTCCCCACCACGAACGATTCGAAGGTGTTCTTGGGATTGAAATGCGGGTCGCCATTGGCCCCCACCCGTTCACTGGCGGCGGAGGTGGTCGCCGGCACGGGTTCGGTGGCTTTAGTTTTGGCCTCCGCCGTCACCGGAGCGGTCAGCACCGAGGTGCTGCCTGGGGCCACGACAAATTTGATCTGTAATTGCCGGCCGGCGGCAATCGCCAAGGCATCCTGCAGCAGGCTCAGGTAATTATCCTTGAGCCAGACTTCACAGAATTCATTGGGAGCTTCCAGCGTGGCTTGGTGGGCATCCACCGAGCAGGCGCGCAGCGGGGCAAACCACATGTTAAATGTGTCGCGGCTTAACTTGCCGCGCAGTTGCTCTTGCGCCAAATCCCAAATTGTTTCCGCTGTTTGCTGCATTAGTATTCCGTCGATTACCCTAAATTAACCTGATTTATTCACCTATCCTCAAAAAGTCCGCCCGCCACCGCCGGACCCGCCCGGCAGACCACTGCCAGATTACCAGCCACCCCCAAGCATTCAAGCAATGCTTGCCGGCAACCGCATTCGGATCTCAATAAATAGTCATAAGTTGCTTATTTTAAGCGTATTGCAAATCTTAAAAAAATAAGGCGCCGGGCTGGCTTCCAGACGTCGGGCCAGCCGGGACAATTATCCGGGCGGGACGCTGCTGTTTTAGGGCATTACGGGCCCGGATACGAGGACAACATATTAACTTTTGCTAACAAGTTATTCACAGCGGTCTTTAAGCCAATAAAATCAAGGGTTTAAGCCCGGCACAGCCCGGCGTGGACGGGCTTACACCGCCGCTTCTCCCGTCTCGCCGGTGCGGATGCGGATCACATTTTCCACCGGGCTGACGAAAATGCTACCGTCGCCAATCTTCCCGGTGCGGGCCACTTTGCGGAGGATCGCCACCACCTGGCTTACCAGGCCATCCGCTACCACCACTTCAATTTTTACCTTCGGGAGAAAATCCACGGAATATTCACTCCCCCGGTAGATTTCCGTGTGCCCCCGTTGCCCGCCAAAGTCTTTGACCTCCGCCACGGTCAATCCCTGGATGCCGAGCTCCATTAAGGCGGACTTTACCTCGTCCATTTTGAATGGTTTGATGATCGCTTCGATTTTTTTCATAGGATAACTCCCTGGCCAGCCGGCAATGGCGATACTAGCAACGGGTGGACGACTGTAAACAGGAATCTTGCGAAGTCAGTGGCGAGCGCTGGTTCAGGGGGTGGCTAAGGAACCATGGCCCAACAAAAAGCGCCACCCGGACTTGGGGTGGCCGGGGAGGGCTGCTCGCGGGATGCGCGGACCCAATGACCGCCACTTTTGTGGGTTCTCACTCTCATCGCCGAATCTTCCAACCTCGGCCGGTGGACGTTCCCGGTCCGGGACGTGCAATCAGTTGAGTGTTTTGCCGGGGCAACCGCAGCCTGAAGGTTGGTTTTTAACAATTTTTTGAGGGAAACCATCCGGATTGTTGCCGCCGCTGGCGGCTTCGCTGGTCCAATTACCCGCTGGGAATCGAAAGTTTTCTGGCTGGCGGCCGGGGAAATGACCGCCGGGCGGCGGAGCCCCGGCCCGCTCCGGAACCGGCTGCGCACTGTACTAAACGGTCATACACCTGAGCTAAAGCCCTGTCCCTGTTGGGTAAACCCTGCATCCCGCCCCGGCGATCCCGGGCGGCCCGCCGGACGGCGGGGGGCGGCCGGGCGGACCATCGGCTTATGCTGTGGCCAAAAGATGATAAGTTCCGCTTAAAACTCAATATGGTCGTTGACAAAAATAAGGACTCATGATTTAATATTCATAGTTGCAGCGGTCATCAAGACCAACAGCAACTTTGATCTTTGATCTGATAAACCAGTTTTCGGTTTGGGTTCTGGTACTGACTCAAACCGGAGTTCTCCGTAATCCTACGTTGTACTCATTCGAAAATTCCCCGGGTCTCTCGGCCACCCTCTGGCTGATTGACCCGGTTTTTTTTGCCCGCGTCCGGCGCGCAACCTGGCGGCGGCCGAATAAACAATTTATCACCTCAGCGATTAACCTCCAGTTGGGAACTATGTCCCAACCCGATCTTTTGCTCCTCGCCAAACGCCTCGCCCACCTCCTATCAAGCCCGCATCGCCTCCATTGGGGCCGCTGGATTACCCGGGGATTCCCACCCAGCCCGTTCAACCCGAACTCCGAAATTAAAATGGCTGGGATGTGTCAAGCTGTTGGAGCCGAAACACTTTGGAAAAATCGCCGGCATACCCGCAGTGGTCTGGTGAGACTGCCTCGGCGCGCCGCGCACACCCTTAAATGGGCAACTGCTTGGCAGCGGCTTGGGAAGCCAATGTTCCCGAGCGTTTATGCCCAAGCGATGGATGCCGACCGGCCATTTTAATTTCGGAGTTCGGGTTTAACCAAATAACCACCAAGTGCCCCCAAAAACCAAAACTTTCAAGTTTCCGGTAATTTCGCCAACCCCCCTCACCCGACTGAATTCTTGCCACCAAGCCCGTTCTAATGCTTAATTTCGCCCGCTCATGAGTTCTGACAAGCAAGACAACGAACCACAACAGCCCGATTTGCCCATCCCGGGCGCCCCGGCCAGCCCGGCCGGCGCCACCGGCGCCGCTGCCGGTGGGGACGCCCATGTTCAGGCGGAGGAAGTCCCCGCAGAATTGGTGCACCGTCCCTTTGACCCCCGGCAGGCCGACACCGGCCTGCATCAGCGCGTGGACAAGAGTTTCATGGAGTACGCCTCCTACGTCATCCGCGACCGCGCCATCCCGAATCTCGCCGATGGCCTCAAGCCCGTGCAACGCCGCATTCTGTGGGCTCTGCACGAAAAGGACGACGGCCGGTTCATCAAAGTGGCCAATGTCGTGGGCCATACCATGCAGTACCATCCCCACGGTGACGCCTCGATCGGCGACGCCCTGGTGGTCCTCACCACCAAACGCTACCTGATCGAAGGCCAGGGGAACTTTGGCAATATTTATACCGGCGACCCCGCTGCCGCCTCGCGTTACATCGAATGCCGCCTCACCGAACTGGCGCGCACCGAGCTCTTCAACGACGAAATCACCGAGTTTGTCCCCAGCTACGACGGCCGCAACAAGGAACCCGTTTCCCTGCCCTGCAAACTGCCCCTCACGCTCATGCTGGGCACCGAGGGCATCGCCGTCGGCCTGTCCGCGCGCATCTTGCCGCACAATTTCCCCGAATTGCTGGAGGCGCAAATCGCCATTCTCAAAAACCAGCCGTTCAAATGCCTGCCTGATTTTACCACCGGCGGCGTAATGGACGCGCGTGATTATCAGGATGGCAAAGGCAGCGTCACCGTCCGCGCCAAAATCAAGGTCAAGGACGAGTCCACCGTGTCCATCCGGGAAATTCCGCCGACCACCACCACAGACTCGCTGATGGCCTCCATCGAGGACGCCGCCACCAAGGGCAAGTTAAAGGTCAAAGCCATCAACGATTTTACGTCCGAGGATGTCGAGATCGAAATCAAATGCCCGGCGGGCGTGGAAGCCGAGAAGATGGTGGATGCGCTCTACGCCTTCACCGATTGCGAAGTCACCATCAGCAGCCGCATCGTGGTGATCAAGGACAACCGCCCGGTGGAATTGACCGTCAGCGAAGTGCTGCGGGAAAACACCACGCAGTTGACCACCCTGCTCAAGCGCGAACTGGATTTGCGCGAGCAACAATTGCTCGATGAGCTGCATTACCGCACCCTCGAACGGATTTTCATTGAGGAGCGGATATACAAGGCCATCGAGAAGTGCAAAACCAATGAGGCCGTGCTGGCCGCAGTCTATGAAGGTTTCCAGCCATTCTCCCTGGAGCTGGTCCGCCCCATTGTGGAGGCGGATGTGGAGCGGTTGCTGCAAGTGCGAATCCGCCGGATTTCCCTCTTCGACATCAACAAGCACCGCGAGGAAATGGCCAGGACCAAGGCCGAACTCGCCGAGACGCGCAAACACCTCAAGAACCTGATCAAGTACGTGATTGGCCACTTGGAGGAATTGCTGGCCAAATATCGTCCGCTCTATCCGCGCCTCACCACCAAATCGGCCCGGCATGAGGAAGTGGACGTGAAGGCCGCGGCGTTCAAGTCCTTCAAGGTCAGCTACGACCGCGAGAGCGGCTACGTGGGCTACAAGGTCAATGCGGACGAATTCAAGCTCGAGTGCACCAAGTTTGACAAGCTGCTGTTGGTGTTCAAGGATGGCACCTACAAGGTCATCGAACTGCCGGAGAAATTGTTCGTGGGACCGGATGTGCTTCTGTGCGGCCTGCCCGAGCGCGACCGCGTGTACACCTGCGCCTACACGGATCGCGAGGCCAGCTACCTGAAACGGTTCACCTTCGGTGGCATCATCATGAACAAGGTGTACTCCTGCATCCCGGAGAAATCGCGCCTCCTTTACCTGGCCCCAACGACCCCGAAGGTGTTATACATCCGGTACAAACCGGCACCGCACCAAAAAATCAGCCAGCAGACCTGCGATCCTTCCCAACTGGATGTGAAGGGCCCCAAGACCCTGGGGCGGCAAATTTCCATCAAGGATATTTCGTCCGTGACGGACGCACCCACCCGTGGCTGGGATCCGAACGAAGCCACCACGAAGGTGATTTTTGGTTAAATCCGAACTCCGTGATAAAATTTCGGAGCTCAGGTCAAACGGCCAGCCGCCGGCGCAGCATTTCCAAGGCCTGCTGGGTCGTCACCTGCTTAAAAGCTTCCCGCTCATAGGCGTTCAGCTTTTGTTGGACCTCCGTGCCAAAGGCCCCGGCCAGGGCCATAAAAACCGTGCCCACGGGCTTGCCCGGCGTGGCCCCGGTGGGACCCGCGATGCCCGTGACGGCAATGGCGAAATCCGTGCCCAACCGGGCGCGCGCGCCCTCGGCCATTTCCCGGGCCACCGCCTCACTCACCGCACCATGGGCGGCCAGGGTTTCCGCCCGCACCCCCAGGCTGGCTTGCTTGAACTCATTGCTGTAAGTAACGAACCCCCCAGGGAAAACCGCCGATGCCCCCGCCACATTCGTAATCTGATTGGCGATGCCCCCGCCGGTGCAGGACTCCGCCAGGGCCAGCGTCATTTTCCTGGCCGTCAGTAACTCCACAATGACCGCCGCCATGCCGTCGTCATCATAGCCATAGACAAAATCCCCCAGCAGCCGCTGCACCACCGCCTCGGCCTGGCCCACCACCTCGGCGGCGGTGGGGCCCCGGGCGATCAACCGCACATCCACCTGGCCAACGCGGGCGCAATACCCCACCTCCAGCCCGGCGGCCACCAGGGCCGCCAGCGGCGGAGCCACCCGCTCCTGCAAGGCGGATTCCCCGACCCCGCTCGTGCGCAGGGTGCGACAGGCAAAGGCGCTCTCCAGCGGAAATTCGCGAAGAATCAGGGGCTTCACTGCGGCATCAAACATGGGCCGCAATTCCCGTGGCGGGCCCGGCAGCATCACCAGCCAGCTCCCGCCCGCACCGGCGCGGTACGGATTCGGGTTGACCGGAATGGCCAGGCCGGGTGCCGTCCCAAACGGATTGGGCAGTACCGTCGCCCCTTCGGGCACCATGGCCTGCACTTCATTATTGGCCGGCATCGGGCGCTTGCGGTCGGCAAAAAATTGCTTGATGACGTCAAATACCGCCTGGTCCAGCTGGAGTTTTTTGCCGAGGAGTTGGGCAATTAAGTCACGGGTAATGTCATCCGAAGTCGGCCCCAGGCCGCCGGTGACAATTACTAAATCCGCCCGGCCCAGCGCTTCGCGCACCGCCTGCTCAATGTCGGTGGCGGTATCCGGCACCATGACTTGCCGCTGCACTGCGTAGCCCAGATCGGACAACCGGCGGCACAACCACTGTTGATGGGTGTTCAGCACCCGCCCCAGTAGCAATTCGCTGCCGGTATTAATGAGTTCAATCGTCACGGGCTTAGTTTCCATCGGGAATGGCTGGCTGGCAAGCCCCGTCGCATCGGTTTACTGCTTCGGCTTGACTGGTTTCGGTCGGCGCACCTCGGCTACGAACGTGCCCGCCACATAGCTTTTGGCCTCATCGGGCGCGCAAAAATAAATACTGCCGGAAATCCGGTTGTTATCCAGACCACCAAATTGCAGGCGCAAGGCATAGGCCGTTTCGAACGTGTCCTTCAACGCCTGATCCCCCTCTTGCCAGTGGAGGGTGACCCGCGCCGCCAGGGGCGCGTTGCTGGTAACATTGATGGTTTTACCCGCCAGCACTTCGGCCTGCACCCCGCTGAAATTAATCACCAGCCCAAAGGCCACCGAGCCTTTGGCCCCTGCCCGGAGCGTGAGTGTGCCGCTCGATAACACCGCGCGCTCCGCCACAAAGTCCTGCCCGTGAATGCGACCGGCGGCCTTGGTATCGGGAAAACTGGTGTTGGCCAGGTCAAGCATCCAGCGAGTGTCACCTGGCAGGGTTGTTTGCGCGACTTCTGGGGCAGGGGTGCTGTTCGTAAGCACGGCGGCCACAAGCACCGTCGCGGGGCTGGGATTTGGCCCCAGCCGGTGCCGGAGGAGGATGGCCAGTCCCCCGGCAAACACCACCAAAACCAACAGCGCCAGCGCAGCGATCGGGAAACCGGGGCGGGGTGGCCGCAGCGGGGTGTCCAGACCGGAAGGCGCTGGCGCAACGGGACGGACATCTGCTTTTTTGCCACTGAGGATGAGTTTCTGGTCAGCCGTGGCGGGCGCCCGTGGAGCGGTGATCTTTTGGAAACAGGTGGGACACTCCATCACCGACCCGCTGTGAGCCGAGTCGCACTGGATGTGCTGTCCGCACACCGGACAGGCGTATTTAAATTCACTCATGGCCTTCGCAGGAACATTCCATATTCACCGGCCGGCAGCAATCGGCAATTTTCGCGGTGCTTTTTAGGATTGAAGTGTGCGGGCGCTTCCCGTATATGGACAGCCCGAATTTTAAGGGAGCTTTTGGCGTTTGCCACTCCCCGGACTGCCCAGCTTATGAATGATTTGCAGAAAGAGATTAATGAACTAAAACAGTTCATGGTGGATTTGAAGGCCGATCGGGCTGCCACCAAGGCCAAGGAAAAGGCCGAGGCCTGGACCAAATATGTCTCCCTCACCGTGGTGGTGATCGCCGTGATCGCTGCCGTCGCCTCCCAATATAGCGGCAAATACAGCAGCCAGGTGCAGATCAACCAGATCAAAGCCTCCGACCAGTGGAACTTTTACGAGTCCAAATCCATCAAGCAACACCTCGATGAGGCGGCCCTCCCCGAACTGCTCGCCAACACCAATGCGGCCAACCCGGCCGTGATCAAGGCCATTAAAAAGCTTTCCGAGGAAAGCACCCGGTTTGACAAGGAAAAGGCGGACATAAAAACCACCGCCGAGAGCTTTGAAAAGAAACGGGACCTCGCCGGCCAGCGCGGCGGCCGGATGGGTCTGGCCGTCACGATTTTTTCGGTGGCCATTGCCACCGCCTCCATTTGCACGGTTACCAAGAAGAAACCCCTGTGGTTTGCCGCCATGGCCATGGCCGTTTGCGCCATCTATGAAATGGTGATGTCCTGGCTGACTTAATCTAAACGGCGGCAACATTTCTTTTCATTTACATTTGACACTCCACCGACGCTGTTTATCTTGATCATCAAAGACTATGGCTGATCTTCCTCCGAACATACCGTCAGGTGCCGTGCCGCCGAAAAAAGAAACCGGCAAGGTGCAGCCCAAAAAAGAAACCGTCCGCATTAATTTGCCGCCGAAGCCTTCCGCCGCGCCCACCATCAAGCTGCCGACGCTTCCGCCCGGTGGCCCCACCGGTGCGCCTTCCGCTGGCGTTTCCCCGGCGGCCGCTGCCGCCCCGATGTCTTTGGCCGCCGCGCCGCGTCCGACCGCTGCCGCCCCCGCCGCACCGGCTCCGAGTGCCCCGGCCACGCAAGCCAAGCCCGCTGCCTCTCCGCAACCCCGCGCAGTTGCCGCGCCGGCCGCTGCCCCCACCATTGGTGGCCTGGATAAAGGCCTGATTTACGCCGTCGCCGCGTGTGCCCTCATCGCCGTTGGTTTGGTTGCTTGGGGCTGGTACGTCTTGAATGGATCGGTGACCACCTTCACTAGCTAAACAAATTCATATGGCTTCCGATCTCATAGTCACGCTCACGGTGGATAATTTCCCCGAGAAAGCCCTTCAATCTGCCAACCCGATCTTGGTGGATTTCTGGGCTGAATGGTGTGGTCCTTGCAAACAAATCGCTCCTTTGCTGGATGAACTGGCCACCGAATATACCGGCAAAGTCACCATCGGCAAGGTGAACATTGACCAGCATCCGGATTTGGCCCAAAAATACGGCATCCGTGCCATTCCCACGCTGTTGATCCTAAAAAAGGGTGAAGTCGTGGAACAAATGGTGGGCGGGAAAAGCAAGCGCGATCTCAAGGCCAGCCTCGACCGCGCCATCGCCTGACGGCTTTGTAACACCTCCTTTCTTTTCAGCCAGGCGGACCTTTCGGGGTCCGCTTTTTTATTACCTGCGGTTGTCATCGGGAGTTTAGGCTTTTGACTTGTCCCTCGGCCGACTAACCTGCCCGCATGATTTTGTCCGAACTGCTCAATAATGAGGAACTGCGCCAGCGTGAATTTCCAGTCACCCGCGAAAAGGTTTTTCTGGGCCATGCCGGCGTGTGCCCGCTCCCGGCCCGGGTGGCCACCGCCATTGGCGAATGCGCCCGCGAAGCCACCTTGGGCGACCAGGAGGAATTCATGCTGCACCGGCTGCACGATGCCCGCCGGCTGGCGGCCCAACTGATTAACAGCCAGCCCGAGGAAGTGGCCCTGGTCGGCCCCACCTCACTGGCTTTGAGTTATGTCGCCGCCGGCCTCCAATACCGCAAGGGCGACAACATCCTCGTTTATTACGACGATTATCCCTCCAACGTTTATCCGTGGATGGCCCTCGCGGCGCGCGGGGTCCAGGTCCGCTTGCTGAACACCCGGGGCCTCGGCGTCATCCGCCCGCGCGACGTCATGGGTCAGGTCGATGAAAGCACCCGGCTGGTTGCCCTGGCCACCAATCACTTTGTCAGTGGTTACCGTTTGGACATCCCGGCCATTGGCAAATACCTGCATGAACGGGGTATTTTGTTCTGCCTGGATGCCATCCAAACCCTCGGCGCGTTCCCGACCACCGTCGAGCACGTGGACTTTCTGGCGGCCGACGCCCACAAATGGCTCCTCGGACCCTGTGGTGCCGGCATCCTTTATGTTCGCCGCGAACTTCAGGAAAAACTCACTCCCCCCGTCTACGGCTGGCATAATGTCCGCTGCCCCAATTTCGTGGCCCAGGATAAAATCGTTTTCCGCACCGATGCCACCAAATATGAGGTCGGGACTCACAGCCTGCTGGGCATTGTCGGGCTCATCACCTCGCTGGAACTGGCCTTGGAAATCGGCGTGGACAACATTGCCGCCGAACTCCTGCGCAAACGGGCGTTACTCGTCCCGGCACTCCTGGCCAAAGGCTGGTCAGTGTTGCATGCCGAAGCCACACCCGAAAACGGCAGCGGGATCGTCACCTTTTTCCGGCCCGGAACAAACATGCTGGAAACGCATGCATTGCTGACCGCCGCCGGCATCATCACCAATTTGCGCAGCGATCGGGCCGGCCAAAATTATATCCGCCTCTCGCCCCACTTTTATAATACCGATGCCGAACTGGCCCGCCTTTTGGCCTTGCTGTGAGCCGGCCGGGCCCCAGTGCGCCGCTTTCCCCGCTGTTCCCATGGGGTCCGGGTGGCCCCCGGTTTCCAGCGCCAGATATATAAAAAAACGCCCCTTGCCGCAGTGAGCGGCAAAGGGCGAAAATGCTTGGGACGGCGCGTTATTTTTCCACGCCCGTCAGCCCGCCTTTTTGCAGGGCGTCAAACACATCCTTGTCGTTAAAATCTCCGGTGACTTCAAACGTTTTCACGCCTTTGGCCGCGGTGTTGCCGGTCACGCCGGGCACGCTGCTGAGGATTTGGTTCGCCGCCTTGACGCACTTGCCGCAGCAGAGGTGCAGCCCGGAAATCGTCAAGGTCTTCACTTTTTGATTTTTAGCACCGGTCTCGGCATTGACTTTGATGCTCGGATCGCTGCTCTTGCCAAAGAAACCCGCCGTGGTGAGGGCGTCCACGCCTTTTTGCAAGGTGGCGGTATCGGCCGCCGTCAGGATAACCGTGCTGGCATCTTGATCGGCCTTGGCAGTCAAGCCCGCAACCTCCGCCACGGCTTTTTCAGCGCCTTTGACACAGGATCCGCAACAAAGATGCACGTCGGTGAGGGTCACGTCGGCGGCACCCGCCGTGAGACTCAGGGCCAAACCCAACGAGAGGGTTAACAGTAGTTTTTTCATAAATTCGCGAAATAGATTGGTTTAGACCACTACCGTTAAACTCATTTTGCCAATAATTCAATCAAGAATGCACTTTTTTTGCACTTTCCGTCCGGCAATCATGCCGGCCCCAGGCTGCGCTTCCCGCTTTCCGGCTTGTGTTTTGACCGTGGAAGGTCGACGATTTCTTCGCCACTCATGCCGGTCAACCCGGAACTGATGACCTATGATTCCCATCAAAATCCAGTGCGGCTGCGGGCAACGCTACGCCTTTGACGCCGAGCCGGTGGCGGGTCGTCTGACCATTCCCGTGAATTGTCCCGCCTGCGGCACCGATGGTACTGCGGCCGCCAATGCCCTCCTTGCCGAAAAACTGGCCGCCCTGCCGCCACCCGGCGATGCCTCCCCAAAGCTGCATTTGTCCGCTCCGGGCGCGACCGCCCCCACCAGCTCCGTTTCCCACCCCGCCAACCATCTGCCGGCCAGTGCTCCCAACGCCTCACAACTCGGCCTGGTGGACCGCCAGCAGGCGGAAGTGGAAGCCCGCGCCAAGGTTTCCTGGGGCGATCCGCCCGAGTCCGTTCTGAAATATTTGATGATCCAAGGCTTCACCCACGCGGAAGCCTCGGCCTTGCTCGCGGTGATGTTTAAAGAGCGGGCCGTGCAGGTACGGGGTGTCGGCATCAAAAAAATGATCACGGGCGGCTTGATGATTGCCGCGGGCACGGGCGGCGTGCTTTACATGGTCGCCATTAAAATTGTGATCACCAAGTTGGCCGGCGCGTTGGTTGCCCTGGCGCTCTGGGGCCTCTGGCGGGTAATTAACGGGGCCATCATGGTGGCGGCGCCCCGCCTGCAATCGGGCGATGTGGCCGAACAATAACCCCCACCCCGTCCCATGCCTCCAAAAAGCACCGGCTCAGCCGCCCCCCGCCGCTCCCGGTTTTAGTTCATCACCCACTGGACTCCTGCACTTCCCGCTTGAACTTCCCCGGCAAATTCCCATCATCTTCGCCACATGACAAACGCGACCAGCACCCCCATTTTGCAACTCGACCTGCCCCGGCATCACCAAAGTGCGCAGCGGCAAGGTCCGCGAAGTCTTTGATCTCGGCGACCGCTTCCTGCTCGTCGCCAGCGACCGGCTCTCCGCCTTCGACGTCATCCTCCCCAACGGCATTCCCCGCAAAGGTGAGGTGCTCACGCAGCTCTCCCACTTCTGGTTCGCCAAATTCGCCGAACTCGTCCCCAACCATCTCCTGGCCGGCGCCGGCGATCCGCTGCCCGCCAACCTCCAGCCCTACGCCGCCCAGCTCGCCCGGCGCAGCATGATCGTAAAAAAAGCCAGGCCCCTGGCCATCGAATGCATCGTGCGCGGCTACCTCTCCGGCTCCGGCTGGAAAGAATACAAAAAGAGCCAGACGGTTTGCGGCATTCAACTCCCCGCCGGCCTTACAGAATCCGCCGAGCTGCCCGAACCCATCTTCACCCCCTCCACCAAGGCCGAGGCGGGCCACGATGAAAACATTTCCTTTGCGGAAGCCGTTAAAATTGTCGGCCCCGAATTCGCCACCCAGGCCCGGGACCTGAGCTTGAAAATTTACCGCGCCGGCCGCGATTACGCCCGTGAGCGGGGCATCATCATTGCCGACACCAAATTCGAATTCGGTGTCTTCGAGGGCAAACTCATACTCATTGATGAGGTCCTCACCCCCGATTCCTCACGCTTTTGGCCGGCGGACCAATACGCCCCCGGCCAGGGCCAGCCGAGCTTCGACAAACAATTCGTTCGCGATTACCTCGAAACCTTGACGTGGGACAAAACCCCGCCCGGCCCGCAATTGCCGGCGGAAGTCATCGCCAAAACCTCCGCGAAATATCAGGAAGCGTACGAGCGCCTGACCGGGAAGCCGCTCTGACCGGGCCCGCTCCGGGCTTGCCGTGTGTCTTAAACTGCCCTCATGCAGGCCGAATCATTAACCGCCGCCCACCGGGGAGCCCTGGGTAACCCATCGAACCGCTTTGCGCCCCTCCATCTCGAAGCGGACGCCGATTGGAATCCGGCCGAGGACCCGCTGCCGCGCACCCAATTTCTCAAAGACCACAGCGCCAGCATCATCGCCTACAATAACAGCCCCGATGTGGGCTTCGCTGCCAGCGTCAACCCCTACCGGGGCTGCGAGCACGGTTGTGTTTATTGCTACGCCCGCCCCACCCACGAATACCTCGGGTTTTCCTCCGGCCTCGATTTTGAGACCAAAATCATGGTGAAGGAACATGCGGCTCAACTCTTGCGCGCCGAACTCTCCGCCAAAAAATGGCAGCCACAAGTAATTGCCATGAGCGGCATAACGGATTGCTACCAGCCCGTGGAGCGCAAATTGAAACTCACGCGGGCCTGCCTGGAAGTGCTCGCCGAGTTCCGCAATCCCGTGGCCATTATCACCAAAAATGCCCTGGTCACTCGGGATGTGGATGTGCTGGCCAGACTGGCCGGCTTTCAGGCGGCCGCCGTTTGCCTCTCCCTCACGACCCTGGATGCCGAATTGCGCAGCGTCATGGAACCCCGCACTTCGCCCGCCCAGGCCCGGCTGGCGGCCATCCGGACCCTGGCCGAGGCCGGTATTCGCGTCAGCGTGAACGTGGCCCCCATCATTCCGGGACTGAACGACCACGAAATCCCCGCCATTCTGGCCGCCGCGGCGGCAGCCGGGGCCACGGCGGCCGGATACACGATGCTCCGGCTGCCCCATGCGAACACCGAACTGTTTGTCCAATGGCTGGAAACCCACTTTCCCCAGCGCAAGGACAAGGTCCTGAATCAATTGCGCACCATGCGGGATGGCAAACTCTACGACGCCAAATGGGGCACCCGCATGCAAGGCGCGGGAATTTTTGCGGAGCAAATCCAGCGCATCTTCGAGGTGGCCCGGCGCAAAGCGGGCATTAAAAATAATCAACCGCCCCTCTCCACGGCAGCCTTTCGTCGCCCGGGCGGCACCCAACTCGAGTTGCTTTAAGCGCTGTGGTTTAATCGTCCGTGGCCGTCAGGAACAACGTCACGAGCTGGCTCAGGCCCGCCGCGTCGGCGGCATCAAAACGACCCGGCACAGGACTGTCGAGATCGAGCACCCCCACCACCCGGCCCTGCCGCACCAGCGGCACGACAATTTCCGAACGAGAAGCCGCGTCACAGGCGATGTGTCCGGGAAAGGCATGCACATCCGGCACCACCACCGTTCGGACCTCGGCCGCCGCCGTCCCGCACACGCCCTTGCCGAAAGCAATGCGCACACAGGCGGGCTTGCCGTGAAACGGCCCCAGCACCAACTGCTCGCCCACACGGCGGTAGAATCCCGCCCAGTTGAGGTCCGGCAGGGAGTGCCCCAGCAGCGCGGCCGTGTTGGCGGCATTGGCCACCCAATCGCGCTCCCCCTGGAGCAACGCCGCCAGCTGCCCGGCTAATTCCGCATAGGCCGCCGGTTTGTCCGCCCGGGAGAGATCCTTCAATTCAAACATTTCAGGCAATCTGCCCGGCAGCCCGGGGCGGCGTCCAGCAAAACCCGCCGCGCCGGCACTGCACTTTTAATTCGCAACCTTGGCCGGCTGTAGTAATGATGGAGACGTAAATTAGGGATTGCCAGCAGTTGCCCCAGGGCGGAAAGGGTGGGGCCATCCGCCCCCCGGATAAAACGGCCGCTGGCCGGCCCGCTTGACTTGTGCAAACGCTCGTCGAAGATTTCCTGCAATACCTGCGCCATGAGCGCGGGCAGGCGGAGCACACCCAGCGAACCTACGCGGCGTTGCTGGGCAAATTCACCACCTGGGCCGCCACCCACCAAATCACCGACTGGCACGCCGTCGAATTGCGGCATCTGATGGAGTTCCTGCGCTACGAACGCCTCCGCCCGCTCGCCGATGCGCCGGCCAATTCGACCCGGCGTCTCAGCAGTGAAAGTGTCTATCTGGAAATTGCCGCGCTCCGGGCTTTTTACCGGTTCGCGGAAAACGAAAAGAAACTTCCCGCCAATATCGCCGAGAACCTCTCCCTCCCGCGCCGCTGGAAACGCCTGCCCAAGGCACTCTCCCATGCGGAAATCAAACAACTACTGGCGCCGGAACTGCCGGAAACCCCGGAAAACCTGTGCACCCAGGCGATCCTCGAGCTGGCCTACGCCTCGGGCCTGCGGCTGGCAGAATTGAAAAATTTACGCCTGGAACAACTCCATTTGGAGGCCGGCTTCCTCAATGTCATTGGCAAGGGCAATAAGGAACGCGTGGTGCCCGTGGGCAAGACCGCCGTGACCGCCATTCAACATTATCTCGCGGCGGGAAGACCTAAACTCGTCACCCCCAAGTCCCCGGCGGCCGTCTTTCTGACCCGTCGCAGCACGCCCTTTGCGTCCGTGACCTTGTGGAAGCGCATCAAAGACCGCGTGCGCCGCGCGGGCGTGGAGCGCAACCTCACCCCGCACATGTTGCGGCACAGTTTTGCCACCCATCTGCTGGAATACGGGGCGGATTTGCGCGTGATCCAGGAATTACTCGGCCACGCCACCATCAGCACCACGGAAGTCTACACCCACGTCACCGGCCACCGCCTGCGGGAAATCCACCAAAAATTCCATCCCCGCGCATAACCCCCTGGCCGGTTTTGAAGTCGAAGATTTGGCCGCTCACCGCCCCGGCCTGACCACGTAAACGGAGTGCCCTGCTCATTCGTTGAAAAAATCATGGTGCGCACGAGAGGACTTGAACCTCCACGCCTTTCGGCACCAGATCCTAAGTCTGGCGTGTCTGCCATTCCACCACGCGCGCGCCGTTGATTTTAAACGACTTGCAGAAGATCTGTCTCGGAAACGGTGTCGCTGTATCCCGTAGCTTTGAATCTGTGGATGCCAGCCAAGCCAGTCCGCAGAACCGCCGCAAACGGGAAGCGAGCCTTTCCAAAGATGGAAAATAGCGCTCGTTTCCCAAAGTGCCAAACCTGCTGCAAAACGTCAGCAACGGCAATTACTATGGCCGAATTAAAGTTGGCGGCAAGCTGATTCGGGAAAGCCTTGGCCCTTCGGTGTGGTCAACTGCCAGGCTCAGGCTGGTGGATTTCCTAAAAACCCCCAACGAAGCACGGCCTCAAACCCTCGCCCCCCTCCTCCGTGAAGCGGTGGATCTTTTCAAATCTGAACTGTCGGCGGACACCTCCATGAAGCCCCGCAGCAAGGCTTGCCGCCACTCAGCACCGTCCCAATCGCAGGAAAGGCACGGGACCAACCAACGCAATCGTTTTAACGCAGAAATCCGGGCGGTTGGTCGTCGCGCCTTGAAGGCACGACCGTTACTGCCTGACCGGGCTTTTCGCGCTGCTCCCACCCCCAATTTCCACCTTGGCTCAAAAGTTTGCAAAAATCTCGCAACTCCACAAAATCCCGGCAAAAAATTTGCTTTTCCGCAGCCTCACGATTAGTTTCGATTGTTTTGATTGAAGTGGATAATAACTTTATAGTATATGATTGGCGAAACGACAACCTGGCCCGGGCTGGCCGCCGTGCTATTTGAAAAACTGGCGATTAGCGAAGCGGCGATTACCTAAGAATTCGTAAACATCGAGGTCGCCGCGCCCAGCATGGCCCGTTCCCGTAATCCTCAAATGCTCGAGTGGCCCGGTGAGCTCGTCCTGGCACACGCGGGAAAGTGGTTGGCCACACTTCAGGCCGGCTGGATTGTATCAAGCCTCCATTTAGCGGGCCCCGGCGGCGTGCGCGCGCTTCGGAGATTTCCGTGGCCCAGTCTGGGAAATGAAAAATTCCCCTTTAATTTGAGTACATTGGGCGGCGCATGAATGGCAGAATAATCGTGAACTTAAACAACTCAACCGTTGGTGTGTTTGTTCCCACCGGGCCAACTAATATTGGGTCGCAGTCGTTGCGTTTGCCGTTCGCAATTGAAATGGCATCCACCCACCGCGAACCCGCTCTGCTCCATTGAATTCTTCAAACACCTCAACGATGCCTCCCGATCGCCCAAAGCCGACATTCCCCGCTACCCGGGCCGCCGCCAGCGATCAAATGGCCGCCTTCCTGCCGTTCCTGGCTCATTATGCGGCCAACCGAAACGCCGTTGGGCCCGGACACCGTGCGGTATCCCGGTTGTCCCCCGCTCTGCGCCATCGCCTCTTGTTGGAGGAAGAAGTCGTGGCAACGGTGCTAAGCCGCTTTAGCTTCCCGACGGTGGAAAAGTTCCTCCAGGAAATCCATTGGCGTACCTATTGGAAGGGCTGGCTGGAGCTGCGGCCGCAAGTGTGGCGCCATTACCGGGAGCGGGTCAAATGGTTGCACGCTCATCTGAACGAGCCGGAGTTGGGGCGGGCGGAGGCGGTGGGTAATGGCCAGAGTGGGACGGCCATTATGGATCGCTTCGCCCGGGAACTGACTGCCACCGGCTACCTCCACAACCACGCCCGGATGTGGTGGGCGGGATTTTGGGTGCATGTCGAAAAACTCCCGTGGGAACTCGGGGCCGACTTTTTCCTGCGGCACCTGCTCGATGCGGATCCCGCCAGTAATACCCTGAGTTGGCGTTGGGTGGCGGGGCTGCAAACGCCGGGGAAAACCTATTTGCCCCGCCGTTCCAATCTCGAAAAATATTGCGCTCCGGAATGGCTGCAGGACCAATCCGGTTTGCATCGGCTCGCGGACGAGGTCGTCATGCCGTTCCGGGCCAGCGAAACCACCTCCTTGGAAATTCAGCCACTCCCCGAACTGCTTTCCGCCCCGGCTCCCCGGCCGGGACGCGTGGGGCTGTGGTTGCACGAGGACGACTGCGTTCCGGAAATTGGCCCCCTCCAGGCCGTGCCCTTCGCGGCCATTGCCGCCTTTCGCCCGGCGGTGCCTGGCCAATCCCCGGACATGAGTTCCTTGCGCCGGACGCATCTTGCAAGCGTCTTGCAAGATGGGTGCAATCGGGCCGCCCGGCATTTCCCCTGCGCGGTGACCCTCGAAGATTCCGCGTCACTGGCCGCAAGCCTCACCGGGTGGGCGGCGGCCGCGAAACTGGAAAGCGTCGTGGCTTACTCGCCTTTTGTCGGCCCGCTCGGAGATCAGCTTGATTCCATTCGCGCCGCTCTTGCCGAACACGGCATCCAGCTTTGCTTGTTGCGTCGACCGTGGGATGCGCAATGGTTCCCTTTGGCCAAATCGGGCTTCTTTCCCTATTGGGCCAAAGTGGAGGCGCGCTTGCGAAGGAATTCAGCCCCTCGGTCACAACCGGAATTACTTTAACATGCGGGGAGTCAAAAAAGCCAACCTGCCCTCCAAGATTTGCCGCCATTGCGGCCGGGAGTTTGCGTGGCGCAAAAAATGGGCCCGCGACTGGGACCACGTCCAATATTGCAGTGACGCGTGCCGCAAGGGCCGGCCCGTCCCGGGCCCTGTCCAAAATTCAAAATCAATTCAGCCCCAGCGTGGTTCACCAATATGAAATTCAACCCCCTGTCCCAGCCCGAAATCTGGTGATCGTTCTGGGTGATCAGCTGGATGCTTCATCCTCCGCGTTTGATGGTTTCGATGCCCGCCAGGACGCCGTCTGGATGGCGGAGGTCGCTGCGGAGTCCACCCATGTCTGGTCACATCAAGCGCGGATTGTCCTGTTTCTTTCGGCCAGGCGCCATTTTCGCGATGAATTGCGCCAACGCGAAATATCCACCCATTATCCCGAAATCCGAAATTAAAATGGCTGGGACGTGTCAAAATGTTGGAGCAGAAACACTTTGGAAAAATCGCCGGCATACCCGCAGTGGTCTGGTGAGACTGCCGCTGCGCGCAGCGTCAAATGGGCAACTGCTTGGCAGCGGCTTGGGAAGCCAATGTTCCCAAGCGTTTATGGCCAAGAGATTGATGCCGACCGGCCGTTTTAATTTCGGAGTGCGGGCTCAAATATCTCCATCCAATTTCCTTGTTCGCCCGGTTGCCGCCGGCTCTGGGTGTGTTCGGTAAGCGCCGCGCTGAGATACGCTCCCTTTGCCTGGTTTTCCAACCGTTTGACTCCGGCATGGCCAACCGCCCAGCCTGTCACATCTTGTGATTCAAAATGGCCTCGGCGGCCGCCCAGCCGGAAAGCGCCGCGCCTTCCACTTTCGGACCCGCAAATGCATCCCCGGCCAACACCAGTAGGGGCTGTTGTTGGGCAACCACGCAGGGTTGCGGGAAAATGTTGCGGGGTTTGCTGTATTTCCATCCGTGGATTTGAAAGGATTGCGGAACTTCGCCCAGCCAGGCGCTGGCTGCTGCAATCAGCGATAAACCCACTGTTTCACGATCCGCCTCCCAATGGGCCATGCTGAAGGCATGCGTGCTGTGAATCGTCACTGCCGGGCTGGCGGAAATCCCTTTTTTCTGGTTGTCTGCGATCCACGCCACGTCCCCTTCCGCCGGGGCGAATCCCCCCGGCGCGGGCACCAAGGAGGGGCCGCCTAGCTCCGCCATGACCGCGAAACAACGCTCATATTCGATGCCTTGTAGCTGTTGCCTGAGTACTGATTCCAGCCGGATATTTCCGGTGTCAATCAACTCAAGACTTTGGGGCACTGGGGCCGTGAGCAGGAGATTGGGGGCACCAAACCACCCGCCATTATCGCTTCCCACCTGCCATTCTTTCCCGTCATGGCCAAGCGACACTATCTTGGTTTCCTGCTGAATGGACAGCTCCTGGCAAAGGTGCTTCGGAATCGCATTCATGGCGGGTTTGCCTCTCCAGCGGGTGTGTCCACCCGCCTCGGCCGAAAATCCCTGGCACCAACTGTGCGCGACTCCGGCGCGTTGCCAATCCATGATCGCCGCGGAGAAACGCGCTGACCGCGCCGTGATAAATTGGGCTCCGTGGTCAAATGTGCTGTTGCCGATTCTCCGGGAGGCCATGCGTCCACCCGGTCCGCGTCCTTTTTCCAGGATAAGCACCTCTTTTCCGGAGCTTTGCAGCAGTCGCGCCGCGGTCAATCCCGCCATTCCCGCCCCGACCACCAGCACGTCGGCCCGTAATCTTGTTTTTATGGGCATGGGTTGTTAGTCGGCCACGCGGTTCGGGGCGCCCAAATCGTTCAGCACCGCTTCCGCCGCAAACCTGCCGGACTCCATCGCGCCGTTGATCGACGCCGTCCAGCGATAATCGCCACAGGCGTACCGGTTCCGGCCCAGCCGGGCATCGGGGATGGTCCCCGGCACCCGAATTTGCGACCAATGCGGCTGGGCATGGGGAATCACGTATTCCCGCAGCCGCCGCCATTGGGCAACGTCCTCGCCAAACCACGAACGCAATTGTTGCCGGGCGTCCGCCTCATTTACCGGACGCTCGCCCAGAGCCGTCACCGAAAGCAAACCCATCCCGGGCGGAGCGGCCGCAGGACTGATGGAGTTGATGAACACCGCCGTATTGTAGGGATGCTTGCCCGTGCCATCCAGAAACAGGATCGGCTCGCCCGCCGGCGGCCTTGGCCCGACGTAATAGTGGCATTGCACCGACCTGGATCCGACTGCCGGGGTCAAGCCGGTAAGTTTGGCGGCGGCCGGGCCCTCCGTGGCGATCACCACCGCGCGCGCGTCCCACACCTCTCCTGAGGCGAGCTCAACCTGTTTGGCATCCCAGCGCACGACGCGGGAATTGCGCCGGATGCTGTCGGCCGGGAGACCGGCGGCCAATTGTTTAGGCAGCTCTCCCATGCCCTTTTCCGGCAAGGCCGAATTTCCTTTTGCAAACATCCGAAACAGAAATTCAAAAATCCTGCTGGAGGTGTCCAATTCACGATCCAACATGATTCCCCCCAGAAAGGGCCGGAAGAAACGTTCGATCATGGCCGGTGAGAAGCCTGCTTCCGTCAGGTGCGCTAACGTGGTGCGCTCCGGACGGTTGAAGACCTCTGCTAACGAGCCCCGGCAGGCCTTTGCGCGGACCACCGCCACCTTCATTTTGTCGGTAAATCCTCCGATGGGGTTGCAAAGTGAACCGATGGCGTGGAGAGGCCGGCGGAACGGATCCGACATTTTGTGAAACCGTCCGCCAAACCAAACTTGCGCCCCCGGGTAAAAGCTTCGCAACTGCAAATCCTCAAGGTGAATCCAGCGCTTTGGCTCGGGATAAGCATCCAGGAAAACTTGAAAACCCCGGTCCAGCCGGAAACCCTCCACGCAATCCGTTCGCACCCTCCCTCCAATGTCATCAGCGGACTCCAGGATGACGAACCCGACCCGGGATTGCTGTAAACTTCTGGCACAGGTAAGCCCGGATAACCCGGCGCCAATGATAATAACATCCGTTTTTGGCATTGGATTAATCCGGAGCATTGGCCGGCCCAAGTGGCACGACTGATTTATCCACCTCGGGCGACAGGCGCATCCCCGAACGGTCATGGCCATGCGTGCGAAACGGGCGCTCCATAAAACCGCCCGTTCGTGGCACGGCGCGTCGCGCGGCCGAAGCTCGGATTAAGGACGCTCCGTCTTGTTCCTCAAGTTTCATGCGCATAGGCTAAACCAATTCGGTGCCTCCACCAGCACCACTTTTGCTGACTCGATCATATTTTAAAGGCTCTCATTTCCGCAACCTTCGTCATGTCATGACCTGTCAAAATAAGTAAAAAGGCCTAAATCAGGTTCCCCGCCCGGATGTTTAAAAGCCTCAAGCCCGAACCATGCCGTAGAAATGCAAGCGGTTGCACTGCGGAGGAGTGGGTAGCCTTCGCCACTGGATGTGTGACATATTCTTATTGTGTAACTGCTATGCATTAGTATTCCTACACTAAATCCCGGGTGATTCTTGGGTCATACGCTCTCATTTTGGCCCCCACCGGCCTCTCAACCAACTCCCACCCGGTTGTAAAAGTGTCGAAAATGGGCAATTTAATGGTAATTACTGCTAATTAATGATTTTGCGCCCGGGCGCTGCGGCTGCGGTTTTCCCGGCAAGCAATTCCAGCGCTCGCTCCCTGTGACAAAATCCGCCTTCCGCCATAATTTCATCAGGCGAGTGGTTTAACTCGGTCGTTTTCCGCCCCTGCCCCTTGGCAGCCTGGCAATCGACGCCACCCCCAGATCTCCAATCATAAACCCTCCCTTAACGTCTAGCCCGGGCCGCTGAACTGGCCGTGGCCCCTAAATCCCGGTAAATCGTATCTGATGGTGCCGTCGCCAAGTTTTGACCTTGGACTTGGGACTTCCGCAAACAGTTTGTCATGGAACGGTGTCCTTGGCATCTTAACGCGGAGCCATGCCGCACACCAACTCCACCACGTCGCTGGGTGCCAATTGAAAACCAACGTTTTGCCATGAAAAAATTTACCAGTTGTTTGTCCGGCCTGATCTGTGCCTTGGCGGTCAATGCGCCGGCAGACCCCCAACCCACCGCGCCCGGGCCAGTCCAAATCAATATTACCACCGCCCACTGGACCCTCCGGTTGCTGCCCGGTGCCGATGGCCGTCTCTACCAACAACCGGTCGGGAGCGCCCCCACCCAAGGCAACCTCAAACGCGAGCAGGAATCTTACCCCCAAGCCGGGGACGGCTACATCTGGGAACCCGCCCTGCAAGTGGTGCATGCGGATGGCAACACCTCCACCGACCTCATTTATGACGGCGTGCAGCAAACCAATGAGCCAGCCGGCCTGACCCTGACCCGCATCCAGTTACATGATCCAGTGTACCCCTTTCATGTGACCCTCTGCTTTCGCGCCCACCCGGCGGAGGACGTGGTGGAACAATGGGTCGAAATCCGCCATCAGGAGACCAATGCGGTCACCTTGCAACGAATGGCCTCCAGCTCGCTGCTCTTAACCAAGCACGTGTATTTGACTCATTTCTTTGGTGATTGGGCGAAGGAAATGCTGAGTCCCATCACCGAACAACTGACCCCGGGCACCAAGGTGCTGGATTCGAAACTGGGCGTGCGCGCCGAGCAATTTAGCAATCCAAACTTTGTGCTCGCCCTCAACGAACCAGCCACGGAAACCAAGGGCGAGGTATTGGCCGGCTGCCTCGCCTGGTCGGGCAGTTATCAATGTGAATTCGACAACAACAATCAGGGCGTGCGCGCCCTGTGCGGGGTGAACCCCTTTGCCTCGGCCTATCATTTGCCACCCGGCGAGCTCTTCACCACCCCGCGCATGATCTGGACCTGGAGCAACCAGGGTTTGGGCGACATGAGCCGGAAACTGCACCGGTGGGCGCGCGACTTTGGCATGCGGGATGGGCATAAAACCCGGGAAGTGCTGTTGAACAACTGGGAGGCCACCGGCTTTGACTTCGATTTTGACCGGATTGCCGGCCTGTTTTCCCCGGCCCACGCCCTCGGCACGGAACTCTTTCTGCTGGATGACGGCTGGTTCGGCAATGCCCATCCCCGGTTGGATGACCATGCCGGCCTGGGCGACTGGGCACCCAACCGCCAGCGACTGCCGGACGGCCTGGCCCCCCTGGCCGCGGCGGCGATCAAAAACCATCTTCGCTTCGGTATCTGGATCGAACCGGAAATGGTCAATCCCGCGAGTGACTTGTTTGGCCAGCATCCGGATTGGGTGATCCGCCAGCCCCAGCGCGAACTGGAATTGCAGCGCAATCAAATGGTGTTGGACCTCACCCGGCCGGAAGTGCAGGCCTTTGAGTGGCAGACCATTCAAACCATTCTGTCCGTGCCCGGGATTACGTATGCCAAGTGGGACTGCAATCGTTACCTGACCCAGCCCGGCTCGGGCGGACTGGCGGCGGACCGCCAATCGCACCTCTGGATTGATTATGTCACCGCTCTGTACGCATTGATGGACCGGACGGCCAAAGCCTTTCCCGACACGGAACTAATGCTCTGCTCCGGCGGGGGCGGCCGGGCAGATTACGGCGCGTTGCAATATTTTCACGAGTTCTGGCCCAGCGACAACACCGATCCGACCATGCGCGTGCCCATGCAGTGGGATTACTCCTATTTCTTCCCGCCGGTAAGCCTCGCCAGCCATGTCACACATTGGGGTAATCGGCCCATGCACTTCGCATGCAGCGTGGCGATGAGCGCGCGCTTTGGCATGGACCTGGATTTGAACAAATTGCCAGCCTCCGATCGCGACATCTGCGCCGGAGCCATCACCGCCTATAAGGAAATCCGCGAAGTCACTCACTTGGGGGATTTGTACCGGCTGGAAAATCCCCATGACAACTATCGTGGCGCCCTGAATTTTGTCGCCCCGGACCGCGCCCGGGCGGTCGTGTTCGTGTTTCAACTGCAAGCCGGCGCGGCGGCACCCGTCCGACCGCAGGGCCTGGATCCGCAGAAAAACTACATCATCCATGAAATGAATCCGGCCCCGGGCCGCGCGACCCTGCCGGCGGAAGGCCGGACGGTGAGCGGGGCCGATCTCATGCGCGATGGCATCGTGCCGTCGTGCGCGCATGCCGTGGAGGCCTCCGTGATCGAACTCGGCACCTAACCTGACCGCGTTTGGCAAGTTTACCGGTTTGACCAGCGGAAAAAATCAGTTTTAATCAACCCCATGTCCAGCGAACCTCATTCCGCCGAATGGTTTGGCGAGCAGCGTGACTATTGGTGGAACCGCGATTTCCTCCAGCTCATGGCCGCCCGCTGGCAGTTGTCAGCGGCCGGCTCACTCGCCGACATTGGTTGCGGCTTGGGGCACTGGTCGCGATTGCTCTACCCGCTGTTACGCCCGGGAGCCCGCCTGGTCGGTGTAGACCGCGAACCACGCTGGATCGCCGAGGCTCCGGTTTTATTTCGCCGGGTCTTTCCCGAAGTGCCACCGGACTTGATTTCCTTTCAAACCGGTGCGGCCACCCAACTGCCGCTGCAGGATAATACGTTCGATGTGGTCACCTGCCAGACCCTGCTCATGCACTTGCCGGACCCCGTCGCTGGCTTGCGCGAAATGCTGCGCATCCTGCGGCCGGGCGGGCTGCTTGTGTGCGTGGAGCCGAATAATTTCTGGAATTATGTGGCCTGCACCTCGCTGACGGAAGCTGAGTCCGTGGAAACCCTGGTGCGGCGCTTTGAATTCTGGTTGCGCCAGCATCGCGGGCGGCTGGCCGTGGGCCGGGGCAATCACAGTCTGGGAGATTTGTTGCCCGGTTATTTTGCCGAACTGGGACTAAGCGACATCCGCGTTTACCAGAACGACCGGCCCGCACCGCTTTTTCCGCCTTATGCCAGTTCTGATCAAAAAGCCCTACTGCAACAGGAGCGGCAATGGGAAGCTTGCGCCACGGGTCCCTGGGATAAACCGGATATGCGCCAGTTGTGGTTAAAGGGCGGCGGTGTGGAGGCGAATTTTGAATCCGCCTTTGACGACATCCACGGGAAGTATCGCGCGGAGCAAAAAGCTCTTAAGGAGGGCAGCTTGCACGCCTCCGGGGGTAGTATTAATTATTTGGTTTCCGCCCGGAAACCCTGAGCGGCAAAACCGAGTGGGTTCACCGGTGAAAACTCTCCGGCGGGCCGAGATACGCGGGCCGGACGCCCCCGAGGTCCACCACCATCTTCTGCAAGACCACGCCGGGATCCACCATCCACACTTTGAGTGTATGCGGCCCGGGTTGGGCCAGGGCGAAGGTTGCTTTTATCTTGCGCACCCCGTCACTGACGGTGGTTTCCCAGTCCCGGTTGCCATCCCCCCCACCCACGGAAAACGTGGCGGGCACGGCAGTGATGAGTTGCGGGGCAGCATCGTCAAAGGAGGCGGCCAAACGCAAGCCCCGGCCGGCTACAAAGTTCAACGTCGGGGACACGATGAATTCCACCGGCACCGTTCCCGCATGAAAAAGATACATTTGGTATTCCAGGCAAGGGGAAGATTCCGGCGGATTCACGCTGGCCGCTGTCACCGGGAACACTTCCATCCCGGAAAGGGTGTTGCCCAAATCGGGAATTTTTTCCCACCGCACCGCCCCTGCGCCCGTTTGCCGGGTAAAGTGTTCCGCTTCCATGGCCACATAGCCATCGGCCTCGATGAATCCCACACTTGGTTCGGCAGTGGGCACAGGCGGGTTGGCCAGATTGACGCGGATGACCACTGAATTAGTGGCGCCATCGGTGATGGTCACCACCCCATTGGTTTCGCCGGCCGGCGCGGTCCGCCAGTCGATGCTCACCGCCAGTCGCAGATCCTGCTCAATACGGCCGTGGGGCTGACTCACCACAATCCAAGGGGCACTGGCTGAGGCGGAAAAGATAAAAGGCGCTTTTCCCCGGTTGAATATCTCCACGTACCGGGTTGGCTGGTTGAATCTATCGAAAGTCGGCAATACCGCCAAGTCACCGGAGCCTGGCCAGGCAGCGGTGGATCCCTCAATGGCCACACCCATTTGCGCGGTTTCGGGCACAATGATTTCAGCCAGGCGGGGAAGACTATTTTTGGGCGGCTGCTGCCAGGAGGTGTACCCGATATGCGTCTGATCCATCATATGGTTCCATTTGCCACCCGCCAGGGTGTGGTTGTAGTGGCCCGTCAGCGCGGCATCCGCTTGAAACAATTCCCGGGCTTCCGCGGCAAGGTCGTTGGCACTGGCCCGGCCTTGTACCGCATATAAATGATTTTTTGCCGTGGCCAGATAGAGTGCGTTGAGGTTCGCACTGGCTTGCACGGGGTAAAGCACCTGTTCAAAAAAGGTATCCCGGCGGCCGGCCGGCAGTCTTTGCTGGATGGCCTCCACCTCGGAGGACAGCCTATGCCAGGCAGCCACGACCGATTCCGCCTCCTGGTAATTTACCAGGCTGAAGGTGTCCGGCCCGAGCAGTTCCGGTTTTCGACGACCATTGTATTGGGTGTATTTGGCCAGGCTATCCGCTATGGGTGCGGCCAGCTTCGGGCCGAATTCCCGGGCCGCCCACAGGCGGGTGTATTCGGCGAGTGATTCCTTGGGCCAGCGGGCCGGGTTCCATGCCAGGTTTAGAAAGAATTCCGTCGGGAAGGCCACGTGCTGCAAATGGCCGACATTTACGATCCAAATGCGATCGGCCCCATATTGGAGGGCGAGATTCATCTGTTCCCAGATTTTCGGCAGGGGACTGGTATTGACCCACTTGTAATTGCGCGGACCACCGACGTAATCAAAGTGATAGTAAATTCCAGAACCGCCCGCCCGCTGACGGTCGGCGTTGGAGGGCAGTCGGCGGAGGTTGCCCCAGTTGTCATCGCACCAGAGCAAGGTAACGTCGTCCGGCACCCGCATGCCCAGTTCATAATATTGTTGCACCTCCTTGTAGAGCGCCCAGAGCTGGGGTACGGAGGCCGCGTTCGTGTGATATGCTTCTTTGATAATGTCCCGCTGGCTGGCCACGATTTCCTCCAGCAGCGCGATGTTGGCGGTGTCCGACATGGGCGTGTCGATCTTGCCCCGCATGGCCATGGTGATGAGGCTCTCGCAGTGCTTGCTCCGCTCAATGCCCTGCCGCCAAAAGGTTTTCAGTTCATTGGAGTGGGTTTCAAAATTCCATGCGCTGGCCGGATAACCCGCGCGTCCCCACTCCTTGTCCGCCCGCATCATCGGCTCCACATGCGAGGTGCCCATGACAATGCCATAATCATTGGCCAATTGGGCGTTGAGCGGATCGTCCTCATTGAAACAGTTATCCCACATCGCCGGCCAGAGGTAGTTTGCCTTCAACCGGAGCAGCAGTTCAAAAACGTTGGTGTAAAAGGCGTGATTGTATCCGCCAAAGGTAGCTTTGGCCCAACCGGTAAGGTCGGGAGCCTCGTCATTGAGGAAAATGCCGCGGTATTTAACCGCCGGTGGCCCTTGGGCGAAACGCCCGGCCTTCACATACAGTTCATCATGATGCGTCGCGGGCACGTCTGCCCAGAAATACCAGGGCGAAACGCCCATTTCCTCGGACAAATCATAAATGCCGTAAATGGTGCCGCGGGGATCGCTACCGCAAATGACCAATGCGCTCGCCACCCCGGGCAGTGGGTCCCGCACCACCTGGATTACAAACGATTCCCACTGGCCGCGCAGTCCCCTCACGTCCACTTTGTTTTCCGCCACCAACTGGTCCACCAAGGGATTCTTACCCAGGGTGCCGATAATAATCCTATTTGCCGCCAGACCATGTCCTGCGTTGGTGAGTTCCGGAGCTTTGCCGGTGACCCGCGCAATGTCGTGTTGCAAATCCTGCGCCGCCCGGACCACACCAGGATGGTCGCTAGCCGCCACTTGGATGCCGGCCACCGTTTGCCCTTGAACCAGCGGGAAGCTGCCCGGGCTCGCCTGCGCGGCAACATATGGCTCCTGCCCCAGCGCCACACTCAACTGCGGAATGAACAACGCTCCGAGCACCACTATAACAAGGATGATTTTTTGGGGGAGATGGAAATAACACATGTTGGTATTCAATTTATTGTGGCGGCATCCAGATGCGGAATTCACCGCTGCAATGCAGCAGGGCCATCATGTGGAGCAAACCTTCATAGTAGCGCTCCAAACCGGCGGGGGTGGGGGTATTCCACAAGGCTTCAACAAACTTTTTGGCACGTGGATTTGTGGCGGCCAGGCTCGCGACGGCATTCACCGCCACCAACCCCTGGGCATGTCGCGGATCCAGTTGTTTGCCCTCCAAAGTGAATTGACAACCATAAGCGGCCATGTCCTGTTCTTCAAAAAAGGCCTGCAACCGGTCACTCAAGACCGGTTCCCGCGCATCCTTGCCCCACCAGGACCAGTCCACCGACCAATTACCAGCGGTCCGGAACGCGTCAAAACGAAAATTGGCGGCCCCCCGGTTCCGGCCGTTGGTAATGGTGGTTCCATCGAAGTTGGCATAATCGGGCGTCAGGCCGGTGGCCGGATGGGCCGCCCGCGGAAAAAAATCGCGGCTCGCCACGGCTGCCGCCTGCCAAAATTCCCGATCGGCCGGCGGCCCCCAACGGCCCCACAATTCGTAAAACGCCGGCAAATGGTAGGAAGGGTCGGTGAAGGGCGCCCGCTCAGAACTGGGCGAGAACAAAATCATATGGTGCGCCTCGTCAACCAGCGGGCCCGCCCTCACGGTGATCGCCACATTGGTGTTGCTGTGGAGCATGTGCAAGCTACCCGTGATCCTGGCCCGGTGGCGGAGGTTGCTAAGCAATTCATCGGCCTGCCCCGCATAATCGTAAATGCCCGGCCCGTTGCCCCAGCGGTGGGCGGCGAAATAGAGCGCCATGACATAATAGGATTCCCCGTCTGGAGCCACAAATTCGCTCATCGCCATCCCGTTGGTTTGGGCCTGCCAGGAGAAAAATCCGAAGGACGGATGACCGGGCGCCGCGTGGTACAGATACGTTTTCGACCAGTTCCAGAGCGCCTTGAACTCGGCCGGCCGGTTCATCTGCACGGCGATCATCATGCCGTAAGACAATCCTTCCGTGCGCACGTCCTGGTGCTTGATATCCGTGATATAGGCCAGGGGACCATTAGCGTTGGTCCCGGCCGCAAAATAAACCGCCTGGCTGGCCGGGTCGCCATGAAATAATTGCTGGAAGGCCGCCGCCAAGCGGTTTTGAATATCGCCCGGCGAGTGGCCGGCCTCTGCAAATAAATTGCGGTAATGCCCGGTGGCGTAAGCCCCTGTACCCGCGGAATCCAGGGCCGGACTGGCCGTAGCGCCCAAAGCCACCACCCCGGCCAGACCGCAGCTCCAAGCCCGCCTGCCGCGGGAAATTATTCGTAACAAATTCATGGGTTTGCCGTTAATAATGTTGTTAAATTCGCACTGGAGCCAGTCAATTCCCTTGGTCGGTCAACCTCAATGCCAGGTGGCTAAAAGTCCGGGCCGGGATTTTTAAAAATTTTATTTTCGAGGCAAAGCAGGTTAGATTCAATCAACCACGAAATTTTATGGACGTCTACGATCATCCCACCTTTAACATGGCGTGCCAGCAATTCGAGCTGGTCGCCGACCAACTGGAAATTCCCGCCGCCGAGCGCCCTCGCCTCAAATTTCCCAAACGCTCGATGATTGTCTCCCTGCCCATTCAGAGCGAGGATGGCAGCATGAGGGTTTACACCGGATTCCGGGTGCAACATCACCTGACCCTGGGACCGACCAAGGGGGGCCTGCGCTATCATCCTGCAGTGTCCCTCGGCGAAGTCGCGGCTCTGGCCATGTGGATGAGTTGGAAATGTGCCCTGACTGGCCTGCCTTATGGCGGAGCCAAAGGCGGCATTGCCTGCGACCCGCACCAACTGTCACCCCGCGAATTGGAACACCTCACGCGCCGGTACACCCAGGAAATGATGCCGTTTATCGGACCGCAAGTGGACATCATGGCCCCGGACATGGGCACGAATGAGCAAATCATGGCCTGGATGATGGACACCTACTCCGTCAATATTGGGCATTCCGTACCCAGCATCGTCACCGGCAAACCCGTCTCCTTGGGTGGCTCGCTGGGCCGCCGGGAGGCTACCGGGCGCGGGGTGGCGCATTTGGTGGCCCGGGCGGCGGATGCCATTGGCCTGGACCTCAAACAAGCCTCCGCCGTGGTGCAGGGGTATGGCAATGTGGGGGCGGTTTCCGCCCAAACCCTGGATGGTTTTGGCGCGAATATTATCGCGGTCAGCGACGTTTTCGGCGGCGTTTATAATGCCAGGGGGTTGGATCTGGCCAAATTGAATGCCCATGTCGCACGCCACCGCACGGTCAAGGGCTTTGCTGAAGCCGAGCCAGTTACCAACGATCAGTTGCTCTTGATCCCCTGCGATGTATTGGTGCCGGCGGCCATGGAACGGCAAATCACCGGGGCCAATGCCGGGCAGATCCAGTGCCGCATCCTGGCCGAGGGAGCCAATGGACCAACCACACCAGAGGCAGACGCCATTCTGGCCCGGCGTGACGAAATCTTGGTGATCCCTGACATTTTATGCAATGCCGGGGGTGTGGTGGTGTCCTACTTCGAGTGGGTGCAGGATTTACAGAGTTTTTTCTGGAGCGAAACGGAAGTGATGGAACGACTTTACCGCATCCTGGACGAGGCCTTTGATCGTGTGTGGCACCGCGCGCGCGACCAAAAGACCTCCCTGCGTATGGCCGCGCTGGGCGTGGGGATTCAGCGCGTGCGCGAGGCGAAAACCCTTCGTGGATTGTTTCCTTAAAGAAATGGCTGGCCAGCCCCTCAGGGGAATTTCAATTGATAAAAACGCTGTTTCAGCCCGGGGTTGTTGGTGTCAGTAAAAGAAATGGCCCCCCCCGGCGAGGCGGTATTCGTTTGCCAGGGCAGCCAGGCCGTCGGTGCCGCGAGGTTGGTGGCCGCCTGGACGATGTAGATGCGGTTGGGAATGCCACCAGTGCTGGTGAGCATGGGATTGACACCGTTCAAAGTGGCCGTCACCCGTGGGACCGCCGCAATGACCACCGGCGCGATGGCGCTGGTAACGCTGCCGGCCGTATTGGTGACCACCACGCTATAATTGCCACTGTCGCTCAGCGCGGCCGGGGCGATGGTCAGGTTGGTCGTGGCGACCCCAGTGAGGCTGCCGCCGTTGGCTAGGCTGGCGCTGCCTTTGCGCCACTGATAACTCAAGGGTGCCGCCCCACTGGCCGTCACGCTCAAGCTGACGCTGTTGCCCGCATAATTAGTCTGCCCCGTGGGAGCCGAGACCGCCAGGACCGGGCCAGCGATGATTAGCAATGCAGGCGCGCTGGTGATGCTGCCCCACTGATTCGTGACCACCACAGTGTAGGTGCCGGCATTACTGACAGCCAGGCTGGTAAACGTCAGGCTCACATTGGTGGCCGCGAGATTGGCCGCAGCGGTTTGCGGATTAAAGCCCGGGGTTTGGGTGGCCACCAGGTTGGTGGCATTTTGATACCAGAACACCGCCGGCGTATTGCCCGTGACTGCGGCACTCAGCGTGGCCGTCGCCCCAATATTCGTGCTCAGGCTGGCCGGGGAGTTGGTAAAGCTAGGCACGTAGCCAAAGGACCAGTAGGAGTTATACTGCTGTTGGTTAACCAAAATATTGGTGCCGATGGAACTGTTGAAAACAATGAAATAGTTCCCACTATTGGCCGGCGTCACCTGGCTGGCCGGCAGCATCCAGGAACTGGTGGTGGGCAGGCCCGACGTCGATTGATTAAACCCCCACTGGTAAGTGTTCACCGCCGTGGCCACATTCGTAAGGGTGGTGGCCAGGGTCAGGGCGTTTCCCGCGGGATAGAAATTGGTAAAATTCAACACCAGATTATTGCTGCCCGGAGTCTGGCAGACGGTGAGGTAGCAACTGGCCGGGGTGGAAGCCACTTTGTTACTGGCAATGAGTTGATATAAGCCGGCATTGGTTATCTGCACGTTCGTAAGGACGAGCGAATTATTCGTGGCTCCCGGAATAAAGGTGATCCCTTGTCGCCAAAAATAGGCCGGGGCGGGATTACCAATGGCCCCGCCGCTCAGGATGACCGTCGAACCAATTTGGGCGATGGCGTTTTGTGGTTGCACGGCGATGGTGGGTGCGGTCTGGGCCAGTCCGGCGGGCTGAATGAGCAAACTGGTGGTACGGGCCGCGTCCACATTTCCCTTGGTGGAACAGCCGCTGGACTCGTAGGCAATCAGCCGGAAGGGCAGGTTGGTAAAGCTGGTGGTTAATGGGATATTCGGCGTCCCGCTCACGGTCGCGGTGTTGCCTCGAGTGTAGGTGATGGTGAGGCCCGGGGCCAGCGTTAACGATCCTGAAGCCAGGCAGCTCCCGTAGAAGCCGGTGTAACTGGCATTGGAAAGGGACATGGAGCTGACCGACCCCGCATGGCCGCCCGAATAGGTCACTACGCCCGAGTAAAAAACCCCGTTGGTGGCGGAGGGCGGCGAGATGGAAATGCTCGAGGCACTGGAGATGGCGTCATACCCGAAGTAGGCAAGCCCGCCAGCCAGCCAGGGGAACACATAAGCCCAAGTCGGTCCGGCCGCGTTTTGCACGGCGGGCAGCACCGAGCGCAGCAAAGGCATGAACGGCAGCAATCCCGCCAGGAGCAATGGCAGGCTTTGATTCAGTTTTTTCATTGGGTGATTTGCTGGGTGATTTTAAAAAGTGGGGGTTTAGTGCGCCGGAGAGGGCGTCTCGGTCGGCGGAGCCATCACCACAAAGGTAGGCAGGCCCATGGCTCCGAAATAGTCCAAGACTTCGCGCGCCGGTGATTCATTGGGGCGTTCCGCCGGGTATTTGACCACGATAAAGTCCTGCAAGTGTTTGACTACGGCACTTTGATTGAAAACGGTTTCTTCCATGGCAACGCAGTTCTTGCACCAACTGGCGCGGAAATCAATGAATACTGGCTTATGTTCGCGGCGCGCCTGTCTTAGTGCCGAAGCGAGCTCCAGATTGGCATCGGGCACCACGGCAGCCGAACCGGGGGCGGCGGCCAAATTGGTCTGGCTTCGCTGTGAATCATACAATCCCCAGGCCAGATGGGCATAATAGCAGGCAAAAACTACAATCAATACTCCGAAACCATGTTTGACCTGGTTCATCCATTTTCCCGGTTTGGGTAAAAACGTCAGACTGGCCCCCGCAAAAGGCCATGGCAGGGCCATGCCCAGACCCAATAGAAATGGCAGCAACAACCCGGCCACCTGGCCTTTGGCATAGAGGTTTGCCGAAAGTAGCAGCACCGAGATGACGACCGGGGCAACACAGGCCCCCGCCAGCAAGGCGGCGATGCCGCCGAAACCAAAGGCCACCAGCGAGCGGCTTTTCAAGCCCCGCACCTTGGTTCCCAGATTGCCCTCAAAGCGCGAAAAGTCCAAATCCACTTTGCCGAACATGGCCAGTGCCAGAAAACCAAACACCAGGGCAATCACCACATTAAACCAAATGGAGGAGTTGAGGGTGCCAAATTTGGCCCCGGTCAGCACCACCATGAGTCCCAGCATGCCGTAGGTCATGGCCATGCCGGCGCCATAGACCGCACCGTGCATGAACCCTTCGCGCCGGGAACCGGCCGCTTTGCCGGCACCGATGATGGCCAGATTGATGGGAATCAAGGGCAATACACAGGGGGTGAAATTCAAACATAACCCGCCCACCAGAATGAGTAACAACGTAAGGGCCATCCCAGCCTGATTGAAGCGGTCCAAGGGATCACTACCCGAAAGCCCGGATTGGGCGTGGCGCAAAAAGTTCATAAATTCCACCGGTCCCAAATAGCCAGTCTGCCGGGCTTGCAATTTAAAACCCTGGCGTTGTTCGGTCCAGTCTTCCGCCGCCGCCACAGTTTTGGGCGGGGCAGAAACCGATTCAGCGTCCGGTTTAATAACCGCTGCCACTCCACTGGTGCTAACGAGAAATTCATGGCGCTCGGGAAAGTAACAGGCCGAGTTGCTGCAGCCCTGAAACTTAACGGTCAACCCGGCGGGCAGTGAATCCTCCAGGCGAATTTCGGCGGTAAAATCCTGATTGTAAAAATGCTTCTTCTGGCCGGTGACCTGATCCACCGCGGCCACTGGTGTCGGGATTTTAGCTGGCATTAATTCATCGCCCTGGGCGTTCAGAAAATGCAAGTGGTCGGCATACAAACGGTGATCGGGGGGAATGGCAAACGCAAAACGGACCACCGTTGCGGCGGCGTTGGTAGCCAGCGTGGCGCTCAATTTAAAGGGACTCGGCGCCCGGGCCGCCTGCAAAGCCGGGGCCAGCAGCAGCAGTGCCAAAGCGAGGATACGCCTCCAACCGGCAAATCGCATGGGGAGGTTCGTATTCACAGTTAGTTGCAACCGCAGCCACCGCCGCCAACCCCTTTGCCTCCAGTGGCCATTTCCCGGGAAAAGTACACGTGATCCATTTGGCCCTCACCCAAGGGGTCGCGGTCACCGCGCATGGTGTAATCAGCGAGTGTGCCCCGCTGCCAGGGTTTGACGGACTGACAACCGGTCATGGCCAGTCCAAAAAACGCGAGGCCGAAGGCAAGCAACTTGATTTTCATGGTCTTAATGCTTCAATAATGAGGCGATTTCTTTTTCATAGGCCGCCTGGCTTTCACTGCCATGAAAGCCGCTGTGGACGAACGCGACCTTGCCGTCCGTCCCTAGCAAAAACGAACTGGGCATTACGGACACATCTACTTTATCCACCAGTTTTTGCTTCGCGTCGCGCACAATGGTGAAGGCCACGTGATGGGTTTTGAGAAAGTCGTCCATGTCGCTTTTGTTTTCATCCACGTTAATGGCCACGATGACGAAGCCCGCCGGGCCGTACTTCTTTTGCAAGGCGTCCATTACGGGAAACGATTCACCGCAGGGACCGCACCAGGAGGCCCAAAAATCCAGCAGCACCACCTTGCCGGCCAGCGTCTCCGGTAATTTGCCCTCTAGTTGATAGCGGGCAAGGTCGGGGAGCGGGTCCCCGGTTTTCAGTCCGGCGTGGGCAATGGACCCGGTTACGTCGAAGGCGGCCGCCAGGATGAGGTTTTTAAGCAGGGATGAATTCATGGAATTTTCGGGAGTAAAACCGCGTGGCGTTGGTGGTGATCACGCCAGCCGCGCCCGGGTGCAGGTCCAGCAGGCGCAAACCTTCCTGCGCGCCCAGGATGCAGGCGCTGGTGGCCAGCAGGCCGGCAATGGTACAACTGGGGGCAATCACCGTGACCGCGCGCACCTCGTTCAAGGCGGGATAACCCGTGCGCGGATCCAAAATGTGGCCGTACCGGATGCCATCCAGCACAAAGTGCCGCACGTAATCGCCCGAAGTGGCGACAGCATGATCCGTGACCGGCACACCAATCCAGGGCTGGCCGGGGGCCAGGGCATTGTCCAGACCGACGCCCCAGAAGGTTTTGTCGGGCGCGTGCCCCCGCGCCCGGACATCCTGCCCGAAATCCACTAAGACATTGGGAATGCCGCGTTGGATCGCCAGATTAAGGACGCAGTCCACCGCGTATTCCTTGCCGATGCCCCCCAAATCGATGGCCATGCCGCGCTGCGGCAGGAAAATGCCGCCGGGCCGGCGCTGGATTTTGTTCCATCCCACCAACTCGCGGGTGGCTTGAATCGCCTCCGGAGCGGGCCGAACCGGCGGCGTTTGCTTCCAATTCCAAAGCTGGATCAGGGGCAGCGCACTTGGGTCAAATGCCCCCCGCGTGAAGAAAAACAATTCCTGGCACAATTGAAAGATCCGGTCCGTTTCCGGATCGGTCTCCACCCAATGCTCGCCCGCAGCGGCGTTGATCCGGCTAATCAGGCTGTCCGGAATAAACCGCGAATAGCGGGCCTCAAAGGCCGCCACCCAACTCACCACCTCGCGCTGAAATTCACGAATTACGGCTTCTGACCCACCATGGGCATTCACCCGGCAATGGGTGCCCATCGCGTGAAATTCCAGACGGTTCAGGCTTTTATCCCGCCGTGTGGAAACTGATTTAGCAACCCTTCGGGCCACGTCGCCAGCCCTGACCACCGGCAGCATCACGGCGCCACGCGCGGTGGGTGTCATGCGGTTGCCATTCGGTTGAGCGGTGGAGTGGATCATTGGACTTGGCCCGTTAAAACCAGAGCCGAAAGCCAGCGCTGAAAATATTGGCGGAAGGATAAGCACTCTGTGAAGTCTGGCCGTCCAGGCCCTCCATCACGTAACGGGCATAACTCAAGTCGGCGGACCAATGTTTCGCCAGCCGGTAAGTCAGGCTCAAACCCAGGGTGTACGACTGCATTTCGCTCAAACGATAATCGGAGGAGTAAAACTCCGGTTTGGTGTTAAAGTCCGGCACGATGACGTAATAGTAATTAGCCGCCGTTTGGTAATAATAACGGAACGAAGGGGTTAAAACCCAGTTACGGCCGAATTTCTGATGCCAGGCCACCTCTGCCGTTTGGGCAAAAATTTCCGAGGTGTCGTGAAAAAACCGGTAGCCAAGGTCCAAACTGCCGTTCAGCGGGGTGATAAACTGGGTGTACGAGGTATAAAAAGTCACCTTGTCGCGATGGCGCGGCCGGACTTCCGGGGTCAGCGAGGCGTCGCTGGGGTTGGTTTGGAGAAAGTTTTGGAGAAAAATCACCCCCCGGTAAGGGTCGGCCAGATAACCATGCTCGGTCCCATAAGTCAGGTCGCAAGTGATATAGCTCTTGGGTGTCAGGATCTGGTTGATGCCCACCAGGAAATCATGGCTGATCTTTTTCTGCCAGTTCACCTCGGTGTCATCGCGCACCCGGTCGTTATTGAATGACCAGCCGGCACTCAGCGTGGTGTTTTTTTGATTCAACTGAATGGCGTAATTCAGCGCGAGACCATAAGAGTGGTAATCGCTCTCCTTGCTAACCGAAACCTCCGGGGTGAGGGTTTGAATGCCAAATGTAATGGGCGCATTCAGAGAGAACGCCCGTCGATGATCCTTCAGATGCGTGACTGGCACCTTGGTGTTTCGGAAATTCGGATTATTCGTCAGGCTGTTATAACTGCCCGCGGCGCTGTTGGTGGCCTGACCGGCAATATTATAAGTGGAGGCAATATAATTGGTATAATCCTGGGAGGTCGCAAAATAACCACCGGTTAGCAAGGACAGGTTGCCGGGGTCACCCGCATTCAATTGGAGCAGTTGATTATAGGCCGTTTGATAAAAATCCGCGAATTTGGGATAAGGCCATTGTGACTGCGGGGGCGCGCCGGTGGGGGTCGCCCCGGAAATGGCGTCCTCCACATATTTACCGCTGAGCTTGAGGAACTTGTTGACGGTGACATCGGCCAGGACCGAGTCCGTGTCCACATTGATGCGGTTATCATCCTCGCGATACCACTCGTGGCGGTAATCAATATGATCCTCCTCCGCCAGCACCCGGTTGGTTCGGGCGAGCAAAAGCAGGATCAGTAATAAGTACAGGTGACGGCTGGTGTTCCAGTTTGGCCACCGCTCCATTGAAAAACAGGGAATCATTTTAAACATGGCTGCCTTCTCCATAACCAAACGACCAACCTGCCAAAACCGCACCTGCCGCTTACCTTTGCCCCGCCCTGATTAAGCAAAAGACCCGGCGCACCCAGACCCATTTAAACACCAGCCAGGCCACCGGCCTGAAATTTCATCGCGGTGCATGCCTTGCACCGCCTGTAACAACCTAATCTACCATTATGACAAAAATAGAATGGTCGAAAACCGGCTGGCAAGTCCAAATAATTATTTTTATTAGACCACCCGGTCTCGCAAACTGGCACCGGCCTGATAACGTTCAAAGTTCTTCAAGAAATGGCCTACAAGCGACTCTGCCTCCTGATAATGCCCCCCGGCAATGTGCGGTGTGATGTGACAATTAGGCGCTCGCAGCAGGGGGTGTTCCGGGGGCAGCGGTTCCGGGTCGGTAACATCCAGCCAGGCGGCGGCGAGGCGACCGGATTGCAACGCGTCAAAGAGAACACCCTGGTCCACGGTGGTGCCGCGCCCGATGTTATAAAACACGGCGCCCAGCTTCATTTGGGCAAAGCGTTCGGCCGCAAAAAAGTGTCGCGAATCCGGGTTGTCTGGCAGGAGGTTCACCACGGCATCTGCCTGCGCCAGGGCCGTGGGCAGGCCGGCCTGCGTGACCACGGGCACCGTTTCATCCCCCCGGGACCGGCGGCGATACGCCACCATGGATAGGCCAAACGGACGAAGTAATTCGACCAACCGGATGCCAATGGCCCCGTACCCCAGCAAGAGCACGTTTTGCCCGCCCATCATCGTGCAACCGCTGCGCAGGGCATTCCACTCCGGCGAACCGCTGCCGCACTGGGTGCGCAGTGCCGCCGGCAGCAGGCGGGCCTGGGCCAGCATGAAGGCCAGCACTTGTTCCGCACAGGGACCGGCATAAACTGTCGAGCTGTTGGTGACCTGCAATCCCGTCCGTGCCGCCGCGGCGCGAAAGTCGGGCGTGTCAAAACGGGTGTAGCCGGCACTCGCCACTTGCAACCAGCGTAATTGCCCGGCGGCCAGCACGCTCGCCACGGCTGGCTGGCCGAAGGCCACCTCCGCCGCCTGCACGGCCGGATCAAAGCCCGCCTGGGCCAGCACGGAACCTGCCCGGATGGCCGGGTAGATCACCTGATGCGGGGCCACCCCCGCTTCCAGCAGGGTCTTGGCGGCGGGGCTTAAATCCAGGTCGCAAAAAATGTTCATGGTGCTTGCTCAGATCAACCGGCGGGCAAAACCTGCGCCCGGTCCGGAAAAATGTCCAATCATTTTTGCCAGACCGGCCCAACTGCTGGGATCTTTCCGCAAAAGCAGGATGTTTTTGGTGAAATTTTTAAAGCGGCGGCCGTTGGAATTTGGTAGAAAGAGGCCGCACGGAAAATGCGACACCCAATCTGAACCCAAGAAAATCACTAAAGCTCGAAAGGACCCACCCCAAATGAAACATTTTACGATGCTTGCCTGCGTTTGCGTGAACCTGGCCATGGGCGGCTGGCTCAAGGCGGCGGACGCGCCGGACGACACCAAGGCGGTTCAAGGCAATTGGCAGCCCGCCCAAGCGGTGCTGGCCGGGCAACCCATGCCGGAAGTGGTGCTAAAAACCATCAGCCTGAAGCTGGATCAGGGCAAGTATGAGGTGTTTGTGGGGGAGCATCCCGACCGCGGCACTTATACCATGGATGCCACCACCCAACCCAAGAGCATGACGGTGACGGGCACGGAAGGCCCGAACCATGGCCGGACGTTTCCCGCGATTTACGAACTCAACGCCGACACGCTCCGCATCTGTTATGATCTCTCCGGAGCGAAGCGCCCTGCCGAGTTTAAAAGCGTCGCCGGCACGAAACTCTATCTGGTCACTTACCACCGCCGGCGGGACTAGCGGCTACGCGCGGCCGGGGCTGGCTCGCCCTTGTGACTGACGGCCTGACCACCACTGGCGTGGAGGCTGGTGGCCGTTTTCTTCTGGGCGCTGGGTTGCGCCTGATTACCCTGGGGATGAGCCAAACTCTCGGAGTCCATGTCCGGGATGCGCATGGCATAGAAGGAACGATGGACAAAGATCAACGCGACCAGGAACAGCACGCCGCCGATGATGCTTTTCAATAGCTGGCTGGGCATGGTGACGGCAATTTCCACCGCCAGCAGTCCGAAGAGGGTGGTGAATTTGATCACGGGGTTCAGCGCGACCGAGGAGGTGTCCTTGAAGGGATCCCCAACGGTGTCGCCGACCACCGTGGCCGCGTGCAGTTCGGTGCCTTTCTGACGCAATTCCACTTCCACAATTTTCTTGGCGTTGTCCCAGGCACCGCCGGCATTCGCCATGAAGATGGCCTGGAACAGGCCGAAGAAGGCGATGGCGATAAGGTAGCCAATAAAAAAGTAGGGGTTGAAAAACGCCAGTGCGAGTGCCAGGCAGAAGATCACAATGAAAATGTTCCACATGCCTTTTTGAGCGTATACGGTACAGATGCGCACCACTTCCTTGCTGTCCTTTTCCGAGGCCGTCACGGCGTCCAACTGGATGTTTTCCTTGATGTAAACCACCGCCCGATAGGCCCCGGTGACCACGGCCTGGCAGGAGGCACCCGTAAACCAGTAAATGACGGAACCGCCCATGAGCAGGCCCAGGATGATTTCCGGCATGACGAGGCTCAATTTGGAGACGATGCTGAAGGACGGATCGGCCGCCTTCCCAATGTTGTCCAGCAAGATGATGATGCCAAAAACCATCGTGGTGGCACCCACCACTGCGGTGCCAATGAGCACAGGTTTGGCCGTGGCCTTGAAGGTATTGCCCACGCCGTCGCCTTTTTCGAGAAGGTACTTGGCATTTTCAAAATCCGGCTCGAAGCCGAAATTTTCTTCGATCTCGGTGCGGATGTTTTTGCGGGATTCAATGCGGCTCAGTTCATACACGGACTGGGCGTTGTCGGTGACCGGGCCATAACTGTCCACGGCAATCGTCACCGGGCCCATGCCGAGAAAACCAAAGGCCACCAGGCCAAAGGCAAAGATGGGCGCCGCAAATTGGAATTCGTGGGGCATCATCGCCACCACCGGAGAGCCCTGGTAAGTGGCAAACAGACAGCTAATAAACATCAAAGTGAGAATGACCAGGCCGGTCCAAAAGGCGGAGAAATTGCCCGCCACAAAGCCGGAAAGAATATTGAGGGAAGCCCCGCCGTGCTTGGAGCAATTGGTGATTTCCTTCACGTGCTGGGAGTTGGTGCTGGTGAAAATCTTGGAGAATTCCGGAATCAAAGCCCCGGCCGCCGTGCCGCAGGAAATGATCGCGGAGAGCACCCACCAGAGGTGGGCATCCAGCCCGGCCTGTTTGCCCAGCAGAAAATAACTGGCAATAAAAGTGACCACGATGGAAACTCCGGACGTGATCCAGACTAGGTGAGTGAGCGGCGCCTCGAAATCAAAATCCTTGAGGTGGCCATATTTGGCGCGGCAAATCACGTCATTGAGGAAATAGGAACCCAGGGACGTCAGAATCATCAGCGCCCGCATGGTGAAAATCCAGATAATCAGCGTGGCGCACAACGAATGGTTGCCGGCCAGGGAAAGGGCGAGAAACGCGATCAGCGCCACCCCGGTGACCCCGTAAGTCTCAAACCCATCGGCGGTCGGTCCCACGGAATCACCCGCATTGTCCCCGGTGCAATCGGCAATCACGCCGGGATTCTTGGGGTCATCCTCCGGGAGCTTGAAAACAATTTTCATCAAATCACTCCCAATGTCGGCGATCTTGGTAAAAATCCCGCCGCAAATCCGGAGCACCGCGGCCCCGAGGGATTCACCAATGGCAAAGCCGATGAAGCAGGGACCCACCAGGTTGCCCGGCAGAAACACCAGCATGGAAATCATGAAAAACAATTCCACACAAACCAGCAGCAACCCCACGCTCATGCCGGATTGCAGCGGAATGGCAAGGGTTTTCAACGGGTTGCCTTGCAATGCCGAAAAAGCCGTGCGGCTGTTGGCGGTGGTGTTAATGCGAATGCCGAACCACGCCACCCCATAGCTGCCGAGAATGCCCAGCACCGAGGCGGCCAGGATCACACTCACGTCGGTGGCGGATTTATGCTCCAGGCCCATGAAATAAAACACGATGCAACCGGCAATCAACACCCAAAGCACCGCCAGAAATTTTCCCTGTTGAAACAAGTACGTTTTGCACGTCTCCCAAATGGTCCGCGACACGCGGCTCATGCAGTCATGCACCGGCAGGTGTTTGGTGCGCTGATACTGGGCCAGTCCAAACATGGCGCCGATGCCGCACACGGCAATGCCCAGATACATCAGGGTGATGCCACTGATGCCCCCCAGCCCGTCAAACTTCACCTGGTCCAGACCCGGAATTTGCAGGTCCGCCTCGCCGGCCGCGTGCGCCGCCGTGACCAGCCCGCCCGCCGCGAATGCGAGCAGGCCGAGGCCGGGTAGTTTGGATGCATTCATAATAATTTTTAAATTTTGTGCCACATTTAGCACAGTAAATCTGATGCATACCAGCCGTGGAATCTTCCCCGTTCTTGGCAATACCTGGGCGTTTCTTGAAGTGGCAAGGGCGCTTGGCGACGCGCCCGTCCGGGGTGAACACCCCATGGCGGGCCGGAACTGGTTTGCCGTAGGTTGGGTCCTATGCAACCCCCAAATCCCCTGCGACATACTTGGTGCGACTGGCTGGTGCAGGCGGTGCGCGCCTGGCGGGCGGAATTCGCCCAGCCTTGGACGCTGTTGCCAGTCCGGGTTTTCCAGCCGCCCGTAATGACCGCCCGCCGCTTTTCCCTGGCCGCCGCCATGCGAGGCTGCCGGTGAAAGCATTCATCCCGGGCGCAGCGACTCTCGAACTGTCTCTCAGCCTGGCCGGGTTGCTTGCGCTCACCGGCTGTGTGGGTTATGGGGCTGGCGGTTATGGTGGCGGCGCGGTCCTGGTGGGGGAACCAGACGTCTACATTTTCAGTGGCGGCTATTATGATCACGGTCGCGACGTGCATGGGTATAGTCACCGGGGAGCCGCCAGCCGGGGTGGCGGCGGAAATCACGGCGGCGGACACGGCAGTGCCCCTGGGGGCGGTCATGGCGGCGGCCATGGGGGAAAACGGTAATCTTAGTTGGACCAAATTTAATTTAATGAAATCACTCGCATCAACCATTCGCATTTTCCACCGCGTGCCGTTGGTTTTAGGCACGCTGGCGGCCGGGCTGGCGGCGGCGTCACTGGATCGTGCAGAAACCAGCGCGGTGGCTGGCCAGCGCACCTTTGCGTCCACTCTTGAAGCGGTCACGGCTTTGCAAGCCGCGGCCGGGAGCAATGATCATTCCGCCTTGCTTGACGTGTTCGGCCCGGAATTTGGCGAAATGACCACGGGCGATGCCCGGCAAGATGCCCGCAACGCCCGGTGGTTCGCCACCGCCATGGGGCAAAGTTGTGTCACCGTGACCAATACGGTGGACACCATCACCCTGGAAGTGGGCACCAACCAGTGGCCCCTGCCCATCCCCTTGGTGCGTGCGGACGGCCAATGGCATTTTGACACGGCGGCGGGCCGGGAAGAAATCATCAACCGCCACATCGGCAAAGATGAATTGCATGCGATTGGCGTTTGCCGGGTGTTTGCGACGGCGCAGCATTCGCATGTGGCCGCCAGCACAGGCACACCCTATGCCCTTACCCTGGCCAGCGCCGAGGGCACTCACGATGGCCTCTACTGGCCCACTTCCATTTCTACTCCGGCCTGTCCGTTTGGCCCGCTCGTGGCCATGGCCCAGACCGGGCACGACTTCGGCCACTCCGCCCGGGAGCCCCAACCGTTCCACGGCTATTATTTCAAAGTACTGACCCGGCAAGGCCTGGATGCCTTCGGCGGTAAACAGAATTACCTGCACTCGGGAAAACTGACCGGGGGCTGCGCCTTGGTGGCCTATCCGGCAACGTGGGGGAAATCCGGCATCATGACCTTCATCGTCAATCAGGACGGCCAGGTTTATCAGCAAGATTTCGGGGAAACCACCACGCGCACCGCCCGGGTGATGCAGGCATACAATCCAGACAGCCAATGGCAGCTCGTGGCCGATGAGGGCGACATTCAAGCCGTGACCGAGCAATAAATCACCGCCCCACACCGGGCCCCACACCGCCCGGACATTCTCGCAAAGCCTCCCGCCCTACCCGCACTGCCCCAAGCGCAGTGCGGGCTTCTGCCTTCCCAGGTTCAGCTCTTCGCCGTCACCACCACGTAGTTTTTCTTCCCTTTGCGCAACAGGCAATGTTTGCCGAAGAGCAGGTCGTTCGCCGTCACGATGCGCTGGAAATTGGTTTCCCGCACATTGTTAATGTTCACGCCGCCCCCTTCCACATCCTTGCGGGCCTGCCCTTTGGAGGGGCACAGGCCGGCCAGCACCAGCAATTCCACCAGGGGAATGCCCGCGCCGGCGAGCGCCACGCCGTCCACATCCTTCGTCGGCACTTCCCCCACAATGTCCGCAAAGGTGGCTTCAGAAATACCCGTGAGTTCACCGCCGAAGAGGATTTCGCTCGCGCGGATCGCCTCCGTGGTGGCACTGGGGCCGTGGACCAGATCCGTCACCGCCCGGGCCAGGGCCTTGTGGGCCGCGCGGGCACCGGGATTCGCGGTGTGCTGCTGTTCCAGTGCCGCGATTTCCTCGGCCGTCAAAAACGTGAAGAACTTCAGATAACGGATGGCGTCCCGGTCATCGGTATTGATCCAGTACTGGTAAAAGCGGTAGACGCTGGTGCGCTGGGGGTCCAGCCAGATGGCGCCCGCCACTGTTTTGCCGAACTTCGTACCGTCCGCATTCATGATCAACGGCAGGGTGAGGCCGTAGACCGTGTGGCTGAGCTTCTTGCGGGTGAGTTCAATGCCGGCGGTAATGTTGCCCCATTGATCGCTGCCGCCGATTTGCAGTTCGCAGCCCAGATCGCGGTTCAGCGCGTAAAAATCAAAGGCCTGAAGCAGCATATAGCTGAACTCGGTGTAACTAATGCCGGTTTCGCGGTCCTCCATGCGGGCGCGCACGCTTTCCTTGGCCACCATCTGGTTCACGGAGAAGTGCTTGCCGATGTCGCGCAAGAAGTGCAGGTAGGAAATGCCGGCCGTCCAGCTCGCGTTATCCACCAGCCGGGCGGGGTTTTGCGGGGTCTCGAAATCCAGCAACTTGGCCAGCTGCACCTTCACCCGGGCGATGTTGTGGTCCAGCACCTCGGAGGTGAGCAATTGCCGTTCCGCGGATTTACCGCTGGGATCCCCAATGGAACCCGTCGCGCCGCCGGCCAGCACAATCGGATGATGGCCGAGCGCTTGAAACCGGCGCAGGGCCAGCAATGGCACCAGATTGCCCACGTGAATACTGTCCGCCGTGGGATCAAAGCCACAATAGAGCGTGATCGGCGAAGCGAGCCGCTTCGTCAATTCCGCCAGGTCCGTGCAGTCGGCCACGAGGCCGCGCCATTGTAATTCTTCCAGGATGCTCACCGGGACAGGCTAAAGCGGAGCGGGCAAAAAGCCAATTTCCAATTCCGGGAAAGGGACCGGTGGCCCACGAATGCCACCCATGGCACGCATCAACCCCGGCGGCCCAACCCAAGCCAGCGCAGCCCATCGGTGTCCGCCAGCCGCGCCCCTGCTCCGCCGCCGCGCCGTGTCCACCCGCCCGTCCCCCCCCGCCACCCTTCGCTATCCCCGGCCGAAAAATCAACCCTGAGAATTCAACTTGCCGTGCCCCAAAAATCATGGCAGAATTCAACGTCGCAGTTAGCAACGACTGCGGTGCGGGTCCGGTGGAATTGTCCGCCATTTGCCCTCCTGCGGGAGGCGATTGGCGATTTTTTTTCCTCGCGTACCGCGCACATCATCATTCTGCAGGCTTGGCAAGCAGCCGCCAACAGGATATGATGTGACAAATCAACGCCAGCGGCCCAGTTTCGGGGCCAGCATTGATTATTCCGGCTATGGTAGGTTACCCAAGTGGCCAACGGGGGCAGACTGTAAATCTGCTGGCTCACGCCTTCTCTGGTTCGAATCCAGAACCTACCACCACCTTTTTTCATGGGGAAAACGCTGGTTTTACGCTTTAATTTCAATAGTTTTCTCAATTGGCTGGTTTTAAACCCATGCGCTTTTCTGCTTTTCCCGGCTTTTACCTTCCCTTCCATTAAACTTTGAAAAGTCATACAAACCACCGGCCAAGGGCACGGCAGCGCCGGGTCGGGGCAATGGAAGACACCCACCCGGCCAAGGTGCCTGTAAACCGAGCCAGCGCAGGGCACGGGGCATTTTAACGCCCGGCCAGACATTCGGGTGGGGTGGCAGGAATTACCGCCTGCCCGTTCAACGGAGGGAGGATTGAACCCCCAGCACACAGAACCAGGCAGGCTGGCGAGTGGCCCTGCGGGGTGTGGAAAATTTTTAATGGGAATCATACTTTTTTCCGGGGGGGTGTCCGCCATATGTCCGGGGAGGGGCGAAACGGCAAATAGTGTGCCGCATTCCCATAGTTGTTCTCGGTCAGCATTTGGATCGAATTAAAATTGGCGGGCCGCAGGAATGGAGGTGACCGAGCATTGGATTTCAGCCTTGCACCAGCCCAATCAGTGGCACAATCTCAGGGCCGGGAATGAAGTCAGATCTGGTGCCCATTAAAAGTAATGACCACACGAATTTCTGTTGATGTCGATTTAACCATAATCGACGAAAATCAGGCGCTACTTCCAGGCGTTGTTGAGGGCTTGCGAGCCTTAAAAGGCAAAGGCTGCGCACTAACGCTCTGGTCATACGGTGGCAAAGCTTATGCTCGTTTAATCGCCAAAATGCATAAACTCGAAGATTTTTTTGATGAATATGCGACCAAACCCGATCTGGTAATTGACGACGATTTCGAGGCTTTAAGCCACCTACCAACTATTGACGCTCGCGTAGCCAAAGACTGGTCGCAGATCTCAGAGCGGGCCATCAATTTAGCAAATGATCTCGATGATCGGAGTGGTTTACAAGATGTGCCGGCTTGGATCAGGAGGCTTTCGCACGACCGGTTTGATGTGGGAGTTCAATCAGCCATTGCAATTTGGTGTCACCGTGAAGCTTATTTTCGATGGCCTCGGTTTAGGAGGAATATTTCAAGCAATTGGGTGAGGCATCCGGCTGCCCGACAGAAAGAGTGCTTCGTTTACCCTCAAGAATTGGAAGACGAAATTAGGCGAGCAGGCCTGCGAGTTGATCGCCGTAGTAACGGGCCGGCCATTATTTCTTTTCTGCTGTCTGGCGGTGAGCGTCCTAAACGACCATATCCCTCTCGTTGGGGTTGGGCGATTCATCACATTTACGACGGCAGAAATCCACGAACATGGCGGAAGCCAGTTCCAAGGGCGGAGGATGAGCCGGCTTTATTCACGGATTCCGGGGGTTTGGTAGCGGGCCATCCTGTCGCATATTACATTGCGACGAGGGAGCCGCTGCTGGCTTGGTTACTACGATGGGAAGCCTTTCGCAGATTTAATTTTGACCCAATGGGCGTGTTTGGCGATGCAAAATGAGACGCCAGGGGGTAAATAAACGTTGCTTCCCTCTGGGATGAAATCCTACCATACCAAACTGTCGGGGCGTCAGAGTCAAAGGGCGAACAATTTGGCCCTTACCTTTGACAACTCAACAAACGATGCTATATCCAGCGTACAGTCCGGACCATCTGGTCCGGGCCACTCATGGCGGCTGCCCTGAGGTCGCTCTCTGACATCTCGCCCCTGAACCTGGCCGCTTGGCTAAGTTGTGCGATTCGTCCGCGTCGTGGGCACCCGTCCGCTGCCAAGGAACGGCCCGGCCGGCCCAAAAATCCGCGCCAACCACCCCCTTGGTTGCCCGCGAACCCCGCCCCCTGCCCCGGCGGCCGCCAGCCGGCCGCCGATGAGCTGCCAGCTCAGGTCAAACCAAATCAAAGCTAGTCAAACCATAGAAATGGCGGCGGCGCGCTCGCCGGGGTCCCGCCCCCACCCATGCCGCGCTGGCTGCGCTATGGCACTGACCGCGTTCCGCTGCCCGGCCCGGCCAAAGACTGACAGTTTGCAATCGCATCATTGCACGGCCGCCTGGCTTCGTTTACTGTGGGGCAATGTTGTTGTGGAACCGTTGGACATGCCGCCTGGGGGCGGTTTTTTTGGGCCTGCTGCTCGCGGGTTGCTCGTTGCCCGGCGACGGCCAGCCGGACGACGAGAAGGAACCTCATTTCGTGCTGGGCAAAGGCCGGGTGAATGCCCTGGACTACACCGGCGCCGCCGCGGCGTTCAAGGAGGCCCTCGAGGTGAATCCCCGTTCCGCCGCCGCCCATTTTCAACTGGCCTGGCTCTATGAAAACCAGCTCGCCGATCCGGCGGCCGCCATTTATCATTATCAGGAGCATCTGGCCCTCAGCCCGAAAGCTCACAACCGCGAGGTGATTTTGCAGCATATCTACGCCTGCAAGCAGCAGTTGACCAAGGATGTGATGCAATTGCCCAGCGCCCCGGCGGCCCAGCAGCAAATCGAGAAGCTCGGGGAGCAAAATCGCAAAATGCAGGAGGAACTGGACAAGTGGCATGCCTACTACAACGCCCAACTGGCCGCCCGCCCGGCGCCCGCAACCCCCTCCAGCCGACCCGGGGCCGCCCCGGCCGGCACTTCCACCACGCCAGATGACTCGACGCCGGGTCCCGTGCCACTGCCACCGCTCCGGCAGAGCTACCCCACCCCGCTGGTACCCACACGGGCCATTCCGGCGCCGCTGCCCAAACCACGGACCCACGTGGTGGCCTCGGGCGAAACCCTGGCCTCGATCGCCCGGCATGCGGGGGTGAGCCTGGCGGCGTTGCAAACGGCGAATCCAGGCTTGAATCCCAAGCATTTGCGCACCGGCCAGACGCTTTACCTGCCGGCCCCTTGAACCCTCATGGTCACACGCCTGATCTTAATTGCCCTGGCCGGCGTGTGTGTCACGATGAATGTGCTCGTGTGGCGGGCGGAATATGGGTCGCGGGACAATGATTTCCCGGTGCCCGAGTCGTTGATCTGGCGCAAGATCATGACCGCCCCGGAGGCTTCTTCCCTGAACGTGTTTCAAGACGGCAAACGCACGGGATTCTGTGAATTCTCCACGAGTGTCGGTCAGGAAATGGCGCTCCTAGACGAGACGAAGCCGCCGCCGGAGAGCTTGCTGACCCATGCGGGCTACCAAATCCGCCTGAATGGCAACGCCAGCCTGGGGGACTTTACCAACCGGGTTAAATTTGACGGGCATGTGGAATTCGCCCCCAACCGCGCCTGGCGCAGCCTGGCGGTACGGGTGCTGATGCGCGGGCTGGTGATTGAACTGCAATCGGTGGCGACGAACCAAACGGTGCAGGTAAAAGTGCTGCACGATGGCGAAGCCTTCCATCGCACCCTGACCTTTGCCGATCTGGCGGATCCGAACCGGCTGCTCCACACGGTTATGGAGGAATGGGGGGGCGGGCTGGCAGCGGGATTGCATTGGGAGGCCTGCCGCACGCGCATCAGTTTTGGCCATGAAACTGTGCCGGTGTATCGCCTGGAAACCCGGATACTCGACCGGCCGGTAGTGATTCTGGCCAGCACGCTGGGGGAAATCCTGCGGGTGGAATTGCCCGGGGGGGTGGAAGCCAGTCTCGACGAATGGAATAATCAATGATCGAACTCATCCAGCTCACCAAACAATTTGGCGACCTTGTGGCCGTGGATCACCTGGATCTCACGCTGGCCCGGGGCGAATTTTTCGCGATGCTCGGCCCGAATGCGGCCGGCAAGACCACCACGATTAAAATGCTGGCCGGGCTGATCAAACCCACCACCGGCCAGGCGCGGATTGCGGGCTTTGACGTGCAACTGCAACCGCTGGAAGCCCGCCGTCGGCTGGCGTATGTGCCGGATTTTCCCTTCCTGTACGACAAGCTCACGGCTTGGGAATTCCTGCGGTTCACCGGGCAGTTGTTCCATCTGGCCGATTCCCAAATCGAAGCGAATGCGCGGGAATTGATCGCGCGGTTCCACCTGCAGGAGCATGTCCACCGGCCGATTGAGAGCCTCTCCCACGGCACCCGCCAGCGCGTGGCCATCGCATCCGCGCTACTGCATGAGCCCGAGGTGTTTATTATTGATGAACCCATGGTGGGGCTGGACCCGCAGCATGCGCGCATCATCAAGGACGTGCTCAAGGAACGTTCCCGGGCGGGGGTCACGGTGCTGGTATCCACGCACCAACTGAGCATTGCCGAAGAGATGGCGGACCGGATTGGGATTATTCATGGCGGCAAATTGATTGCGGTGGGCACGCGGGAGGAACTCCGCCAGCAAAGCGGAACGGCCGGCCAGCTCGAGGAGATTTTCCTGGCCCTCACCGCGGAGAGCGCCGCCGCGCCAGCGGGGATGTAGGGTTTCACCCTATTGACAGCGGGAGACTCCGGGCTTGCTTTGTTCCGGGATAATCCGCATAGTAAACCCAATCAGAAGTTTGGGAGCCTAATTGCAGAATCACCTTCAGCTATTATTCGGTGGTTCACCCCGGTTCGTTAGCGTATTAAAGCCATGTTGAGTTTGCTGAGAAAACTATTGGAGACCGCGCCACTTATCCACCCCGGGTTCAAACCGGGCATGGTTTACAAACGGCTTAAATATTGCGCGCGCGGCCTGGCATTTCCCAACGCCACGGTCCAATGGCTGGAACTGCTCGGCAAGCCGGCCCTCGCACCAGTGGTCCGTCATCAGCCCAAACTCTTTCAGAAACTTCAGCGGCCTTACCTGGCCAGCACCCTGCACACGGCGGAACGGCTGGAAGTCCTGACCCACCATTACCGCTTTGTCCAGCAGGAACTGGGCCCGGCCTGGGCACGGGAAATCTATTCAACGCCGGGCAAATGCCTGGCCGGGCTGCAGGACGAAGCTGGTGAGCGTTACGAAATCCGCTTGAAATCAAGCTGGATGGACAAGGAGGGGGAATTGACGCTGACCCTCCAGCAGCAGTCCACCGGGGTGAATTTGTTTGCGCTGACCTTTTCCATCACGCGGTTCGAGGCCGACCGGTGTGAGGCATTGATCGGCGGGTTGCAGGGCAACAAGCAGGCCAATGACAAGGACCTGGTGGTGGCGCTAACGCGCCACTGGCATGGCCTGCGCCCCAAGGCACTGCTGCTGTTTGCCATGCACCAGCTGGCCGAAATTTGGGGCGTCACCCGGTTGCGCGCCGTGGGCGATACCACGCATATTTACCAGCACTGGCGCCAGCGCAAGACCGTGGCCTCGAGCTACGATGCCTGGTGGCGCGAAGCGGGGGGCTTGCTGGGGGTTGATGGACTGTTTGACCTGCCGGTGCGCTTTGTGCCCCGGGATATTGCCACGCTGAAAGTGAACAAACGCCAGATGTACAAGCGCCGTTATTTGATGCTGGCGGACCTCGCCGGACAAATTAACAGCAGCCTGGGAAGCCCCTGGCAAATCCCGGCGCTGATACCCAAAATGGCCAGCAACGATTTGAGCACGGAATTGATTCGGCCCATTGCCTCTTGGGGCACGAGCCAGAACTGAAACTGGGGGCACCGGCCTCGTCAGGGGTGGGGAGGGAATTTCGTATATTTAACTGGGTGCCGGGCCGGGACCGTTCCCCGGGAGCCGGGGGAAAACTCCGCGAATGTTTAATAAACCTCAAAAAATCGCCGGAATTTCACCCGTTTGACACTGGATCGTAACCTGGGCACTTCATAAATAGAGGAAACTGACCATGAAAAAAGTGCTTATCTTGACGGCGGGATTTGGGGAAGGCCACAACGCCGCCGCCCGCAACCTCCGGGACGCACTGGAATTCATCTCGGATGAAGTGCAGGTGGAGGTGCTGGATTTGTTTGAAAGCACGTACGGCTCCATGAACACCCTGGCCAAAAGCGCCTACCTGAACATGGTGCAGTATGCCCCCAAACTGTGGGGCGGGGTCTACAACCTGCTGGATAATTCCAAGTTTGTGGAAAACCGGCTCGGGGGCTTTACCAAGCTTAAAAATGCGCTGGCCGACATTCTCCACGAAACCCAGCCCGATTGCGTGGTTTCCACCTACCCGGTATACGCCCATGTGATCCAGGAACTCTACCGGGATTACGCCGAGCGGCCGTTTACCTTCATTACCGTGGTGACCGACGCCATCACGGTCAACTCGGCCTGGTACCGCGCCCCTAGTGACCTTTACTGCGTGGCGAACGAGCCCACCGCCGAAGTGCTGGTGCAGGCGGGCGTGCCCAAGGCCAAAATCCGGGCGCTGGGGTTTCCCGTGAGCCTGCTATTCACCGAGGAACCGGCGCTCCCCCTGCGCCTGCCAGTGGGGGAGGAGCTCCGGAAAATTCTCTACGTGATTGGCACCGGCAAGAAAAAGGCCGGCAAGGTGATCGAGCGGTTGCTCGCCCTGCCCCAGGTGCAATTAACCATTGTGTGCGGACGGGATGCCGAGCTGAAGGCGAATTTATTGGAGCGCACCAGCGAATTTCAGGATCGCGCCCATGTGCTGGGCTGGACCAATCAGATGCCCAAGCTATTGCTCAGCCACCACGTGGTTATCAGCAAAGCCGGGGGGGCCATCACCCAGGAGGCGATTGCCGCGCGCTGCCCCATGATTGTAAACCAGGTCATTCCCGGGCAGGAGGAGGGCAATGCGCAGCTCATCGGTGATTACAAGCTGGGGGCGGTGGTGGAACGCAACCGGGAGGTCCCCGAATTGATCGAGGAGGCGTTTGGGCACAAGGCGAAACTCTGGCTGGAATGGCGCAAAAACCTGCTCCGCATCAGCAAGCCGGATGCGGCATTAACCCTGGCCGAGCTGGTGCTGGCCCAGTGCGAAGTGGCCGATCCCACCGGGGAAAAAATCAAATTATTCAAACCGGCGGGCCGGGAGTTAAAGTCCGCCGCCAAGAGCGGGCCCGCGAGTCCGCCCCGCATGTTGCTCTGTGATTTTCACATCCACACCAGTTATTCGGATGGCAAACTGACCGTGCCCGAGGTGGTGGATTTCTACGGCCGGCTGGGGTTCGACTGCATCTGCATTACCGACCATCTGGCCGATCCGCGCCGCCTGATTGGCAAACTGGCCCGGTTGAGCAACATGACGGTGAGCGAGGATCAATTGGAGGAATACTTTGAGGTCATCGAGCGCGAACGCCAGCGGGCCTGGCGCAAATACAACATGATCGTGATGACCGGGATTGAATTTAACAAGGACGGTTACACGAGCAAAACCTCGGCGCATTTGCTGGGCATCGATCTCAAGAGCCCCATTCCCTCGGCCCTCGACCTGCCGGAAACTATCGCGCACATCCACGCCCAGGGCGGGCTGGCGGTGGCTTCCCATCCGCACATCATGAAAAGTGAGTGGGGCAAAAACACCCTTTATCTTTGGGAAAACCACGAGAAATTTGCCCACCTGATTGACGCATGGGAGATTGCCAACCGGCACAATATCTTCGATTGTGTGGGCATGAAACGCCTGCCCTTCCTGGGCAACAGTGATTTTCACAAGCCGAAACATATTTATTCGTGGAAAACACTGTTGTATTGCGAAAAAGACGCCGAAGCCATCAAGGAATGTGTCCGCCGCAATGAACATGTGTCCATCACTTTGTTCCGGGAGAACAACCAACTGGTGGCCAATGCACCGTTGCGCCCCGCACCGGCGACGGGCCGGTCAGAACTGGCCATGCCCGCCGCGGCTGGATTGCTGGCCGTCCGCAGTCATTAACACCATTGTCATGGATCACTCTATTTGGCAACATCGGCGCGGCCCTGTGCCAGCGCGCGGGAGCTTATGACCATTCGTTTCGAACCGGCACATTTTTTTAACCGCGAATTGAGCTGGCTGGAATTTAACCAGCGCGTGCTCGATGAAGCCTTGGATCCGGCGAATCCGCTGCTCGAACGCTTAAAATTCTTCACCATTGTCAGCTCCAACCTGGATGAGTTTTTTGAGGTGCGCGTGGCCGGCCTCAAGCAACAAATTGAAAGCGAAGTCGTGGAGCGCAGCGTGGATGGGCGCACGGCCACGGAGATTTTTCAGGCGGTGACCCAGCGGGTCCGGCGGATGGTGGCCGACCAGTATGCCTGCTGGCGGAACGAACTCCAGCCGGCGCTGGCCGAAAATGGGTTGAACATCTTCCCCATGGCCACGCTCAAGCGCGCGGATTTTGATTATATTGAGGAATATTATCATTCCAAAATCCGCCCGGTGCTGACCCCGCTGGCCATTGATCCCGCTCATCCATTTCCGCAACTGCTAAACAAATCTCTGAACCTGATGGTGCGCCTGGAAATGAAAAAAGGCCGCCAGACGATCAAGCACACGGCCGTGGTCCAGTGCCCGGCCATCCTGCCGCGCCTGCTCCCGCTGCCGCGCGATGGGCAGCAACGCAATTACGTGTTCCTTGGCCAGTTGGTGGGCCATTTCCTGGCCGATCTCTTTCCCGGCACCAAAATCCTCGGCTACTGGCCCTTTCGCGTGACCCGCAACAGCGAGTTATACATTGACGAGGAGGAAACCGGCAATGTGCTCAAGGCGGTGGAGACGGAACTTCACAACCGCCGCAAAGGCGACGCGGTGCGCCTGGAAATTGACCAGGACTGTCCAGAAGACCTGCGACTGGCTTTGCTTGGCACCTTCAAACTGACGGAGGAGGATTTGTATCTTATTGACGGCCCCGTGAATCCCACGCGCCTGATGGCCCTGTACCAGGGCGATCATTCCCCGGAATTGCGCGATCCACCGTTTGTCGCGCCGGTCGCCCGGAGCCTGCGCGGCCAGAAGGATTTGTTCGCGGCTATACGCGAGCGCGACATCCTGCTGCACCATCCGTACGAAAATTTTAACAGCGTGGTGGAATTTCTGGAGCAGGCCGCCGAGGACCGCGACGTGCTTGCCATCAAAATGACCCTGTATCGCACCGGCGGTGACGAGCGCATCGTGGGGGCGCTCATGAATGCCGTCAACCAGGGCAAGCAAGTCACCGCCGTGGTGGAATTGCGGGCGCGGTTTGACGAGGCCAACAACATTCAATGGGCCCGCCGGCTGGAGGAAAACGGCGTGCACGTGGTGTACGGCCTGGTGGGCTATAAAATCCACGCCAAGGTCGCCCTGGTGGTGCGGCATGAGCGCACCCAAATCCGCCGCTACGTCCACCTCTCCACGGGCAATTACAATCCCACCACGGCCCGGTTGTATACGGATATTGGCTTGCTGACCTGCCACCCCGATTTTGGCGAGGATGCGACCAACCTGTTTAATTTGCTCACCGGGATCTGCCAGTTTCAAGGCATGCGCAAGTTTTTAGTCGCGCCCTTTGACTTGCATGCCCGACTGCTGGCCCTCATCCAGCGGGAAGCCACCCACGCCGAAAAAGGACTGCCGGCCCGGATTATTGCCAAATTCAATTCCCTGGTGGAACCGGAACTGATTGAGGCGCTGTATGGGGCCTCCCGGGCGGGGGTAAAAATCGAGCTGATCATCCGCGGGGTTTGCTGCCTGCGGCCCGGCGTTCCCGGGTTGAGCGAGAACATCTCAGTGCGCAGTATCGTGGACCGCTTTCTGGAGCACAGCCGCATTTATTATTTCGAAAACGCCTGCCAGGCCGAGGTGTTCGTGGGCAGCGCCGACTGGATGCCCCGCAATCTCTTTCGCCGCATTGAAACGGTGTTTCCGATTGAGGACGGCAACTTGCGCGAGCGGCTGATTAGCGAAGTCCTCGCCGTTTCCCTGGCCGATACGTCCCGCTCCCGCTGGCTGGGCCCGGACGGTGTTTACCACCGCAGCCAACCGGTCAATAACGAGCCACCCCGGCGTAGCCAGCCCGAGTTTGTGGCCCTGGCCGCCGCCGAGGAACCCCGCACGGGCGGTGCCAGCCGCGGCCGCACCAAGCACCCGCAGGTTAAACTCGTCAACTCCCCCTTCGGAGCGCGACCAAAAACCAAAAAGGCATGAATCTGTTTCTCTTGCGCCATGGTCTGGCAGTGGACCGCAGCAAACCCGGTTATAAAAAGGACGCGGACCGGCCTCTGACCCCCAAGGGAAAGCAACGTTTGTGGCGGGTGGCGGAAGCCATGGAAGAACTGGAGCTGGAGTTCGATGCCATTGTGACCAGTCCTTTTTTGCGGGCCACCCAGACGGCGGAAATCATCGCCGAGGCCTTTGAACTCGGCAAAAAGCTGAGTAACTCCGAGCATCTGACCCCCAGTGGCAATCCCAAATTGTTGCTGGAATATTTAAACCAGCTCGCGCCCGCCCCGAAGAATGTCCTGCTGGTGGGCCATGAACCTTATCTCAGCCAGTTCATTGGCCTGCTGGTGGCCGGCAACACCAATGCGCAAGTGGACCTGAAAAAAGGCGCGCTCTGCAAATTGGAGATTGAAACGCTCCGCTGCGGCCGTTGCGCCACACTGGCCTGGTTGCTCACCCCCAAGCAAATGCTGTTGATGGTGTAGCTTCGCTTTACCACCACAGCCGGAAAAATTGCTGGCGGGTGCCCGCCGGACTAATGGTCTGCACAATGTTGCTCGGACTGCTGTAAGCACCGAAGGTGGCCAGGTCTGTCCAACTGTTCAAGTTGGTGGAACTTTGGAGATGCAAGGTGTTTGTAATCAGGGGCAAGGTGGTAAAACTTACCCGGAAATTGGGGAAGGCGCGGACAATACTCAGCGGAATGGTGGGGGGCGGCGTATAGATTTGGGCGGCGCCCGATTGATAGGCCCCCAAGTCAATCACTCCCATCCCAGCCGGCCGGGCAAAACCACGCTGATCATCGGGCGGGGCGGTGGCGCTATTGGCATACTGAATGGCGGGACTGCCGGGCAAGAGCGCCATGGTGAGGGTGGGACCGCCATTGTTGGCGAGCGGGCCGAGCAGCGGGTCCGTGAAATTGTAACTCGTGCCGCTGTTGAAGTTGGCGGAGCCGTCGGAACTGATGTTGTCCCCCAGGTCGGTAATCGCACCGTAAGTGTTGCCATTGGTGCCACCGTAAGCCAGCAGCGAGTTGCGCAAAGCAACCGAGCCATTGGTATTGGCGATTTGCGAGCCTGCGGCAAGGCCATTGGTATAGTAGGGGCCGGGATTGGCGGGTTGGGCATTGCACCAGTTGCTCGCAATCGTCACATTGAGGCCTTGGAACGTGGCAGTAACCGCATTGTAGACCCCGCCACCAAGAGCGTTGCCATTGGCGGCAGTGCTGGTGTTAGCGCTGCCGCTCGAACCGCTGGCACCCAGTGCGGAATTCAAGGCTATCGTGCAGTTTGTGGCGAGCAAGCGGTCTGCGTTGAAAATCCCGCCCCCAAAACTGTTGCCGCCATTGGCGAATGAAAAAGGAACCAACGCCGTGCCACCGCAGGCGAGATTGGAACTGACCACGCAATCATCCAGCGTCAGGGTGCCGGCATTATAAATGCCACCGCCATTGCCATTGGCCGCAGCAAAGCTGAGGCCATAAGCACGGTTGCCCGCCAGCGACTCATTGCCGGAAATGGTGCAATGGAAAGCCGCGATCGCCGCCATGCCATAGATCGCCCCCCCGAGGCTGTTTCCGGCTGGTGCGTGACTCAGATCATCCCCGCCTTGCGCAACATTACCCAACCATTGGCAATGGTCCATGGTCACACTGCCGCCCACAGCCGCCAAAGCGCCGCCCAAAACGGGTGTCGGGCCCTGATAAGCAGTGTTGGGATTCAGACCACCCCGGGCCTGGTTGCTGGCAAAGCTCGTATTGGACAGTACCAAAACCCCCGAGGCTTGAAATAAAGCGCCCCCCATGCAGGCGCCAACGCCCGGACCGGCATCGTTGGAGCAAACATTGTTTCCGACCAGGCAGTTGGCCATAGTCATACTGCCGTTGGTATTGTAAACGGCACCGCCAAAGCCCGCGCCGGCCACCCCATAGGCACCGGAAGCCTGGTAATTGGCACCATACACCGTGTTGCTCACCAGCGTGGTGCCATACAGGCCAACGGTGCCACCGTTATTGAAAATCGCCCCGCCCCGCCCGATGCCACCGTAGTAGCAATTGGCGCTGGCGCGGTTGTTGGTCACGGTGCAGCCCGTTAGAGTAAGCGTGCCGCCCTGATTGTAAATGGCCCCGCCGTCGGCCGCATTCGAACCACTATAATAACTGTTGAAGACGCTGTTCCCGGCCAGCGTGCAGGCAGTCAAGGTGAGGGTGCCCCCATTGTTGTAGATGGCTCCGCCATCCGCCAAGGAGCTGTTGTTCGTGACGGTAACATTCCCATTCGCCAGCGTGAGATTACTCACCGCAAGGGATGCGCCCGGGGCCACGTAAAAGAGACGCACCAGATTGCCACCATCGAGGGTGGCGTAGACACCGCTGGCATCCAGGATGACATGATTGGTAATCGCCAGGGTATTGGTCAGGGTGATGGTACCGCTGCAACCGATGCTGATCCAGCCGCCGGCGCGGATAGCCGTTTGCAAACTGGCCTCGTCACAGACACTGACCACATTGGTGGGACCAGTGCTGTTGTTGAGCACCAGAGCCACCACGGCACTCGTGGACGTGCCGTAGAGATTGGTGGCCACCACTTGGTAGAAACCCGCCTGTCCCAGCGTGGTATTGGTGAGGGACAAAGTTGGGCTGGCAGCTCCCGTCAGCGGGTTGCTTCCGAAATACCATTGGTAAGCCACGGGAGCGGCCCCCACGGAATGAGCGGAAAAAGTTACGGTGCTGCCGACAAGGTTGGTCTGCCCCTGGGGCTGCACATCAAACGCGGGTAATTGGGCGAAATTGCCGGTGAGCGCTTGATTAGTGTTGAGTGTGAACGACAGCGGAGTGACCAGCGAATTGGTAGCGCCGGACCAACCGGCAAACACCCAACCAGCAGCCGGGGTGGCCGTGGCGGTAACCACGGAATTACTCGTAAAACTGGTCCCCGCCGGGTTCACTCCAATGCTCCCCTGACCATTGGTGGTCAGCGTGAGCGTATAAACGGGATAAGCCAGAAAAGTGCCTGTGACGGAGCGATTATTCGTCATCGCCACGTTCAAGGTATTGGTGGTGCCGCCGCCCGCCCCGGACCAGCCGCCAAAATACCAGCCGGCACTCGGCGTGGCGGTGAGAGTGACCGTGACATTCGCCGGGTAGCTGGCGAACGTCGGATTCGTCGTGATCGTGCCAGCGCCCACCGTTGTGACCGACAGCGTGTAACTGGTTGCCCCGGCGGTGGTGATTAGCAGCGTGAAGAATATTGATGCCAGCAAGAAAGAGTGACGTGGGTTCATGAGGTGCATTTTGTTTAAAAATCTACCAACTAGGAAACCAACTAGGAAACCAACTAGGAAACCAACTAGGAAACCAACTAGGAAACCAACTAGGAAACCAACTAGGAAACCAACTAGGAAACCAACTAGGAGGCCAACTAGGAGGCCAACTAGAATGTTATACGTTCGACCGTACACCTGTATCGCATCAATGTCAAGTGAGAAAAGCCATCGGCGAACCCTAAACGGCCATCCACGAGGAAGTTGCCGCCAAGATTAAACCCAGGTTTAACACCATGGTTACCGTCAGAAGCGTGGCGTGACGGCCCCTCATCATGATGGCGTCAAATATCGCTTGGGTCTGGCGCGGCCCGGTTGTGCCCGCAGCTTGGCGCTGGACATTGGCCCGGCCGCGCACCAAATTCGAGCATGGTTTTGCCTTATAAAGTTGCCACGTTGATCTACGCGTTTAATGAACGGGATGAAGTGCTTCTCATCGAACGCACGCAGGAACCCAACCGGGGCTTTTGGAGCCCTTGTGGTGGTAAATTAAAGACCGAGCAGGGCGAATCTCCCTACGCCTGCGCCTGCCGTGAGGCCCGCGAGGAAACGGAGTTGCACCTCACCGCGGCCGACCTGCATCTGACCGGACTGATCAGCGAACATGGATATCAGGGCCAGACTCACTGGTTGATGTTTTTATTTGAGATCAAACCCCGCCTCGTCGCCCTGCCACCGGCACATCGGGAGGGCCGGTTCGAATTTTTCCCGCGCCCCGCGCTGGCCGGACTCAAAATTCCGCAGACGGATCAGGAACAGATTTGGCCCTGGTTTTGGGCTCACCGAGGAGGCTTTTTTGCCGCGCATTGTCATTGCCACGCGGATGGCCGCAATGACTGGGAACTTGAGGCCTCGCTGCCTGCAGAGCCCACCAGCTAAACCGGCCCCGGACCACCCGGGGTTTTCCCTTGGGAATAGGTGATCTGTTCCACCACATAGAGGGGCCGTCCTTTGATTTCCCGGTAAATGCGGGCGATGTATTGGCCGACAATGCCCAGGGCCAGCAGGTTGAGACCGCCAAAGCCAAAGATAGCCACTGCCAGCGTGGTAAAGCCCAGCACCCGCAATTGGGTGAAATAACCAAAGGCTTGCAAAACCTTTTCCACGATCAGAAAACCCGCATACCCCAGGCTCGCGGCGCAAATAATGGCACCGAGCATCGCGATCCATTGCAGAGGCAAATCGGAAAAACTAAACAAACCGTCCAAGGCATAGCGGAACAGCTTGACGAATGATTGCTTGGGCTCGCCCACGGCGCGTTCCTTACGGGCATAGGTAATCGTCGTTTGCGGATAACCGTACCAGGATTTCAACGCAGGCAAAAAGAGGTTGGTTTCGCGCGCGGCCAGCAGTTGTTTGACCACCAGCCGGTCCACCAGGGAAAACATGCCGCTGTTCATGGGCATGACCCGCCCGGTCATGCGGTGAAACAACTGGTGAAAGGAATCAAACAAGAACCGGCGCAAGCCCCGCTCCTCGCGGCTGGTCCGGCAGCCGGTCACTACTTTATAGCCCTTGTGCCATTCCGCCAGCAGCTGGGGAATATGCTCGGGCGGGTCCTGCAAATCCGCATCCAGAAAAATCACGGCATCACCCGTCGCCTGTTCCAACCCGGCCCGGTAAGCCGGTTGCTGCCCGAAATTGCGGCTCAGCACCACCAGCCGCCAGAGGGGGAATCGCGCCAGTTCCGCCGGCACCACGTCCCGGGTGCCATCGGTGCTGCCATCGTCGATGATGATAAATTCAAATTCCTCCGGCAGGCCTTGAATGGCCCCGGCAATGCGGTCAAAGAGCTGGCGCAGGCCATCCCGCTCATTCAACATGGGAATGATCAGCGATACCCGCCGGGTCACGCGCCCGGCACTGCTGGTTTGGTCTGGCTTCATTGGGATGAATTTACAAGGCCAGGCGGCCGCACCACCGCCGCCAGCGGGAGCGGGGCCATCAGGTCAGGGTTTGGGTTCATAAAGAAAATAAGTATCGCCAATTTCCAGGCGGTCACCCGGTTTCCGGCGGGCAATATTTTGGTTAAACCAAGCGGAAACGGAGCGCATTATGGACCCGGAACCCGGTGCCGCCCCGCCATTACGGGCGACCAAAGTTTCGTCCGCCAGGGTGGCGGCGGAGAGGATGACCGGATGCCCGCCGACCGCCGACACCTGAGCCCAATCCGAAATCACCACCACGTGGCGGTCAAACAGCTCATCAAACCGCGCGGCCATCTGGGCCAGTTCGGGATCGGTTTTTTGTACAATCACGATCGCCGACCCACGGTCCGTATGATGGCGGATCAAACCGAGCAAGGCCAGCGTATTGGTTTCATTGGAACGAAAGAACAAAAGCACCGCCAGCCCATAGGCAAAAGCCATGGCACACAACAGCACCAACCCGCCCACGCGGGAAGGGGCCGCCGGCTTGAAGCCGGCGGAATTGGCACTGCCGGTCAGGCGGCCCCGCAACAAGGCCAAGGAAAACACCAAGCCCACGAGCAGCACCGGGGCGGCCATCCAGGGGTGATGCCCAAAATAGTTCCGCATCACGACCACGTCCACGATGGCCAGGACGAGGGGTCCTAGCGACAGGAGCAACGTGCGTCCGCCCGCCGCCCGGTTATAGGCCAGGGTCCCGACGCTCAGGACCCACAAGCCAAACAGTCCCACGCTATTGGTAAAGGCCAGCAAGACAAACGCCTTGCCCGTGCTCAAACCCTCGCCATAACCCACATCACCCCATAAATAACTGCGAAGAAACAGGCTCAATGCCCCCGGATTTCCGTGTCCGCCCCCGGATTTATTAAACATGGAGACGCCGACGAACAGCACAGAGCCCAGCCCCGCCAGCAGCACAAACAACCCCAGCGACCGCCGGTTGACTTGGGGCAGCCCAAGCAACAAAAGCATCAGGGGACCCAGCACCCAGGCGGTGGTCCAGTTCAGGGCAATGAAGGCCAGGGTAACGACAAACAGTCCAGCCAGGTCCGCCGGTCCCAGCCGGGGCTTTTTCATCCAGGCAACCAGCACAGCGGCATAAGGCAGGCCCAGCAACACCGAAATGGCGTTGGGATCCAGCAGTTTTTGCCAGCGATCAAAGCCCGGGCAAAGCACCACGACCGCCGCCGCCAAAAATGCAAAGTGATCCTTGCCCAGCAAGGCCCACACCGCCCAAAATACTGCCAGTGTAAGGAAAAAATGAAAGGCGAGGGTGCCGAGGCCCGTCCAGGCAAACGCTTGGGTCAGGCCAAAGGCCGGCCAAAGGCACAGCGGACTCATGCCTTTATAAACGTCGGGAGCGGTGGCGATCTGGTAACCGCCGGGATTACTGATCAATTGTCCATGCAGGGTGAAAAACCCAAACTGCTCCCAATTGCGCACGACGTTTTGCGGCCAGCTCGCGCCCAGGTTGTCATCCACCAAATATAACTGCCACATCGCGGCGGTCAGGACCGCGATGAACAGCAGGATTTGGTTCAATTTCAATGATGACATATTTTTGGACGATTGCGGCCCAGTAGTTACCCTGAATTCGGCCGCGCAACAACTAAATTTGCGGGCTCGCCGGCCTCCAGGCAGGGCCCCGCACTGATCCGCCGGCCGTCCACTCAAACGCGCCGGCGGTGCCGCCACTCATGAAATCGCACCCGGTAATGCAATGGGCGCAGGGCCAGTTGTTCCCCGAACGAATGGCCAAATTGATGTTGGTCCAAATAATGAGCCGTCGTCCGCGCGTGTGCCAGATCCGCCGCGCTTCGCGGATTAACGCGGCCTTCCACCGCCGCTTGCAGAATGGCTTCGAGCCGGTCGAGGGAGGTCTCCGGGCTCGCGAGAGTTCTAATATGTTGTTGGGCGGCGCGCCCGAGCCGTTCCCGCAGCGAGGGATCGGCGGCCAATTGGCCCATTGCCGCCGCCATCGCTGCGGGCGTGCTGGTCACAAAACCGACTTCCCCGTGCCGCACCAGTTCGATCTGCGCCTGATCCTGCCAGGGCACCGAGTGCGTGATGACCGGCCGGCCCAAGTTCATGGGCTCGGCAATCCCGTAACCAAAACTTTCGCCAATCGCCGAAGTGTGCACCACGGCATCCAAGGCGGCCAGGGTCAGGCGCAATTCCCCCGCCTCCCCGGTGGCAGGCAGAATTACAAAACGATCCGCATCCGGCGCGGACCGCAATTGCGCCGCCACCGCCGGCGGCGGCTCCCTTAATAGCAATTTGATGTTGGAGTGGCTCCGCCGTGCCCGGCGAAACGCCGCCAACACCAAGTTGGACCACTTGTTGGGTTCCGGCCGGGAAAGCCGGCCAAAGAGCACTTCATCGGGCCGCACGCCCTGGGCCTGACGAAAAGCAGCCACCGCACCCGGCGGTGGCGGATCCAGCGGGTCCAGCGGATAGACCGCCACGCTTGCCCGCCGAAAAAAGGTTTCGTCCAGCGGGGTGCAGGCCCGCCGGGCAGCCTGCACCCCGCTGGTCCAGGAAATGAACAGCCGAAAATCAGTCCAGACATCCTCGGCGGGATTTTGCAACCGACCAAAAATATTGGTCTGCACCACCGGGATTTTGCGCGGTAGCAAGGCCAGCGCCGCACCCAAAACATCCCCTGGATGCGGATAACCCGGGGCATGAGCGTGAATCACGGCCGGGTCCAGTTGGCGCAGGCGCTCCGCCAGTTCGGCCGCCTGGGGAGGCACCACGTGCACGGCGATTCCGGCGGCCGCTAATTCGGCGCGGCGGGGTCCTTCCGCCAGGGCCAGCACAGTTATCGCATGTCCGCGCGCCTGCAAGCCCCGGGCCCAGCGAACGGCGGCCTTTTCGGTACCCCCGAGGCCCAAGCCGTTGACAAAGACCACCAGTTTCATGCCGGCGCGGAGGGGGCGGGCGCACCGGGTTTACGGGCCACCACGTAAGTATTGAACCGCCGTACTTCGGGTGTGACGTCCGGCACGGTATCTGCCGTGGCCAGAATCTCCGCGCCCTGACTCTGGAAATACCAGACCAAATCGCGCAATTGGACCAGATGCACCGCATCGGTGTCGATGGCGTAGTCGTTTTCGTGCAGCACGCGCGGTTGGAGATTGATCCAAAAGGCGCCCGGCGGCGCGGCCAGGGCCCGTTGCTTCCAGCGGGGAGCGTGCCAGCGCCAGTCCAGCAGATGCGCCACCGCCTCGCCCACTTTCCCGGCCTTTAGTTTGCTGGAAAACCGGCCCGGGGTACGCCCGAAAAAAATGCTGGGGGCATAACCGGGGGATCCCACAAATTCCGGGCAAATGACCGCCACCAGGCCGCCGGGCCGGCAATAGTGCCAGAGCGAGGCCAGATACTTCACCGGGTCGGCGATGTGCTCAATGGTGTAAAGGCTCGCCACGATATCGAACGTTTGCGCCGGGGGGGATTGCAGGGAATAAAACGCCGCCTGCGGAAAGCGCCGCCGATTGTCCTGGAGGAGCACCTCACTATGATCCAAACCGGAATAATGGCCGCCCCGGCTTTCCACTTGGGGACACAGGTGGGCGGTGCCACAACCCGCCTCCAGCACCCGGGCCCCGGGGAACACGCGGCTGATCAGGTCGCAGTGAAAAGGTTGCTCGCGCACATTATACTGCGCCGGGGGCTTGTCGGCCATCCGGTAGTATTTGGCGGGGGGATTCGTGTAAAAGGCTGTCAGCGCGCCTTCCAAACCGGAAATCTGCTGATCCGATAATTCGGCGCGACGGTGTAGGGATAAACTCATGGTAACAGTTCAAATTAGCTGGGTGCCCGGGCCGAGCCACCCGGCACTGGCGAGGTAGCGGCGCAGCGGGGCGCGCAACAACCAGGCCGCGACCCCCACGCCATGCAAGGCCGCCGGCAGCAGCAGCCAGTAGGAATCGCCGGGGATCACCCGGTAAGCCAGGGCAAAGCCAGCCGCGACGAGCCCCTGAGCGGCAATCTGCCACCAAGTGCGGGGATTCAGCCAGCCGCCCGCCTGGATGAGCCGTACCGTATAAATATCCTGGGCGACGAGGGCCACGCGGCTGAGGAGAAAACCGTAGGCCGCACCGGTTAAGCCGGCCAAATGCCAGCCAGCCACCACCCCGGTAATGGCCAGCAGACCCGCCGCGAGGCTGAACCATACCGTGGTGCCCAGGCGGTTGATGGAGGCGAGTTGGGAATTGGAAATATTCGCCACCGCCGTCAGGCAGCAGGCGGCGATCAACGGGGCAATCAGCGGTCCCACCAATTCGGCCGTGGCCGTCCCCTTGACCAGTCCCATGGTGTGCCCCAGCCACAGGTGCAGGAGAATGGGATGCCAGAGGCCCAGCCAGAGTGCCGCCAGCAAATACCATTCAAACATGAAGGCAAAGCTGTCATTATAAATGCGGGCCGCCTGGCCGCCGGCCTGACCCGCCACCCGGCTGGTATTGTACAGCACCGGCCCCATCACCGAGACACTCAGGCTTTGCAAGCGCTGCGCCACATTACCGGCAAAGATATAGGGGGAAAACGCCGCCGGCGAGGCCAGCCGGCTGAGAATAAAGCGGTCGATGGAACCAAAAAATGAGCCCACGGTGAGTCCCACAAACATTTTGGCGGTGTACCCGGCCATCTCCCGGGCATGGGCCCGGCTGGCGGATTTAAAATCCATGCCCAAATTGTAATGGCGGCGGGCATGCGCCATAAAAATCAGTAATTGCACCAGGCTCACCAGTGTGCTCCACACCACGAGCCACAGCGGGGAACGAATGAAATAGGCCAGGGCCAGGGCCGGCAGAATTTGCAGCAAGGTCATGACCACCCGCACGAGGCCGATGAATTTGAAATCCAGGTGGGCCTGCGACAGGATCAGCCAGTACGTGCCGTAATAGCTGAGGAACAAATTGATGCCGCCCGCCACAAAACAAGCCTGCAACTGGCCGACATGTCCCGGTGCCAGGTTAAACCATTTGGGCCCCAACCAGACGCCAGCCCCGATAAAGCCCAGGGAAATCAGCAGGAGAAATGGCAGGATAATCAGGTTGCCCGTGCCCCAATAGCCCCGCACCGCCGCTGGATCATTCTTGCCCAGGGCCACGCCAATATACCGGCCCACCGCCACTCCCAATCCCAAATCGGCGAAACCAAACATCCCGGCAAAAATGGTGATGTCATTCCACAAGGCATACATCTCATCCCCGAGATAATTCAGAAACATCGGCAGCGAAAAGAAGCCCACCGCTGACGTGACCAGCAGCGGGGCCAAGCTCCATAAGGTTTGCCGTTTGATACTCATCTGAATCCGAGCGCCCAGTGTCAGGGTTTGGGCGAGGTTTTTCCACTTAAAATTGCACCGGCACCCTTTTGGGCAGGCGCGGCTTACAGTGACCCAACCCAACCCGAACCGGGCTGGGCGCAAAAGTGTTAAATAGCAAGAAAGATTATTAAATGGGCCGTTTTTAGGAGGTTGGTGGGCAAAGGGGCAGCTTCGGGAGGGCGGATGGGGGGGCAGAATGCGGGATTTTGACCCGAAATTCATACGGACCAACAGCCGGGCATTAATTTAGAATCGTTCTGGCCGGCAGGTTGGTGACGCGGCGGGGGGCGGGACATGGCCACCCTGCCAGGGTACAAATAATTGTAAAATTGTGGGAACCAAAATGAGGGTGAGGCCTCTTAAGGAGTGGTGCACACACACTTTGCCAACCTTAAAACCATGGAAGCCGAACCCATGGCGGGCACAATGAGCGGACAATCCAAATAACCATCCCTAATACGTATGTTTAGTTTTATTAAAACAACTGCGATGACCACCCTCGTGCTGGCCGGCCTCAACGCTGCTGCGACGGCTAATTTGGCCTGGGACTGGTCCGAGGCCAGCACCCACAAGGAGCCGAGCGCGACAGCGACCGGCGGCGGGGCCCAAACCAGCGGCCAGGGCAACTGGCATATCGAGGATTGTGGATGGGGTTTTACTTTTTCGAGCGGGGTTGCGGCAAGCATTCCCTTTCCTGGCCGACATGAACATTTCGAGGGAGCAGGCGCTGATAACTGCGACCTTGCCAGCTTCGCCGCACCCCAAGGAATGTCGGCGGTGGCCAAACCGGCCCTGTTATTGCCCGGTTTGATGCTGGCCGGCCTGAGCGGGGTCACCCGGCGCAAGCGCCACGTCGGCAGCCGGAAATAATTCATTGACTGGCAAAAAGGCCGGGTCCGCTGGTTTGGGAAGATCAAGCCCGAAGATTCACCCGTGGCAAGCACCGCCCAGCGGTAACCATGTCGTGGAAATGAGGCGGTTGCGTGGTCTTGGGGCATAAGGACTTCGTCGTGAGGCGCAGTTGGAACCATAAAGGAGGAAAGGCGGCCCGCCGGTTCAGGATAATGATTTCCGAGCCCCTCGTTCGCGGTTTGGCCGGGGAGGCAGTGGCGATTCTGCCTTCCGAACAGGGTTGTGACAGCGGAGCTATGTTGGATTATTCTCCCTTCCGCCTCCCCATCGACCAATGCACCAGGACCCAGCCAGCCATGACCCCAACGGCGAAACCCGCCAGTATGGCGTCCGGCGAATGGCGTGCCGCCAGCGGATGGTGGATCAGGCCGACGAGGATCGTGGCAAAACCCGGAATCGCCAGCGCGAAGCACCCCACGAGCAACCACGCCCCCCATTTTATCTCCGGGCGCAGGCCGCGATACGCGGCTTTCCAACCGGCCATTCGGTTCGCCGACATGGCCCGAATGAAGGCGCCAAAGACCAGGCCAAACAACCCCCAAACCAACCATCCAATCCATTGGCCCGGCAGGAACCACAACAACAGCCCCAACAGCAGGAGGATGCCCGGCCACAACCACTCCCAGGCACCGGCATTTTTTGCCGGGCCGGTCAGGGCCCCGGGGGAAAATTGATCCGGGTGCGACCGCTTAAGTTTCGCCTCCATGGACCGAAATTTAAGCAAATCGAGCCCCTTTTGGCGGGGATTCCCCCCGTTCGCCGCATGGTAGAGTTGGCAAGCGTCGTTGGTCCGGCCAGCGAAAATCGCCGCGTGAATCGGGGCCAACTGCTCGGGCGTTAAGGTTATCGGAGAGGGTTTGGGTGCCGGGCACGGTTGGGCGGGCGACCATTTTTTCCGCGTCCAATAAACCAGCAACCCGCCAAAGACCAGTCCGCAGGTGAAAAAGCCCTGGGCGTGTGGGTAGCCGGGGTTGGAGTTGGCGCTGAAATAGATCAGCAGCACAAACAACAAGTCAAACATCAGGAGCCCCAGCGCCAGGCTCACGGTGGCGGTCCGCCCCAGGAAATTAAACCAGCGCCAGGTTTGGCGATGCGCCCCGGCACCTTCGCGCCCAAATTCCCAGCCCAGCAGCAACCGGCCCGCGCGCAGGGTGATGGCCACGATCAGCCCGCAGAACAGGGGGATCAGGTTGCCATGCGCCGCCGGCTGCGGCACGGACAGGATCCAGGCACTCGATAGCAAAATAGCCACACCCCAAAAAATCCAAATGAGACAGGCAGAAAACGCTGGTGAGGCCTGGTATTCCGGAAGTGCTGCGACCGGGATCCGCAGTTGTTCACGTACCAACCGCAGGAGACGGTTCATCCCGGCCCAAGCCACCAGCAGGATAAAGCCCAGCGCAAACCAATCTGGCCAAACCCCGGACCAGACGTAGTCATGGATGGCGTTGGCCGTCATAACCAGGGCGAAGGCAATCAATAGCAGGCTCCAAATCAAGCTCCCGGCCGCAAAGGTCCGGGCCGCGCGGGGCTTGACGAGCAGGGCGGCCAGGCTTTTCGCGGCGGCGAGCTTGTGCCAAGCCAGGCGGCCGAGGGTGCCAGCCGCCCCGCCCACCAGCAGCAGGGCGATCATCACCCGTGACGGCAAATCCACCCCAAAGCCGCGCAACCCGGGTGGTTTGTCCCCACCCGTATTTGCCTGGTGCCAGATGAGAAAGCGGGTTTGTTCAAAAAATCCGTAAGTCAGGCCGGCGAGCGTGAGCAGCAGCGCGGCCACTGCCGCGCTGAAAACCCAGCGATGTTGCCGCAACCAACTGCTGGTCAGGCGCAGGGCGCTGGCCGGTTGCGCCAGCACGGGCTCGCCGGCGAGCCAGCGACCCAGGTCCAGCTCCAGTTCCCGCGCGGTTGGGTAGCGCCGCGCCGGCTCTTTCTCCAGGCATTTGAGACAAATGGCTTCCAGCTCCGCTGGCACGCTCGCATGCACCGAACGCGGCCGGGGTGGTTCGTCATTCACGACTTGTGACAGGGTGTCCATGGCCGATTGTCCGTGAAACGGCGGCCGGCCGGTGAGCAGTTCGTAAAGGATCGCCCCTAGCGCGTAGACGTCGCTCGCGCGCCCGACCTGGTCATTCAACCCCCGCGCCTGTTCCGGGGACATATAATTCGGACTGCCCATGACCACGCCACTGGCCGTCAGTGAGCCGTCTCCCGCCAGGTTTTTCGCCAGGCCAAAATCCGTCACGCACGGGCGCCGTTCGGCATCCAGCATGATGTTTTGCGGCTTGAGGTCGCGATGCAAGACGCCGCGTTCATGCGCGTAGTGCACCGCCGCGGCAATGGTCTTCAGCCAGTCCACCACCGGGCGTGCCGCCACGGGTTTGCCGGCGGCGAACTGCGCCAGATTTTTTCCCGCGATGAAATCCATCGAGAAATACTGCCGGCCCGCATGCTCGCCGATCTCGTGGATCGCCACGATGTTCGGATGCTGTAATTGCGCCGCTGCCTCGGCCTCCGCCCGAAAGCGCCGGATCTCCGTCTCCCCCGCCAGTTCGCCCGCGCGGATCATTTTGATGGCGACGATCCGCTTGAGACTCGCCTGCCGCGCCTTATAGACGACGCCCATGCCGCCTCGCGCCATTTCCTCCAGTAATTCGTAATCGCCGATGTAACCCAGCTTCGTGCCCGGCACGAACTCCTTCGTCTCCGTTTCCGGCCCCTCCACGAAGGCGTCGGCGCCCAGGGGGATGGTGGATTGGATCGGTGCGGGCAGTCCCGCCTTCATCAGGCATTGCGGGCACAAGCCGAGCAGGGTTGCCGGGGCCAAAGGTTTCCCGCAAGTGCCGCACAGTTGGTTGGTTTTCATAGTCATTCCACCGGTTACAGAGGAATCGCGGCGGGAATGTTACAAGCCCCGGGCATTTATTTTCATCCCGCCAGCACCGCAAACAAATGCTGGATTTCCCCGTCCACCTCCGCCTCGCTCGCGACGGTCCGGGCAATTTCCGCGCGCAGCACTTTCCGGTACCGCTCGCGCAAGCGATGGAGCGCCACGCGCAGCGCCGGTTCTTTTACCCCAAGCTGTTTCGCAATATCGGAATAGGCAGCCTCACCCGGTTCCCCGGCAATGCCAAACCGCAAGGCGGCGAACCAGGCGCCTTTCCCCGCCGCCGCGTATTCGCCCTGCAACCGCTGAACTGCGGATTCCAGCAACGTCATGGCCCACTTCCGCTCAAACAATTTTTCCGGGGTCAGCGGGTCCGCCGGTTCGCGCGTGAAGCGTTCCTCCGCCAGCGTGGCGTCCAGGGAAACCACCTGGCCGTACCCGCGCTTTTGGGCCCGTGCCCGGTCCCATTCGTCGGACAGATAGTGGTTGAAGGCGGCGAGCAGTAAGGAGCGGAATTTGCCCTTCTCCCGGCGCACGCCGGCCAGCGAGTGGCGTTCCAGCAGCCGGGCAAAAAATCCCTGGGTCAAATCCTCCGCATCGGCCGGCGAGTTTCCGCGGCGGCGCGCGTAGGCATACAGTGGATACCAGTAACTCTGGCAAAGCTGCGCCAGCGCCTCGCGGGCCCCGGTTGAGTCCCCCTGGCCGGCATGCAGCACGAGGGTCCACTGCGTGGTCGCAAAGTAGCCGCGGGGCGGCGCGGGTTCGTCCCCAGGCGGATCACTGGCTGGCTGCATCCCCAAATGCTACCGGGCGCGCGGCCGGAGCCAAGCACTATAAAGCCGGTGCCGCTGCCACAGCGAGTTTTGGATTCCTGGGGGGCAATAAATACTGGCGGGTTGGTGGCGGCTTGGCCCCAACTCGCGCCAGACGGCAGCGCCGGTCCGTACCCCGGGAAAAACCCGGTAAAATGCCGAATTGCCACCGGGCGCAAACATAATTACTCTGACGGGGTGAAACACTCAGGAAAAGCTTCGCAGGCGGCGCTCCGGCTCATTACCTGGTCGGGGGTGGCCGTGGCAGGCCTGCTGACGGTCGCCTTGCTGGCCAAGTATTTGGCGGCCTTCGTGCTGGGGCTCGCCGGCACGCTCGTATGCTTGTGGGTGCTGTTCATGGTGTTCACGTTTTACTTCTTCCGCGACCCGGAGGCCAATACGCCAACTGGCAAAAATCTGGTGGTCGCCCCCGGGCACGGCACGGTGGATGTGATCGACACCACCACCGAAACCGAATTCATGGGCGGGGAATGCCAGCGGATTTCCATTTTCCTTTCCGTCTTCGACGTACATGTCCAGAACGCCCCGGTGACCGGCCGGGTGGGTTATTTCAAGCATCACCCGGGGCAGTATTTGAATGCCATGCGCACGGATTGCGCGGATTTCAATGAAAACGTGCTGATCGGGATTGAAGCCATCGAACCCCGGGGTGAGAAAATTGGGGTGCGCCTGATCGCGGGCCTGATTGCCCGGCGGATTGTCCCCTGGGTGGTGGAAAATGATCCGGTGATCCGGGGTGAGCGCATAAGCCTCATTCAATTTGGCTCCCGGGCCCATGTGTACCTGCCGCGCCAGGCCAAAATCAAGGTGAAGTTGGGCGACAAGGTGGTGGGCGGTGAAACCATTCTGGCAGCGTTCGATTGATCCTTATGGCCACGCCCAAGGTAAACCCGCCCGTACCGGCGCCCGAAAGCGAGAAGCTCAAAATCTACTTCCTGCCGAACCTGATGACGGCGGGCAATTTGTTCTGCGGGTTCCTGGCCCTGACCAAGATTGTGGAGGCCGACCCGGACGCGCCCAATTTCATTCCGGTCATTCACACAGCCCTGTTTTTGATTTTGCTGGCCTGTATTTTTGATTTGCTGGATGGCCGGGTGGCGCGCATGGGCGGGCACGAAAGCCCCTTTGGCCGGGAATTTGACTCGCTGGCGGACATCGTTTCGTTCGGGGCAGCCCCGGCTTTTTTGGTGCATCGCATCGTGCTCAAAGGCGTTTTTATCAGCTATCCGCAACTGGGCTGGTTCATTGCCTCGATTTACCTGATCTGCGGGGCCTTCCGGCTGGCGCGCTTCAATTGTCTGGCGGCCATGAATCAAAGTGGCGGGGGCAAGGAGTTTTTGGGGTTCCCCATCCCGGCGGCGGCGGGAATGGTGGCATCGCTCACCCTGTTGTTGCTCTGGATTGAGGAAAAGGACTTCACGCTGAGCAAGCTGCGCTTCGTCCTGCCGGCGCTGCTGGTGTTTCTCTCGCTCATGATGGTCAGTGAGGTGAAATATCCCAGCTTCAAAAACCTGGATTTTCGCGCCAAGCGCAGCTTTGCCAAAATGATCATCATCGTGCTGTGCGTGGGCTTTTTCTTCATCCTCTGGGAAAAAGTGCTGCCGGTGCTGGCCCCGCTGATTTTCACCTGCTATTTGCTGTATGGGTTCGTGCGTCCCTACATTTCCCGCGCCTGGCGGCATGAAATCGAGGACGAGGAGGAGGACAGCGAGGAGGCGGAGGCGCGGAAATAAGTCCATGCTCACGTTGCACCCCATTTTGGCTTCCGGCCTGGCCGGTTATGTCTGCGGACTGGTGCTCTCCTCGATTCCGTTTGGTCCCATCAACCTGACCATTTTGAATGAGGGGGCGCGCCGCGGCTTCCTCTGGGCGCTGCTCATTGGCCTGGGCGCCTCGACGATGGAATGCATTTACTGTGCGATTTCCTTCACCGGCTTTTCGTCCTTTTTCACCGGCGGCCGGGTGAAAACCGTCATGGAAATCTTTAGCTGCGCCTTCATCGTTTTCATTGGCCTGAAATTCCTGCTGGCCAAATCCGTGCCCACCAAACTGGGGACCACCTCGGAAAAACTGGAAGCCCGGCTGGAACATCGCCTGCACCCCCACTCCGGCTACATGACCGGCCTGGTCCGCGTGATGGGCAACCTGGGCGTGTTTCTCTTTTGGATTTTTCTGGCGGCCTACCTGCTGTCCCATGACTGGGTGGATGACACGATGGCGGCCAAGGCGGCGTGCGTGGCGGGCGTGGCCCTGGGCACCAACACCTGGTTCTCGGGTTTGAGTTTCGCCGTCTCGCGCGGTTATGGCCGCCTGAATGAGCGCACCCTGGTGCGCATGCAACACCTCTCCGGCGTGGTGCTGATCGCCTTCGGCCTGGTGCAGATCGCGCTAAAAATGGCCGGCTACAAACTTTAACGTCCCTTACTTTTTAATTTTATATGCTGAAAGCTGGAATCGTCGGATTGCCCAATGTGGGCAAATCAACCCTGTTCAACGCGGTCACCCGCACGCGCAAGGCCGAGGCGGCCAACTATCCGTTCTGCACGATTGATCCGAATATTGGCATCGTCACGGTGCCGGATGCGCGTCTGGAGGTGCTCAAAAGCATTGCGAAAACCCAGGTGATCATCCCGGCGGCGATTGAGTTTGTGGACATCGCCGGTCTGGTGAAAGGCGCCTCGCAGGGCGAGGGTCTCGGCAATAAATTTCTCACACACATCCGCGAAGTGGACGCGATTGTGCAGGTGGTGCGCTGTTTCGAGGACGCGGATATTCATCACGTGACCGGCAGTGTCGACCCCGTGCGGGACATTGAAACCATCACCACGGAGCTCGTGTTGTCCGATTTGGAAGCGGTGCAAAAGCGCTTGAGCAGTGTGGCCAAAGACGCCAAGCGCGGTGACAAGGAAGCGCTGGCCCAGGAGCAGGTGCTCAAGAAAATCGAGCCGCATCTCAACGCGGGCAAGCCGGCCCTGACCCTCGAGCTCACACCCGAGGAAAAGGCCATTTCACGCCTGTTCTGGCTCATGACGGACAAGCCGACGATTTTCGCCTGTAACGTGAAGGAAACGGACCTGGCCACGGCCGACCAGAATCCCTACGTCCTGAAGGTGCGGGAATACACCCAGCACCATTTCGCTTGCGAAGCGGTGGTTATCAGCGCCCAAATCGAGAGCGATTTGATCGATCTATCCGACGCCGAAGCCAAGGAATTCTTGAAAGAACTGGGCGTCAATGAATCCGGGGTCGGGTTATTGATTCGGGCCACGTACCATCTGCTGGGCTTGCGGACCTATTTCACAGCCGGGGAAAAAGAAGTGCGCGCCTGGACCATTCACGCGGGCGACACCGCCCCGAAGGCGGCCGGGGTGATCCACTCGGATTTCGAACGCGGGTTCATCAAAGCGGAAACCGTGGCGTACGATGCCCTGGTTAAATGCGGTTCCGTCGCCTCCGCCCGGGAAAAGGGTCTATACCGGATGGAAGGCAAGGAATACGTCGTCAAAGACGGCGACGTGCTGCTGTTTAAATTCAACGTATAAGGGCAGCCTTACCCCAGCTTGTAGCGGCGCATGGCGGGGTCCACTTCCCGGGCCCAGGCATCAATGCCGCCCAGCAGGCAGCGGATGTTCTGCAAACCGTGCCCCATGAAATAGGCGGCGGCATCCAGGCCGTTTTTGCCGGCGTGATCGATCACCACAATGGGGCTGGTGTTCGAGCCGCTGGCCATGATTTGCTGCATGACGGGTTGGGATAGCAGGACCGAACCGGGAATGTTTACCGCCTCGAATTCCTCCCGCGAACGCACATCCACCAGCTTTACCGTCGGGTCGGTTTTCATCAACCCGGCCAGTTCCTGCGGCGCGATAAGCACCCTGGCGTCCTGCTCGTGACTGGACTGGATATGGGCCAGCACCTCGGAGGTGTCGAGATTCCCGTTACGGGCACAGACGCCGGCCAGCGTTTCCTCGGGACTGAAGCCACAACTACTGCAGCCACCGATATGGTAACGCCGGAACAAGGCGCGCTGCGCGCCGGGAAAGGCGGCGAGCACATCACGCATGGGTGAATTATCATTTAATGTCGTCATAAAACAGGTTCAACCAGCCGGCGGGATAAGTTGCGCGCGCCGTGCATCAACCGCCAGGCTTCAAAATTATTTCCAGTGGCGCGATAGAAAATTAAAATTTTTTGAAAGGGACGCCGGACTTGAGCCGAATAAATTCCCTGCAACTTGGGATGACGGAATGTTCGACGGCGTCCCAAATCGGGTTGGGTGGCCAATAAAGTTAACGTGTCCTGGACTGATTTTAAAGATTTACCGGCTACGGCCTCATCCGCCTCGGCCAAATACCAGCGGTATTGCCTGTCAAAATCGGCGTTAAATAATTCGTGGCGTTGAGTTAACCGAATCATGACTGCCGGGCGCGGTGATCCCGGAGCGCCCGGTCAGCGATCACTTGCAGATCCTGGGGATGAAACGGCGTAAAGGGCCCGTCGGCCGCCTGCAATAATTCGGCTGCCAGTTCCGCACTATCCTCCGCCAGATCAAATTCTGCACCCGCCGAAACGGATTCGATGGGTTGCAAACGATTGGACATGACGCGCATGGGCAGTCCCCGGGCATTGGCCAGGGCTTCCACCTGTGTCTGGCCATAAGCCAGACAGCCGGGCAAATCTGGAACTTCGGCCAGCCAGCGTCCGTCGGCCGCGCGCTCAATCTCGATTTTGAGATTCATCTTCGGAAACTAAGCCATCGAGGATTGATTGTCCAATCCCAAGCAATCCGAAGGCATTGGCCGCGGCAATCGGAGCCTGATTCAAGGCGCGGCGGCCACCACCGGGGTTAACGTCACCGGCCCGAGCAATCCGGCATCGGTCAGCGGCCAGTTGGCGGCGTTGAAGGGCTGGTAGTCTAGAGTTACGATGCCAATGTCCCGCATGACCTTCCACGGCACCTGCCGGCGGTCCAGGTCACGGATGCGGTTGGCGGACACACTGGTAACTTCCACGGCCAACACATTGTCCCGGGGTTGCAAATCCGCCACCGCCACGCGGAAGGGCGGGGTGATGAGGGTGCCGTAATCCCGGCCATTCAGGCGCACCCGCGCGCTCTGCCGCACGTCGCCGAGGTCCAGCCAGCAGGCCCCACGGCGGGCGGCGGGCGCGTCAAAGTGCAACGTGTACGTGGCACTGCCGGCAAAACGCTGCGCATGGGGGTCGCCCAGCCGGGTCCAGGAATCCAGTCGGGCCGCCGCGAAATCGGCGGGCAATGCGGGTCCGCCCTGCACGAAATGGACCTGCCAGGGGCCGGCCAGTTCCGCGGGCGGGCCCTGGGGCCGCCAGTATTTCCAGGCCGGGCCCGCCACCAGCTGGTCGGCCACCAACCGCAAGACCACTGAGGCCCCGGCGGGCAAATCCAGATAAACCTCCGTCTGCCCGCCGGTTTTGCGGGACGCAGCCACCCCGGCCTGGCCCGTGAGCGGATCGAGCAAGACGGCCGAATCCCCAGTGCGGGCGGTCGTGATCCACCCGGCGAAATCATTCGTGGTGCGATTGGCGATGAAATAATTCCAGCCGCCGGGACAGCCCCGGCGGACAAAGGACAGGCCGGCATCGACCAGCGTTTCCCGGCGGATCCCGGCGGCCGTCAACTCGGTGCCGAGGTCGCCCACATGCGCGGTTTTGGCCAGCGTGGCGCAGGACATTTTCAGCGCCAGGCGGCGGCTTTCCAGTTGGTCCAAACCAGCCACGTCCGATGGCAATTGCCGGTCAAAAATCACGGTGGCGCCGGAATCCGCGAGCAGCGTGAGATTGGCGAGGGTCTGGCTGGAGATATAATGGCACGCCGGCACCACCACGGCGCGGTAGGAACCGCCGGCCATTTGAATGCGACCATTGACCACCTGGGAGGTGGCGAGCTGCCGGTCGGAGACGTAATCAAAGGCCTGGCCGAGATTCCACAGTTTTTGCGCGGCCAAACCGACGGGCTGGCTTTCAAACCAACCCCGGGCATGCACGGTGAAATGCGGCAGCAGGGGGCCATCCGGCTGCATCCAAAAATCATGGACCGGCCAGTAGAGCAGCACATCATTGTCCGGCTGGCCCGCTTGCAGGACCGCCTGGCAGCGGGCAATATACGTATTTACCGTGAGGACATCGTGCCAGATCGAGTTGCGCGGATTCATTTCGGTGGAAGCGTAAAACAACCAGCCGGGCCAGCCCGCTTCATCGGGGGAATAGCAGTTGCCGTGGTAGAAAACATGATTGATGCCGGAGAGGAACATGTCGTCGGCAAGGAATTTCACGTCCGCGAGCGTCTCGGTGAAATGCTCGGCCAGCCAGGTGCCGGTCTCCGCGGAAGTGAGGAGATGGCCCGCCACGTGGGACGCGGAGGAGGCGAACTTGGAGATGAGCCGGTTGCGGTCCAGGTGAAACATTTCGGTCTCGGGAATGTCGGCAGCGGCATACAAATCGAGCAGGTTGCCGGGCGAACCATGGGCCTGGTCCCGGGTGAGGAAACCGTGTTGATGCGACCAGTCCACCCAGCGCGGCAGGGACTGGCCGGCCATGATTTCCGAAACCGTCTCGCGGTAATCGCATTTCACGCGCGCGGCCACTTCATCGTGATTGGTGCCGAAGAGCTCCGGGAAATGGGCGGCCAACGAGTAACCGCGCAATTTTTCAAACTGGGCCAGGAAATCCGGCGACCAGTCGGACCGGTACTCATAGGAGTCATGATACTGCGCCCGCGGCCGGGGGCCTTCGTAATGGGCAAAGGCGTCCGTATAGCGTTGCAGCCAGCGCCCGACGGCGTCCGGATAAATCAGGTTCAGCATCCAGCCCTCACCGCCGGGCGCGGGCCGCTTCACCTTTTGGCCGGAGGGCTTTTGGGAAAGCGCATACAGCCGCGCGTTTTGATCCCCGGAAGTCCAGTCCACGCTGCCATCCGGACGGATTTTATCGGTCAAATCCCGGTAGGTGCCATCGGACAAATAGGCGATGAGCGCCTGGGTGCCGGCGGGGTTAAAGTGGTTGGTCAGGGGCTGACCGGCGGAAACGGTGATGATTTTCACCACCACGGAGGCATTGGCATCGCGATCGCTGACATTGGGTCCGCCGAAGCACCAGCCGGTGCCGGTGGTCATGTCCACGCCCAGGTCCAGGCGGTGGGCCTCGGTGACCGTGTGGCGCAGCATCCCGAGCCAGCCGGGGCTTAGGTAATCCAGATATTGCGCCTCGGCCCCGCGCGCGCCGTAGATGGGAATGATATGCACCCCGCCCAAACCGGCGGCCTGAAAGCGTTCCAGGCTGCGGGTCAGATTGGTGGTGTCCACCGCGCTGCCCGGCCACCACCAAAAGCACCAGGGCCGGGTTTGGGCGGTTATCGGGGGCCAGGCCAGGGGGTTTTCCTCGGCGGCACCCGTGGCCCGGGTGGCGAGCAGGACGAACAGGGCAGCCAGGAGGCGAAAGGGGCGGCAATGCATAGGGTGATAGCAGTTATAAAACAAGGAATCGCGGGAAAGGCAAACGTTTTCGGGCAGGGCGAGGCGCCGTTTTAAAGCGTTAACTGGCCGATGTCAAAGGGCCGGCACCGCAAACCGGCGGCGGCATTGGGGGTAAAATCTGGCTGCGGGTTTTGGTACATGAGGCTCACGAGGCTGTCGCTCCGGAAATTCAGGCGCACGCCCAGCGTCTCGGCGCTTTTCAAACCCGCCCAGACCAGCCGCCAGGGCAGCGGGACAAACGTCACTTTTTTCGACAACCCCCGGGCAATTTCCTGAAGCAACTGCTTGAACGGCCAGGGTTGCGGATGGGCGGCGGTGAGCCGCCGGGGGGCGACCGGCGGCGATGTGAGCGCTTGGGCCACGAAGGCCGACAAATCGGCGTGATGCACCAAAAACTGAATCTGCGAACCGTCCCCAATCAGGGGGATTACCGACGATTTCCGCACCTGGGCGGTCAGTTTGCCAAACATTCCGCCCGGGCCAGGGCCGTAGACGAGGCCCGGCCGGATGACCAATGCCCCTTGATCCAGGGCGATTTGCTCGATGACTAGCTTGGCTTTCCCATACAGCGACCGGCATTCGTCGTAGGCGCTGATGCTGGAAATGCAGACGATCTGCGGCACCCCCGCCACGCGGGCGGCTTGCAATAGCTTTTGCGTGCCCCGCACATTCACGGCCTGGATTTCCGCCCAGCTCAACGGCTTAAAATCGTAGGCGCAATGGATGAGGGCTGACACCCCCGCCAGGGCCGCTGGCGCGACTTCCGACCCCAGTTGAAAGGGCACGCCCCGCGTGCCCGGTTTCGGCTGGCGCGTCAGGTTGAGAATATCCCAGCCCTGCGCCGCCAGAAAGGCCCGGAGGCAGCCGCCCACGTAACCATGGCTCCCGGTGATGGCGCAAATCGGTTTTTGACTCATAAATAGTTCACTGACTGGCCGTCTCCCAGCCGATGCGATGGGCATTGGCCATGACGGAAAAGGTAATTGTGGTGGCCGGGATGCTGGGCAGCACGCTGGCATCCACCACATGCACCCGGGACCAGCCCGACGGCCGGCCCAGGCAATCGCTGGTGAATTTCCCCGGAGTGGTCCGCATGGGGAAGGATCCGCCGGAGTGAAAGCCACGCCCGGGTTGGGGCAACTGCAGCATGGGGGGCACGACCATGCCGCCCAGGCGGTGCGACTGGCGCAGGAGCACCCGCAGGAGTTTCTGGATGCGCGGCCGGGTTTCGGGATGCGGCTCGGCCTGCAATTGCAACACGTCTTTCGCCCCGTCCCGTTGCAAGGTCAGACGGATGCTGGCTGATTCATGCGAATGCAAATAACCTTGAAATACGAGCATGCGCTCCAATAACGCGGGGGCCAGCGCCCGAAGCGGCCCGAGCGATTGCCGGACGGCCTGGGCAATGATATCGCTGTAACTGTAGACCTGCAAATGCACGGTGTGGGCACTTACCGCCGGGTTGTTGATTTCCAGGAACAACTGGCTGAGGGTGTACAAGGCTTCCGAAGGCAAATCCCGGGTGCGCCGGGCCAGCAGGAGCGGGAACAAAAAGTACTGGCTGTCCCGCAGGCGCAAGGGCTGATCGTAGTCGCCCTGGGAGCGCAGGAGGATTTGGGCGGTGGGAATGACCCCCGCCGCCAGGTAAACCCGCTGCGCCCGGAGGGTGAGCGGAGCGCGGGTGCGGCGGTGAAAACCTTCGATCACCGTGGCTCCGTCCACTTCGCGGAGGGTGGTCACGATGACATCCCGTTGATAGGTGAATCCCGGCCGGCCGGCCAACTGCCGCACGGTGTCGGCGGCATTAAAAATGCAACTGTAAGGACAACCGGACATGCAAAACCCGCAATAATTGCAGCCGGGTCCCGCCGGGGTCGCGGCCGCCCGCACGGCCAGGCGCGAGCGTCCGAACCGCCAGCCGGCGGCGTGCAGGGGAGCGCGGTGGCGGACGAGATTGCCCAAGAACAAATCCGCCTGCCGGCTCGGCTTGAGCGGCGCGGGCTGGTCGCAATAAAGCGGGAACGACTCGGCCAGATCATCCGTTTGCGCCGCCAGGCCGGTGATCGCGGTCACGGCGCGGTAATGCGGGGCGAGCTCGGCATTTTTAATTGGCCAGTCGGCGATATCCGCATCGCGATAGGGCAGCATGGCAGAGCCCCAGACATTGCTGAACCCACCCAGCGCGAGGGATGGTTCCAGACTGACATTGCCGGGGCGCCAGGGAATGTCCGTTTCCGTGGCCTGATAAGGGAAATCCGAACCAAAAATCAATTTGCGCGGCAGCCCCTTCGCCGAGGATTGCTGGCCGCCCCGCAACGCCGCCTGGTCGGCCGCCGTAAACTGGGCCGGGGTCTTCTCGGCCAGTGGCCGGATGATCCGCGCGCGATCCGGCTCCAGTTCGAGGCCGGCATCAAGCATCAGCACCCGCGCCCCCCGCGCCAGCAATGCCGTGGCGCAGGCGACGCCGGCCGGACCGGACCCGATGACACAATGTAACTTTTCCATTTACCAAAAACGGTGGACCTAGATTGGAAGCCATTCGCGGTCGAACGGCAAGCGATTTGATGGGGGGCTTGGCTAAAGGGCGTCCATGACCAAGATTTCGGCAGGGTGGCGCTTTGACGGCCGTCGCGGCTTGGTGCCGCGGTACCTTGCGGTGAATCCCCCTCCGTTTCCTGCCTTAACGCCCTTGCCAATTGGTGGATCAAACCCAGCAGTTCAGGTGGCGGCCATGGCGGTGGCCACCTGGCGGGCGAGGGCGGAAATGATGGTTTTTTCCCCGGCGTGGTTGGCGGTGAAGGTGACGAGCACAAACCGGGCGCCATTGGCCAGCTCAATGTACGCGGCATCATGGCGGTGGGTGCTGACGTAACCGGCTTTGGACCACAGGCGCGCGGTGGGAGGCAGGCCGGGGGCGGTGAAGGTGCGGGCCTGGTCCTCCACCCCGGAGGCGAGCAGGGCTGGGTCCAGGTCGCCGGGTTGGGCGAAATCGCGCTGGAGCAGGGCCAGCATCTGGCGGGAACGATCGGGGGTAACCGCCCGGCCGGTGGCCATTTCCATGAGGATGCGCGCGGCGGCATTGCTGGTGAGCCAGTTGCGCCGGGGCTCGTAGGCGGCCTGGGCCTGGCTCTCCCGGCCATAGGGTCCCTCGCACCAGGGCTTTTTGTTGATGTTGATCTGGGTGTAGCCGAGCGCGCTGAAGTAGCGGTTCACGGCCTGGCGGCGTTCGTGCCAAATGGCCAGGTCCACCACGGACAGTTCCGGACCGCTGGTGGTGCCGGTCAACAGGTCGAGGATATAGCCGGTGGCCTCGTTGTAGGAATGGACGATCATGTCGTGCAGGGCCCGCCGCAACTCGGCGGTGTCGGCGAGTTGTCCGCGTTCCATCCAGGCGTGGGCGGCCTGGAGATAAAAGAGTTTAATTACGCTGGCGGGATAGATCAGAACATCGCCGCGATGGCTGGCCCATTCGGGCCGGGCGGGATCGCACAGATCCACGAGGGTCACGGCCAGGTCATCGGGGGCCAGTTGGATGGGTGCGAAGTCGGCGAGAGTTTGCCGGACCGCATGATTCACGATGGCTTGCAGAGCAGGATTCGACATGAGGAATTAAAGCCGGGTGGCCTGCGCCCGGAGGAAACCATTGGTGGTGGCGGGCAGGACCGCCTGGAGTTGCCGGAGTTGATTGGTCACCTGATCGGCAAGCAACCGGGTGGTGAAATACGCAGGGCCGGAAAACCAGGTGCGCAAATCCGGGGACCAGAGGAAATTCAAAGCCGCATCGGGAGCGGACGCGGCCTGGGTATAGGTCAGGGTGAGGTGGTTATTTTGAATCGCGGGATGGAAGGCATTGGTCACGGGGGTTTTGGGCGGCAGACCCAGGGCATACTTCAGGAGATTCGGCAGGCCATCGTGCGCGGGGATGGCGGGGTCGCCACTCACGGTGGGGTCGGCGAGTTCGGGGGCGGTGAAGCTGGTTCGTTTCCAGACGTTGAGCGGAAAGTCCTGGAGAGTGAGGGTGGCACTCGCGAGGGTGGCGGTGGTGTAATTGGTGGCGGGGAGCAAGGTCAGGGTCACACTGGCCACATTTTGGGTGAGGTTGTTGCCCAGTGGATTGACGGGCACCGGGGCGGCCAGCGCGCCCGCCGGCAGGGTGACACTGCCGGGCAGGGCGGCATAATCCACGCCACTGCGAGCGGTGCCGGTGACGGCGTAATGGACGGTGACCGGGGCCAGGTTGGCGCCATTCGGACTGACGATGGTAAAGCGGCCGGCATTGGTGGCGAATTCCCCGGCCACGGCATCGCTGGCCACGACCTGGATGAGCGGGGCACTGGCACCGGGAGCCACTGGGGCAATGCTGCCCAGCGGCATCCAGCGGACGGCATTGGCGACGACATAACCGGCGGTGCCATCGTTACGAATGGTCACACTGCCGCTGGTGCCGGCGCTGAAATAATTGCTGGCGGCGATTTTGACCCAGTTGGTGACGTTGATTTGCTGGTTCACATAAACCCGGTTGGTGCTGGTGGCATTGGCGATGTCCAACGGAGTGTTCGTGGCGCGGTTGGAGGCATAGACCCACCAGAGGTAGACATCGTAATAACCATTGGTCGCGAGATTGGGGGTGAAGCGGAGGTACTTGGTGCCTTTGCCGGTGTTGCCGTCGTGCCAGTAAGGGCCATTGGGGAGGGGCCAGCCGCCGGGATTGGAGCCGAGGGACCAACTGCCGGCCAGCGATATGCCGGAGGCATTGGTGACGATCAAGACGACGCCATTCGTGCTCACTGGCTGCACACTATTCCAAGAGAGCACCTGGCCATCGGCCAGCAACTGGGCGGCGAGCTTGGAATAGTTGACGGCCTGCACGGGGACTTGATCGTCCAGGGCAAATGCGGCGGCGGTGGCGGCGCTCTGGCTGGTCATCATGAAGGGCGGTTCCAGCCGAACGGAGGCAAAGCCGACGTGGCTGGCGGAGAGGGCAAAGGTGCAGAACAGGTTCTGGCACTGGCCCACTTTGGGGACGATGGCGCGGTAACTAATGGGATACGGCATGGGCACGGCCAGGCCCATGCCGCCCTCGGTGACGGAGACGCCATTGTAGGCGAACCGGGCGACGGGATGGCTGTCGATGGTGTAACTGGCGAGGGCGACGGCATCGGTGGCAAAGCGGCTGCCGAGGGCATCGCCCTGTTGCATGACGTAGTCACTGAGCATGCGGCGCGCCTCGCGGATGTAGAGCGGATAGGGCCAGCCGCCATTGTCTTGAAATTCATCCCGGGCATAACCCCAGGATTGCATGCTGGTGCGGACATTCACGGGCACGTTGGTGCTGGTGGCGAGGTAATACAGCAGGCCGCTGAGAAAATCCTTGTGCTGCTGGTAAATGAGCTGGCGGCCGGCAAAGGTATTGGTGGGATAGGTGTAATTGTAGCCAATGAAATCGCTGGAAATGTCCGCGTAGGCATTAATGTCCGTCTTGCCATTGGGAATGATGGTTTGCACATCAATCAGCCGGTTCAACGGCACGGAGCCATTGGCGGCCACATAGGCATTGATGTAACGGTGGAGCAATTCGTAGGTGGCCTCGGAATAATTGGCGGGGGCGGTGAGGGGAATTTGGTTGGTGGGATTTTGCGTGAGGCACAGCCGGAAATTATAGCACTGCACCTTGCTGTCGCCTGAGCCGGCGGCGCCGGGGACTCCGGGCTGGATGAAGGGCAGCAGGCCGCTGGTGGGGTTGCCGGGGATGAGATACGGATCGCAAGGATAGGCCGTGGAGTTGACAGTAGCCCCGGCGAGGGATTCGCCATAGGTGGCGGCGGATTCGCGGCCGACCGTATAGCTGACTCCAGCCTGCGCCATGAGGTCGCCCTCGTAGGTGGTGTCGATAAATTCCCGGGCACGATAAATGGTGCCATCCACCATCGTGATCTGGGTGATCACGAGGTTGGAGAGAGTGACCGCCGCCAGTTGCTGATTGGTGTAAATGGGCACGCCGGCCCCGGCGAGCATTTGCAAAAACACATTCTCGGCCACATGCGGCTCGAAGTAATAGACGGGGTTGGTGGAGCCGTAGGCCCGGCCCACGCGGGCGTAAAATTCGGCGGCCAGACCGCCGATGGAGGCGCTATTCCCCAGATCGGTCACCCCGAGGCCGCCAGCAGACATGCCGCCCACGTGATTATTTACGACCGCGAGGGCCACGCTCTTGCCCAGGCGGGCAGCGGCCACCGCGGCGGTCACCCCGCCGCTGGTGCCGCCGTAAACGCAGATGTCCGACGTGATGACGGCGGCGGCCCGTACCGCCGGAGCGGCGAGCCAGGCGATGGCCAGCACCAAGATTCCGAGGATGGTGGGCGGGCAGCGCATCGTCAGCAGCGGAACCCGGCGGGGTCAGGACTTTTTGCCGGCGAATTGCGCCTCAATTTCCTCGAGGGTTTTACCCTTGGTTTCCGGCAGGAGGAAGAACGCGGTCAGGAAGTAGACCACGGTGCAACCGGCCCAGATAAAGAACATGGTGGAGTAACCGTACTGGCCCACGGTGGGCAGGAACACGGCGGCAATCACCGTGGACACAATCTGGTTGATGAGCAGGGCGAAGCTCATGCCGTTCGAACGGATGCGGGTGGGCATCAATTCGGACAGGGCGAGCCACACGCACACGCCGGGTCCGATGGCGAAGAACGCCATGAAGGCGTAGATGCAAATGGCGGTGAGCCAGCCATTGCCTTCCGAGGGCACCGGCGAAATGAGGGCGTGTTCGATTTTCAAGGGCGCATTGGTGGCGGCATCCAGACTGGCGAAGGGATTGGCGAAGAACGCTTTAACCTTGTTCTGGGGCAGCGCACTGGCGCGGTTCAGTTCAATGGGCCTGGCCCCTTTGTCATCCGAGCGCACCACCTGGCTGGCGGCCCGAAAGTCGCCATAGGAATAAATAATGGTCAGGCTTTTGGGCTGGCCGTTCATGGAGTTGTTACTGCCCAGCAGCCGGCTGGCCAGGGCTTCATCGAAGGGCAGGCTGGCGGTTTGATCAGCGGTGACGAGGCTTTGAGCGGCGTCTTTGCAATCCACGCGACGGGCTTCATTTTTTTGGAACAGCAGACCGGCGCAGACCAGCGAAACAATGATGCCGGCCGTGCCCAGGGAGAGGAGAAATTTCCGGCCCTTGCGATCCACCAGCATGACCGCACCGATGGTGGTGAGGAAATTCACAGTGGTCAAAATCACATAACCCCAATGCGCGGCCACATCGGAGAGCCCGGCTTGATAAAGGATGGTGGTATTATAGCCGATAACCGAATTGACGCCGGTGGCCTGGTTGCAGGCGAGGATGATGCAGGCCAGCACAAAGGGAATGACATATTTGCGGCGTAACAGCGATTCGCGGGCCGCCCCGCTGGCGGCGCGCTTTTGCTCCTGGCCCGAGGTGGCATCCATTTCCTGAAGTTCGAGGTCGGCCTGCGCCGGGGTGCGGGAGCGGAGCAAGGCAGTGCGGGCGGCATCGCGCCGGCCGCGCTGGTAGAGCCAGCGGGGGGATTCGGCCACCAGGAAACTGCCGATGACGAACAAAATTCCCGGCGGCAGGGAGACCCAGAAAATACTGCGCCAGGCGGTGTCCTTGAAGGCAAAAATTTGTTCCGGGGTGCCGTGCTGGGTGACGGTGTCCACCCGGTAGCTGAAATACATGCCGACCAGCGCGGCGGCGACGATGCCCAGGGTGAGCATCCATTGAAAAATGCCCGTGCCCTTGCCCCGGCTGCTGGCCCCGAGACATTCGGCGAGGTAAAGCGGAATCACCACACCGATAAAGCCACCGCTGATGCCTTGCAACAAGCGCCCGCAGACGAGCATTTCATAGCTGTGGGACAGGGCGATGACGGGAATGCTCAGGACGAACAGGACGCCGCAGAGAGTCATCAGCCACTTGCGGCCAATTTTATCCGCGATCAGGCCGGCAAACAGGGTGGAAATGACCGTGCCCAGGAGCACGGCGGCGACGATAAACGAAAGCTGGCCGGCGTTCAGGCCGGAAGTAGCCTCCAGGTAGGGCAGCGCCCCGGCAATAATCCCGACATCAATCCCGTAAAGCAGCCCCCCCAGGCCGGCGACCAGCAGCAGGAATCGATTGTAGCGCGTTATGTTGGATGGGTTGCTCATAGGATTGAATTAAGGAAACAAGTCGGCGGGTGAAGACTGGGCGGACAGCACCCGGCCACCGGTGAAGACCGGTTCCCAGGTGCCCGCCTGCCAGCGGCGGAGGCGGTAGAGGGTGGCAAAATGGCAATCGGGCGCGGCGCCGCCCTGGCCGCCGACGAGTTCGCCGCCGCGCCGGACATTGTCCTGCATCCAGGCGGGCTGGCGCAAATGGTAGGGATTGCGCTGGACCTCGCCGACGTGAAAGGAGGTGGCGGCCATCAGATCGGCGACATCGGCGGGGCTGGATTCCACCATTAAATTAGGATTGTCCATGGCTCCCCAAAATTCGGTTTCCACCGTGTAACAGGCAAAGTCCGGGCCCAGGGCCCGCAGGGCATCCACGACGAGCCAGTGCGTGCCGATGTGGGTGCCGTTCCAATCGCGATCGTGCGGGAGAAAAATCACGCGGGGTTGCACGCGGGTCAGAATATTGGCGATGACCTGGACTTTTTCACGCCAGGTGGCCGGGTCCGCCGACCGGGCGGCGGCGGTGATTTTTTCCAGACCACCAGGTCCCGTGGTGAGCAGACCGAACCCGAGATAATGACAGGCGTGCTCCAACTCCACCAAGCGTGCGGACTGCCGGGCGCGGTTGCTGCCCTGGGTGACGGCGACATTGACCACGTGCATGCCCGCCTCGCGAAAGAGGCGCAGGGCGAGGCCGCCAATGATGCATTCATCGTCGGGATGCGGGGAAAAAATCAGCGCTTGGGGGGCGGTGTCAGGCAGGCGGGGCTGCGCCGCATCGGCCAGGCCACCAAGCGGGCATTGCTTGCCAGTTTGGGCCAGCCGGACATATTCCGCCACAAGTTGGTGATACGGATTCATGCAATTATGGTTTCAACGGCGGCAGACTGGCGGCGGCCACGGCCTGGCCCACGCGCTTGCTCTTTTCATCGGGCACGTGCATTTGGATTTTGGCGGCCAGGGCGGGAAATTCCGCCAGGAGCACTTCGCGGGCTTTGGCCAACACCACTTCACCGCCTTGCCCCGTGGTGACCCGTCCGAGAATGAGCAGGCCATCGAATTCATAGAAACCAGCATAGAGCGCAATGGCATAGCCAAAATAAACGCCAATGGTTTCATAGATCCGGGCGGCCCGGGGGTCGTTCTGGGCCATGAGTTGCTGGACCGCCTTCAAGCGGCCGGGCAGGTCGAGATCGGCCGGCAGGGAGATGCCAGCGGCGGGCAGGAGCTTGTTCACGGCCTGCTGGGAGAAATACATGACACCAACGCCACTATCCCCCGACCATTCATCCGCCGCCGCGCGGGGGTGGGCATCGACCGGCGCAAAGGCCAGCTCGTTCAACCAGCCCGTCATGCCGCCGGCGGGATTCAGATAGCCGACCGCTTCGCTGGAACCCATCGCGATGCCCAACAACCCCTGCGTGGTCAGGGACATGGCCCCGGCGAGGGCGGTGACATCACCGTCATTGGCCACTTCCAGCGGCACCTGCCATTCATCGCGGATGCGGAGGAAAATGTTTTTGGCCCGGTCAAAATGTTCCGGCGGCACGGCGCGCAAGAGGGAGGCGACCATGAACTGATTGTTGACGATCACGCCCGCCGAACTGCCGCCAATGGCATCCACGCGCGGCAAATGGGCGGCCGCTTTCTTGATGCCCGCGGACAAATGGCGGTAATGGTATTCGGGATCGGCCTGGACCTTGGGGTCCCAGGGAAATTCGTCGCTATACACCACCTGCCCGGCCTGGACGGCGGCAACCTTGTAATCGCTCGCCCCGAGATCAAAACCAATGCGGCAGCCATCCAAATGGCCGCCCAGAATCACGTTGACCGATTTTTCCGGCGGGACGGCGCCGGCCGTGGTGACCACCACGGTAAAGGGTTGTTCATAGACCCGGGTCATGAGGTCCACATCAAACTGGCGAGTGCCGGTGGCGGAATAGCTGGCCTGGATATATTCGCCAATGGCGGCCGGACCACCGACATAGATGCGCCAGCCACCCCGGGCCCAGAGCAGGAACTTGACGATCCGCTCGACATAAAACAGCGTGTCGCCATCCACAAGGGCGGCAACCTCGGTTTCATAACGGGAAAGCAGGCCGCCCTCGCGCTCCAGCCCGATCACCAGGGGAACGGTTGGACCCGCCGCGCGGGCGGCGGCCAGGTACTGTTGGTTGAACAGGGAAAGCGGCTGGAAATCGGGATCCAGCGGCGCGGGGATGAGCGGTTTCAGAGTCATAACCGGTTATTCGCTGCTGCCTTTGCGGTAGTTAATGCCTTGCTCATCCAGGCGGGAGAATTCCGCCGGCAAGCGTTGCTGAAAGCCGGTCCAATCCCGGGCGTCGCGCGGCGACCACAGAGCCTCGCTCAGGGCACAAATGCGGGGAAACACCATGTATTGAACGTGCTTGAAATTGGCGACATATTCCGTCCACAAGTTGGCCTGGCCACCGAGGATGTGGGATTGAAATTTCGCCGGGAGCCGGGCGGGCAAGGGTTCGAAGGCATACACCTGGCTCAGCGGCAGATAGCCACCGATGGCATGGGGTTCCGCAGTGTGATTGGTGGATTGATAATGGTCGAAGTAACTGTACTTGGTGGGGGACATGACCACATTGTGGCCATTAGTCGCAGCCTCCACGGCGCCACCGATCCAGTCCATAACCGCGGCGCTGGGGGCCAGGCCGCCCTCACGAATTTCGCTCCAACCAATGAGGTGGTGGCCATGGGCATCGACGATTTTTTCAATGCGGCGGATAAAATAACTTTGCAATTCATGCTCGTCCTTCAGCCCCTCGGACTTCATGCGGGCCTGGCACAATTCGCACTTGCGCCAGTTGTCCTTGGGCACTTCATCACCGCCGATGTGGATGTACTGGCCGGGAAACAGATCCATGACCTCATCCAGCACATCGGTCAAGAAAGCAAAGGTCTCCTCCTTGCCCGCGCAATAAACGCCGTGGAAAACGCCGCCGGTGGCATCGATGGAGTAAGGCCCGCCGGAGCAACTGTTCTCCGGATACGCGGAGAGGGAGGCGATGGAGTGCCCGGGCATTTCAATTTCCGGCACGATGGTGATATGGAGGGACTGGGCGTAAGCGACGACTTCGCGAATATCCTTTTGGGTGTAAAAGCCACCATAGCGGCCGTCCTTGCCATAGGAGGTGGTGGATTGGGGATCGAGTTTAAAGCCCACCCCGGACCGCCAGGCACCGACTTCAGTGAGGCGCGGATATTTTTTGATTTCAATCCGCCAGCCCTGGTCATCCACCAAGTGCCAATGGAAGGTATTCAATTTTTGTTGCGCCATCAGGTCAAGCAGTTGCTCGACCTCGGTCTTGGTGTAAAAGTGACGGCTGACATCGAGCATCAAGCCGCGCCAGGCGAAACGGGGCTGGTCTTCGATTTGCACGCCGGGCACCTGCCAGTCCACGCCGGTGACGAGGTTGGTGGCATAGATTTGCGGGGGCAGCAATTGCAACAAGGTTTGGACGCCATAGAAAACCCCGGCGTCGTCCGCCCCTTCAATGGTAATGGCATCCGCCGTGACGGTGAGGGCATAACCCTCGGCGCGGAGATGGGGGTTGGCGGTGGTCAAGCGGAGGAAAATGGCGCCTTGGGCGGAGGGATTGGTCGGGTGCGATTTAACCTTAAAGGCAAAGCCGGTGGCGGGTTTGAGGTGGGCGGCGAGATAACGAGCGGAATCCCGCGTGGCGGCCTCGGCGATAATCTGGGTTTGCGGGGACAAGCGGAAGGCTCCCTCCCGGGCGATCACCGTTTGCGGCAGCGGAATAATGGCAGGCAGCGGAGCGGCACCCGCGAGCGGGGCGACCAGCAGCACCAGGGAGGCCAGGCGGAGGAAAGTCAGTTTCATGAGGTTCAATTAAGGGGTTGGGATTTAAAAGGGAAGGTTACAGGCGCTGCCATTCCGGCTTGTTTTCATAGACCCAGCGGTAATAGGCGGCGCGCTGGAGACTGGTGGCAGCCGGTTCATCCAGAAACACTTTGACCACGCGATGCATTTGCAGCATGGAAGCGGGGTTCATGGCGGAGAGGGGGCCTTCCACGGCCGCGGCGATGGCCGCGGCCTTGGCCGGACCAAAGGCCAGCAGCAAGCATTCCCGAGCGTCCATCACGGTACCCACCCCCATGGTAATCACATGGTGCGGGACATTGGCCTCGCTCCCGAAAAAGCGCGCGTTGTCCCGGCGGGTTTGCTCGGTGAGGGTTTTGATACGGGTGCGGGAGGTCAGGGAAGAAGTGGGTTCATTGAAGCCCACGTGCCCATCCGTGCCAATGCCCAGCACTTGCAAATCAATGCCACCGACGGCGCGAATCTGGTCCTCGTAACGCTCACAGAAAGCCGGGATGTCGGACGCCAGCCCATCGGGGATGCGGATGTTTTGCGGGTCAATGTTGATGTGGGAAAACAGGTTCACCCACATGAAACTGTGATACGACTGGGGGTGATCGGGCGCCAGGCCGATGTACTCATCGAGGTTGAACGTGCGCACGTGGCGAAAATCCAGCTCGCCGGCCTGGTGCAGGCGGATCAATTCGCGATACAACAAGAGAGGGGTGCTGCCGGTGGCCAGCCCGAGGACGGCATCCGGCCTGGCGCGCACCAGGCGGGCAATGACGCGGGCCGCCAGGCGGCTGGCGGCTGCGGGATCAGGTTGAATGATGATTTCCATGGCAAGTGAGCCGGTGGTTTATTTGGGCGAATAATGACGGACAAAATCAAGGCACTGTTGCACGGCGGCCAAATTATTCAGCTCGTCGTATTCATATTCAACATCAATGTGGCCTTTAAAGCCCTCGGCCTTCAATTCGTCCAGAATCGCGGTGATCTGACCGGTGCCGGTGCCGTAGAAGGTGTCATGACCGTCGGGTCCCGGCTGGGTGCGATCCTTGAGGTGGAGGCTGATGACGCGGCCCTGCATGATTTTCAGGCAGGCCAGCGGGTCCATGTTCAAGGTCTGCCAATGGCCGGTGTCGGCGCAGGCGCCAATGCGCGGGTCGCGGTCCTTGATTTGGGCGTAAACGAACTGCGGGTCCCAATTCCGGTAGCTGGGGTCCCTGGGTTGTTTGGGGTGGTCGTGAATGCCCACGTGCAGGTCATATTCCTTGACCAACTTCTCGATGAGGTCCAGGTCGCGGATGGCATCCACGGTATCGGTGGTGATGCCGTAAAACCCCATTTTTTTGGCGAATTCAAAGATCTGGCGCCAGTCCGCCGCATTGGTGCCGACAACCACGCCGTAGCTCACGGCGCGAACACCATATTTGGCCAGCTCGGCTTGGAGTTTCGCGATATTCTCGGCAGACAGGTAATGGTTGAGTTTGAGGTTGGGCTCGGCCGGACTGAATTTCTGATCGGGGTAAAGCTCAATGGTTTTGCCCCCGGCGGCGGCAGTTTTTTCAATGGCTTCAAATGCGGTGAATTTGTGAAAAGTCCAAGCCTGGCTACCCATGGCAAAGGCACCCACTTTGCACTCGTCAGGAAGCACCGGTTCAGCCGCAGTAGGAACCACCAGGGCGGCGGTCAAACTGGCCGTGAGGAGCAGGCATCGCATCAGTTTCATAAGCGTTGGCAGTTGATTATCACGTGATTACCCGGGGTTGGCAATTAAAAGGATATTAGTTGAGGCGGTTCGTGGACGCGCCGGCATAGGCTTGGAGAAACACGGCTTGGGCATCATAACCGAGTTGGGCCGGTGGGTTGGTGCGACCCGACCAGGCATAATCGGCGGCCAGAATATAGGCGGCAAACTGGTTGATTTCGCGGGTCAGCTCCCGCTCGTCGGGAAAAAAGCCAGCCCAGGTGGACTGCAGCAAGCCACCGGAGCCGCTGGCCAGGGCGGCCTGGGAAAAGCGGTAAATATTCACGGGTTCCGACCAGGTGGTGGCGATGGTGGGGAAACCAGCCTGGTGCAGCGCGTCCAAACTACGCCGGTCGGCATCCCAGACATAATGCCAGTCGGCAATGGTGATGGTTTTGGCCAGGCCGGCGCGCCGCCCGGTGGCTTCCAGAGTGGTTTTCGCACTGGTGGCATCCGCCGCCTCACCCGGACCCAGCAACATGTCGCCCCAGATCAGGGTGCCAACGCCACGGGCAGCCAGCCAGTCCGCCCAGTGATTGGCGCTCTCGGTCATCAAGGTGGTGGCCGGGGCAGCGCGGCAAAAGGGGCAATCGGGATTGGGAAAACGCCCGCGCAGGGTAATTTCATCGAAACCGAGATGAAAGGTTTGGGGATGAAAGACTTCCAGACATTCGGTCAGCACCGATTCGAGGAAGGCCACGGTTTGGGGGTTGCGCACGCAGCAGGCATAGGGCGTTTGCGGGTCTTCGATCAGATTGGTGTTTTGTCCATGGCGGAACATCCACTCGGCGTGGCCGGGCAGATTCACCAAGGGGATGGGTTCCAGAAACCGCTGGCGGCACGCCGCCACGAGCTGGCGCAACGCGGGTTTGCTGATGGAATTGCGCATGGCAATTTCCGGGTGACTGTCCCAACGCGCCGCCTCGCACTGAATGACGCAGTGATTGAATTTGAAGGCGGAAAAGACGTGATCAATCAGGCGCTGGTCCATCGCCGCCCCGGAAGCGCTGGGGAACCAATGGACGCCGCGAAAGGTCAAGGAGGGCCAGTCGGCCACGACCACGGCCGGGCAATGGAAGTGATTGTCGCCCGAAGAGCGGAGTTGGGCCAGGGTTTGCAGACCGTAAAAAGCGCCTTGAGCGGTGGCGGACTGAATGCGCAATTGATTGGTGTGGACGGAGAGAAAATAACCCTCCGCATTGGTGGCCCAGGCGGGGGTATGGGGGCCCGTTGGGAAGGTGGCCGACGCGGGAATCCCTAATTGCAACCGAAAATCCGAAGCTGCATTGGTAATGAAAGTGCCATTTGGGGAGCCAAAGATTTCACTGGCAGCCTGCCACAAGCGGGCATCCGGAGCGGGAGCCTGGAGAATCCAAGGAGAGTTATGCGACCAAACCAGGTCGCCGGTGCCCGGCACCAGCGATTTAGGCTGGGGAATCACCCGCAGCGGAGAAGGAGGCAGGTCCGGGGGAGCCGACCGCACGCGGCAGGGAGGCACGAACACACTGACCGCAAGGAGGACCAGGCTGGCCCGGCAACCCCACCCCCGCAGGCGAAACAGCCGTGATATAGGCCAGCCAGCACCAGTCATAATGAACGAATCCAAGGCAACGGAGGGATGACCCGGTTTCAAAAACGCCCCCGCCAAGGATGAGTTGGCGGGGGCGGTCGATTCACCGGCAAGACCCAGGTTTACTGGGCGACCACACGATAAAACAACGAGTTCGTGGGCGTGATTGAGTTTGTGTAGGACAAAGTGCCGGAGGCCCCAACGGTCACGGGTGCCCCCACATTCGGCCAGGGTGGATTGCCGGAGGCAGGCAGGGCGTTGGTGGCCTGCAACTGGTAAGTGTGGCCAATGACGGTTTGCCAGGTCAGGATTTGCTGGTTACCCGTGGTGGTGCTCAAAATGTTGAACGGCAGCAAGGGGATGCTGTACTTCAACGCGATGATGCCGTTGTTAGCATCCAGGGAGAAGATGTAGGGATACTTAATGGTGGTGGCGGCATTCCCGTTGATGTTGGGATTATACGACGGGAAGAAGTCTTGATAATAGGACTCCGGCGGGAAACCGAGGCTGGGAATTTGGAACAGTTCCAAATCATTGGGCACGTCGGCGGTGTTGACCCCGGCCAGGATGTTATTGGAGATATCCAGGCCGATGCCGCAGATGGAGGAGAGTGACCCCTGACCCGCCGTGGTGGCAAAGCTTTGAATGACCCAGCCAATGCCGGTATTCAAATCATATTGCACCTGGCGCAAATTGTAGCCCGGACTCTTGGCCCAGAAGGTATTGCTGGAACCCCAGGCCACACCCAAGTAAGCGAAGCCGTCCGGGGCATTGGTGACGCTAATGGTGGTGGCGTTGAAACTGACGCCGTCCTGGGTGGTAAGAATGGCCACGTTGGTGCCCGTGCCCGTACCGAAAGCCAGCACGCCGCTGCTGTACAAGGAAACATAAGTACCCAGCAAAATCTCGGTGTTGGTGCCACCGCCGCGCACGGCCATACTGTCACCCCAACGGTCTTGCGAGCTGACGCCGGGATTGAGCGGTTGATTCGCGCCGGGATCGCCAACGAAGGCCAGTTCAAAGGTGTTGCCCGGATTCACGGTCACACCATCCGGGAGGAGGGCATTGGTGACGGAATCGAAACGCACCAGGCAGAAATCACTCGTGCCGGGCACAGCGGTGAAGCTCGTGGGATTGTAGGAAGAAACATTGCAGCAATAGACGACGCCGTCATCCGCCACGCCCACCTGGCCGAGGGGGAAAAGACTGCCGCCCGGGAGGCCGGTCTGCGGGGTGGTGATCAAAAATTTCAGACTGCCATTGGTGGCGTCGAGCGCATAAATCTGGGCGGCCGCATGTTCCGCCACGAGGACGCTCATGGTGATGGGGTCAAAGGCCAGGCCGCGAGTGTTATAACCGGTGTCCAGATACGGCTGGGAATTATCCGCCGGCAAACTCCAGAGATTGGTGACAAACGCGCTGACCAGCGGCGTATTCACGCTCAATTGCACCGGGGCGGAGATGGCCACGCCCGCCTTGTTGCTGACAATCACATCGTACCAACCGGAGGCCGCCACGGTCAGGTTGCTGATGGTGTAGGAACTGCTGGTGGTGGCCAGAATGGTGGTGGCGGTGGCTTGGTTGCTCACAGAGTTGAATTGCCAGTAATAAGTGAGGGGCGCGGTGCCAGCGGCGGTGACGCTAAATTTGTAAGGACCGTAATTGGTATAGACCGAATTGCCCACGGGGGCGCTGGTGATCACCGGGGCAACCGCCGCCGGGACGAAGGTCAGCCGGAAGGCAAACACGCCGTTGTTGGAGTCCAGCACATAGAGCGCGTTGGTTTTACCCGCGCCGCCCAGCGCCACCCCGCCGGTAAAATTGCCGTTGGCATTGGCATGAGGCGTGTTGGTCGTGCCCAAGCTGCTGACGGAGGGGAACGTCGAGATATTGTACAGTCCGAGGGCCGTGGAACCGGCACTGCTCAAAATCTGGCCATAATCGGCCAGCAAACTGGCCGCCGGGCTGTAGGAAAACAAGTAAACATCACTACCGGAGCCGCTGGGCAACGCGGTGCTGGAAGAAGTTACGGAAGCGGTTACGAGGTTGCCCTGGGAGGCAAAATTGGCCGGGAAGCTAATCAAATAAGTGGTGGTGCCCGTGCCCGGACGAAACAGAAAGCTCGTGCTATTCACAAAGGCCACACCGTGCTGGGGACCGCCGTCGGAGAACGCGGCCGGCAAGCCAGTGACGGCCAGCACCGTGGGTGTGAAATTCTGGCCGTCAGTGGTGCTGAACAGCAGGAAATTCGTGGTCGAGTGGGTGGTGGTGCCCGCGTTAATGGGCAGCAAAATCAGGGTGTTCACGCCCGAACCATAAATGGCAAAGCTATCACCCACGCGCTGGCCCTGCACATAACCGGCCAAGGAAGTGGCGTCGCCGCTCGTCAGGGTGTAGCATACCCGCTGGGTGGCCAGATAGTTAGTCCAGGCATAAATTTTGAAGCCCGTGGCCCCGACCCCGTTCGCCAGCGGCAGGGCATAAATAACCCCGTCATCCGCCACGCCAACGTTGTAAGGAGCGATGGTAATGCCGGGCAAATTATTGGCCACGACGGCACCGGAAGTTCCATCCAGCACGGAAATGGATCCGGGCGTGGAATTACGGCTGGCGACATAAACCTGGTTGGACAGCACGTTGTAGGCCAGACCGCGGTTGTTACTATTATTAGCGATGTTCGCAATGCCATTGGTGGCATACCACAGCGGGGTGATGGTGTAGCTTTGGGCTCCGGCCAGGGTGGCCAGGGCGAGGAACGCGCCCAGTGTCAAGAGGTTCGCCCCAGCCTGCCCGAGGCGGCTAAGCCAGCGACCGGCGCTCGCATGGGTTTTGGTTTGGTTAGGAGTCATAGGTTTATCGTTGATAGTTAGGTTCGGGTTGATTGCGATTACTGACAGTGATTCACTTTTTTTATAAACGTCCAGGTCGGGTCCAACATGGCGAATGGTGGCCTTCGCTAATGGTAAAATATCAGGGGAGCGGCGTATTGGCCGCATAGTTGATCAAGGGGAAGGTGGTCTGCAAGCGGGCCAAATCCTTGTCGGAAGCGTCACTGGGCGCACCAAACCCAGAACCGGGCGACTGGGTGGGATTGGTGTCGGGAATGGCATTGTCGGCGGGAATATATCCCGAAACCCAGCGCCAGACTTCGGAATGGCCATCGGCAAAATTCATTAATCCGCTGGTGTTATTGTGGCGGTTCGTAGGGGTCTTGTAATAAGTATAGGAAGTCCCGGGATTGTAGCACGGGAACTCATTGTTATCGATGCTATTGGCGGAGGGTTCGATGAAAACAGAGGCATTGGCCGGTGCGGGATTAATAATGGAACCGAACTTGTAAAAGCTCCCGTTGCGGGGAACGGCCGTGCCGTTGTCATCGACCCAGTTCATGCCACAGCTGATGGAATAACTGCGGTCGCGCGGCACCCCGGGGGGGCCGTTCACCAGTCCCTGATCCGCCGGGCAGCGGTAAATGGACAGGCTTTTGTTATAGGACCAAAGCGGGGCCGGACTGACAGCATAAGTGATGCTGGTCGCCCAATATTGCAGGGCCAGCCCGGAGGACATGGAAACGGCGGAGCTTTCATAACGGGCGCTCCCGTTCCACGTGCCCAGCCCGAGATGGCTGCCGCCGGTTACCCAGGCAGCCTTGCCGGCGGCCTGGTTGCCATCGCTATGATTGTTGACGAGGATGTCATTGAAGTCCTGGGTGTACATGGTCCAACAGAGGCTCAATTGCTTGGTATTGTTCAGGCAATTGGTGGTGTAAGCCTTGCCTTTGGCCTTGGCCAGGGCGGGGAGTAACATCGCGGCGAGAATGGCGATGATGGCGATGACCACCAGGAGTTCGATCAAGGTAAAGGCGCGGCGGCCGGGGCCGGGCAAATAATGCCGCGCTCCGCGCGGTGAACGTTCCCGCACTGTATATGCAATGCCTTGCGCGAATAGATTTTCCATACGTTTTACGGGCTTTAGTACGATTTGATTCCTTATAGACAGTTTTAAAATTCCAACCGAGCCCCCGGCGGGTCTTTTGCCGCTGACCGGCGTTGGCTCGGTCCTTACAGCCCGCTGCGGGGATGCGCGGACCTCGCCGCCTTGGTCAGCGCCAAAATCCCTCGCCGCTGGCCCGCTTTGAATTTTA
>CAIQWB010000026.1 GCA_903875465.1 uncultured Verrucomicrobia subdivision 3 bacterium
ATTCACCGCCTGCCCCAGTCCAGCTTGCCCGGCGCTGATAATGCCCGCGCCCGCGCCGCCTCCCGCCACCGCTTTCATGATGTAATTGGAGCCATTCCATTGAAACAAGGAACTGCCCTGTCCCCCCGCTCCCGAAAATGCAGAACCGTTCGCCACGCCGGTCCCGCCGCTGGCGTCATTGTCACCCTGGCCACCGCCGACATGGCCGATTTTGCCGGCCTCCCCGACCACCAGCACATAGTTTTCCCCAGGGTTAACGGCCAGGGTGGCTTGGGAAAATGCCCCGGCTCCCCCCGGGAAAATGCCATAGTAATTCATGACACTGCCCCCGGCGGCACCCCAAAGCTTGACCACCATCTGGTGGATCAGGGGGGGGACGGTAAATGGGTAGACCCCATGGCTGGCATAGATATTGGTCTGGCCAGCTGGCCCATTGACATAAGCTGAGGCTGCCAGCGCGGTGGCCGTTAGATTAGTCAAGCCCGCGCCATTGCCGTTAAAAGTGCCACTGAGGGCCATCCCACTTTGCCCATTCGTGATCACGTTCGCCGGTAGTTGCGCTACCGCGAGCGTACCCACGATATTCGAACCTGCCACCCAACTAGCGGTGGTCGCCATGCCCGCACTGGGGGCAAACAGGGCATAGGGTGTCGGCGTGAGCGCCTGCCACGGTGTCAGGGGATTAAAATTGTTCCCTCCATGGGTTCGCACGCCCACTGCCAGCCAAGCGGCGTTGCCCCCAAAAACCGGCCCGAAATCCAATGTGGTGGTGAACAGCCCATTGCTCACACTAACATTCAGATTGGTAACAATGCCGCCCACCACTTGGGCGGTCGCCGGGTCATTGGTATTGACCAGCGCAAAGGTGAGATCATAAATCCCGCTGGCCGGGCTGCCATTATTCTGAAGCTGGCCCTGATAGGTAAAAGCCGTGCCCTGGGCCACCAAATCTTGAACGAAGCTCGAAAATATGACCGCGAGCAATGTGATTAAGCGTTTTTTCATAGGATTTTAAGGTTCAGGTTTAAAATCCGATGGTGACTAATAAGCCGTCAAAATGCCAATAAAAACACCCCGTTTGGACCATAATTTCGCGCCCTGCCGGCGCCCGTGATGGTGTGTGCAGATTATGATTCGCTCGCCGGTGCAGAATGTGCCCATTTGCTGCCAGCCTTCAGCTCGATTTTCCTTCATCCCGCCCCGCTCGTGAAAAATTCGGCCGTGACATTGCGCCGCTGCTCTGGAAATATTTACCTATGAAAACACCATTTTTAGTCTGTACCCTTGGAATTCTGGTGGCCCTCTTGGCGGGCTGCGCCCAGCAAACCTCCACCCCGCCCGCGGCTGACTCGACGGCTTCCGCCACGTCCGCCACCCCCCCCACCGTCAACACCAATGATGTGGGCGTCATCACCACCAGCGAAGGTGTCATGGTCGTGGAATTTTATCCCGACGTTGCCCCCAATCACGTGGAAAACTTCAAGAAACTCGCCCGTTCCGGTTTCTATGACGGCACGGCTTTCCATCGCGTCATCCCCGGTTTCATGATCCAGGGCGGCGATCCGAATACCAAGGACGAAGCCAACAAAGCCGCCTGGGGCCAGGGTGGACCCGGCTATACCATCAAGGCGGAATTCAACGCCAAGCACCATGCCCGCGGGATTCTCTCCATGGCCCGCGCCTCCGATCCTGATTCCGCCGGCAGCCAGTTTTTCATCTGCCACGCCGACGCTGGCAGCCTCGATAATCAGTACACGGTGTTTGGCAACCTCGTCAAGGGCTTCGACGTCCTCGATAAAATCGCCACCACTCCCACCGAAACCCCGGACCGCCCCATCAAACGGGTCAATATCGAAAGCGTGAAAATCGTGCCGGCCAACACGGTGCAATAATTTCCCCGATTTTTAATAATATATTTATGAGCGAAGTAGCGATTATCACCACCACTGAAGGCGAACTGACCCTGGAATTCTGGCCGGACGTCGCCCCCAAAACCGTCGAGAACTTCAAAACCCTCGCCAACAAGAACTATTATGATGGCACCGCGTTTCACCGCATCATCAAGGGTTTCATGATTCAAGGCGGCGACCCCCTGACCAAGGATCCTTCCATGGAAGCCCGCTGGGGTACCGGTGGTCCGGGTTACCAGATCAAGGCCGAATTCAATGACCGCGCCCACGTTCGCGGCGTCATTTCCATGGCCCGCAGTGCCCATCCCGATTCCGCTGGCAGCCAGTTCTTTATTTGCGACGGCGACGCCTCGTTTTTGAACAAGCAGTACACCGCCTTTGGCAAAGTGATCAAGGGCGACGATGTGCTCACCAAACTCGCCAGCACCCCCGTAGCCCGCAGCGGCGGCGGCGAGGCCAGCAAGCCCACCAAGCGCGTGGGCGTGATTAGCATTCGCATCGTGCCTGCGGCCTGAGTTAAACCGCCCAGCTTAAACCACCAACGCCGGCGGCCAGAAACCCAAACTTTTCTGCCGCTGGCGTTTTTCCTTAACCGCCCATGGAAAACGCCCAACTCGCCCAACTCCTCACCGCCATGGGCTGTCCCGCCGACAAATCCGCCGAAATGGCCGCCCAGCTAAACAAGCGCGCCCATCAACTCGCCGAGTCCAAGGGCCGCACCTATGATGAGGCGCTGCTGCATTTGCTCAACCTCATGAAGCAAGGCTGGGCGGCGCAGGGCAAATAACTCCGCTATGATTAAACCCTGGAAGCTCCTGCGCTCGACTTTCATCGGTGATTTTCGCATTTTCAAACTGCGTTCCGACGTCAAAATCAACCCGCGCACCGGCCGCGAGCACGATTTCTTCATCCTCGACGCGGTAAACTGGGTGAATGTGATTGCCCGCACCCCGGACCACCAGTTGGTGATGGTGGAGCAATACCGCCACGGCTCCAACTCTGTGGAACTCGAAGTCCCCGGTGGCGTCATGGACCCCGGCGAAACCGATCCAGTGGTCACCGCCATCCGCGAATTGCGCGAGGAAACCGGCTACACCGGCGAAAACGCCCGCATTCTGGGCCGTGTCCTGGCCAACCCCGCAATCTTGAATAATTACTGCTACACCGTCCTGATTGAAAACTGCCGTCTGGACCATGATTTGGATCTCGATCCCGGCGAGGACCTCATCACCCATTTGATCCCCGAGGCCGCTGCCCCCCCAATGGTGGCGGCGGAAAAAATCCGGCATTCGCTGGTGGTGGTGGCCTTGGGGCACTTTGACCAGTGGCTGCGGGGCATAAAAACCGTGAAATAGAAATTGCTCGCCTGCCGCCCCCCTTTTTTGCAAACTTTACTGGCGCAAGCATGAAAGCAAAAATCATCATCACGCCGAAAAAAGCCGTTCTCGACCCGCAAGGCAAAACGGTTCAGACCGCCCTCGAACACATGGGCCACACCGGCATCAAGGCCGTGCACGTGGGCAAATACCTGGAAATTGAACTCACCGGCACCGATGTGGAGGCCGCCCGCCAGGCGCTCAACGCCGCCGCCCATCAATTTCTCAGCAATCCGGTGATCGAAGATTACCACCTCGAAATTTGCCCCTGAATTTCATGAACTTTGCCGTTCTTCAATTTCCCGCCTCCAATTGCGACCAGGATTGTGTCCACGCCGTCCGCGTGCTCGGCCACGCCGCCAATTTTGTCTGGCACAAGGACACCTCCCTCGGCGTGGTGGATGCCGTCATCGTGCCTGGTGGCTTTAGCTATGGCGATTACCTCCGCTGCGGGGCCATCGCCCGCTTCAGCCCGGTCATGCAGGCTGTAAAGCAATTTGCCGACAACGGCGGCCTGGTCATCGGTATTTGCAATGGTTTCCAGATTCTTTGTGAAGCCGGTCTGCTGCCCGGTGCCCTCATCCGCAATCGCGATCTGCAATTCCATTGCGAACAGGTTTTCCTCAAGACCGCGAATCTGGACACCCCTTTTACCAGCCGGATTCCTGCCCGTGCGGTCTTGAAGATTCCGATTGCTCACGGCGAAGGCTGCTATTTCGCCGATGAAACCACCCTCGCCACGCTGCAGGCCGGCAACCAAATCCTCTGGCAGTATTGCTCCGCCACCGGCGAATTGACCGAAGGTGCCAACCCCAACGGTTCCGTGCTCAATATCGCCGGCATTTGCAACGACCGCCGCAACGTCGCCGGCCTCATGCCGCACCCCGACCGCGCCAGCGAAGCCATTCTGGGCTCGACCGATGGCCGCTTTATTTTTGAGAGCATGATCGCGGCGCTGGAAGCGAAGGCGGCGGTGAAGGTGGCGTGAAGCTGTGGGTGGTTGTGCATATAATAACGCGCAAACGCCTGAATGAATTTGCCGGGAAACATCCGGCGGAAACCAGCGGATTGGTGCATTGGTATCAAACGTTGAAGAAAAACAACCCGTTGAATTTTGTCGAATTAAGGCGGATATTTCCGCATGCAGACCAGGTTGGCGGCCTGACAGTTTTTAATATCGGCGGCAACAAGGCTCGCCTCGTGGCCGCAGTTCATTATAATCGTAGCAAAGTGTACATTCGGGCGGTACTGACACATGCCGAATACGACACTGGGAAATGGAAAGCGAGCTAGTTATGTCGAACGCGCAAATGGAAAAAGCCTTTGCTGCTTGGCCTCAGGTCGAGCCAGCGATCCATGTTCCGCGCACGGAGCGTGAATATCGCCAGTTGGTGACATTGCTCGACCGTCTGGTGGATGAAGTGGGTGAGCAGGAAAATCACCCCCTCGCCTCGCTCATGGATGTTCTTGGGGTGCTCATTGAAAAGTACGAGGACGACCATGTGGCGGAACTGGCATGAGTACTTTGCTCCATAAAAAAACGACGACAACGGTCCAGGCACGCGAGGTTAGCTTCGCGGGCGACTGGCATTGCATTGAATTGTCTGACGGGCGCGAATTGCGGGTGCCTTATAAAAAATTCCTTGGCTTAGCAGGCTTGCCAAGACCACTCCCAGGCAGCGAGCCGAATGGTCGCTTGAACCCGGTGGTTACGCGATTTACTGGGAGCAACTGGGTGACGGGTTGGAAATCTGCCGCCTGCTGGGCTTTGAATGCTTGAATTGAATTTGCCCAATGAAAATCCGGGAAATCCTCCGGAAAATTGAAAACAACGGCTGGTTTTTGGTGCGCACCCGAGGTAGCCACCGGCAATATCATCATGCAACGAAACCCGGCACGGTGACAGTGGCCGGACAGGATTTGCATCCGAAAACATTAAACAGTATCCTGAAACAGCCAGGACTCAAATGACTATGCGTTACTCCATCATTATCGAGCATGGACCGGAAAACTTCAGCGCCTATGCGCCGGACTTCCCCGGTTGTGTCGTGGCTGCCGATACCGAGCAGGAAACCATCGACCTGATGAAGGAAGCTTTGGAAATGCACATCGAAGACTTGCGCGAACGCGGCGAACCTATTCCTCAACCGAGTGAAGTGCGCGAAGTCGAAGTGGCGGCTTAACCGGCCATAGTATTTGAAATGAAAAACGCGAACATCTTTGTGGATGTTGATCTGACTCTCGTGGATGCGCGTGGCCAACTACTGGACGGGGCCGCTGAAGCGTTGCAGGCCCTCCAGAATAAGGGTTGCCGCCTTTTTCTGTGGTCATCCAACGGGGCGGATTATTCCCGCAAAATCGCCGCCCTTTATGGCTTGACCGCCATGTTTGAGGGGTTTTCCGCCAAGCCGGATATTATCATTGATGATATGCCCGGCACCGCTTTAAACCCGTTTGTTTTTGATGTAAATGCCGAGACTTCCTGGCCCGCACTGGCTGAGAAGATCATTCGCAAACATATTGATTAATTTATTTTTTGCCCATGACCGAACCCGCCATCACCCCTGAACTGGTTGCCAAACACAACCTCACCCCGGAAGAATACGCCCATGCCAAGGAAATCCTGGGCGGACGTGAGCCCAGCTATACTGAGCTGGGCATTTTCTCCGTCATGTGGAGCGAGCATTGCAGCTACAAAAACACCCGGCCGCTGCTCAAAACCTTCCCCACGAAATCGCCCAAAATCTTGGTCGGCGCCGGCGAGGAAAACGCCGGGATCATTGACATCGGCGATGGCCTGGCGATCGCCTTCAAAATCGAATCGCACAACCACCCGAGCGCGGTCGAACCATTCCAAGGCGCGGCCACGGGTGTCGGCGGTATTATTCGTGACATCTTCACCATGGGCGCCCGTCCGGTGTGCGCGCTGAATTCGCTGCGCTTTGGCGAACTCTCCAATCCCGAGGTGCGCCGCCTGTTCAGCGGGGTCGTCAGCGGCATCGCGCATTATGGCAACTGCTTCGGCATTCCCACCATTGCCGGTGAGGTGTATTTCGACAAGAGCTACGAGGGCAACCCCCTCGTGAATGCCTTCTGTCTCGGCGTGTTGCGACATGACCAAATCGCGCGGGGCGCGGCCAAGGGCATTGGCAACCCGGTGTTCTATGTCGGCCCGGCCACCGGGCGTGACGGTCTCGCCGGGGCGGCCTTCGCCTCCCAGGATTTGACCGATGAATCCGCCCAGCAACAGCGCGGGGCCGTGCAAGTGGGCGATCCCTTCATGGAGAAGCTCGTGTGCGAAGCCTGTCTGGAATTGCTCGCCACCGGCGCCGTGGCCGGCATTCAGGACATGGGCGCGGCCGGTTTGACCTGCTCCACCTGCGAAACCGCTGCCCGCGCCGGCACGGGGATTGAAATCGAACTCGACAGGGTGCCCCAGCGTGGACCGAACATGAGCAGTTACGAAATCATGCTCTCCGAATCGCAGGAGCGCATGCTCATCATCGTTCACAAGGGCCGTGAAGAGGAAGTAAAACGCATTTTTGACAAGTGGGATCTCCCTTGGTCCGAAGTCGGCACCGTTACCGATACCGGCCGCATGGTGGTGCGCCACGGCGGCCGCATCGTGGCCGATATTCCCGCGAAAAAAATCGCGGATGAATCCCCCGTCTACCAGCGTGCTTCCCAGGAACCGGAATATTTGAAAGCCGTCCGCGCCTTCCGTTTGGACGGCCTCGCGGATACCACCGAGCCAGTCAAAGTTTTGGCGCAACTGCTGGCGTGGCCCAGCATTGCCTCCAAGAACTGGGTGTATCGCCAGTACGACCATATGGTGCGGGATGGTTCCGTGGTATGCCCCGGCAGTGATGCGGCGGTCATTCGCATCAAGGGCGATTCACTCCCCGAATCTTCCAATGGCCCCGTAGTGCCGGAAAAATTAATCGCCCTGACCGTGGATTGCAATGGCGTATACGTTTACCTCGATCCCTACGAAGGCGGCAAGGCCGCTGTTGCTGAAGCCTGTCGCAATCTGGCCTGCTCTGGCGCGGTGCCGCTGGGGGCCACCGATAATTTGAACATGCCCAATCCGCATAAACCTGAACTGTTCTGGCAGATTCAGGAAAGTGTGCGCGGTCTGGCGGACGGTTGCCGGGCGTTTAATGCCCCGGTTACCGGTGGAAATTGCTCGCTCTACAATCAAAACCCCAACGGTCCGATTGACCCCACCCCCACCGTGGCGGTGGTGGGCATCGTGGACAAGGCTGAGCATGTCACCACCCAGTGGTTCAAGGACGAGGGCGATGCCATCATCCTGTTGGGCGCCGTGGCGGACTTAAACGATCCGCTCCTGGGCTTGGGAGGGAGTGCCTATTTGCAGGTGGTTCATGGCCTGAAAACCGGTTCGCCGCCACGTTGCGACCTTGAAACCGCCAGCACCCTGCACACGACGTTGCTGGGCCTTATTCAAAGTGGCTTGGTAAAGAGTGCCCACGATTGCAGTGATGGTGGCCTGGCCGTCTGTCTGGCCGAATCGTGCTTCAGCCAGTTGATTGCTCGTGAGACACCGCGCTTAATCGGGGCGCAAATCGACCTGTCTGCCATCAAGGACCTGCGCTTGGACGCCCTGCTATTTGGCGAAACCCAAAGCCGCGTGGTCATCACTTGTGCGCCTCGGGAGGCTTATAAAGTGGTCGAACGCGCGAAACTTATTGGCGTGCCGGCCATGCCCATTGGCCAGGTGGGTGGTGCCGATCTGGTTATCAAGACGGCGGCGGGGGATTACCGTGCCCCCCTGCCCGGACTGCATGATGGCTGGTGGAATGCCATTGCTCGCATCATGGCTTAGTCTGGCTCAGGACCGTTTCCACCAACTGGTCATGCCTTTGGGCTTGGGCTGCTCCTCGGGTGCTTGGGATTGGGCGCGCAACAGCAAGCTCCGCGCCGCTTCCAAGGCCATGATGAATTCGTCATAGCTGAGGAACCGGTCAGCCGGGTTTTTGGCCAGTGAGCGGGCCAGCGCGTCGCTTGTAGGCTGGGTAATTTCGGGGGCAACGAGGTTCGGCGGGGTCAAGGGAGTTTGCACCTGCGCGACCACCACTTCCTCGGGGGTGGGGGCGTCGAACGGCACACACCCGGTAATGGTGTGATACAGGGTGGCCCCCAGGCTGTACATGTCCGACAAAAAAGTTTCGGGTTCACGTTTGATTTTCTCGGGAGCCACATAGAAGGGAGTGCCCCAGACCATGTCGTCCGCATCCGCGTCCGCTTGGGCGGCTCGGGCGAGGCCAAAATCGACCAGTTTGGGCTCATGATCGGCGTTGAACAGAATGTTGCCGGGCTTGATGTCGCGATGTATCATGTCGTACTTGAGCGCCATGTCCAAGGCGGAGGCGATCTTGATGCCAACATCCAGGACATCGAGTTCGGGTAGCTTGTGCAGTTTCGTGATGCGGTCGTCGAGGCTGCCCCGGTCGGCCAGTTCCATCACGAGGTAGCGCTCGTTATCCCACTCGTCGAAGGTGTAAATGTGAATGATGTTAGTATGGTTGAGGCGGGCGCAGGCGCGGGCTTCCCGATAAAAACTTTCCAGGGCTTTTGGATCCTCCAGCAGCTCCTTTTTCATCAGTTTAACCGCGACCTGGCGCTCCAGGGTGGTGTCCCAAGCGCGATATACCACCCCCATGCCGCCCGAGGCAATTTTGCTGCGGAGATCAAACTGGCGCAGTTGCATGGGCATCATGATTTGATGCCCGCAATTTTTGCAGGGTTCGGTTGCCAGGGGGGGGAGGTCTCCAGGAATGAACGCCTGTTTGTCGCACCAGCCACATCGGACCATTTTTAAAGCACTCATGCAGATTCTTATGAGCAATCTAGCACTGGGCCGCAAGGAGACAATGTATTTTCTAAAATTCGGCAAGCCAGCCGGCGGATTTATGTCATGGTGAAATGTGCGGGCACTCCATCTTTGCGATGGATGGGGCTCACTGGTCTGGAAATCTCCCGTGCTTGGTTTTGGACGGGGCGTTTGGCAAGCCATTTGACAAACGTGGTGGATTAGTGTTTAATAACTAAGGTTAGAGATGAACAACACTAATACCATCAAGTTGCAGTCAGTGCAAACCAAGGGACTCGTACCCTGCTGGATGCGCACTCATTGCTTTGGTGGCATCGTGGGATTGAATTTCTAATCAGAACCAACTGACTTTCAAAAACCCGCGATTGTCACAAGCAATTGCGGGTTTTTCGTTTAACCAAGCCAGTGAAAGCAACGAGATGAATATTAATTATAAAACATTGAACCGGGTCCCGACGGAATTTGGAGCGGAGACCCAATTGAATCCACGGCCCGTGGCCAGTGCGTCTTACCGCGCTGCGCAAGCTAGGGAATTCGAACGGTTAAAAACCCGGATGCTGGCTCGCGAGCTGGCTGAAGCGGCCACGCCGGACCTGGGCGCACCCCTCGAGCGGGCGGCCGGCGAAGCGGCGGCGCTGGCGTGGTCGACGCCTTTGCCATTGCTGGTGTTTCCCGTTCTGTTTGATGAAAAAACGGCCGTGGCGATGCGCCAATCCAACCGCCAGGCCCGAATTTGGTCCGGCAATGAATTGGTGGCCGCATGAAACGACCATCGCTTGACCAGCCGCAAGCGGCCGGCCGGAGGCCGTGTTCACGAACGCCTTGCCAGGTCGTTTGTCACCACAGCTTCCAGCCGGTTAAATTTGGGGTGGGAACCAGAGGGTGCGAGGACAGGAACCTTGCAGTTACGCCGGGCTGTCCGCGCGCCGTTATGGCTTGGCGAAACCTTCGAGACTGTTTTGAAACAGTCGCTTAAACTCCCAACGCCAGCATTCGTAGCCTAAACCATTTTAAATTTGAAATGTTCCGGCGGTGTTGACGGTTCCTATTGGCGTCATCCTATCGTGGGATTAGTGGGATTTAAATCCATGCGGAATAAGCTAAGGTAAGAGTAATGAAACCGACTTGGGAAGCAATGTGCACGCGGGCGGAGTTGGCGATCGCGCGGATTTTGGAAGCGTTGCCGGAGCCGCTCCGCGAACGCGCGGAAAAAGTTCCCGTGGCCCTGGAGGGGCGGCCGAGCTCGGCAATGCAAGCAGATGGCATTGAGGCAGATACGCTGGGTCTGTTTACCGGGCCGGAGTGGGCTTATGCCGGCGAGGTGCCCATGCCACCCCAAATAATTTTGTATTTGGAAAACTTGTGGGAGGCAGCGGAAACGGATCCGCTACGGTTTGGTGACGAAATTGCGACGACTTTTTTGCATGAGCTCGGTCATTTTTTTGGTTTTGATGAGGATGGACTCGCGGAGCTGGGCCTCGAATAGCCTGTAAATCAAGGGTGTTTAGCGCGTACGCGAGGTGTCCAAAAATAAGTGATAAAAAGCTTGTGCGGGAGCGGGGGTATGATAGTCTTTCTGTCCCGTCGGTGCTCAACGAGCAGCGGGTTGAAAGAAAACGTAAAAAAGTAAATAAAAGCAGTTGACGGTGGTGGTTGGTTTTAGTAGTTTGATCGACCCAAAACCAAGTGGTGATTGGGAAAACGTTAATCGGATTTGCTGATTAACCCTGACTTTTGAGTGGTAAAACACTCACTGCTCTTTGAAAATTGATTTGTGCGATTAGTGATAGAGCCCCTTCAAGGCTGGCCTGTTAGTAGGCTGGCATTGAGGGTTTTAACCAAATAGATAATAAAGTTGTCCGATCCATCCGATCGGACAGGAGTTAAACTAACGTTTTATACGGAGAGTTTGATTCTGGCTCAGAACGAACGCTGGCGGCGTGGATAAGACATGCAAGTCGAACGCTGTATGCAGGGTAGCAATATTCTGCATGCGGAGTGGCGCAAGGGTGCGTAACACGTGGGTAATTTGCCATAATGCCTGGAATAACTCGCTGAAAGGCGAGCTAATACCGGATGTGAATGCTGGGTGGCATCATCTGACATTCAAAGTTGGGGACCGCAAGGCCTGACACATTATGATAAGCCCGCGGCCTATCAGCTAGTTGGTGAGGTAATGGCTCACCAAGGCTAAGACGGGTAGCTGGTCTGAGAGGACGACCA
>CAIQWB010000027.1 GCA_903875465.1 uncultured Verrucomicrobia subdivision 3 bacterium
ATCCATGCGCACCACCTGCCAGGCTTTGCCCAGCGCCAACACCTGCTGAAACATCTTTTCCGGTATCATCAGGCGGCACTTTACCATCCCAAGCAAATCCGTTTCAACCCCATTTACCCATTACAAACGTCGAAGAAGCAACAATCCCAACCAGTTCCAGGTTCCGCCCTTCGTGGTCTGGTTCACTGCCAGCGTGCGCGCGCCACCGGCATACGTTACGTCCACCGGCGTGTTCGTGGCGCGATTGGTAAAGGCGGCCCACCACAGATAAACTTGGTAGCTGTTCGTGTGCGGCAGCGCCGGTGTGAACCGCACGCTTGCCGTCGTCGTGCCTGGCGCGGCGTACAGGTAATCCTTGCCGTAAAATCCCGCCACGCCCGCGCTCGCCGCCCACGTGCCCGTCATCGTGATGCCGACGGCGTCGCCGTTGTCCTTGATGGTCGCCTTGTCCATGGTCACACTGACCTCGCTTGAATTGGGGCTTGCGCCCAGTTGATTGGTTGCGGCCACCACATAAAAATAGGTCAGGCCCGCTGCCGCCGTTGTGTCGGTGAAGCCCTCCCGGTCCGCGGTGCCCGTGGTTACCACCGAGTAAGGCCCCCCGCTCGTCGTCGCCCGCTGCACGAGCATGCCCGCCCAGCCCGCCGGCAAGCTCCAGGTGAGTGAAACCCCCGAGCTGCCCGCCGTCGCCGTCAGGTCCGTCGGCGCGGCGGGTGCGCTGGTAATGCGCCGAAACCCCGCGGCCCCGGCCCGAAATATCGCCGTGCTGCCGTTGTTTGTCACCACCAGGCGCACAGTGCCGTTCGTTCCGGGGTTGAAGGGAAAGGTTCCGAGGGACAACCATTTTTGTCCGCCGTAAAGCTGGTCTATCGGCAGTGTGGTGTGCGCCCCATCGGCGGCATTCACGGTAAATACCGCCGCGCGCTCCCCGGAAATCACCGTGCTGCTGCGGTTCTGAAAATAAGTTGGATTCCACACCAGCACTTCATAATTGCCAGCGCTCGTAATGTTCGGCGACCACGTCATCAGGCTCCCGTTGTTGGTGGCTGTGCGCGTATCGCATTGACCGTCAAAATTCAATGCATACGGATCAACCTGCCAGTTGCCGCTGCAAATCGCGTTTGTGATGTCCACCAGGGTCACGGCGCCCATGGGGAACGTGTCCCCGTAGCCCGTGCTGTTCGTAAAATAGCGGCAATAGTTCACCTGCATGTCGGACGGCGCCACGATGCCCGCTCGGCCTTCATTCCACGCCAGGCTGGTGATCCACATGGGTGCGGGTGCCAGCGGTCCGGGGAGCGTCGAAGTCATCACTTTCACGCCGTCAACGAACCAGTTCACGCCCTTCGGGGTGTATTCCCAGCCGTAAATATGGTTGGTTTCCGAACTGTCCTGGCCGGCTGGCAAAAGATAATTGTAAGCGCTGCCCGAGCCATTCATGCCATAGCCATAATGCACGCCGCCGGGGTAATAATGCAGATTCAGGCCCACCTTGCTGGGGGAGTAGGAGGAAATTTCAAAACCGTCCACTTCGTTGAGCGCAATGTTCCAAAACGACTGATGCCAGCCCGGCCGGCGGCTGCTGTTCAGCAGCGCCTGAATTTCGTAGTAACCATAACCGAGTGCCTGTTTCGTAATGATTCCGCCACAGGTAAAAGCGTAAGTGGTCGCCGCCACCACGTTCGTTTCGTTCCGCCCATAAATGTGCAACTGCCCATTGGTCACCGCCACGTTACCCGGCAGGTTGAGTCCATCCAGTCGCGTGCCGGTGCGATAATTCCATTTATTCGTGTTGAGGTCATTCGCCTTGAATTCATCCGAGAAGGCCAGCCGGAAGGTGGTGCCAGGTGCGTCGCGAAACGGATGCCCGTTCGGGTCGCTGGCGGGGTCAATGCTTTGTCCCTGCAGCGAGGCCATGATGCCCAGCAGCAGCCCGGTGAAAACGCCAGTCTTGGCAGGCATTCTTAAAGGATTCAAAACCTTGCCGGCGTTCGACGATTCGCTCCGGTTGCCTGACCTAAACGCGCCCCAGTCTAAATCCAGGCTTGTGCCGCCCCGCTCGGGCCGTCGCACGCCTCTGGCTGCGAAGCCAAACAATTCCAGCGCGCGGTGGGGGAAAAATCTCATCTGGATGCCTTGAGTGGTATCTGCACATTAAAACTTCCGTGGCGCAACGTGTCATTCGCCGCTGCGCAACAAAGCGCGATGGGTTCCCCGTTCGCGAAAACCAACTGCGGCCGTTCCAGCGCCGTCAGGGTTTCCTCATGGCCGTCGGCCCAGCGGATGCTGCCGGGATTGGCCACGAACGGATGCGACGATAATTTCCAATCAAATCCGTCCGCCGATTCCCACAGCGCAAGGGAATAGCCACGATGCGTGAAGTTGCCGTCGTTGTCCTTCACCACGGCCCAATAGCGATCCGGCCCGCGCCAGATGAACGGATCCTCGGCGGCGAACATCACCCCCTTCGCGCCAAACACTTCGCCCGGGTGCTTTGTGAATGGCCCGAGCGGACTGTCCGCTGTGGCGGCCAGATGCACCACCGGTCCGCCAAACGGCTGCGGCCGTTGCTTCCCCACCGCTTTGTAAATCATCAGCACCCCGCCCTCCGGCCGGACCGTTACCGAAGGATTGGTCACCAGTTGTGCATCCGGCGCATTCGTGTCCGCACTGATGTCCAGCACTGGCTTGTCCCAACGCTGCCAGGGTCCGAACGGGGAATCCGCCACCGCCACGCCGATTCGCTGATGATTGCGATGCGTCCAGTTCAAGGGCGATTTGACCACCCCATCCCCCTGGTTGCCCATGTAGTATAGATAAAACGTTTTGCCGATGCGAAGAATGGTCGGATTATGCGTGCACGAGCCATCCCAGAAGTTCGTGCCGCGCGCGGGCAAGGCGATGGCTTGATGTGTCCACGGTCCAAAGGGTGTCTCGCTCACGGCGTGCGCCACTTCCGAATGGGTGACCCACGCGAGATGACCCAGTTTGCGTGGCCAGCGCGAGTAAAACATGTGGTATTTGCCGTCGTCGCCCTTGATCTCCGAGCCGCACCAGATGTTGAAATCAGGGTCAGCCCATTTTGCCGTGGCCGGCACCGGCTGCAGCCTGGCATTGAGGTCGTAATCCACCGGTCCCATTCCAGCGCTCGCTGCGCCCGCGCCAAAAATACCAGCCATCCCGAGCAGGAGGGTCCCCAGGGCTTTTGCTGTCAGCGTCATAAAATTAAATGTCCGCAAAACAACGCACCTCAAACAGCGCCGCTGGAACCTGGGCGCCCGGCGCAAACAGGCGAAATTCCAACACCTCCGTCGTCACGGGTTGTTCCAGGCGGATCACCTGGCGCGATTGATGGTTGTCCGTAATTTCCCAAAGCAAACGTTCGCCGGCCAAATCGTGCCGTTCCATTCCGTTGGCGTGGCCCGCCAGCACCGGCTTCTTCGCCGGGACAACCACCCTCAACTCGCGAACGCAAAATGGCATCACGCGCTCCGGGTGCCCCATCAGCACGGATTCCATCGGGTGATCAAAGTCCGTGTCAAAAGAAAACTCGATGCGCGCAATGGTCTGTGGCTGGTCCCACGTCAGGGTCAGCACTGGTTGCTCATGCGCCAAGTCCGCGACCCACGCGTTCGGCTGGTGCGTGGGGCGCGCCCGGCCGTTTACCAGATTTTGCGGTGAAAAGACGCCCAGCGGCGGCTCAATTTTTATGGCCAGGTTTTTTCCGGCGGGACGGCGTTGCGGAATCCAAAATTCAAAACGATCAATCCCGCTGCCCGGCGGCGGTTCCTGGCGGGGCGACTTGGCCACGGCGCGATTAAATTTTTGCGTCAGCGCCAGCACGCCGGTCACGCGTTGGTCACTCACGTGCACGGCCACGTCCGGATTGGCCATCAGGCAGACAAATGCGTAGCGCGGCTCCTCCATCCTCACCGCAAATTTCAGCGGCACCTTGACGCTGCTCCCACTCTTCAGTTGGACGCTCTGCGTGGCCAGCGTCACGTCGGGCGTGTGGTTGTCGGCCTGGCTGCTGATGCGCAGTTCGACCCGGAGCTGGGTCGGCGCCGCCACATCGAGCAGAAATTCAACCTCGGGCATCATCCCCGGTGACACCGGCAGCATCATGGCCCACGCGGCCTGCAGGGGAATCGTCTCCCCGCTGGGTATGAATTGCGCCAGCTTCAATTCGCTGGTCGCGGAAATGTTCGCTGTGCGGGCCAGATCCATCTCATCCGCCAACGCCAGACCTGGAATATATTGGCCCATCCGCATTAATTCGCGCTGTAATTCCTGCAGTTTCGGCGCCGGGAGCAGGTCGCGCGGCCGGACCTTGTCCCTGGCGCAGATCGCCGCCGCCATCCCCGCCGCCTGGGCGCTGTGCGCGCAGGTCGCCATCACCCGCGTCGAGCCAAACGCGATGTGCGACGCGCTGATGATGCGGCCCGCCAGCAAAAGATTCTTAATGTTCCTGGAATAGAGCGTGCGATACGGAATTTGATAGACCCCTTTCGAGTGCCACTGCTGGCAGCCGGGCTGGCCGCTGTAAACCCCTTCCGCCGGGTGCAGATCAATGGCCCAGCCCCCGAAGGAAACCGCATCGGCGTGGCGGCGTTGTTCGACCAGGTCCGGTTGCGTCAGCATCACGTCGCCTTCAAAGCGACGGCTCTCGCGTTTTCCGGGAATGGTGCCCACCCATTCCAGCGTCAGGGTCTCCGCCTCCGGAAACCGCCCGGAATTCTTGATATAATTCCAGACGCCGTAAGCCACCTTCCATAATTCCCATTTGATCTCCTCACTATCGTGAATCGTGTCGCGGGTGCCGCCCCACTCCAGCCACCAGAGGCGGCAGCCGGTGTCGTTAAACTTGATGTCCCGCCAGCGCGGAATGCTCGAAATGTCGCGCAACGCAAAACTGGGGGCGGTGTACTTCACCGGGCGGCCCGTGTCCTTGGAATAAAAATAAATCGTGTGCCCGAGCAGTTCGTTGCTCGCCTGTTCCGGCGCAAATGGTTCGCCGAATTCCGCCCGCGCCTCCGCGCCAATGCGAAAAGCCGCCCCCGCCAGAAAACCCACCATCCCATCCCCGCTCGCATCCACAAACACCGGCGCGGTAATGTCGTAGCGGGTCGCATTCTGCGGGCAGAATCCGCGGACGGTTTTAATGGTCTCCCCGTCGGACTTTTCCAGATCGTACACGGCCGTGTTGAGCAACAGCGTGATGTTGGGCTCGTTCACGACCATTTCCAAAATGAGGGTGTCCAGGACCAGCGGATTGCCTTCCGGATTGCGAAAGGTGTTTTCCACCAGCAGCTCATCAATCACACCACCTTCGCGCGCCCACCGGTTGTTGTTGCCCATGTGCGAGGTCGCCCCGAGAATCCACAGCCGGACTTCGCTCGAAGCGTTCCCGCCCAGCACCGGCCGGTCCTGCACCAGCACCACCCGCGCACCCGCGCGCGCGGCCGTGATCGCCGCGCAAACGCCTGCCAGCCCTCCCCCGATCACTGCGATGTCGGTGGTCAGGTTCTGCTGCTGCAGGGTTCGCTTGCCTTGCGTTGGAGCTTCCTTTGTCATGTCTTGACTCGTTCAGAAAATTGTCGTGCAGCTGCCGCGCCAGTGCCAGCCTCCATTGCGAAAAAGTTTTTCGATATTTCGCCGCCTCAAAATGAGTCTAAATCCCCCCTGGGCAGCGTGCCCGGCGTGCGCATGGTTGATGGGGTGGACCCGCCTGGGCGGCCTGACATCCGTGGTGAAAACCAGTTGTGGCCCCAGCGCTGGCCGCGCGGAACCATCGCCGCCCCGCCCGCCCATCCGCCGGCCTCTGGAAAAAGTGATTCACAGGCCGCTGCCCTGGAAGTAAATCTCCAGCCCGTTCCAGTCCATCTTGGGACCGCTGGAATACTTGAAAAATTGCGCCCATTCGACATGCCCATCGATATAACCCTCGTTGCCCCCAACCGGTCCCTTGTTCTGCATGTGATTCACCCCGCGCGCGTTAAAGTCCGTTCCGCGCAGCCAGTCGCCATTGTACCGGCGCGTCAAATCGCTCCACAAAATTTTGTAGTAAGCCCGGTCGGTGGTCTTCATCGCAAACACCGGCATGTGCGCCCGGATATTTTCCCCGCCGGGCAGAAGACCGTTGTTCGGATAATAAGTCCCCACATTCGCAATCTCATTGTAGGGTTGCCAGCCACAGTAGTAATTGTACCCAATAACGGACGGGTCCGCGCTGTTTTTGCCGTCGGAAAAATACCAGAACGTGTTGTCCGCCTTGTTCCAGTCCAGATTGGAGGGACAGTAGAACGACTCGCGGGAGATTTTGTAAACGCTCAGGATGTTGGTGCGAAAGGCCGCGCCAATGTAATACGGCGCGTCCTCGCCATCACTGGCCAGGCGCTCCTGGTTGTCATTCGCATCCATGATCGAGGCGAGGGTTTGCTGCTTGATATTGTTGGTGCAGGCAATGCGCTTGGCCCGTTCCTTGGCGCTCGCCAGCGCCGGCAACAGCATCGCCGCCAGAATGGCAATGATGGCGATCACCACCAGCAGTTCAATCAACGTAAAGCCCAAACTTGTTTCGTCTCTAAAATGATTTTTCATATCGACTCGGAAAAGGGCGGAGACGCCAGCCCCTAAGCGTCTCCGCCCATCGCCATCCCTTTACCATCAATTCTTCACGCGAAAAAAGACGCTGCCGTTGGCCGGATTAATGGGAATAGTCACCGGACTGCTGCCCGGATAATTCACCCAGTTTGTGCCCAGGCCGCCGCCCAGGTTGTTCGTCTGCGCTTGCAAGGTCCCGCCGGCGAAGCTGATTTGCAGGCTGCCACCGGTGCTCGTGAGGCTCAGCGTGGGGGCCGTGGCCGGTACCACTTGCAAAGCCCCGGTGCCTGTGATGTAAGGCGCCCCGCTGGTGGCATCATAAACCCCGGCCGGCTGGCTGACCCCGTTCAACACCAGCGCGGCCACTTTGTTGGTGTCCGTGTAATTCAGGTTCAACACGGCGTTGTTGGAAACACTGATGCTCGAACTGCTGGCCAAGTCCGCATAGTAAACCGCCAGTGTGCCGGCGCTTACAGTGGTGTTGCCGGTATAACTGTTGGAGGCGGTGAGGGAGGCGGTTTGATTGCCCGTCTTCAGGATGGACCCGCTGCCCGTGATGACCCCATTGATGGTCAGGGCGGCATCCGCCTGCAGCGTCACCGAACCATTGACCGTCACCGGGCCGTCCCAGCCGCCGTACCCGTTATCCGGATTAAATACCGAGTTGTTGTTCAACACCAGCGACCAAACCGGATTTACCGCCTGCTGGTACATTTCCAGCCGGGCGCCGCTGTTTACCGTCAGGGTATTGTCCGCACTGCCCCCCAGATTCGCCCCCACTTGAATGCCCAGCCCGCCGCCATTAATGACGATGTTTCCCGGGTTGTTGACCAGCGTGCCCACCAGCGCAATAAAGTTGCCGCCCACTTTCGTCAGGGTATTGGTGCTTTGCATATCCAGCGAGTTGCCATTCCCGCGCATGTCCCAGCGCGAAGCCCCGCCAATGCTGGCGTTGCCATTCATCACCACCTGCTGCACCGCATTAATCTGGTCGGCCGTCAGACTGTTGTTCACCACGGCCCCCTGGCCGCCAAATCCATTGCCGGAAATGGTCAGCACTTCGCCGCCAATATTGATCGTATTGGCCAGGAAGGCGCCCGTGTCAATGTCCAGCGTGCCGTTCCCGGATATGACCGTGCCCGCGGCGGTCGTGCCGAGCGCGCCGCTCGTCGAGATGGCGATCACGCCGTTCGTGATCACCGTAAGGCCCGTGTAACTGTTGTTGTTCGCGAAAACCAGCGTGCCGGTCCCACCCTTGGTCAAAGTCCCGCCGCCGCCCAGGGTCCCCGAGAAGGTATAATTGTTATTCGCAGTCACCGTCACGCTCGAGGGTTGCACCGTGCCGCCGGTAATGGCCACCGTGTAGGTGCTGGCAGTGTCATCGAACCACACGTTGTCCCCCGCGTAAAACGCATCGGGCGTCCCCCCATTGCTCCAGTTCGTGGTGGTGAGCGTGTTCCAGACGGTGGGGTTCCCTCCGTTGTTGCCTTTCCAAACCAGCGAAGCGTTGACCGTGCTCGGCACAAACATCAACTGCGTGTTGCCGTTGGTCAGGTAGAAACTCCCGCCGCGCGATCCGATCACTTGAAAATTCGCGGCCGAGCCCGTGATGCCTCCGGGCGCATTAAGCACCAGGGAACTGGTGTTCGCCGGCGCCGTCGTCACCAGCGAAATCCAGACCGGCGACGCCGTGGCGTCAATCGTGTTGGCCGTGAAACTGCCCGGCGTGGAGGGGTCAAACGCCAGGATCGAATTCGCCTGCAGCTTCAACGAACTGATCGTTGTCCCCTCGCCCCCCAGGGTGCCGCCGGCGGCCACCGTGATGGCCGTGTTCATCGGATTGGCCGAGGTCAGGTTCAGCTGTCCGTCCAAAATCGTCGTCGTGCCGGAATAGGTCACCGTCCCTCCGGACAACGCTTCAATGCCCTTGCCCGCCTTGACCACGTTGAGCACCGAGGCGCCATCCGTAAACGCCGTGACCGTGGAGAAGAAGCTGGCCGGGTTCGTGCCGGTGTTGATGGTGAGCGTGGCGGGATTCGCGCCATTGTTTAACAAGGTGCTGGTGGTGCTCAGGCTGAAATCAATAATGCTCGCCACCGTCTGGTTGAAACCGTTTAAGTCAACGTTGCCATTACCCAGCTGCAGCGCGGTTGTGGCCAGGGCATCATTGGTCCCCAGCTTGATGAAACTGGTGGCGCCATCGCCATAGGTGCGCGTGTAGGCGTAAGCGCTGCCTGCGCCGGCAATGGTCAGGGTGCCGCTGATGCCCGGACGCAGCAGCACGCCCAGATTCGCCCCATTATCCCGGATGCTGCCGGACACCACCAGATTGCCATTGTCTTCCGTCCCGATGCGGGATGTATCCGCGCCGATAATGACCGGCCCGGCCCAAATATTCGTCTGGCCCGCCGCCACCGCCGCGCCGCGCAAGGCGCCCTTCGCACCCCCCACCCCCGTGCCATTAATCATGATGGTCTTGTTGCTCACCACCATGCCATTGCCCCCGGGTATGCCGATTTCCAGCGTGTTCGCCGGACCATTTACCGTAACCGTGCCGTTGGTGGCCCCCAAGGCGGCATTATTGTTCACGTACAACGAGCCGCCGGCCGTCCCGCTGCCCCCGCTTAACGTCACCGGCCCGGTGAAATTATTCGCGTTGTCAATTTCCAAGGTGCTGGTGCCCAGCATGGCAATGCCATTGGTGCCGCCGATGCTCCCCGTTCCCGAAAAGGTGTAATAGCTGCTCGAAACGTTCACTGTCGTGGCCGCCGGATTCACCTGCCCGGTAATGGTCACCGTGCCGCTGGATGTGTCGTCAAACGTCACCACGTCATTCACGCCGGACGGATATTCCAGGTATTGCGCTGTGCCACTATTCCAATCCAGTCCGCCATTCGTCTTCCAAATGCCGTCGCCCCCGGACCAGACCAGGTTTTGAATCGAAGGCGAAGTGATGTTCAGCAGGATATTGGCCCCGTCGTCCGTCAGGGTGGCGACCGCGCCGTAGGGCAGCGCACCCAATACAAACGAACCACCACCCGTTTTGCTCGTGTAGGTCATGAGCTTAAGGTTCGTAACCGGGAAGCCGGTGCCGGCAATATTGCAGGTCACCGAGCCGCTAATGGCCAGGTTGCCCAGATTCATCACCGCGTCCCGGTAGCTGTTCAAAGGCCATGAGCCATAGTTAAAATCCACCGTGGCATTGGTCAGGCTGGCCGCCGTCATCGTCCACGCCGAGTTGGTCACCGCTGCCGCCAGCCTGCTGCCCGCTGCCAGCACCAGTGAACTGCTGGCCGCCGGCAGAGGGGTGCTCAGGCGCCCCTTGTTCACGATGGTCGGCCCGGTGTAACCCGGCACGCCGCTCAAGGTGAGCGTGCCATCGCCATTCTTGGTCAGACCACCATCAATCGCGGCGTCGCCCGCAATCACGCTGTGCGCTAGTGGCTGGGCGATCGTAATGTTGAATCCGGCGGTATCAATGACCGCCCCGCCGTTCCGGACGTTGGCTTGTGAGATCACCGGAATGAACGCCGCTGTATTGACCCGCGGCTTCACCGTGCCCCCGTTAAAATTATTCGTGCAGGTGTTGTTGGCGCCGTTGATGGAGGCGGTGAGATTCGTGAAGGCCGTAATGCCGCCATTGTAATTGATCGTCCCCCGTTGGACATTGAAAATAAAGGTTCCCACCTGCACATTGCCACCGTTGACCGTGAAGTTCGCCGTGGAATTATTAGCCCCGCCAATCCCGAGTTGGACGCCCGGGTCATAATCCAGGAAGTTTCCGCCGTTAATCGTCAAAGACCCGGTGTTGTTGGCGGAATTTTCCACCACGTCCACGCCCGTGTTCGTGCAAATCAACGTGCCGCCATTAATGGTCATCGCCCCGCTGCCCAGACTGCCGCTGCCGATCACCAGCGCGCGCCCCGTGCCGCCCCCGCCATTCAAAATGGTGGTCCCCTGCGTGGCATCGTAAATACATTGGTTGAACGCGGCGTTGTTCACGGCCAGCCGCGCGTTGGTTATGGTGTTGAATGGGCAGGCCTGGGAACTCAGCCAGTTGCCCGGGGTGGTCCAGGCCGTGCTGTTGGTCCCGCGCCAGGTAAAGGTTTGTGCCTCCGCCACGTGCATCAGACTGATGCCGCCTACGGCCAACAGCAGCGCCTTGGCCCCGGTTTTTAAGATAGGTTTCATTTGGATTTTTTGGTTTGGGTTTCTGTTAACGCTTCACAAATTAAAGGGACACCACGGAATGTGGATTCTGAATGGGTGAATTACCTTAATGATCCCATCGCCGGGCGAATTTCCATCATGCCGCGCCGGCGTGCATGACTTTCCGGCAGTTTGCAGGGCAATGCCGGTGGCTGGGTTGGGTCGTGCACACACATGAGAATGGCAGTAATATTTACCTCCGGGACGAAAAGTACTATGCGCAATCGCGTAAAATTTTTTAGATAATACGCACGGTAAATACCGCCCCCTCCCGCCGGCCTCGCTGACCCCAAGCCCGCCCGCGACCGGTTAACGGCCGCCAGCCCGTGGCCGGTGCGCCGGGCATCTCGTCAGTCCATCGGCGGACCTAACAACCTGAAGGCACTGGCCTCGGCTTGGCGGCCGGGGACGGATCGGCAAACCTTCCGGCGCAACCTTACCGCTTCTCGTAAAACCGCACGTAGTCATATACCGCTGCCGCTGGCAATTTCGTGTCATCCACCGCCCGCGTGCCGCCTAGATTGGAGGCGATGGTGGTGAGCCAGATGTGCTGGTCGCTGTGCGCGAAGTTCGTGACCGCCACGGTCTGCACGAGTTTGCCGTCAAAAAAATACTTCACTGTTTCCGGCGTGAATTCGCAGCCATACCAGTGGAAGTCTGCCGCCAAATCCGGCGTCCGCACCGCCCGGTGCCCCATCGCCACATGCGGTTGCGGATTCCACTTGTGCACATTCACGCCATAGTTGGTGAGCTTCACCGAATCATTTTCACACACATCCAGCTCCTGCGCCGAGGCCGTCGGGCCGGTGCCACCCTGGCCGTTGTGTTTCATCATCCAAAACGAGGTGTGCCAGCCCGCCCCGGGCGGCACTTTGAAACGCGCCTCGTAATAGCCATATTTGAAAGCCTGCCGGCTGATGACCCCCGCGCCGGTGTAATGCTTGCCCCCCGCGTCCTGCTGCTTCACCGCCAGCCTCAAATTCCCGTCCCCCACGGAAATATTTGCCGGCAATTGCGTGCTCCACATCTTGCTGTCCGTGCGATATGTCCATTTGTTGGTGTCGAGCGCCGTGCCGTTGAATTCATCCGCCCACACCAGCTGGTAACCTGGCGGCGGCAAGCTGATGGTTTGGTTGGTTTGTGCGAAATTTGCCGTGGTCGTGCCAAACACGGCCAGCAGGATGGCTTTGGTTTTCATAGTTTAATAGCACCGCAATTCATAAATGGCCGCGGAGGGGTCGCCGTTGGTGGCGGTGATGGTCACGCGGAGTTTCTCAGCCACGACGGACGCGGCAAGTTCATGGCGGCGCAAACGCTGGTAATTGTCTTTGACCTCCAGCACCTGCTGCCATTGGCCCTGCGCCAGGATCGTGATGGTGTAATCCTTCGGGCATTGCGGATCCCGATAGAACGGCCCATAGGCATGATACTCCCGGATCAGATGACCCGGAAACACCAACTGCACTTCCGATATGCTTTGCGGCTTGTCCCAGCTCAATTCCAGCCACTGTGGCAATTCTTGCGCCGCGTCGGAAACCCACAGGTTCGTGGCGCGATGCGGGCGGGTCACTCCCGACCGGACCTGTGCGGGCGCAAAGGGCCTTTGCGGCGGTGAAATACGATAAGCCAGCGTGTGTCCATTCCCAAACCGACGCATCCGGTTCGGCGAAATCGCATACATCGCCATGTGGCCCGGAATAATTTTCTGCGCCGCGTGCCAGGACAAATGTTTATTTGGCAGCGCATCCAGCCGCAGAAAACTCCCCACGGCAAGCGTGGCGGCCAGTTCCAAGTCCAGCTTCCAAACCACCCATTGGTTTTTCCCCGGCGGCACCGTGAGTTTGGCCCTGGCCAGCGGGGTGCCAGGCTCAACCCGGTAATCCCAGATGTGTTCGGCCACCACCAGTTGCACCTCCAGCGTCTCCGCAGCCGCCGTCTCATTGGACAGGCAAAGTTCCAGACTCTGGATGCGTCCACCGCTTGTCGCGATCAACTGGCCGCGCCGCGTTTCGAGTCGCTCGATCCCGTATTGCGGTTGGTCGCGCCAGATTTTAAGGCCCGCATGACTGCCGGTCGATTCCGGCGCCACGCCGGGCACGGCCAGTTCACTGCTCGCGGCAATGCGGGCTGCCCGCGCCCAATCCTGTTCATCGTGGCTCCGATAGTTCGGTAGAAAGGCGCCATTCGCCAGCAGCCGTTGCTGAATCGCCCCGATGTCTTGCGCCACCAGTTCATCGAACCCGTGCCCGCGCGCCAGGCCGATCGCCGCTGCCACCCCCGCGGCCTCGCCCATCAGGGCCGTCGTGCCCATGACCCGCACCGTGCCCAGCGCCGCGTGCGTCACACTCACGTTGCGACCGGCCATCAGCAGGTTGTCGCAATCTTGGGCCAGCAGAATGCGTAATGGAATCCCATAAGGCCCACAGTAGGACATCGCCGAGTAATCGCTGAACGTGTCATATTCGTCCGCGTGCCCGCCGGCGGCCGCCGACGGCTCGGAACTCTTCGCCAGCAGCCCGCCCGGGGTGTGCAAATCCACAAACCAGCCGCCAAAGGCAATTTCATCCGCGAATACCGTCTGGTTCAAGATATCATGTTCCGTCATGAAGTAGCGGCCCAGGATGCGGCGGCTCTCGCGTTTGCCGGGCACCTGGCCGATCCAGTCGAGCGCGTAATTGCGCACCAGCTCCATTGTCTTGGGATCCTTGTTCTTCATCCAGTCCCACACCCCGAGCGCATGGCGCGTGAGTTCATGGCGGATGGTCTCGGCGTCGTAAATCGTGTGGTACGGCACCCCGATTTCCAGCCACCAGAAACCGCCGCGCTTCTCTTTCGGCAACCGTCCCTGCTGGTAAAAGTAACTCGCATCCTCGTGTTTCACGGCCCAGGCGGGCGCCTGGAACGGCGCCGGGGCGCCGGTGTCGCGCGCGAGGAAATGAATGGAATTGCCCATGGTATCACCGCTTGCCTGGGGCGGGGCGTGCGGCTCGTTGAATTCATCGCGCCCTTCGGAACCCATGCGCCATGCGCAGCCCGCCCGGTCGGCCACCACGCCGTCACCGGTGCAATCGATGAAGGTCTTCCCTTCCAGCCGCCGTTCCGTTTCCGCATTTTGCACCACGGCCAGAATGGCCGCAATCTGGCGCTGGTCCCGCATTTCCACTCCGCGGATGTCGGTGTTCAAATGCAGCGTCAGGTTCGGCGTCGTCTGCGCGAGATCATAGAGCACCATGTCCCAGACGCTGTTGGTCCAGCCGTTCTCGTAAATTTCCGCGTGGTTGCGGGCCCGTTCCTCAATGAGCGCCTCACTGATAATGCCCGTCTCCCGCGCATAGGCGTGAAACGCCGCGGCACCATGCGGCGTCACACCCACTTCCGAGGAGCTGTTGCCCCCGAGCACCGGGCGATTGTGGACCAGGCACGTTTTCGCCCCGTTGCGGGCCGCCGCCACCGCCGCGCAAAAGCCGGCCAGCCCGCCGCCGCAAACCACGATGTCATAGCTTTCTGTTACAATTTTCATAGAAATTCAATTGGCATTTACGCGTTTGCGCAGATTCCAGATGAGCAGGAGCGCCACCGGATACAATCCCGCCAGCACATAAAAGCAATCATTGTAACTGCGGTGGTCAATGAACCAAGCCACGGCCTTGTTCATGAAAAACCCGCCCAGCGCGCTGCCACAGGCAATCACGCCGAAGGCCGTGCCCAGAATGCGTTGCGGCACGATGTCCACCACGAGGGAGGTGATGTTGCCCAGCCAGGCCGTTGCGGCATAGGCCACCACCATCGCCATCAGGATGGCGGTCATCACCGTCGGCGCGGCCGGCACCAGGCCCATCAGCGGTGCGAGACACCCACTGCTGAGCATCACCCACAGGCGCGCGGCCGCTGGCCGGCAGCCCCGCTTCACCAGCCGCCCGGACAGAAATCCGCCAACGGTGAAACCCAGCGTGGCGGCGGCAAAAATCATCCACATGATCGCCACCCCCTTCTGATCCAGGCCGCGTACGTCGCGCAGATATTTCGGGAACCAGAATTGAAAGAAATACCACGCCGGGTCGGTGATCAGCCGCGCCAGCATCAATTGCCAGACCAGCGGTTCCCGCAAGACTCGCTGCCAGAGGGCCCATTCGGATGCTTTCGGCTCCGCGTTCGCCGCCTGGGTCGAAGCCAGATTCGCCGCGAGAAAATTCTGCTCATCCGCCGTCATGTTGGGATGCGCCGCCGGGCTTTTGTAAAGCCAGAGCCAGAGCCCCAGCCACAGCACCGCCACGAGGGGCGTCACCGCAAAAACCCAGCGCCAGCCGAACTTCTCGGCGATGAGTGCCACCATCAGCGGCGCCACCGTCGCGCCAATCGCGCCACCGGCACTGTAAATGCCCACCGCCATCGCGCGCTCCGCCGCCGGAAACCATTCGGACACCGCCTTGGGCGACGCCGTGTAGCAGCCGGCCTCGCCGAGGCCCAGCATGAACCGCAGTCCGCACAACTGGCCGAGCGAGCGCGCCATCCCGGTGCACGCATTGGCCATCGTCCACCACGCCACAAATAACGCTAGGCTCCAGCGCACCCCGAGTTTGTCCACCAGTCGTCCGGAGAGCAGATTGGCCATCGTGTAGGCGATCAGGAAGTAATTGATGATGCCGGCATATTCCTGATTGGAGATGTTCAGGTCTTGCTGGATCGTCGTCGCCAGCAGGCCCAGCACGTTCCGGTCCACATAGTTCAAAAACGCCGCCATGAAAAGCGCGCCCGCCAGAATCCAGCGAAGATGGGGGACTTTCAAGGCCATCGCGTTATTGTTCTTCCCAAAATTCCCAGGCGCAGTGTGGCAGCGTCAGGGTGATTTGCTCCCCGCTCACCGTGCCCCTGGCGTTGCCCTGGGTGTTCGCTCCCGCCGCCTCTGGCGTGTAGCGAAAACCTTGGAACACGGCGTCCCGCCGGCCGGTGTTGATTTCAAAGGTGTGTTCGCCCGGCGCTCGGTTGGCCAGCACGATGGTAAGCTTGCCGTCCGGCTTCCGGAACGCCAGCACCCGTGCGTCGGGATTGTAATGCTGCTCGGCGATGTCCACCACCACGCTGTCCCACGGCATCCGTTTCACGAAACTCCCGACCGCATTCCAGTTGTACGGGTTGAAAATCCAATGGCCGGGTTCCAAAGCCGCTGCCTTGCGTTCGAGCGCCCGCGCTTGCGAACGAATTTCAATGGGCAGATTCATGCCGATCTCCGCTTTGAAACCAGCCGCATCCGTTGGCTCCACGAACGCGCTATGCGATGCGGCGCGGCTGCCGGGCGCGGGGATTTCTACTCTTCCCTTCGGAAACCGGCGCGTGAAAATCCGGTCCCCCCCGCCTGCCCATCGGGTGCTCAGCGCCGTCCTCGTCCAGGCCGCGCCGGGCGGGGCTGCCGCACCGTCCTCGGCCAGCAACCAGACCGTCACCGGCTGGTTCACCAAGAAATTCCAGGCGATGCCCCTGCCGTCCTGGCTGTGTTTGACCGAAATCATTTCCATGGTTTTCAGGGCGTCCGGCAGCAGCGAAAATTCCGGCCCCCCCGGCCACCGCCGGTATTGTTCGGCGGACGGCGGAAGCTGCGGCGCGAGCCGCGACCGCCAGAAACCGAGCGCGTAGCCGCTGGCCTCCGCGTTTTGGATCGGTTTGAGCGCGTGGATCCAAAACCAGGTCGGACACCCGGCGAGTTGGAACGAATTCATGATGTGCTGGACCGTGTTCAGGCAGCGCTCGGGCGTTGCGTCGCCGGTGAGATATTCGTATTCGTTCTGAAACCACGGGCGCGGCGGGAGCTTCTGGGAAATTTCCACTGCGACCTGGCGCGGTTTCTCGGAACTCGTGCCGACGATGTGCACCGCATACGCATCCACCAGCGCGGCCACGCGGGGATCCCTCATTCCGGCCGCCATGAGTTTTGGAAACGAGTTGAAGGTGTCGGCCAAAATCAAAATGTTCGGGTTGTGGCGGCGCACCTCGCCGGCCACGGCGGTAAACGCTTCCACGTAAGCGGCCGCACTCGGGTATTCACACGAGGAATAAATGGCGTGGTTCACCTCCGGTTCGTTTTGCAGGCCGAACATGGAAACTTTCAGTCCCGCCTCATTCAACGTTTGCAGGTCCGTGACGACCGCCCGCGCGAACTCCGCCAGAAAGCGGTTGGTATCGCCCTGAAAAACCCTGTCCTCCGCAAAGCCGGGGGCGAAGCAGCGGAGCCGGTTATTGGGGTCTCTTTCCCGGCCGCCCACGAAGGCTTGCGTGCCTTTCCAAAATGGCGCCGGCGACCAATACTCGAAGGACAAACCCTCCACCCCGGCCGCCTCCAGCAATTCATGCAGCTCCTTAAGCTGTTCCGGCCAGCGCGGTTGCAGCCATTTTTTGTCCGCGTCAAGTCCGCGCCAGTAAAGTCCTCCCGCCAGCCGGCAATAGCGGAAACCCTTCAGCATTTCCTTTGCCAGCCGCAACCGCTCGGCGGGCATCAAATCATGTGGCACACCCAGGGGTTCGTCTTGCAGGCCCTGATTTCCTGAGCCGATGGAATCCGCTTGAATTTCAAAGCCAATGCCCTTGACCACTTGCTTTGCCCGGTCCGTGAAGATGGCTAAATCGGACCGGTTTTCAGATTGTTGGCGAACCGTTCCGGCCAAAGGAAAATCATCCGCCCAAAGGTCAACCTGCATCGAGCCCAAGAGGGCGCAGGCCAGGGCGAAAAATGATTTCATGAGCTGGGAAAATAGATCGGAGCCGGTTCCCCCGCTAGTCCCTAAAGCGGAATTTTTTTTAGAATTTGCGCCCCCCGTGCGCCGCTGAATGATGCTGAAATCCGGAAATGAGCCGGTTCAAGATCTTGCCGCGCTGCCTGACCTTGCCAAAAAAACTTGTTCCTTCCCGCCAAACGCCTTATTCCTGAACCATTAAATCTTGTTTCTATTATCGCATACCCCGGCTGCTGATCGCCTGGACCGTTGCCCTCCTTGGTTCCCTGACCCCCGCCGCCGAGCCCCCCGCGAACTCCGTCACCCTGGAGGTCGAACCCCAAACCGTGGTCAGCCATATCCCACCCGATTTCATGGGTCTCGGCTATGAAACCTCCGCCACTGCCCAGCCCGGCTATTTCAGCGCCCAAAATCATGACCTGATCCAGCTGTACCGCAATTTGAGCCCGCACGGCTTGATTCGCATCGGCGGCAACATCTCCGACCACACCCGTTATGTGCCGGATGGCCCGCCCACCGTGAATCCTGAGGAGCTTTTAACCACCATCAATCAAACCTGCCTGCGGGATCTGGCGGCCTTCGCCCGCGCCACTGGCTGGCAGGTGATGTGGGGGCTCAACCTCGGCACCGGTTCCCCCGCCGAGGCGGCCACCGAAGCCCGGGCCGTGACCGCCGCCCTGGGCAGCACGCTCCATTCCTTTGAAATTGGCAACGAAGTGGACCTCCAACGGCATTTCAAAAATTACGCTGCTTATTATTCAGCCTATCTGGAGTTCCGTGCCGCCCTCCGCACTGCGCTGCCCAATGCCCCGCTTTCCGGCCCCGATGCCGCGGTGAACCTGAATTGGGTGCTGGCCTTTGCGAAAACCGAGGGGCACGACGTCAAACTGCTCACCCACCACTACTATCGCAGCGGTGCCAGCGATCCCAACGCCACGCTCGCCGATTTGCTGGAGCCCGATGCCCGCTGGGCGAATCGCCTCGACCAACTGCACGCCGCCGGCCAGGCGCAAGGCCTCGGCTACCGCATTAACGAGGTCAACTCCTTCTCTGGCGGCGGCAAAACCAGCGTCAGCGACACCTTCGGCTCCGCCTTGTGGTGTTTGGATTATTTGTTTGTCCTGGCCGCCCACGGCTGTGCCGGGGTCAATCTCGAAACCGACATCAACCAGCACGCCTGGCTCAGCCATTATTCCCCCATCATCCACGATGCCAGCGGTCATTGCCACGCTTGCCCCGAATATTACGGCCTCCTGGCCTTTGCCCAGGCCGGTCTGGGCGACCTGGTCAAGCTGACCCTCAAACCGGGCCATGTCAATCTCACCGCCTACGCCACCAAACACCCGGACGGCAGCCTCTGGCTCACCATCGTGAACAAAGACCTGGTCCGGGCTGCCGATGTTACCGCCACCCTCCCCGCCGGTTTGACCACGGCCACCGCCCTCCGCTTGCTCGCACCCTCCGTCACCAGCCAGGACCATGTCACCCTGGCGGGTCATACCGTCACTTCTGGCGGGCAATGGCATCCCGGGCCACTGGAAGTGGTTTCGATTCAGTCCGCTGGCCTCCGTTTATCCGTGCCCCCCGCCAGCGCGGTATTGGTGGAATTTAAGTAGGTTGTACAAATTGGCTGGCATCGCCCGCCTGCTGGATTTTCTAGCCAAAAACCCCGGCGGGTGCCACACTGCCTCTGGCGGGTCCTTGGGACCCGGCCAAAACCATTAAAGCTATGTCGTTACGCAAAGGAAATCCCAATCCGGCCGCTGTCCCCACCGGCCGCCGTCAATTCGCCAGCGATAACTATGCGGGTATCTGCCCCGAAGCCTGGGCCGTCCTCGCCGCCGCCAATAACGGCCATGAACAAGCCTACGGCAATGATCCCTGGACCGCCGAGGCCACCGGCATGATTCGCGATCTGTTCGAGACCCGCTGCGAAGTCTTTTTTGTGTTTAACGGCACCGCCGCCAATTCCCTGGCCCTCGCCTCCCTCTGCCAGTCCTACCACAGCATTCTGTGCCACGAACTCGCCCACGTGGACACTGATGAATGCGGTGCGCCCGAATTCTTTTCCAACGGCACCAAACTCCTCACCGTCGCCGGCGACAACGGCAAAGTCACCCCCGCCGCCGTGGAACGCATGGTCAGCCGCCGCACCGATATCCACTATCCCAAACCCCGCGCCGTCAGCCTCACCCAGTCCACCGAGGTCGGCACCGTTTACACCCCCGATGAACTCAAGGCCGTTTGGTCGGTTACCAAAAGCCTCGGCCTCCACCTGCACATGGATGGCGCCCGCTTTGCCAATGCCGTGGCCTCCCTCGGCGTTTCCCCCAAGGAAATCACCTGGCAGGCCGGCATCGATGTGCTCTGCTTTGGCGGCACCAAAAATGGCGTTGGGGTCGGCGAGGCGGTCGTGTTTTTCGATCTGAAACTCGCCGAGGAATTTGATTACCGCTGCAAACAGGCCGGCCAGCTCGCCTCCAAAATGCGCTTTCTCTCCGCGCCCTGGGTCGGCATGTTGCGCGACGGGGCCTGGCTCAAACGGGCCGCCCACGCCAACGCCATGGCCGCCCGGCTGGAGGCCGGCCTCCGCTCCCTGCCCGGTATTAATGTGCTCTTCCCCCGGCAGGCCAACGCCGTTTTTGCCACCCTGCCCGCCGGGGTGCCCGAGGCCCTCTGGCAGCGCGGCTGGCTCTTTTACACCTTCATCGGCGCCGGCGGCTGCCGCCTCATGTGCGCCTGGGACACCACCGAAGCCGACGTCGACGCGTTCCTCGCCGATGTCGCCGCCTTGCTTTCCACCAAAATTTGACATTATGCGTTACGGACCCATCAACCCGAACCTGTTCATTGACAACCGCGCCCGGCTCGCCCGGCTGCTGCTCCCCAACTCCCTGGCCGTCGTCAATGCCAACGACATTCTCCCCACCAATGCCGATGGCTCCCTCCGCCTGCGCCAGAACTCCGACCTCTTCTACCTCACCGGTGTCGACCAGGAGGAGAGCATCCTGCTCATGTATCCGGATGCCGATGATGAAAAGTTCCGCGAAATCCTGTTCCTGCGTGAAACCAGCGAACTCATCGCCATTTGGGAAGGCCACAAGCTCACCAAGGAGGAGGCCCGCGCCCGCACCGGCGTGGCGCGCGTTGAATGGCTCTCCGAATTCCCCGGCATCTTCCGGCGGGTCATGTGCGAGTCCGAGCACGTTTATCTCAACACCAATGAGCACAAGCGGGCCGTCATCGAGGTGGCCTCCCGCGATACCCGCTTCATCCAGGCCACCCAGGCCCAGTATCCCCTGCATGATTACCAGCGCCTCGCCCGCGTGTTGCATACCCTGCGCGCCGTGAAATCCGCGGAGGAAGTCCGCCTCCTCCAGGCCGCTTGCGACATTACCGATGCCGGCTTCCAGCGCGTCGCCCGCTTCGTCAAACCCGGCGTCTCCGAAACCGATCTGGAGGCCGAGTTCGCCCACGAATTCATCCGCCGCGGCGGCGATTTCGCCTACAATCCCATCATTGCCAGCGGCAAAAATGCCTGCGTCCTTCACTACATTGCCAACGACCAGCCCTGCGCCGATGGCGACCTGCTGCTCCTGGATGTCGCCGCCAGCTACGCCAATTATAATGCCGATCTCACCCGCACCATCCCCGTTAATGGCAAATTTACCCCGCGCCAGAAACAGGTCTACGAAGCCGTCCTCCGCGTCCTCCGCGCCAGCATCCAGGGCCTGACCGTCGGCCGCCTGCTCAAAGACTGGCAGCGCGATGCCGAACGCTTCATCGAAACCGAACTGCTCGGCCTCGGTCTGCTCACCCCCGGGCAAATCCAGGGCCAGGACCCCGACCGCCCCGCCTTCAAACAATATTTCATGCACGGTGTCGGCCATCCCCTCGGCCTCGATGTCCACGATGTCGGCCACACCACCAAACCCATCCAGGCCGGCTGGGTCATGACCGTCGAACCCGCCATCTACATCCGTGCCGAAGGCCTCGCCGTCCGCCTCGAAAACGACATCCTCGTCACCGATCAGGGCCCGGTCGATCTCATGGCCCACATCCCCATCGAGGTCGCTGATATCGAAAAACTGATGGCCAAATGACCCCTGCCTGGGAAATTTGCCAGATTCCTGAACATCCGCGCGCCGCCGCCGTCTAACCTGAATAAAATTCGGTCATTGGTCGTCCCTTTAAACATGAAAACGTTCTTTGCCCGGTTCGCGGGTTTGGCTCTGGTCGGCGGCACCGCGCTCACCTTGGGTGCTGCGCCGTCCCTCACCATCTACAACCAAAACTTTGCCGTCGTCCGGGACAGCGTCCCGCTTGACCTCAAGGCGGGCGTGAATGAACTGCGTTACCCCGGTGCCACCGCCCAGGTGGAACCGGATTCCGTCATCCTGCGTGACCCCGCCGGTCTCCATCACCTCCAAATCCTCGAGCAAAACTACCGCAACGATCCCGTCACCCAGGAACTCCTCCTGTCAATGTTCGAGGGCAAGACCATTTCCTTTGCCGTTCCCCATACCAAGGATACCAACCCAACCCCCGAACTCATCTCTGGGCGCATTGTTCGCAGTGGTTATGTGCCGGGCGGCGGCCCGGAGCAGCCCATCATCGAGGTCAATGGCAGCCTCCAGTTCAGCCTCCCCGGCGAACCCCGCTTTCCCAACCTCGGCGACGACACCGTCCTGCATCCTTCCTTTAACTGGCTCCTCCAATCCGACAACCCCGGCACTTTCGACGCCGAAATCGGCTACGTCACCGGCGGCTTCTCCTGGGAGGCCAGCTATAACATTGTCGCCCCTGAAACCGGCGATACCGTGGACCTCCTCGGCTGGATCACCCTCAAAAACGAAAGCGGCAAAACCTTCACCGCCGCCCAGATCAAAGTCATGGCCGGCGACGTCAATAAAATCGCCCCCGCGCCCCGTATGGACCGGATGGTTGCCAACGCCATGATGGCCCCCCAGGCCGCCGGCCCCGAACCCGTCGTCACCGAAAAAGCCTTCGACGAATACCACCTCTACAGCGTTGCCCGGCCCACCACCCTCCGCGATCGCGAAACCAAGCAGGTCGAATTTGTCAGTGCCAGTTCTGTTCTCGCCCCCGTTATTTATCAGTATGATGGCGCCGACCCCGGCTTCCGCTTTGGCGGCGGCTTGAATCCCGAGCAGAGCTACGGCACCCAGTCGAACAATAAAGTCGCCATCCTGCGCGAGTTCGTAAATGCCGAGACCAATCACCTCGGCATTCCCCTGCCGGCCGGCAAACTGCGGTTCTACCGCCGCGATGACGACGGCCAGTTGGAATTCACCGGCGAAAACACCATCGACCACACCCCGCGCAACGAAACCATTCACCTCACCACCGGCAACGCCTTCGACCTGGTCGGCGAGCGCAAGCAAACCGATTTCCACGTGGATACCACCGAGAAATGGCTCGACGAATCCTTCGAGATCACCCTCCGTAACCGCAAAAAGACCCCCGTCACCTTCCGCGTCGTCGAGCATTTGTATCGGTGGAGCAACTGGAGCCTTACCGCCCAGTCGGATATTTATACCAAAACCGACGCCCAAACCATCCAGTTCCAGGTCCCCGTCGTCCCGGATCAGGAGCGCAAAGTCACTTACACCGTCCATTATACTTGGTAATCGCTGCTGCCCATCCGGCCTTTTGACTTGCCGCCCGGGCCATTTTTCCGGAAATTATTCCCGTATTCATGACCAAACTTCTCTTACTCGGATTGGGCCGCTGGGGCATCAACCACCTGCGGAACTTGAACAACCTGCCCGTGGAACTCTACGTGGCTGAAGTGGGCGCCAAGCAACTGGACCCCGCCCGCAAACTCGGCATCCCGGAAGCCCGGCTCACCACCAATTATAAAGATTTTCTCCCCGTGGTGGATGGCGTGGTCGTCGTCACCCCGGCCCAGTCCCATTTCCCCATCTGCCGCGAATTCCTCGCCGCCGGCAAGGATGTGTTTGTCGAAAAACCCCTCACCCTCGACAACGCCGAGGCCAAAGCCCTCGCCGAACTCGCCGCCCAAAACCAGCGCATTCTCCAAGTCGGCCACATCCTGCGGTTTGACCCCGCCACCCTCTGGTTGCGCGCTGCCATCGCCGCCGGCGACTTCGGCCGCGTCAACCTGCTCCGCGGCCATTTTGGCGGCTTCAAACGTCCCCGCAACGACAGTGGCGTCATGTTCGCCGATGGTATCCACTTCGTGGACCTGTTCAATTTCCTCCTCGGCGCCCTGCCCAAGCGTGTGCTCGCCGTCCACCACGACTTCATGGGGCGGGGCATGGACGATGTTTCCCTCGTTTCCTTGGAATACGAAACCAGCCACGGGCACACCTGGGCCACCGTCGAAAACGACTACTTCATCCCCGGCAAATTCCGCGAGGTCATCGTTTGTGGCGATAAACTCAGCGCCGTCTGCGACTACAATATCTCGCAATACAAAATCAAAACCTACGCCAACGTGCATGTCCGCGAAGGCAACGATTTCAAAGGCATCGAAGGCGCCGTGCAGCAAATCGAATGTCCGCCCGAGGAACCCCTCCTGGCCGAGCTGCGGGCCTTCCTGGATTCCCTCAAAACCCGCCAGGCCCCGCGCGCCGATGCCTGGTCCGGCTACGATGCCGTCCGCGTCCTGAACGCCGCCCTCGAATCTGTGAAAACCGGCCGCGCTATCCCGCTGGATTAGTTTCTATCTTTTATCCGCGAATGTCGCCAATGGACGCGAATTCTATGAAACCAAACAGCAAACCAGATCTGCTTTTCAAAGAATCTTCCCGCAACATCCTTGAATAATTCGCGTTAATTAGCGGATTAACATCTTTCAATTTATGAGCAAAATCCCCCTATCCAAATGCTTCGTGAACGCCGAGGTCGAGGAAGCCGCCTTGCGCGCCATCCGCTCCGGCCAGTATATCCTGGGCAAGGAATCCACCGCCTTTGAGGCCGAACTCGCCGCCCACACCGGCACCGCCCAGTGCGTTCTAGGCAGTTCCTGGACCATGATCGTCTACCTCTTGCACCAGCTCCAGGGCATCGGACCCGGCGATGAAATCATCGTCCCCAGCCACACCGCGTTTCCCACCATGGAACCGCTCATCCACCTCGGCGCCAAACCCGTGTTTGCCGACATCGACGACACCTTCGTCATGGACCTCGCCCACGTGGAATCCCTCATCACCCCGCGCACCGTCGGCATCATCGGGGTCCACCTCTACGGTCATCCCCTGGACAACGACCGCCTGCTCGCCATTGCCAGGCAAAACAAACTGTGGGTCATCGAGGATTGCGCGCAAGCGCAGGGGGCGAAATACCAAGGCAAAACCGTTGGCAGCATGGGCGACTTCGGCGCCTTCAGCTTCTTCCCCTCCAAGAACCTTACCGTTCTGGGCGATGGCGGCTGCATCACCACCAACCATGCCGACTACGCCGACCGCCTGCGCATGCTCCGCAACCACGGCCGCCAGGGCAAGTACGACCACGAATTCACCGGCTACAACGTGCGCTTCAACGAAATTAATGCCGCCATCGGCCGCGTCATGTTGAAACACCTCGACGCCTTCAACGAAAACCGCCGGCAAATCGCCGCCCGCTACACCCAGCGCCTGGCCGGCCTCGTCCAGACCCCGCCCGTGCGCGACTGGGCCACCCCCGTATACCACATGTACGTCATCCGCGCCGCCCGCCGCGACGACCTGCAAAAATTCCTCAAGGAAAAGAACATCGAAACCGGCGTGCACTATCCCAAGCCCAACCACCTGCAACCCGCCGTCGTCGGCCTGTTCCCCTACCTTCCCAAACTCCCGAAAACCGAGCAGGCCGTGAAGGAAATCCTCTCCCTCCCCATCCACGGCGAAATGAGCCTGGATGCCGCCGACAAAGTCTGCGACGCCATCGCTGAGTTTTACGGCCAGAAATAAGCCTCACCGGCCATCAACCCGCCGCGTTCCGCAACGAACGCGGCTCTTTTACCACCCCCTGGGGCGGTCTTGCCAGGGTTGTGGGGGCAGCTTGTCTGCCGCCCGCCGAGGCGGACTGGTGCCGGATACCGCTTCCCTTGCGCCGCCCTGGGGCCGAAAGCTACAAGCTGCCTTGAGCCACCACCCCTTTCCTCATATAATGTCCTCATTCGATGAAAACGATCATCCGTAAATCAGCCGCCGGCCGGTGGGCAAAACCATGAACCCTGTATCCCCCGAAATCAGCCTGGTTATCCCGTGCTACAACGAGGAAGGCAACCTCCGCGAACTCATCAAAGCCATTCGCGCCGCCGTCGAGCCGCTCAACCTGCCCTACGAAGTCGTCATCACCGACGATCGCAGCAAGGACCAGTCCTGGGCCATCCTCCAGGAACTCGCCGCCGCCGACCCGCGCATCCGCGTGCAGCGCTTCGTCGCCAATTGCGGCGAAAGTGCCGCCAGTTTCGCCGGCCTGAAAGCCGCCCGCGGTAAATACCTCTTCACCCTCGATGCCGATCTACAAAACGACCCCAAGGACATCCCCAAATTCCTGGCCGCCCTGAAGGAGTATGACTGCGTCTGCGGCTCCCGCGTCAAAGTGCGCGGCGCAGGCGACAATTTTATCCGGGTCGCCTCCTCCCGCATTGCCAATGCCGTGCGCAATAAATTGAGCGGCGAGCAAATTTCCGACGCCGGCTGCACCTACCGCGCCTTCAAGCGCGAGTGCATTGACAACCTGAAATTCTTCAAGGGCATGCACCGCTTCCTGCCCACCCTCTTCAAAATTGAGGGCCACACCGTTACCGAGATTGAGGTCAGCAACAACCCCCGCTTCGCCGGCCAGAGTAATTATGGCGTCTGGAACCGCCTCTTCGCCTCGTTCTACGATTTGCTCGCCGTCCGCTGGATGAAAAAGCGCATGTTCAAATACCGCGTCGGTGAGACCATCAACTGACCGCTTCCCTTCGCCATCGCCACCGCCATCGTGCTGCGTTATTTCCTCATCCTGTTAAATGTCGCCCTCCTGGCCCTCCTCTTGGTCGGCCTTCCCGAGGCCACGCACGCCCAGGTCGTTGGTTATCAAATTGCCAAGGGTCCCACCACCCGCCTGCTGATACTGTGGGGCCTCATCGGGGCGGCGGGGCTCAACCTCCTGGTGACCCTGCTCCTCATCAAGAACCCCAAGCAACGTTCCGTCGGCTGGGAATGGACCGCCATTTTCGCCGCCTTGGCGCTCCTGCAATATTCCCTCCTCCGGGCCTGGCTAAACTTCGACTGGCTCAAGCGCTCGCTCGAATGGTGCCAAAAGCACCTCTCGTGAGAATCGCGCCCTGCCGTGGCGGAGCCCGGGTTTCCGCCCGCCTCAACCTCCGGCCACGGGTCACTGGTGGTTGCCCAAACCGCCCGCCCAGCCGCGTCTCACAACGGAAAGTCGTGATTATCCTCGGGCACGACAATCCGGCGGGCGGGTTTTTCCGGCGCCACCTCGGCCTTGGCGGCGGGTGCTTCCCCCGGCTCGGCCAGCTCCATCGTTACCTCGCTGACCGGCACGGTCGCGGGCCGCGGCATGGCCGTCACCACCACCGCCGGTTCCGGCAGGGCCAGCGTCACCGCCGGCGCTTCCCGCCGGGCTTTTGCCCGTTCCACCAATGCCCGCAGGGTGATCGCCGCGGCGGCCACCCGCTCCGCTTCCTCGATGCGGGCAAATTCCCCATAGATTTCGTCCCGCACCGGTTCCGGCCGGGCGAAGACCTCCGGCTGGTTTACGGACCGCACCGCGAGCAGAATCTGATGGGCGTTAATCGCCTCCAGGGGGCGCGCCGGGCAGTAGGCCGCCTCCGGTCCCGCCACCTCGGTGATGAGCCGCGGCACCAGCAGTGTCGCGATAATTTGCTGCGTCAGGCACGGGGAGATCCCCAGTTCCACCGCCACCTCGGCCACCGTGGCCGGCGGCTGCCCCTGCTGATAGCGCAGCCCCAGGCACGTCATCAGGCGCAGGGCAATGAATTCCCGGCCGCGCTGGTTCACATTTTCGGCCAATTGATCCTGAATATACGAAAGCCGGTTTTGAAACGCACACGCCACCTGCGCGCCAAAGAGCAAAATTACCCACGAAAAATACAAGCCCAGCATCAACACCGGCACCAGTCCGAGGCTGCCATAGATCATGCTGTTGGTGACCACCCGGGAAACATAGAGATAGCCAAACCAGTTGTTTAATTGCCACAACGTGCCGGCCACCACCGCTCCCACCAGGGCCGCGCTCCAGCGCACCCGGGTGTTCGGCACCACCAGGTAAATCAGCGCAAACGTCACCCACACCAGCACCAGCGGCAGCAATTTGAAAATCAAATTCCCCACCAGCGGCGTCTCGCTCACATACTGCCGCACCACTTCCAAATGCGCGCTCCCCGTCAGGCTGAGGGCCCCGGCCAGCACCAGCGGCCCCAGCGTGAGCGTCGTCCAATACAGCACGATGCGCCACCGCCATTTTCGGCCCTTGGTAATGCCCCAAATATCGTTAAACGTGGCCTCAATATTGGCCAGCATGGAAATCGCCACGTACACCAGCAGCAACATCCCCACCAGGCCCAGCGCGCTCGACTGGGTTTTCTGCACAAACTCATGGATGCTCCGCGCCGCCTCCTTTTGCGCCTGCACCATGTCCGCGTTCCCACCCGCCCCGGCGGCCACTATATTGGTGCCGGTCACCACGTTGGTGGCGCCTCCCGAGATGGTATTTGTCGTGGGCAGCGCCCGCCCATTCGTGGCCGTCAGGGCCAGCCCGGGCACCGTATTGGTCACCGTGGCCGGCGGCACCAGCACTTCCACCATTTGATTGATCAACCCATAAATCTGGTCTTCCCCCTCCGATTTCAGCAGGCCGCTCGTGACACTGATCACCACCGCCAGCATGGGAATCAAGGCCAGTAAGGACGAATAAGCCAGGGCCGATGCCCGCACCAAACAGCGATTCCGCACAAAGCTCTGCCCGGCATGCCGGCAAAAATGGGCAAACTGCTCCAGCCCCGTCAGCGTCGCCACCCCATCCCCCGGGCCGTCCCTCGCGCCCGCTTTCGCACCGCGAAGGATGTCCATCAACTGCTGGATACGCTGCTTTGCCATGTTGCCCGTTACGCTAACAAAACCGCGCCGCCAGAGCCAGAATATCCAACCCGCCACTGCCGGGGTCTCATTCAATTACCCGTTTCCGGGCGCAAAAAAGCCGCCGGATGGCTCCGGCGGCGGGTAATTCAAACGTCTGTGGGCTTAGTACGAGGCTTGCGAACCCTTGATGGAGCGTTTCTGCATCCAGGGCATCAGCGCGCGCAGCTTGGCCCCCGTTTTTTCGATCGGATGCTGCTCGCCCTTCTTCAGGAGCGCATTGTACTTGGGATAGCCGGATTCATATTCCTTCACCCAGGTCTTCGCAAACTTGCCGGACTGGATGTCCTTGAGCGCCGCCGCCATGCGTTTCTTCACGCCGGCATCAATGATCTTGGGACCCACGGAGACATCGCCCCACTTGGCCGTTTCCGAGATGGAAAAGCGCATGCCGCTGATGCCCGCCTCGTTCATCAGGTCCACTATCAGCTTCAATTCATGCAAGCATTCAAAATAAGCCATCTCCGGGGAGTAGCCCGCTTCCACCAGCACTTCAAACCCGGCCTGCACCAGGGCGCTGGCCCCGCCGCAAAGCACGGTCTGTTCGCCGAACAAATCCGTTTCCGTCTCTTCTTTGAAATTGGTTTCAATGACCCCGGCGCGCGTGCCGCCAATGCCCTTGGCCCACGCCAGCGCAATCTTCTTCGCGTCCTTGCCCGGATTCTGGTACACCGCGATCAACGACGGCACGCCCTTGCCTTCGGTGTACTGGCGGCGAACGATGTGGCCCGGACCCTTCGGGGCCACCATGATCACGTTCACATTCTTCGGCGGGACGATCGTCTTGAAATGGATTGAGAAACCGTGCGAGAAGAGCAGGGTCTTGCCCTTGGTCAGGTTCGGTTCGATGTCCTTGATGTACGCCGCCGGTTGCTTGGTGTCCGGCAGGGCCACCATGATCACGTCGGCCGCCTTTACGGCTTCCGCTGTCGGCAGCACTTCAAAACCTTTTTCCCGGGCCACCGCAATGGACTTGCTGCCTTCATACAGGCCAATAATGACCTTGAGGCCGCTTTCCTTCAGGTTGAGCGCGTGGGCATGTCCCTGCGAGCCGAAACCGAGCACGGCGAGGGTTTTATTTTTCAGCACGCCCAAATCGGCGTCTTTGTCAGTGTAAACTTTGGCCATTTTAATGAACAGGTTGTTGGTTGAGGTTAAAATTACGTGCAGGCTTCCCGGCTTATTTGCGGGCAAGCGCGATTTTCCCGGTCCGGGTGAGTTCGGTCACGCCGAAGCTCTGCATGAGATCCACAAATTTTTCCACTTTGCTCTCGTTGCCCGTCACTTCAATCGTGAGGGACTTCGGCTGCACATCCACAATTTTCGCGCGGAAAATGTCCGTGATCTGCATCACCTCGGCGCGCGACTGGGAATCCACCGTCACCTTCACCAGCACCAGTTCCCGGTCTACAAATTCGCCCTCGCCGAAATTCTGCACCGTCAGCACATCCGGCAGCTTGTTGAGCTGCTTGATAATCTGTTCCAGTGTCGCCTCATCGCCATGCGTGATGATGGTCATGCGGGAAACCGCCGGATCTTGGGTCGGACCCACGTTGAGCGTGTCGATGTTATAGCCACGACCGCTGAACAGCCCGGCCACGCGCGTGAGCACGCCGAACTTGTTTTCCACGAGCACAGAAATGGTATGTCGCATAAATTCCCGGTGAAACGGGTCACTAGGCTAACAGCCCCGCCGACCCCGGTCAATTTGAAAATCAGCCCGGTTTGGCTGGCGCGTAATTTCCCGCAGTGCCGCCGTCGCCTCTGCTGGCGTTCAACGCATCAGCGGGCCCGGTTGGGGTGCCTCCCTGAATCGCTTTTCCTTGCCTGCCTCCGGCTCAGAAAAACGGATTGTGCGCCTTTTCTTCCGCCACCGTGGTCAGCGGACCATGCCCGGGACACAGCAGCGTGTCCGCCGGCAGGCTCAATATCTGTTCTCGCACTTTCTGCCGGGCCAGCGGCCAGGAATCATTGCCCCGGCCCATCGAACCTGCAAAAATCGCGTCCCCCACCATCGCAATATGCGGCGCATCTTCCTGCCAGTTGCCCACCACATAGGTCACCCCGTCCTCCGCATGGCCCGGCGTTTCACGGTAGGTGATCCGCAGACCGCCCAAATGGATGATCTCGCTCGGTTTGTTCCGCTGATCCACCGGCGCGCTCTTCGAGCTTGTATGCACCCGGGCCTTGGGCCAGGCCGCCCGGAGTTGCGGCAGCGCCTGCACATGGTCGTAATGCGAATGCGTGATAAAGATATGCCGCAATTGCAATTGATTCGCCGCCAGGCAGTCCAGCACCGGCTGGGCGTCAAACCCCGTGTCAAACAGCGCCGCCTCCTGGTTCACTTCGTCCCACACCAAATAACAATTCACACTGCCCCCGTCTTCCGTGGTGGTAAACCCCCGGATTTCATGCCAGCGACTCAAATCCTCCGCCGCTGGCCGCCAGCCCTGGGCAATCCCCGCCAATTTCTGCGCGTTCAGGTCCAGCTTGCTGGCCAGCCCCGCCCAATTGATCTTTGCCGGCACCGTCTGGGCCGTTTCCAGACTGGCCAGTTCACTTTCCGAAATACCCGCCGCCTGTGCCGCTTGCCCGGGGGTCACCCCCGTCATCTGCCGGGCTTTGCCGACGATGTCGCCGATTTGATCTTCGAGATTCATGCCCGGCACAATACCGTCCGCCGCGCCAGACTTCAAGCGGCACTGTCAGCGAACTGGCCAGCCACCGTTACTTTGCCGTGACTTTTTCCATCTAATAGCTTATCATCACTATCAAATGAGCTGGTTCCGATCCTCGCCACCGAAAGAGCCCGAGCGCTTCTACCTGTTGCCCGGCCAGGGCGGCACCAGCTTTCGCCGCAAGCAACGCGTCATGCTCACCTGGTCCGTCATTGTGGGCCTTCTCCTTTCCGCCTGCCTCGTTGCCCTGATGCTTTACCTGAATAAAGACCACCGTTGACCCGTCCGCCCGGCCAGGATCAGCCCCGCCACGCTTGACCCGCCGGAACTTGGTGCTACCATGCACCCACGTTCGATGAAAATTGCCCGATTTATAAGCGTTCTGGCGGTAATGGGCGGCCTGGCCGTCCTGGCTGTCCCCGTGCAAGCCGAGTTGGCCGACGGCGTCAAGGCAATCGTCAATGACACCGTCATCACCGTCGCCCAGGTGGATGATTTCACCCAGCCCGTCATCGAAACCTTGCGCCGCCAGTATGCCGGCCAGCCCGAGGCCTACGCCAAAGCCGTCAACGACGCCGTGGGCGACAGTCTCGAGCAGTTGGTGGAACGCCAGTTGATCCTCCACAGTTTTGACAAGGAAGGCTACAAACTCCCCGACAGTGTCATCGATGATGTCATTCAGGACCGCATCCGCGAACGCTTCGGGGATCGCGTCACCATGGTCAAAACCTTGCAAGCCCAGGGCATGACCGTCGAACAGTTCCGCAAGGATGTGCGCGACCAGTACATCGAGGCCGCCATGCGCAACCAGAATGTCTCCCGCGAAATCATCATCTCCCCCTTCAAGGTCCAGAATTATTACCAGGCTCACCAGTCCGATTACCAAGTCGCGGATCAAGTCAGGCTGCGCATGATCACCCTCAATAAAAACGGGGTCGACTCCGCCAGCACCCTCGCCCGGGCCAATGACATCCTCGCCCAACTGCATCAAGGCACCCCCTTCGCCGATCTCGCCCGCCAGTATTCCCAGGATGCCCAGCAACGGCAGGGCGGCGATCGCGGCTGGGTGGACCACACCACCTTGCGCAAGGAACTCGCCGACGCCGCCTTTGCACTCAAGGCCGGCGAGACCAGCACCGTCATTGATTTGCCCGAGGCCTGCTACCTGCTGCATGTGGAAGAAGTCCGTCGCGCCCACGTCAAACCCTTGGAGGAAGTCCGCGCCGGCATCGAAAAAACCCTCCGCACCGATGAGCAGAATCGCTTGCAGAAGCAATGGATCGACAGCTTGAAACGCAAGACCTTCTACCGGTTTTTCTGACCGCCCCGCATGACTGGCTGGCTTGGCATTTCCCTCGGTGATGTCACCGGCGTCGGCCCCGAGGTCACCCTCAAAGCCCTGGCCGCCGAGGCCCCCGCCGATGCCACCCGCTACCTGTTGATCGGCGATGCCGGCATCCTCCAGCGCCTCAACCAGCAGACCGGGCTCCAGCTCCCCCTGCAACCTTATTCCACCCCCGCCGCCCCCGGCCGGTTTTTCGTCACCAATCCCCTGGCCGAACCCTTGCCCGCCTCGCTCCCGGCCGGTGCCCCCGCCGCCGCCCATGCCTCCGTCGCCTGGCTCGCTGAGGCCGGCCACCGCTGCCTGCGCGGGGAACTGGCTGCCCTGGTCACCGCCCCGGTGAACAAGGAATCCATCATCCACGCCGACCATCCATTCGTCGGCCAGACCGAATTTCTCTCCGCGCTCGCCGGCACCGACCAAACCGCCATGATGCTCCTGGGCCATGACGACCGCGGCCGCTGGCTGCGCGTGGCCCTCGCCACCATCCATATCCCCCTCAAAACCGTCTCCGACCGCCTCACCCCCGCGAAACTCCACCTCGCCATGGATCTCGCCGCCCAATCCTGCCGGGATCTCGGCCTGCCCCGCGCCCGCCTTGCCGTGTGCGGCTTGAACCCCCACGCCGGGGAGGGCGGGGAATTTGGCGATGAGGAAATCCTCACCATCGCCCCCGCCGTGCGGGCCGCCCGCGCGCGCGGCCTGGATGTCGTTGGCCCCCTGAGCGGCGACACCGTCTTTCACTACGCCCTCCAAGGCGACTTCGATGCCGTCGTTGCCATGTACCATGACCAGGGCCTGGCCCCCTTGAAAGCCGTCGCCTTTGACACCGGCGTGAACTGGACCCTCGGCCTCCCCTTCATCCGCACCTCGCCCGATCACGGCACCGCCTACGACATCGCCGGGCGCAACCTCGCCAACCCCTCCAGCATGATCGCCGCCCTCCGTCTGGCCAAACAACTCGCCCGGAACCGTTAGTGCCGCTCTGGCTGCCTGTAAGCAGTATGCTTGGTTAACCAGCTTCGTGGCGCTCCATGCTGCGGGAAACCTGCCAATCGAATAACCTTTGAGCTTGCCCAAAAGCCTCCTCTTTAAACCCGAACTCCGAAATTAAAATGGCTGGGATGTGTCCAGCTGTTGGAGCAGAAACCCTTTGGAAAAATCGCCGGCCTACCCGCAGTGGTCTGGTGAGACTGCCTCTGCGCGCCGCGCACACCCTTAAATGGGCAACTGCTTGGCAGCGGCTTGGGAAGCCAATGTTCCCAAGCGTTTATGCCCAAGCGATGGATGCCGACCGGCCGTTTTAATTTCGGAGTTCGGGTTAAACTCGATATACCCATGCGGGTGTTTCCGTCTAATTTTAAAAATCATTCGCTGTCTCCGGTTGAGCGCGGGAATTCTGGCTCGGACTCTTCCTGCATTCCGCGCCGCTATTATGTTTGGTAAACCGGATTGTTCGCATGCCATGCCGTCGCGAACCTGCCAATTGGATAACGTTTGAGTTTGACGCAAATTCTCCTCCTATTTACACTTGAAACACCCGCATTGCGGTGCACCAATGCGGGTGTTTCAGTATATTTTTAAAAATCACCCGCTGCCCCCGGTTGAGCGGGACAGTTCAGGATGCCCCGCTGTGGCTGCCGGTAAGCAGTATGCTTGGCTAACCAGCTAATTCGCCTGCCATGCCATCGCGAACCTGCAAGGGTGTGCGACAAATTTCAGGAAACCGCCCGGTCTGGCCGGGTCGCGCCGATGGTTAATCGGCTGTATCGCCGGCTGGCAGCCGGCCTGTCCGCCGAAGTTGCCAGCCAGCCTCCCTCCCGATCAAATGGTTAAAAAAACCGCTTTTGAAAGAAATTTGTCCCACGCCCACCTGCCAATCGGATAACCTTTGAGATTGACCCAAATCCTTCTCCTATTTACCATTGAAACACCCGCATTGATATATGCCAATGCGGGTGTTTCAGCCTGTTGTTATCCCGCCATATGGCGTTACGGCTTTGGCTTTTTCATCCAGTTCCCACCTTGAGCCGGCCGGGCAGGGCGGGGGAGGCCAGGACCGCCACCGGATGGCCGGCCACAGTTTTCCATTTCCAACCACTCGTGAACCGTGTATCAAACCCACGTCGTTTAATTTCCGACTATTTATGCGCAAAACCCTCATTGCCCTGCTGCTCACCGCCTGCCTCACCAGCCCGCTCGCCCTGGCCCGCGCCGATGCCGTCGCCGGCCGCCTCACCGTCACCGTCCAGGGTTCCGGACCCGATGTCATCTTGATCCCCGGCCTGGCCTGCTCCCGCGCCGTGTGGGATGGCACTGTCGCCCATCTCGCCGGACACTACCGCCTGCACCTCGTGCAAGTGGCCGGGTTCGCCGGGTCCCCCGCGCGGGCCAACGCCTCGGGGCCGGTCCTGGAACCCACCATCGCCGCGCTCGACGCATATATTAAAACCAACCATTTGAAATCGCCTTTCGTGATTGGCCATTCGATCGGCGGCTTGATGGGCATGCTGCTCGCATTGGAACATCCCGAAGACACCGGCAAACTGCTGATTGTCGACTCCCTGCCCTTTTACAGCGTCCTCTTCGGCGCGGCCGATGCCGCCGCTGCCGCCCCGCAAGCCGCGCAAATGCGCGACCAGATTCTCCACGAAACCCCGGAGGCCTACGCCCAGGGCGAACGCCAGTTTCTCCCCACCATGGTCAGTTCCCCCGCCGGCCTCAAAGCCGCCACCGAATGGGCCATTGCCTCCGATAAATCCGTCGTCGCCCGCGCCCTCTACGAGGACCTCACCACCGACCTGCGCCCCCGCCTCAAAGAGATCAAGATCCCCGTCACCATGCTGTATCCCTGGTCAGACGCCATCGGTCTGCCCCCCGCCCGGGTCGACGACCTCTACCAGTCCAACTTTGCCACCCTCCCCCACAAACACCTGGTGCGCATCGATAAATCCTACCACTTCATCATGCTCGACCAACCCGCCGCCTTCGCCACCCAGGTCGACGAATTCCTCAAGTAAGGCCTCCCCCGGTCATGCCAGATCCAGTTCACGAGGCCGGCTGAGCGGTTAAACCCGAACCCCGAAATTAGAATGGCTGGGATGCGTCAAGATATTGGAGCAGAAACACTTTGGAAAAATCGCCGGCATACCCGCAGAGGTCTGGTGAGACTGCCGCTGCGCGCAGCGCGCATCCTTAAATGGGCAACTGCTTGGCAGCGGCTTGGGAAGCCAATGTTCCCAAGCGTTTATGCCCAAGCGATGGATGCCGTCCGGCCGTTTTAATTTCGGAGTTCGGGTTAAAACAGTCTCTTAAGGAAAAAGCGCATTTTTGTCCAACCAGTCGAAAACCGACTTTCGCCTCAATTGCGAAACAAACCTGATACGAGGGTTCGATTCCCTTCACCCGCTCCATTTATTATCAATGGTTTATGAAGAAGTGCAAGTAAAACACCCGCCCGAAAAATATTTTTCGCTCACTTCTAAAACGTTAGAAAATCTAAGCCTTAAGTTGGGAATCCCTTTATGCCACGGGCTGTATTTCTCTTTCATGAGAAAATTGCAACCATCGGCATTTTTGCAGATTTTATGACAAGCGAAGGAACTCAAGGCAGCTTCCGACCCAAACCTGTCATGTTAAAAGTTTGAACATTTCATACATGAGGGTTATCTATAATCGCGTGCGGCGTTTACAGAACATCATTTTTGCCCTGGCAGCCTTCCTCTGGCTGCCCGCCTCCGCACATTGTCAGTTAGAAACCGTCCCCGGCTTGGAGTTTCTCCGTTGCGCGGTGACCGCAGATGCACATCATCCAGCTAAAAATTTCTGCTATGACTGTGCAAGCGAACAATCCCAATATCGGAGTGACCACACTCGACTGAATATTCCGACGCCCGAGTTGCTCACGATTTTCTCCGCACCCACGCTGCCGGCACTCACCGCTTTGCCGGCAGAAGTCAGCCTCGGTATTCTCACGGCGGCTCCGCCGTGGCTACCCAGCCGGCATTTTGTTTCCCGCACGGCGCTCCCTGCCCGTGCTCCCTCGATTGCTTCGTAAGTAGTCCCGTTCGGGACATCTCCCTGAATCCGGTGTGATTTAACACTGTAGATTTTTTGTTGTCCCGTTTCCCCCCTGTTTTGGCTGGTCCGTTTGAATCATTTATGAAGCAATTGAATTTTTATAGTTGGCCGCTTTTGTTGGCTGTGGCGCTTGGAAGCACCGTTGTGTTTTCGGCAAAAGGTCAGGATACCAACGCCGCAGCCGGCACGAAGGGATTGACGCTGGAGGCGGCTATCCGGCAAGCCCAAGCGGACAATCCAGAAATCCGGGTGCTGGCGGCGGATATCGCGGCAGCACGCGGCGAGGCCACGACGGTGAAGACGTGGCAGAATCCGGAACTCTCGGTCGCGCCGGGCTTCAAGTCGGTGCGCGATCCGTCGGACACACAATTTCACGGCAACTTCGGCTTGGAGCAAACCTTTGAGTGGCCAGGCAAGCGTTCGCTGCGCCGGGCGGTGGCGGAAAAGAATATCGCAGTGCGCCAGCTCGCTCTCGACGGGTTCCGCGCGCAACTGGCCATCCAGGTGCGCCGCGTTTACCAGACCCTGCAGGCCGCCCGCGAAGTGGCAACGCTGCGCGAGCAACGACTGACACTCGCCAAATCCTTTGTCGAAGCCGCGAAGAAAAAAGTCGAAGGCGGCTATGCGCCGGAATTCGAGGCAACGAAAGCGGAAGTCGAAGTGGTGTCAGCGCAAAAAGCATTGCGGGAAGCCGAAGCGCAGCAGGATGCGGCGCGAGTGACATTAAACGCGTTGATGGGCCGCAATCCGACTGAACCTTTGACGGTGGCCGGCGAACTGGATGCCAGCCTACGAGTGCCTGACCAGTCCCGGTTGATGGAACAAGCCTTGTTGCGTAATCCAGTGGTGAAAGTCCAGGAAGCGGAAGCAGAGCGCACCGGCCTCAGCCTGCAATCCATCCGCAAGTCGCGGCTGCCGGATTTCAAAGTTGGCCCGAATCTCGAATATACCCGCGACGAGCAGATTGTCGGCCTGGGCTTCACGCTGCCGCTGCCGCTGTGGGACAAGAAGAAGGGCGAGATCGCCACGGCCACCGCCGAGCAGGAAAAAGCGCTGGCGGAACTGGACAAACTGCGACGCGAGATCCTGCGGGACGTGACGACAGCGGCGCAGAACCTGACCGCGGCCAGCGATTCACTCGCATTTTACACACCCGCATTGCGCGACAAACTCAAGTTCGCGCTGGATGCCGCCACTCAGGGCTACGCGGAAGGCCGCACGCCGCTGCTGCTCTACCTTGAATCGCAACGCACGTATTTCGACACGCAGGCGGATTATTTTGCGACGCTGCAAAACCGGTTTACCGCGCAGGCGGAACTGGAATCCGCCCTCGGCATTCCGCTCAATCAACTTTCCCAATCTCCAACCGAAACCAAATAATTTTTCCCATGAAGAAACTGACTCCATTCCTCTTGCTCATCGTCGCCCTCGCCGGGTGCGGTAAAAAAGAAGCCGCCACAGAAACGAAACCGGAAGCCGCGCCCGAAACCAAACGCGACGAGAACATCGTCACGCTCACCAAGGCAAACTTGGAGAATGTCACGCTCAAGACCGAGCCGGCACAGTTGAGCAATCTCGGCATGACACTCAAGGCGGCGGGCCGCGTCAGCGCCAACTGGAATAAGACCGCCAAAGTCACCAGCACCTTGGAAGGCCGGTTGAGCAAACTCAATCTTGACCTGAACGACCCGGTGAAAGCGGGCGACGTCGTAGCCTTGGTGGATTCGCCGGAACTGCTGGGAAAGGCGCTGGAACTCAAGGCGGCCATTGATGGTGTAATCATCGAGCGCACCGCCACGGCGGGCGAACTAGTGGACAAAAGCAAGGTCATCTACACTATCAGCGACCCGACGCAGCTTTGGGCGATTGCGGAAGTGAAGGAGCGGGACATCGCGGCCGTGAAGCTCGGCCAGGACGCGACGTTCACGACGCTGGCGTTTCCCGACGAGAAATTCCGCGGCAAGGTGGTGCTCCTTGGCAATCAGGTAGAAACCGGTTCACGGACGTTGGAAGTCCGCATCGCGGTGGACAATGCTGACGGACGGTTGAAGCCGGGAATGTTCGCCGATGTCGAGATCGTCACGACCATCCTCGACAACGTGCTGATCATTCCTGACAACGCGCTGGAAACCGACGGTGCCAACCAGATTGTTTTTGTGGCGCTCGACGGCAACAAATTTGAGAAGCGCACGGTGAAACTGGGGTTGGAGCAATCAGGGCGCGTGCAAATCCTCGACGGCGTGAAGGCGGGCGAGAACATCGTCACCACCGGCGGCTTCATTTTGAAATCCGAAATGCTCAAAGGCCAACTAGGAGAAGAATAAATTTATGAACACCCTTTTACGTTTGCTCACGGTCAGCCTATTAACGGTTATCTCCAGCGGTTGTGCCACGCACCAACCGTCCGGGCTGGCTTACCACACTGAATCACACTCGGCCGGCGGAGTAAAAATCCTGAGCGTCGGTCTGTTGGCGGACGCTAACGGCTTGCTAGTGCACGGAACGGTGGAACGCCAAACCGGATATTATGGAACGCCGTTCCGCCATTTAGACCTAGAAGTGCGCGGACCCGCAGGGGAGCAACTGACTAAAGCACCCATCAAATTTTTCCCCAATCCGATAGCTCATGCCCGCACGGTTGCGGGACGGGCGACTTATACTTTTCGACTCGCAACACTCCCGCCGCCCAATAGCACGATCCGAGTGAGCGTGGATTTTTCTCTGCTTGAGGAATGTAAACAGGCGATCGCTGCCAAATAATTTTTGGACCATGATCAATCCCATCCTCCAGTTTTCCGTCCGCCAGCGATTACTCGTTCTGTTGGCCACGCTGATCCTCATCGGCTTCGGCTGGCTCTCGCTCCGGCAAATCCCGATTGACGCTTTCCCCGACGTGACCAACGTGCAGGTGCAGGTGCTCGCGACGGCCGGCGGCATGTCGCCGCCCGACATGGAAAAGCTTGTAACGCGGCCCATTGAAATTGAACTGGCCGGTTTGCCGAAACTCACGGAAGTGCGGTCGGTTTCCAAAATCGGCTTGTGCGTCATCACCGTGGTTTTTGAGGACAACGTGGACGATTACTTTGCCCGCCAACTGGTGTTCGAGCGGCTGGCTGGGGCGCGGGACAAACTGCCAGCGGGCGTGGACGTGCAGCTTGGCCCGATCAGCACCGGCTTGGGTGAAATCTACCAATACACCCTCGTCAGTAAGGATAAAAAATACGACGCGACGGAACTGCGCACCATCCAGCAATACATCGTGCGGCCCATTCTGCGCACCGTGCCGGGGGTCACGGACGTCAATTCCTTCGGCGGTTTGGTGAAGCAATATCAGGTGCTCATCAAACCAGACCGGCTTACTTCCTATGGCATCACGTTGCAGCAGGTCTTCGAGTCGCTGGAAAAGAACAACGCCAACGCGAGCGGCAATTTCATTGAACACGGCTCGGAACAATACGTCGTGCGCGGACTGGGGTTGGTCAAAGATACGAAGGACATTGAAAACATCATCGTGGCAACGCATGAACACGCGCCCGTGTATGTGCGGGATGTGGCGGACGTGGTCATCGGGGCGGAACTGCGGCAGGGTGCGGTGACGGCCAACGGCGAAGGCGAAGCGGTGGCGGGAATCGTCCTCATGCTCAAAGGTGCGAGCGGGCGTGAGGTGGTCAATGCGGTGAAGGAAAAACTACCCGCCATCCAGAAGGCCTTGCCGCCGGGCGTGGAGTTAGTGCCGTTTTATGACCGCACCGATCTCGTCACGAAAGCGATTTATACCGTTACGAAAGCCTTGGGCGAAGGGGCGGTTTTTGTCTTCATCATCCTGATAATCCTGCTCGCGGATATTCGCAGCGCCATCATCGTGACCCTGATTTTGCCACTGGCCGCACTGTTCGCTTTCATCATGATGAAGTGGTATGGCCTTTCGGCCAATCTCATGTCGCTGGGCGGACTGGCCATCGGCATCGGCATGATGGTGGACGGCGCGGTCGTGATGGTGGAAAACATCCATCGCCACCTGACGGAAAAAACGGATGAAGCCGAGAAGCATGCGCATGCGGGAAAAACGGAGGTCGTGCTTTACGCGGCCAAGGAAGTGGGCCGGCCGATTGTCTTCGGCATCTTCATCATCATCGTGGTGTTCCTGCCGTTGTTCACGCTGCAAGGGTTCGAGGGGAAAATGTTCGCCCCGCTGGCGTTCACCATTTCCTTTGCGTTGCTCGGTTCGTTGATTCTTTCGCTGACTCTCGTGCCGATGCTGTGCACAGTCTTCTTGAAACAAGTTCCCCACGAGCATGACCCATTTCATATCCGCTGGTTGAAAGACGCCTATCTCGCGCTGCTGAAACCGTGCGTGCGCCGCCCGTGGCTCGTGGTGCTGCCAGCGGTGCTGGCACTGGCAGGTGCATTGGCGCTGGTGCCGCGCATCGGCACGGAGTTTTTGCCGACACTGGACGAAGGCTGCGTGGGCCTGCAAACCTTCCGGATCCCCAGCATCTCGCTCCCGCAGTCGCTTGAACTGCAGGGTCGCGCCGAGCGCATCTTGAAGCGTTTTCCCGAAGTCGTGGACGTGGTGTCCAAGACGGGCCGGGCGGACATCGCCTCCGACCCGATGGGTTTGGAAATCAGCGACGTCATCGTCACGCTGAAGCCGCGTGAGGAATGGACAACCGCCAAGACCAAAGACGAACTGGTGGACAAGATGCGCGAGGCGATGGCGGAGCTGCCCGGCGTGGCGTCGAGTTTTTCACAACCGATCGCGCTGCGCGTGGACGAACTGGTCAGCGGCGTGAAGTCCGCCATTGGAATCAAGATTTTCGGCGATGATCTGGACGTGCTGAAGGACAAGGCCGAAGCGGTTGCCCGCGTGCTGGCGAAAGTGCGCGGCTCGGCGGACATCAACATTGAGAAAGTCAGCGGTCTGGCCTATTTGCAAATCGAAATCGACCGCGACAAGCTCGCGCGTTACGGCATCAACGTCGCCGACGTGCAGGAAGTCGTGGAGACCGCCATCGGCGGCAAGGAGGCGACGAAGGTTTATGAAGGGCAGAAAGTCTTTGGTCTGGCGGTGCGCTTTCCTGAATCGGCGCGGAGCGATGTTTCTCCTATCCGGCAAATCCTCATCGCTTCACCGCAAGGCGCGCTGATTCCGCTCGGCCAACTGGCGCACGTCTATGTGACGGAAGGCCCGGCGCAAATCAGCCGCGAGATGGCACAACGCCGCATTGTCGTGGAATGCAACGTGACCGACCGCGACATCGGCAGCTTCGTCAACGAAGCGCAGGCGAAGATTGACGCGGCTGTGAAACTGCCGCCGGGTTATTACCTGACCTGGGGCGGGCAATTCGAGAACCAGCAACGCGCAATGAAACGATTCAGCATCGTCGTGCCGATCACCATCGCGGCGATTTTCCTGTTGTTGTTCGGCTCGTTCAACTCGGTGAAGCAGGCGTTGCTCATCATCCTGAACATTCCCTTTGCGCTGATCGGCGGTATCCTTGCGCTGCTCATCGGCGACTTCAACATGAGTGTGAGTGCCAGCGTGGGCTTCATCGCGCTGTTCGGCGTGGCGGTGCTGAACGGCGTGGTGATGGTGAGTTATTTCAACGAACTGCGACGCGAAGGAATGAAGATCGAGCTTGCCGTGATCAAAGGCGCGGTGCTGCGATTACGTCCCGTGCTCATCACCGCGAGTGTCGCGGCGCTGGGCTTGGTGCCGATGCTGTTTGCCACCGGGCCGGGCAGTGAAATTCAAAAACCGCTCGCCGCCGTCGTCATCGGCGGACTCATCAGCTCCACGCTGCTGACCTTGTTCTTGCTGCCGGCGCTCTACAAGGCGTTTGAACGTAAAGGGGTCACCCATTAGCATTTTAGCCGGCTTGCCGTTGGGAAGGCGGGAATAACTTGACCGGGCTTTTGGGATGCGGCAGGAAGGAGTGTCCGCATCGCGGCGGAAGTCAAGACCGGTTAGTCCTTGGTGCGGCTTCC
>CAIQWB010000028.1 GCA_903875465.1 uncultured Verrucomicrobia subdivision 3 bacterium
TGATCGTTCCGCTGCCTACATCAAGCACTGGCTGGAACAATTGCAGAATGACCAGACCCTGATCGTTCAAGCGGCTGCCCAGGCGCAGAAAGCAACCGATTACATTTTGGGTCGGACGTTTCAGGAAAGCGAGGTGGAGCCGTGTCCTTAAATTCATCGCGCACTCTCAAAATCGAGGCCGTTGGGGATTTTTCCACCAAGAAAATCAAACCCCGGATTCGGTTGACCGGTCAGTGGCTTGAAAAGGCAGGTTTCATCCCTGGCCATCGAGTGACCATCTATTCGCTCAAGCCGGGTGAATTGACCCTGCAATTCAACAAAGCAGCCGTGCCACCGATGTAAAAATCACCCCCGACCAAATTTTGGCCGGGGTTTTTATTTGGGACTTGGCGAGTCCCCCTAATGCAAAATGGGCATCTCCGGCCTACGCCAGGAAACGCCCACCGACCGAGAATTCTCAGTCCCGGTTTAAGTTAACCCAGAAGGTTGGGATTTTCCAGCGATCATTGGGCGACCGCCGGCTTTGCCGCCGGGGTCTGACCAATGGCCCCTTGAATCCGCACCGTCAAATTGGACTCCCCCATCTGAAGCTGTGCCCGCAATTTATCGGTCATGACCGGAATCCGGGACGGATGAATGGGCGTGTAGGACTGGTCATCCCGGAACGCCAGCAACCCTTGCATGGAGACGCTGTGATTGGCTTTGTATTCGACGTCTTTGTAGATAATTTGCGTTTCATTATCAGTGGTTTGACCGCAGACAATAAAGCATTCCCGGTGAGCATTGACCGAAAGAATGCCCATGTCATCTTGAGTCGCGACGATGGCATAGGTTTCCGGTTTCGGCGCGGTGTTGCGGTAAATTTTGAAGGCTGGTTGGACATACTGCAAGGCGCTGGCAATTGCCAGGGCGACATCTTTGGCCGGCTTGCTTGTTGTGAGCGAGTGATCTTCAAACAAATTGGCATCCACTTCCATTGTGACCAAATCGTCGAACACCTGTTTTGAACGGTTCAAACGTTCCAAACGCATCCGCTCAATTTGTTCCGGTTCATGCTGCTTATATTCCGCAAGCAAGGTCTTGATTTCCCCGTTTTCCGGCAGTGATTGCAAGGCCACCGTCAGTTCCTGGTCACCAGCAATATAATCTTCTTTGCTGGCCAGTGTTTTGGCATGTTGCAGGTGGCCCAAACCGGTGGCCTCATGTTGCTGTGTGAGCGCCTGGGCATCGTCGGGTTTGGCCACCAGCGCATCGTTAAAGGACTGCAAGGCCAGATTATATTCAGTCGCCTCCATGTGTTGCTGACCCGATTTCATGGCTTCGGAATAGCCCGCACCGGTCAAATTGGTGTGAATAACGGTCGTTTGATTGGCGACGACTTCCAGCGTGACCGGCACCGATTCGTAGCCCGACCGATGCAAAACAAATTTCAGGGTGCCAGGGGACAATTCTGTGAAGGTGACCGGCGTCAGTCCGTAATCCCGTCCTCCCTCATCCAATACCGACGCGGCCGGGGGTTCGGTTTCCAACACGGCTTTGCCGTATAAAAATTCAACCGCATGGTTATTGGTCTGGCTTTTGGCCACCGCCACCGTCTGTTCAAGCTGGTGCTGGTGATGTACCGCCATGAGCTTGTAGCTCCCTTCTGGCAATTCATTGATGAATGCCGGGAGGCTGCCGGACTCCAACTGGCGTCCGTTTAGAGTGGACAGTTGAAAACTGGCATCTGCTTGATTACAAGACAATTGCACCGCCCCAAGTTGGGGTGTTACCCGCCAGGCGGCGGTCAGTCCCGCCGCCACCGTCACGTCGTCAGCGCTACTCCAATGGGAGTACCGGGATTCAACGACGTATTGATCGGTTGGCACGCTCTTGGTCACGCCGGTGCTGTTGGTCAAAATGACCGACCATTCTGGCCCGCGCACCGAAAGCCAGGGGGCCGGAGGATCAACCGTCACTACCAGCGTTCCCATCGCCCGCTTCAAGTCAATGGTACCCAAGTCATGCAGCCCGTACCAATTGAAGAAATTGGTGGCATACGTTTCGCCTTTCGGATGCGTGATCGTAAATTTGTGGGAACCGAGCGAAATGTTTTGTCCGTTGATGGCGGGCAATCCGTCCAGGCTGGCGGTGGCATCAACCGCCCGCCCTTGCAGTGACACCTCGAAATTAATCCGCGTTTTCTCCATTAAACGCTGATGGGTGCGAATACCATAAAGCACCAGCACCAAAAGGAACCACCAGAGCAGGGGGCGGAATGTGCGTAGTGTCCTTCGGTCACTTTTTTCTGGCGGGTTCGATTTTTCCATATAAATACCCCAATCTCCACACGTTTTCCGATTGACCATCCATCCCGGCTCTATGATTCTAATTGCAAATCTGACTATGGCCACCCCGGAAAACAAGTCAAAAAAGGGCGAAACGTTGCGCGCGTGGTTTGATTTTGTCTTTGGGTTTAAAAACAAATCGGGCGAAGTCTTGGATCATTGGGTGGCCTTTCATGACAGCTTCAATTATTCCCCGCAAGAGTTTTACGATGCCATCGGCAAGGAATTGGAGTCTCGCAAGGTTCCCGGCCTGGAAATTGCGCAGGAGGAATTCGCCGAAGGCGGCCTGCTCTCCGACAAGCGCATTTACCTGCGTTTAATTCGTGAGCGTCTCATTATTTATACCTGTGCCGCCAAGTTTGGCACCGGTTATTTCTTCTCGTGCCGCACGGTTCACGTCCCGGCATTGGTGCGCTTGTGGCATATCCTCGCCGCGCTTTTGTTTTTCGGTGTGGTTGGCAGTCTTTTGGTGAAACCGCTGGGTGTCACGTTTGCCGTGATCGCCATGATTGCCCTCATGTTTGCGCTGGCGGGAGTTCTGGGAAATGCGGCCACCGCACCACTTTCCGACCTCGACACCTTGCTGCTTAAAATTCCGGCCGTCGGCACCATTTATGAGGACTGGTTTCGCGCCGACTCCTATTACCGCCAGGATACGCGGCTCATTTATTTGCAAAAAATCCCGGCGCTGATAAAGCTGTTGGCCGAGGAAATCACGGCGGAAAAGGGGGCCAAATTGGAGGATCAGTACGAGCGGGCATCCATCTTCGGCGAGCTTTACCAGCGGGTGCCACCGCGCAAAACGGAGCCGGAGAAATAGCGGGCTATGCCAACGGCGCACGAACAATTCTCGGAACAATTTCGGCGCTGGGAATTGCGCGGGCGTGGCTGGCAGGTGTTCGGTGAACCCGTCTCTCCCGAACCGCCCTTCATTCCCTTTCGCGGCCATTACCTCTCGCCCGAGCCAATTGTTGACGACGGTCGACGCCCCACTTTATTAAGCTCCCTGTTTCGCAAACTGACAGCGCCCCGACCCGAACCCCCACCGGACGTTCCCGAGCCGGAGGATGAGCCCGAACCAACCCCGCTTGCCCGCGAATCCTTGATTGAATTGCAGGCTTCCCTCCCGGACAAGCTCGACATTCCGAAGGATGCCTTTGAGCAGTTCCTGCTGAACCTTTCCTTGTGCCGCGAACCCATTGCCTTTGAGCTGCTGGGCAGCCATAAGCGGATCACCACCCAATTCGTCGCCGCAGCGGAGGACGCTCCCTTGCTCTGCCGCCAGTTGCAGGCGTATTTCCCGGAAGCGGTGTTTGTTCCCGGCGAAGGCAATTTGGATGAGGCCTGGGAGGCGTCCACCGGGGACGAAATTCTCGTAGTGGAATTTGGCCTCAACCACGAATTCATGCTGCCCTTGGCGAGCGGTCGCCTTGATCCCTTCATTGGCATCATCGGGGCCTTGTCCGAATTGCAGCCGGGCGAACTCGGCCTCTTTCAAGTCCTCTTTCAGCCCGTGGAAAACCCCTGGGCGGAAAGCATCGTCAATTCTGTGACCCACAGTGATGGCAAACCTTTCTTCGTTAATTCCCCGGAATTGGCCGGTGCCGCCGAAAATAAAGTTGCCCGTGCGCTTTTTGCCGCCGTTGTCCGCATCATGGTTTGCGCTTCTGATTTTGATCGGGTGGTGCAACTCGCGCGCGATCTGGCCGGATCGTTGCGGGTTTTCGCCCATCCGAACGGCAACGAACTTATTCCCCTGAACAATGACGATTACCCGTTCGCGGAACACATTGAGGACGTGTTGCTTCGCCAGTCCCGTCGCACGGGAATGCTTTTGAACAGTGACGAGTTTATTGGCTTCGTGCATCTACCGTCCAGCGCCGTCCGCTCCCCCGCTTTTCAACGGCAACTTGGCAAAACCAAAACCGCTCCCGCAATTGTCCGTCAAGACCGAGGCCTGTTGTTGGGCAGCAACACTCACGCCGGCAAAACTGTTCAAGTCCGGTCGTCAGCCGAACAGCGCACCCGGCATACTCACGTCGTGGGTGCCAGTGGTACTGGCAAAAGCACTTTGCTATTTAATTCAATCCGACAGGATATTTTGAATGGCGAGGGGGTGGCGGTACTCGATCCCCATGGTGATTTGATCGACCGCATTTTGGGGATCATTCCACCGGAACGCATTAATGATGTCGTTTTGGTGAACCCCTCCGATGTCGAGTTCCCCATCGGCTTCAACATCCTGCAAGCCCATTCCGAGGATGAAAAAAATCTGTTGGCATCCGACTTGGTTGCCGTGTTCCAACGACTGTCAACTTCCTGGGGCGACCAGATGAATAGCGTTTTGCAAAATGCGATTCTGGCATTTCTGGAAAGCGACCGCCCCGGCACCATCTCCGACTTGCGCCGGTTTTTAATTGAACCACCGTTTCGGAATGAATTTCTGAAATCCGTTCGCGACTCCGAGATCGTGTATTACTGGCAAAAAAGTTTCCCGCATTTGTCCGGCAATAAATCCATCGGTTCGATCCTCACCCGGCTCGACACGTTTCTTGCGCAGAAGCCCATCCGTAACATGGTGTCCCAGCCGGAGAATCGTTTGGACTTCGCGCACATCATGGACACGGGAAAAATCTTTCTGGCAAAATTGCCGGAGGGATTATTGGGGCGGGAAAATTCATATTTGCTTGGCACGTTGCTCGTGTCCAAGTTCCAGCAGATAGCCATGAGCCGACAGGCACAACAAATTTCCGCCCGCCGGGATTTCTGGTTATACATAGACGAGTTTGCCAACTTCATTACCCCGAGCATGGCGGAGATTCTTTCGGGTGCTCGCAAGTATCGCATCGGCCTCACGCTCGCCCATCACGAGTTGCATCAGTTGCAGCGCAACCCCGAGGTGGCGAGTGCCGTCATGACTCACCCGTTTACGCGGATTGTATTCCGCGTCGGGGATGACGACGCCAAAAAGCTGGCCGAAAGTTTTTCGTTCTTCGAGTCAAAAGATTTGCGCAATTTGGAAACCGGCCAGGCGATTTGCCGGGTTGACCGCAGCGATTTTGATTTCAATTTGTCCGTCCCGTTGCCCGGCGAAGTGGATGCCAATGCGGCCGTTTTGCGCCGACAGGAAATCATCACTCGTTCGAGAGAAAAATATGGAACGCCACGGGCGGACGTGGAGGCGATGCTCGCGAAATCACGAGCGACACCCGATGAGCTAACGCCCAAAGCCGAGCCAAAAGTCCGCCGTCCCGAACCGCCAATAACTGCGGAGCCTCCCCCGTCGCCGCCCAGCCCTGCCGCAATCATCAAAGATTCCGAACTGCCGAAATCTTCGGAACCACCGCAGGTTGCGGAAATTCCGAAAGTGATTGATCCGCCAACTGTCCGTGAAATCGAATCACAACCAATTGAACGAGTGGCAACCCATCGAGAGGCAGGGCGGGGTGGAGCGCAGCACCAAGCAATTCAGAAGCGCATCAAGGAAGCGGCCGACGGACTTGGTTTCCGCAGTGTCATTGAAAAGCCGGTGCTGGACGGCCAGGGCAGCGTGGACTTATGGCTTGAACGCGCCGACCAGACCATCGCTTGTGAAATTTCCATTTCAACCACGATTGATCATGAAGTGGGGAATGTCGCCAAGTGTCTGAAGGCGCGGGTTCGGAAGGTGGCAGTGATTTGCCTGGATGGCGAACGCTTGCGGAAGATCAGCCTCGCGGTTTCCGGCAGTCTTGGAACGGAGGCGGCCGCGCGGGTGGAATATTTTCAGCCAGACCAATTTATTGAACATTTGAAAATGATTCCGGCAGACCCAGCCAAGGAAGTCGTCCAAGTCCGTCGGGGTTACAAGATCAAGCATGTGCATTCGCAGGTTTCGTCGCTTAAACAAAAAGAGATGGAAGCCGCCGCAATTCGGATGGTTGCAGAATCCATGAGAAAAAAATGACTATTTGGGTTTTAGACAAAATATCGGGCCAGTAACGGTGAGGTGGGAATAGCGTTCGATCATGCGAATCCGCAATTTGAGTAAGCCTTGTTCCGGGCTTTCCTCCGCGTGAAAAATTGAAGTTTGAGAGACATCCATTTCCCGTGCCGCTTGTGCCCGAGTCTTCCCCGCCTTTTTCCGGAATCGCTCAGCGAGTTCGGCCAAATCTTTTTCCGCAAAATAGTTGTCTTTCGCCATGGCATTATGTTCTAAAAATATAGGTGATTAAGCTACATATTTATCTTGCCTTGAGGGGTTTGTTTTGATATGAAATAGTGTTATGAAGGACCATGGTACTTTGAAAAAGCGTGTCGGCATTTGGATTCGAGTTTCCACGGAAGACCAAGCCCAGGGAGACAGCCCAGAGCATCACGAACAGCGCGCCCGTGAATATGCAAAGTTCAACGACTGGACCGTTGTTGAAGTCTATGACCTTGCCGGTGTTTCCGGGAAGACGGTCATTGAAAATTCCGAAGCCAAACGGATGCTTGCCGACGTGACGCGCGGGCATATCACGGGCCTCATTTTTTCCAAGCTTGCCCGCCTGGCCAGAAATACGAAAGAACTTTTAGATTTGGCCGATTTTTTCAGACAGCACAATGCCGACATGGTATCGCTCCAGGAAAAAATTGACACATCTTCGCCGGCCGGCCGCCTTTTTTACACGATGATTGCGGCTATGGCCCAGTGGGAACGGGAGGAAACGGTTGATCGCGTGAAGGCTTCTATTGCCGTCCGAGCCAAACTCGGGAGTCCGCTCGGTGGGCCGGCCTCATTCGGATATGAGTGGAAGGACAAGAAGCTCGTACCCCATACCACCGAGGCCCCGATCAGAAAGCTCATGTATGTATTATTTTTGAAGCACCGCCGCAAGAAGACGGTCGTGAGGTTGCTGAACGAAGCCGGCCACCGGACGCGGAAAGGCGGATGCTTCACCAGCAAGACAGTGACTCGCTTGCTTCAAGACCCAACAGCCAAGGGAATTCACCGTGCCAATCACACCACCCGCAACAGCCAAAGCAAGCAATGGTCAATGAAGCCCGAAAGCCAATGGCATTTGCACGAGGTCGAAGCGCTCGTGAGTGCCGAGGTGTGGGAGGAATGCAACCGGCTCATTGAGGAATCACTGACCAAACAGAAACGTCCGGCCAAAAAGCCCGTCCATATTTTCTCTGGTGTCGTTCATTGCGAATGCGGCCAGCGCATGTATGTTCCATCGAACAGCCCCAAGTATATCTGCCGGGGTTGCCGGAACAAGATCAGCATCACCGATTTAGATGGGATTTTTTGCGATGAGATCAAGGGCTACTCGTTCTCCGCCGATGCCATCACCAATTACCTCAAAAGCTCGAACGAGACGGCCAATGAAAAGGAGAGGTTGCTGGAGGTTCAGCGGGAGGAATTGCAACGCGTTCGGAAAGAGATTCAGCGCACGTACGATTTGTACCAGCAGGAAAAGTTGGATGCTGACGGATTCAGCCGGTTTTACACTCCCCTTGACGACCGGCGAAAACAGATCGAAGCGGATTTGCCGCGCCTTGAAGCCGAGCTTGATATGGTCAAAGTGGGCAACCTTTCAGCCGAGGAAATCGCAACCCAAGCGGGCAACCTTCACGCTAATTGGCAAACGATGAAGGCCGATGAAAAGCGTGAAATCGTCGAAACCATCACCGACAAAATCATCGTTGGGAAGGACGAAATCACCATAAACCTCTGCTACACGCCATCTTGTAAAGATATGGCAAATAGGTGGCGGAAGGGGTGGGATTCGAACCCACGAACGGGTTACCCCGTCTCCTGATTTCGAGTCAGGTGCATTCAACCACTCTACCACCCTTCCGCTCGATGTTTAGCCCGGCCCATGGTTGCCCAATACGACCGATTTGCGCATTAACCTTACCAGCCGGAGGTGATTTGGCAAAGTTAAAATCCACCGCCTCAAGTCCGGGTTCGCGCAATTTCCGCCGGTCATCCCATTTTGACCGGCGCGGTTCCCCAGAATGGGACCGGGTGCCGGGGTTCCTCAAAGTTCCTTTACTCTCTGTCAAACCAAGTGCTTGCGCCCCACACCTGGGGGAGAGTAACGCCAGTCTCATCAGTAAACCTCTGGCCGAGATGGTCGGTCCGAGTTGAATCATAACCGGAAAATGGTATCGCCTCGCAACGGAAGGCGGAATCCCGACATGGTGCCTGGTTGTAAAGGCTGGACGGGGCTGATATTGTCTCTGTTTAATTAGGGAGCTGGTTTTGTATTAAACTGCCAGCAGTTCATGTTTAAGCAGTGATTTACCAGATTATTTTATGATGAACCATTACGTGTCGCGTCGGCTGCGCCATCTGACTTTGGTTTTGGCGGCCTTGCTGGCCTGGCCCGCATCGGCCGCAGCCCCCGATGGCTGGCCGGGCCGCCAGGACGATGGCTCCATGTTATTGCCCAATCAATGGTCATTGCGCCCGGCCGGCCGGCAGATTCCCCTGGCGGATTTTCCCGTTAATATGGCTGTGACGCCCGATGGCCATTATGCCGCCGTCCTGCATTGTGGCTACGGCCAGCACGAAGTGTTGCTGGTGGATCTTAAGACCGGGCAGGTATCTGACCGGGCAAGTGTCGCCGAGGCGTTTTACGGCCTGATTTTTGCCAAAAATGGTCAACGCCTGTATTGCAGTGGGGCCAGCGGCGAAGTGATCCATTCGTTTGACCTAAGCCAGGGCAAGCTTTTACCCACGGAGAATTATCGGCTGCGTCCCGTCACCGAAACGGGCGTGCCCGCCGGTTTGGCCCTGGATGCCGCCGCGCGAACCTTGTATGTCGCCAATCTTTGGAACAGTTCCGTCTCCCTGGTCGGGCTCACTTCCCACACCGTGCGCGATTTGGCGTTAAACCCCGCCAGCGAACCGGCGCTCAAGTTGCCCGCTGCCCTGCCGGAAGATGCCGATACCACGGCTGCCGAGAAGCGGACCCGCGCCGCCAAGCTCGCCGAAACCCAGAATGTGGACGGCGATTTCCCCTACGCCTGCGCCCTGGATGCCACCCATCATCGTTTGTATGTGAGCTTATGGGGCAAGGCCGCGGTGGCCGTGCTGGATTTGCGCACGGAAAAAATCACCGCCCGCTGGGCCACCGGGGCCCATCCCTGTGAAATGGTCCTCAGCCGGGATGGTAAACGACTCTTCGTGGCGAATGCCAATGACAACACCGTTTCGGTCTTGGACACCCAAACCGGCCAGATTTCGGAAAAATTGTGGGCCACCACCTATCCCCAATCCCCGCGCGGGGCGACCCCCAACAGCGTCGCCCTGACACCGAATGGAAAAATGTTGTTCGTCGCCAATGCCAACATCAATGCCATCGCGGTCTTTGATGTGTCCGAACCCGGGCACGGCCGCAGTGTGGGCTTTATCCCCAGCGGCTGGTACCCCACATGTGTCCGGGTTACCCCCGATGGCCGTAAATTATTGATTGCCAACGGCAAAGGGGACAAGGCCATGGCCAACCCCGAGGGGCCTCAGCCCGCGCCCGGCAAAACCAATAAAAAAGGCCAATCCCAATACATCGGCGGGCTGTTCACCGGCACGTTGAGTGTTGTTGATTTGCCGGCGGCCAGCGATCTGGACCGCCAAATGGCCGTCTGGACCACCACCGTCCTTCAGTGCACCCCCTTGCGGCCAGATGCCTCCGTGGTTACCGCGCCCCCGCCGGGCAATCCCATTCCCGGCCGGCCGGGCGACCCCAGCCCCCTGACGCATTGCATTTATATCATCAAGGAAAACCGCACCTATGATCAAGTATTCGGGGACGTTAAAGCCGGCAATGGTGATCCGGACCTGTGCTTGTTCCCGGAAAAGGTCACCCCCAATTTGCATAAACTCGTCGCGCAATTTGTACTCCTGGACAACTTCTATGTGGATGCCGAGGTAAGCGCCGATGGGCATGAATGGTCCATGGCCGCTTACGCTTCTGATTTCGTGGAAAAAACCTGGCCCTTCAACTATGGCCATAAAAAAACCAAATTTCCCTATCCCAGTGAAGGCAATTTCCCCATCGCCTCGCCGACGAGTGGTTATCTGTGGGATCAGGCCGCCGCCGCCGGGGTCAGTTACCGGAGTTATGGCGAATTCGTTCATAATGGCCCCACCACGAATGATCCGGGAACCGTCCGGCTAAAAGCATTGGCCGGTCACTTTGACCCGTGGTTTCAGAGTTTCAATCTCGATTGCCCTGATGATTCGCGGGCCGACCGGTTTATTGCTGAGTTGCACCGGTTTGAATCCGCCGGCGACATGCCCCGCCTGCAAATTGTCCGTCTCCCCAATGATCACACCCATGGCATCAGTGCGGGAAAACTATCTCCCACCGCCTATGTGGCGGAAAATGACCAGGCCCTGGGCAAGCTGGTGGCCGCCGTCAGCCGTTCGAAATTTTGGGCCAGCACCGCCATTTTTGTCATTGAGGATGATGCCCAAAATGGTCCTGACCATGTGGACGCGCACCGCACCGAAGCCTTGGTCATTAGCCCCTACACCCGGCATGGGGCGGTTGATTCCACCCTCTACTCCACCACCAGCATGCTGCGCACCATGGAACTAATTTTGGGACTTCAGCCCATGACCCAATTTGATGCGGCCGCCCGCCCCATGTATCATTCCTTTCAAGCCCAGGCCGACCTCACCCCTTACGACGGTTTGCCTGCCGGGGTGGACCTTCAGGAACACAACCCTCCCGCCGCCAAAGGGCTGGAGGAAAGTTTCAACTTCCAGCGGGAAGATGTGAATGACGACTTCAAATTCAATGAAGTCATTTGGCGTTCCGTCAAGGGCGCTGGCCGGCCCATGCCGGCCCCCACGCATGCGGGTTTCGTGCTGGCCCGCGCCGGCAAGGATGCGGATGGCGACTAAAACCGCCGGCCGGCGTGCCGCTCCATCCTTCAGTCGTCCCGAACGGCGGCCGCCGTCATGAATCCACCGGCAATCCGCGCGGCGTATAATTCCGTGCCTGCCGTGCGGCCACCGCCACTGACTTGGGTGGAAGCTTAATTTCTGCCACCCGGCTGTTCACGCCCGCATTCCTCCGCAGGAATGTCTCTGCACGCTGGAAAGGTGTTACGGTAGCGTGTCATTTGTTAAGTTCTGGCAAACACAGTTGTCCCTTTTTCGATTCTCCGTTGTTCGATTCACAGGAACGGAATACTCAGTTCCGTTGTCTCAAGTTTCTTCCTTGGTAACCTAAAACGTCTCTAAAAAAGGACACCAACATCCCATCCATTACCCAAATGAATTCTGATACCTCTTGGACCTTGGTTTTGCACGAAACCGCGCGGCGAAATGATTCCTCCGGGCGCCGGAGCCTGCCTCATGCCGTGGGCTTGCTGCTCCTGGGCTTGCTGCTCCTGGCTGCCAACCCCGCCACCGCCCGCACCATCCAGCACCATATTTCGGCGGCCAATTTGACGATCATTCAAAATGACGTCGGCAACACCACCAATTCCGTGACCGTGATTCCCACGCTGAGCATCAACGACTTGGAAGTTCGCCCCGGCTCGGTAAAAGCCATTTACAACATCCAGGTGGGACCCGATCCCTCCGATGATGTGACCAATGGCCTCGTGATGACCGCCAGCACCGAGGATGGCCGCAACAATGGCAATGGGTTTTACTACCAGATGACCGCCTTTGGCACCAATGCCGGTGCCTACTCCATCTTTAACTATGACACCACCGCCAGCCGGGCGCGGAATAACGGCAATTGTGCCGTCGCCTATTTTCCCTACACCAATTTCCTTTGCGGGTGGGGTCGCAATTCCCGCGCCACCAATGGCGGGGCCACCGATCTCTTTACCAGCTCCGCAGGTATTCGGCTGGGCACCCAGTTCAAAAGTGCCGGCGGCGGGGTGTTTTCACTGGACTTGCGCAGCTTGGGTGTCAACTCCACCACGGACGGCATTTTGTTGGTGAACCATGCCAAGGACGAGGGGAATTTTGCCTTGGCCCGCGCCAATGCGGACGGCACCTGGTCGTTGTGGGTCAAGGATAACCACGGCGATGCCGCGGCTTATGAACAGGACCCGATTGCCTTTGTCTTTGTTCCCCGGACCAATAATACCCTCATTTCCGGCAAGTTTATGGCCGATGCCTCCATTGCCATGTATAGTGGCAGCACTCCCCAGTTCAGCGTTTCCGTGGTGGATGTCGGCACTTACCGTCTCACTGCCCCGGGGTACTCCCCCACCAATGCCGTTTTAATCACCTCCCCCGAAGGCGGGCAGAGCCTCAACCAGGACAATATTGTGGATTATACCCCGGATGGGGATGGCTGGCTGATTTACACCCGGGACATCAACGCCAGTGATGTGCCTGTGTTGGAAACCCCCACGGGCCAGCTGGTGGCCTCCTTTGTCCTGATTCCCGGCCCCACGCCAAACATCTCCGTCACGCCCACCAATGGGTTGAACACCTCTGAAAATGGCACTGCCGATCACTTTGTGGTTTCCTTGGATTATCCGCCGATTGCTGATGTAACCATCAGCGTTTCCTCCAGCAACCCCGCCGAAGGTGTGGCCGCCCCCGCCACCCTCACCTTCACGACCAATAACTGGAACGTGCCGCAAACGGTTACCGTCACCGGAGTGGATGACAATGTCGTCGATGGGCCGCAACCCTACACCATCCTTCTGGCGCCGGCCGTTAGTGATGATCCCGCCTACAGTGGCCTCGATCCCGCCGATGTTTCGGCGATTAACGCGGATAACGACCAGGCCGGCATTTCTGTGGTGCCCACTACCGGTCTGGTAACCTCGGAAGCCGGTGCCTCGGCCACCTTCGCCGTGCACTTAAATTCCAAGCCATCCGCCAGCGTGACCATTGGCTTGTCCTCGAGCAAACCGGGTGAAGGACTGCCCTCGCCCACTTCATTAACCTTTACCACTAATAGTTATGCCACCGACCAGGTCGTTACCGTCACGGGTGTGGATGATTTTGTGGTGGATGGCAATGTCAACTATACCATTATCACGGCCCCGGCGGTCAGTGCTGACTTGCATTACAATGGTTTGGATGCCGCCGATGTCGCTTGTGTCAACCTGGACAATGATGTGGCCAGTGTGCGGCTCTCCGCCGCCAGCCAGATTACCATGAAAGAGGGCCAGTCCACGAATTATTCCGTGGTGCTCTCCTCCAGCCCCACCGCCCCGGTAACCCTCAATTTCACCTCCAGCAACCCCCTCAAAGGCAGTCTCTCCCCGGCCCAGGTGAGCTTCACCAGTGCCAACTGGAATGTTCCGCAAACCCTGACTCTCACTGCGGTGGACAACTCGATCAGCGATGGTGATTTCAACTATACCATCTCGGGCGCCGCCACCTCGGCCGATCCCCTGTATTCGGGTATTTCTGTTTTAACCATCTCCGGCACCACCGTCGATAACGAGGCCCCGATTATTTATCCGGTTTCGGCGGCCAATGTGAATGTCGTGCAGAACGACACCGGCAACACCACCAATTCCGTGACTGCCACGACCACCTTGAGCATCAATGACATGCGCATCCGGCCGGGTTCCATCCGCGGCATCTACAACCTGCAAGTGGGTGTGTATGCGTCGGACGACACCACCAATGGTTTGATCGTCAGCGCCATCACGGAAAATGGCCGTGACAATGGCGATGGCACCTTCACCTATGACATGCCTGCGATTGCCGGTTCGTTTGATGCGGTGAATCCTGGCTATTCCGTGGTGACCTATGATACGACCGCCAGTCGGGCGCGGGAAAACGCCAGTTTTGCCGTGGCTTATTTCACTTATTCCGACTGGATTTGCGGTTGGGGGCGCAATTCGACCGCCATTAATGGCGGTCCCACCGATTTCTTCACCGGTTCGCGTGGCTTGAGCCTCGGTAATCAGTTTGTCAGTTATGGCGGCGGTGTCTTTACCCTGGACTTGCGGGGCATGGGGTATAATTCCACCACCGACGGCGTGCTGATCGTGAACCACGGCAAGGACGAGGGGAATTTCGCCCTCTCCACCGCCAATACCAATGGCACTTGGAACCTTTGGGTCAAAGACAACCATGGTGACGCAGCGGCTTACGAACAGGATCCCATTGCCTTCGTCTTCGTTCCCCGAACCAATAATACGGTAATCTCGGGCAAGTTCATGTCCGATGCCTCCATCGCCATGTACAATGGTGCCAGCCCCCAGTTTGCCATCTCCAATATCGACGTGGGCACCTACCGCCTGACCATTCCCGGATACAACCCCACCAACGGGGTGCTCATCACCTCCTGTGAAGGCGGTCAAAGCATCAACCAGGACAACATTATCAATTACACCGCCGATGGCGATGGCTGGCTGATCTATTCCCGCGATATCAACGCCTCCGCGTTGCCCACCTTGGAAACCCCCACGGACACCTCGGTGACCACCCCGCAAATTCAGCCGGTGGCCTCCTTTGTCTTTATTCCCGGTCCGAAACCCGGCTTCACCGTCTCGCCCACGAACGGTTTGAACACCTCGGAAAGCGGCACTTCCGATCACTTTACGGTCACCTTGAACTATCCGCCTGGGGCCGATGTCACCATCGCTCTGGCCTCCAGCAACCCCGGTGAGGGCGTGGTCTCCCCGGCCAGTTTGACCTTCACCACCAACAATTGGAATGTCCCGCAAACCGTCACCGTCACGGGCGTGGATGACAATGTGGTTGATGGTCCGCAGCCGTACACCATCATTCTGGCGCCGGTCGTCAGTGATGATCCCGCCTACAGTGGCCTGGATCCGGCGGATGTCGCGGTGGTGAATGCCGATAATGATCAAGCCGGCATTGCCGTGGCTCCGAGCAGTGGTCTGGTGACCACGGAAGCGGGCGGCTCGGCCACGTTCGCGGTGCACTTGAATTCCAAACCCTCTGCCCCGGTCACCATCGGTCTGATCTCCAGCAAACCCGGTGAAGGCCTGCCTTCGCCCACCTCCCTCACCTTTACCCCGGCTAACTATTCCAGCAACCAAGTGGTCACCGTCACTGGTGTGGACGATTTCGTGGTGGATGGCACGGTGGCCTACAATATCATCCCCGCCCCGGCAGTGAGTGCCGACGCCCATTACAATGGCCTCCAAGCCACCAACGTCGCCTGTGTCAACTTGGATAATGATGTCGCGGGCATCACGGTTACGGCCGGTGCGGCCATTTCCCTCGTCGAAGGCCAGTCCGGCACTTACACCGTGGTTTTAGGCTCCAGTCCCGTGGCCAACGTCCTGGTGCACACCACTTCCAGCAATCCCGCCAAAGGCAGCATCTCGCCCGCCATCCTGACCTTTAATAGCGCCAACTGGAATGTGCCCCAAACCGTCCAGGTCACGGCTCCCGACAATTATATTAATGATGGCGACGTTGCCTATGTTATCAGCACAACGGTGACCTCCACCGACCCTGTCTACAATGGTTTCTATCTGCCCACTATCGCCGCCACCACCATTGATAACGAGGCCGCCCTGAACCTGCCCTCGGGCGATTGCATCTACGGCTTGGGTGCCCCGGCCGTATTCCTGGATGCCCAGGCCGTGGTGACAGATTCGGCCAATGGCAGCTATCCCGGAGGGGCTTTGACCGTGACCTTAACCCAAAATGCGACCGCCGGTGATGTGCTGGCGATTAAAAACACGGGTACCGGCACCGGGCAAATCGGTGTTTCCGGCACCAACGTGACTTATGGTAAAAACACCATCGGCATTTTGTCCGGCGGGGTGAGCATGTATCCCTTGATCGTCCAACTGAACAACCTGGCCACCCCGGCAGCCGTGCAGGCCTTGGTCCAAAATGTGACGTTCCAAACTGCGGTTGGCAATGTTGCCCCCGTGAGCCGCACTGCCACCGTGGCCCTCTACAATGGCTTGGGTGGTATCAGCAGTGCCAGCAAGGTCATTCGCCTTGGCCTGTTGCGCGACATCCAATTCCAGGATGGCCTCGATTACGGCTACGGCGTGTATAATTCCGAGCGTGATATTTCCCTCGCTCAGGCGAATTCCAGCCAGCCCCAACCGAGTGGCACCGCGGCTGATGGCCTGTTGATTGATTGGCCCGATGGTGGTGTCGCCAATGAAAGCCAGGTGTTGCTGCGTTTTGACGACATTATCGGCACTAACTACAATCAAATTCCGCCGGGCTCGGTCATTGTTTCCGCCCAGTTGATGTTGACCATGATCAACCCCGGTCAGGGCGGCACCCTCAACCGTATGTTGACGAGTTGGGATTCCACGAATGCCACCTGGTACAACGTGGGCGGGGGCATCCTGAAGGATGACAACCAGGCGAGTTCCACCTATGATTCCCAAATCGGCAACCAAATTGGCACCGGCACCACCGCCTTGGGAACCATTAACGTGGGCGTTACCATCGATGTGCAGGACTGGGCCAGTGGCATCGCCAATTATGGCTGGGTCATGAGCGGCTGGCCCTTTAACACGGATGGCACCGGTTTTTACCCGGCCGAGGCTTCGTCCAAGGCGAATCGTCCGCGGCTCCACGTCCTGTGGCTGCCGCCGGGTGAGGCGGGTGTCAGTTTCCGTCAAGGAGTCAATGGCTATACCAATGCCTATGACACCAAAATTCAACCCAGTTCGCCCGATCTGGATGCTTCGCAGGCCACCACCGTCTTCGTGGACTACCTCAGCCTGACCAATGGCGACACCGAGCAGGTTCTCCTCCGCTTTGACAATTTGGTGGGTGGAACCACCAACCAAGTCCCGCCGGGCGCCCAGGTGGATGCCGCCATCCTTGATCTGGCCAGCGTCACGGCCAACTCCATGGGCGATGGTGGTTTGTTCTACCCCATGCTCGTGCCGTGGACCGATACCAATGCCACCTGGAATTTCTTTAACAATGGCATCCAGCCCGACGGGGTCAAGGCCTCGACCGTCTCAAATGTTCAGGCCGGAACCCCGGATTTCGCCGCACTGGTTCAGTCGGGCTTCAATTCCTACAATGTCACCGCCGATGTGCGCGCCTGGATCAATGGTTCCCAAACCAATTACGGCTGGGTGGTCATTCCCTGGTTGAATGGTTCGGATGGCTGGGGCTTTAACACCGCCGAGGCCGCCATTCCCCGCGAACGCCCGCAACTTCGCATTTACTACTCGTTTCCGCCGGTCGCTGCCGCGGTTCTGCAGCCGCTGGCGCTGGCGGGTGGCCAGAAGGTCATCCGGTTTACTGGCTCCCCGGCCAAAACCTACAGTATCCAGCGCGCCACCTCTTTGGCCGGTGTATGGGCCACCATAGGCACCGCCACTGTGGCCGAGGATGGCACCGCCAGTTATACCGACAGCAGTCTGTCGGCGGATTCCGTCTTCTATCGCGTGGTTTACCAGAATTAGCACTAGGCTCGATTGCGGGCGGGGGCAGGCCCCCGCCCGCCTGCATTTTGCACCTCCACCAACCATTTAGCCATGTTCACCAAATCCTGCCACTACGCTGGCCTGACCAACCGCAGGCGCACCCCCGCTGCGGCGCTTTGCCGCGCCTTTACCCTGATCGAGTTGCTGGTCGTGATTGCCATTATCGCCATTTTGGCCGCCATGTTGCTTCCCGCCCTGGCGCGGGCCAAATTTGCCGCCAAAAAAACCAGTTGCCTCAGTAACCTCAAGCAACTGGATTTGGGAAGCATCCTCTATGCCGATGACAATAATGGGAATTTGAGCGGGGCCACCTGGAACCCTTCCACGTTCGTTGCTACGGCCAAAAGCGATCGTTCCGGAGGGGATGATGATGCGAATTGGTTATATCCCAACTATATCAAAAATTTCGGATGTTATTGCTGCCCCGCCACCCAGAATTCCATTCGGCCCACCACCGCACTAAAACCCCAATCAGCCACCGAGCGCGTCGTGGTGGACTTGGCTGACAATGCGGTGAACACCAAAAATTATGGCACCAGTTATGAAATATTTGGGGTCTTTAGTGGCACCGGCGAGAAAAAAACCGAGCACTCCCTGACTGGTTATGCCAACAAGCTGTATCAGGCCGGCACCCGGCCCGGTCCTTCCCGCATTCTGCTCATGGCCGATGGCGATGACACCGCCTCCCTTGGCGGCAGCTTGCATAACAACTGGCCGGATCCCGATAATAATCATGGATCTTCGGGCACGTGCATGAATTTCTGCGACGGCCACGTGGAGTGGGTGAAGATCAGCCGTTTCTTGGAAGTTTGGAACATGGGCATGGATGATAACAACAAGGCCCCTTAATGGCCGTTGGGTCCCCCCCGTGCCCGCTGCGGGCACGCGCCTGCGGGCATGGCCGGTGGGCTGCGCCCAAGTTGTTTAACCCGGGCGGCTCCACCAGCCTCACCCCGCGTCAGACCACGCCTTCCATCCATTTTTTCACCGGCCGGGCACACACCAACAGCAGCACCCCGGCTATCGCCGGCATCAGGGCGATGTTGAAGTAGAGCCCCGGCCAGGCTTCCAAATGATCCGCGCTGAACCCGCCTGCCAGCAGACCGGCAATCAGATTTCCCAGGGATGTCGCCAGGAACCAGATGCCCACCATCTGGCCCACGTATTTGCGCGGGGATAATTTGGTAACCGAACTTAAGCCCACCGGGCTCAGGCATAATTCCGCAAAGGTGTGAATGAAATAGGTCGCCAGCAACCAGCCGGGCAGGGCCAGATGCCCCGCCGCCACCACCTTGGCTGCGCCCGTCATCACCAGAAAACCCCCCGCCAGCAGCAGCAGGCCAAACGCAAATTTCACCGGGATGGACGGGTCAAGATTCCGCAGGGCCAGCCGCACCCAGAGCCACGCCATGAACGGCGCGAAGGTAATAATAAAGATGGGGTTCAACGTCTGAAACCAGCCCGCCGGGATGGTGAAATGCACCCACGAGAGCTGCCGGTCGGTATACCGTTCCGCAAAGAGGTTGAAGGACGAGCCCGCCTGTTCGAATCCCGCCCAGAACATGGCCGAGGCAATAAACAACACCACAATCACCCCCATGCGTTGTTTCTCCACGCTGCTGAGTCCGCCGAATACGAACACCGATACAAAGAACAGCGCGGCAATGCCGACAATTACTTTCGTCATGGCATGGGCAATGCTAGCCGGATCCACGCTCACGACGCCCCCCAGGCACAAACCCAGCAGGGTGACCATCCCCGCCACCAGGCCGATCATGCCCCAGCGTTCCAGCGCATTCAACGGCCGGTCATTGCCCCGCCGCATGCCCGCCGTGCCCAGCGCCTGCCGCGTCAGCCGAAATTGGATCAGCCCCAGCACCATCCCCACGCCCGCCGCGCCAAAGCCATAGTGCCAGTTCACATGTTCGCCCAGGTAACTGCAAATCAACGGTCCGACGGTCGCCCCCAAATTCACGCCCATGTAAAAAATCGTGAACCCCGCGTCCCGGCGCGACCCGCCTTCGGGATACAAATCCGCCACCATGGAGGTCATGTTCGGCTTGAGAATGCCGCTCCCCACCACCACCAGAATCAGCCCGAAATAAAACGAGGAGTGAAAGGGCAGGGCCAGCGTGAAATGCCCCAGCGCAATAATGATGCCCCCGTACCACACGGCCCGTTGGGCGCCGAAAATCCGGTCCGCCAGCCAGCCGCCGGGCAGGGCCATGAGGTACACGCACGCCGTGTAAATGCCGTACACCGCCGTCGCCGTTTGGTCGGTCATGCCCAGTCCGCCGTGGGCACTGTCCACCATGAACAGCACCAGCAGCGCGCGCATGCCGTAATAACTGAATCGTTCCCACATCTCGGTGAAGAACAGCGTGGCGAGCCCGCGCGGATGGGATTTGGCGGGGATGACGGGGGTGGCAGAGGCGGTGGTCATGGGGTTGTTTGGGGGTTTGGGTTAAGCCGGCGGTGCACGAGTTCCGGCAGGTATTTCACCGGCACGGAACCACTGGCGAGCACCGCTTCGTGGTATTTGCTGAGATCAAACTGGGCACCCAGTTCGCGCTCCATTTGCTGGTGCAAACGGTAATGCGCCATGCGCCCCACAAAATAGGTGCTCAACTGGGTCGAACTTTGCTTGGCGCGAATCACTTTCAACTTGGCCTCGCCCTCGGATTGATAAGCTTCGCGCACCAAAAATTGCATCGCCTCCGCATCCGTCAGCTCCGTGCAGTGCATTTGCTGATCCAGAATCGCATTGGCCACCGCGCGCAGGTAGAACTTGAGCTGCATCAGGCGCAGACGCAAATCGCCCTGCCCAAAACCCTCGTTCAGCATGGTAATCTCCCCGTAAACCGCCCAGCCTTCCACGAACGGACCCGATTGGTAAACGCGGCGGATGAGCGAGGGATTTTGATTCGCCCGGTTGAGTTGCACGTAATGACCCGGGTACGCCTCGTGAATCGTCAGGATCTTCAGCATGTGCCGGTTGTATTCCTCCAGGAAACTGGTCTTTTGCGCCGGGGTCCAGTCGGCCGGCGGCGGACTCACCGCATAAAAACTGTCGGCCGCCGGGTCGAGCGGCGGGGCGGGGTCCAGGTACGCCAGCGAGTTGCCCCGGCGAAATTCCGGCATTTCAATCACCTGGCAGTGATCCGGCTCCGGCAGGTTCAGATAATGATGATCGTGAATGAACTGTTTGATCTCCCTCACCGTGGCGCGCGCTTCGTTGATCAATTCCTCCGGCTGGCCGTGTTCCTGGTCCACGGCCTGGATGACCCGCGTAATGGTTTCCCGGCGGCCGGCCGCATCGTCCGGCGGAAAATTCACCGCCGGATAATACTGGCTCCATAATTGCCGCGAAACCACGTAGAGATCGCGTTGCACCCGGTCAAATTCCGCCCGCGCATCCGCCAGCACTTCGTCCGCACTTTCCCCCGCCTCCAGGACCAAGTCCAGCTTCGCCTTGAATTTTTTCGGCCCCAGCCGCCATTCGCCGTTGGCGTGGACGCGCAGCGGGCCTTCGAGAAATGCCTGGTAGTCCTTCAGCTCATTCACCACCGCGGCCGCCGCCACTTTTAACTGGGCCAATTGCGCCGTGTCGCCCGCCAGTTGAAACAAATCCCCCTCGTAAAACCCGATCGCCCCCTGGTTCTGCCGAATGGCCGTCTCCAATATCGGCAGGGGCGGATGCGTTAAGGTGGCCTTGGCCGTGGCAATAATCCGGGGAAACTGCGCCATGCGGGCCAGGCAATGGGCCACATTCGTTTCCCGCGGCAGCGTCGATTGCGTCAGCAATCCATAAACACTGTCATTCAAATAACTGCCATAAGTGCGCGGGTCCTCTTCAAAGGGATGACTGTTTTTCGCCAGCCACAGCTCCGTTTGCAATTGGTGCTGGAAAATTTCGTAATCGATCTGGCCATCCCGCGACAAGGCCTGGTAATCCACCCGTTTTGGCAGCTCCGCCAGCGTTTGCTTTGCCAGGGTCACCCAGCCGGCCCGCGCCGCCGGGGAAATGTCTTCCAGCATCGCATCAAAGCGGTGGTCCCCCAGCCCCGAGGCATCCGTCGGATGCTGGCGCAAGTTTTCGTCCAGATACTTCTGGAAATACGCGGTCAGTTTATCTCCCTCAGCCGCGGCAGGAGTGCCCGCCCCCGCCGGCAACGCCAGCGCGATAATCATTCCGCAAATGCTGATTAACTTCATAGTTCTCAGGTTTTAGTGGGCGAAACCCGCACTCGTGCCGCCGCCCGCCAGAAAATGCCGCACAAAAAAGTCCTCGATCCGCAACTGGCCATAGGGTAGGCCGGCAATCCCATGACCCGCGCCCGGCACGCCCAAGAGTTCAAAATTTTTGCCGGCCTTGATCAGCGCATTCACCACCTGCATCGTGCTGGCTGGATCCACGTTGCGGTCCATTTCTCCATACATCAGCAGCAGGGCACCCTGGAGTTTGTGCGCATCCACCACGTTGGAACTGCGCACATAAGCATCGCCCACCGGCCAGCCCAGCCATTGCTCGTTCCACCAAATCTTGTCCATGCGGTTGTCATGGCAGCCGGAATCCGCCACCCCCGCCCGGTAAAAGTCCCCGTGATCCAGCAGACCCCGCAGCGCATCCTGCCCGCCCGCCGACGTACCGTACAGCCCCACGCGCGACAAATCCAGCGCCGGATAACGCGCCGCCGCCGCGCGAATCCACGCCATCCGGTCAGGAAACCCCGCGTCCGCCAGGTTTTGCCAGCAGTAATCATGAAACTTCTTCGACCGGTTGGAAGTCCCCTGGCCATCCATTTGCACCACCACAAACCCCCAGTTGGCCAGGCGTTGAGCGGTGTAACGCGCGTGGAAATTCTTGGGCACAAAGGCATCCTGCGGCCCCGCGTAAATATCCTCGATCACCGGATATTTGCTGAACCAGTGGCGCGACTTTGGCCACCAGATCACCCCGTAAATATCCGTCACCCCGTCCCGCCCCTTGGCCACAAACCGCTCCGGAAACTGGCCCCCGGCCGCCTGCCACTCGCGCACGTCGGCGTGTTCCAGTCCGCACATCAAATGACCATCGGAACTCCGGCGCAATTCATTCACCGGCGGACCATCCACCCGCGACCAAGTGTCAATGAACCAGCGCCGGTCCGGCGAAAATGCCTCCGCATGCGTGCCGTCCCCCTCGGTCAGCACCACCAGGCCGGTGCCGTCAAAATTCACCCGGCACAGATGCAGATAATACGGATCTTGGCCCGGCCGGATGCCGCCCGCCTCAAACCAGAGTTGCCGCTGCTCGCGATCCACCTGCACCACTTTGCGCACCACCCATTCCCCTTTCGTAATTTGGGTTTTCACCACCCCGTTTTTGGCATCATACAGATACAAATGATTCCAGCCATCCCGCTCGGACATCCAGATGATCTCGTCCGTGCCCTCCAGGTATTCCGCAAAATATTTGGAAGAATAACAAATAAACGTCGGACTTTGCTCATTCACCATGGCCTTCACCGTCCCCGTCGTGGCATCGACCCCCAGAATTCGCAGCACCTGATGCCCGCGCTGGTTGTAAACAAAGGTGAACCGGCGGCTGTCCGCGCTCCAGCGCAGATCGTCCGTGGACCAGGGATTGGGAAAGAGCGTGTCCGCCACCGGAATTTCCTGCCGCGTATTCACGTCGAACAAATGCGGCTTGCGGATGGGCACCTCATCGCCGGGCTTGAGATACGGGTACGACGCCAGCTTGGGCTGCACCTGATCCTCCGGCGAGGACTCAATCAAATACACCCTACGCTTGGTCCCGGGCTTCCGGCACATCGCCACCACCTTGCGGGAATCGGGCGACCAATAAACCTCTGCCGTCGCCTCCTTGGGATCCGCATGCTCATAATCCATGTCGATGCTCCGCGCAAATTCCTCGTTCCGCGCATAACTGTTCGTCTCCGTCGCGCCCGTGGTCAGCGGCCACTCCTGGCCCGTGGCCACTTCCCGCAGAAACAGGTCGTGCTGATGCACCACCGCATCCCACCGGCCATCCGGCGAACGAAAATCCGGCACCGCCGGCCGGCGGGCCGGTCGCGCCGTTGCGGCGGGGCCGCTCAGGCGGGCTTCCACTACCGCCAGGCTTGCTTTCGCCCCCGCCTCAAACACCCCCAAGTGCCGCCCCGCCAGGCTCGTGATCAGCCAGACGTGCCCGGTAAAGGTATGCTGCTCCCGGCGCTCCCCCGCCTCCAGCCGACCATATTCAATCTGCTCCCCCTCCGGGTTCACCCAATACACCCGCACCGCCTCCTTCCGGTGATTCACCAGAATAATGGTTGTATCCTCCCCTTCCGCCGCCGAGGGATGCACCTGCTCCAGCGGGGTGAGCGCGGACCCGTCATCGTGGTTCGCCGCCAGGTCCGACACAATGTAATGCTCTAAATCCAGCGTCCAATCCTCGCCCACCCCGTGCAGCACCACGGACGCGCCGTCCGGGGCAAATGTCAGCGCTTCCACCGGCAGGTAATCTGCCTGGACCGGATGGTGCAGCAACTCGGTCAGCGCCCCCGCCACCCGTCCGTGATCAAACGCCGGCTCCCGCGTGCCTTTCACCGCATCCACCCGCACAAACTCCCGCTTGTCCCCCGCGAAATTCAGCCGGTACCAGAAACCACTGTTCGTGTTCGTGCCTTGCGTGAACCAGTGCGGCTCAATTCGGTCCCGATAAATCCCCCGCGCCGTATTGCCCCCGCCCTCCTGTGCGTGCAAGTTCGCCCCGCTAAGGAGGAACAGTGCTAGCCAATAAAAACCGCTAATGACCTTCCCCAGTCGCTGCCTCAGGGAGAGTGGACTACGCCCCATCTCGGTATGTTTCATGATAATAATTGAAGGTTGCGGCTTGGATGTTCTCTGGAACTGGGAGCTGGGAGTTTGGAGCTTTTATTTTCCGCCGCAAACGTCCGCCGGTATTCGAGCGGCGAAAGCCCGCTCGCCTTGCGAAACTGCCGGGTAAACGCACTTTGGTCCGAGTATCCGCAGCGCAGGCCAATTTCCGCAATCGCCTCGTCCGTGCTCAGCAGCCGCTCCACCGCATGATCCATCCGGATTTTTTGGATCAACTGCCCCGCCGTCAGTTGAAAAATTTTGCGCAGCCGCTGTTCCAATTGGAAGGGCGACAGCCCCGCCGTTTTCGCCAGGTCCCGCACCCGCAGCGGCTCCTCAAACCGCGTCTGCATGTATCCCACCACCCGGGCAATGCTCGAGTAATCCTCGCTTCCCTCATTCACCGCCTGCAAGTCCCGGGAAATTCCCACGAGCCCGGCCACTTTTCCCGCGTGATTATACAGCGGCAGTTTGTTCGTCAGGCACCAGCCCCGCCCGCCCGTGGTGTAGAAATGCAGTTCCAACTGGTTGCGGATCACCCCGCCACCGCGCAATACCCGCTCATCCTGCGCCCGGTAACTTGTCCCGAATGGCGAGGGGAAAACCTGGTCCGCCCGCCGCCCCAGCAATTCGAGTTTATTGCGGCGGCCGCACCGCGCCACCAGCGTCTGGTTCACCACCACATATTCCCCGCGCTGATTTTTAATGAAAAACACCGTGTCCGCCAGGCAGTCAAACAACGCCTCGCCCGTAAAGGGCTCCGCCAGTTGGGAGAAAAATTTAATGTCAGCGCGCGGCAGGGTCATGCACAATCAATTACTACCTTATGCCGAAATAATAGTGGAGGCTCGCCAATTAGACAAGACGCGCGCGCCAAATTTCGCCATTATTTTGCGCATGAGCAGGCACTAACTGCCCAAACCATGACCAAATTAATTCGGATTCAAGTCATCGATTCGCATACCGGTGGCGAGCCCACGCGCATCGTCATGCAGGGTGGCCCCGACCTCGGTCGCGGCTCGCTCGCCGCCCGGCGCGCCCTGTTCCAGCGCAACTACGATCACTACCGCTCCGCCATTGTGAATGAACCGCGCGGCTCCGATGTGGTCGTTGGCGCCTTGCTCGTCGAGCCGGAGGATCCATCTTGCGCCGCGGGCGTGATCTTTTTCAACAACGTCGGTGTGCTCGGCATGTGCGGTCACGGCACCATCGGTCTGATGGTCACCCTCGCCCATGCCGGACGCCTCGCGCCCGGTACTCACAAAATCGAAACCCCCGTCGGCATCATCACCGCCACCTTGCATCCGAATGGCGAGGTCTCCGTCACCAACGTCCCCGCCTGGCGCGCGCACCAAGCCGTCACCGTCCAGGTGCCGGGCCTCGGCCCCGTCACCGGCGACGTCGCCTGGGGTGGCAATTGGTTCTTCCTCGTGGAACAGCACGGCCAAAACCTGACCCTGGCCAATGTCGAAGCCCTCACCGAGTATTGCTGGCGCGTGCGTCAGGCCGTCAATGCCCAGGGCTTTCCCGAGGTGGACCACGTGGAACTGTTCGGGCCGCCCGTCTCCGCCGGCGCCCATTCCTCCAATTTTGTCCAGTGCCCCGGCAAAGCCTACGACCGCTCACCCTGTGGCACTGGCACCAGCGCCAAGCTCGCCTGTCTCGCCGCCGATGGCAAACTCGCCGCCGGCGCGACCTGGATTCAGGAAAGCATTCTCGGCAGCACCTTCGCCGGCACTTATCAATGGCACGATCGCACCTCCGGCCAGATCATCCCTGTCATCACCGGCAGCGCCTTCGTCAACTCCGAGTCCACCCTGCTGCTTGATGAATCGGACCCCTTCTGCTGGGGCATCCGTTGAGGTGTGCCTCTTAACCCTCGAAGATTTACCATGAGCAACTTAATTTCCCCCCATCCCCCGGCCATGGTTGTGGGCCTTAGGAGCTCGGTGTTTCCCTGGCGGTTGGCGGTTGCAGATGGGATGTTTCCGCAAGTTTCCCCATGAGCCGCCGCATCCTCATCATCGGCGGCGGCGTCATCGGCCTGTCCACCGCCTATTACTGCACCCAGCGCGGCTGGGATGTCACCGTCGTCGAGCGCCGCTCCGCCCAGCGCGATGGCTGTTCCTTGGGCAATGCCGGCATGATCGTGCCCAGCCATTTCATCCCGCTTGCCGCCCCGGGCATGGTTGCCTTGGGCCTCAAATGGATGTGGAACCCCGAGTCCCCCTTTTACATCAAGCCCCGCCTGTCCCTCGAGTTGTTCGACTGGTTGTATAAATTCTGGCGCGCCGCCACTCCGGCCCACGTGCGCCGCGCCGCGCCGCTGCTCCGCGATTTAAACCTCGCCAGCCGCCTCGCCTATGAGGAGCTCGCCGCCCTCCCCCATAACGACTTTGGCCTGGTGAAAAAAGGCCTCCTCATGCTGTGTCGGACCCAGCATGGGCTCGATGAAGAGGCGCAAACCGCCGCCCAGGCTGTGGCCCTCGGCATTCCCGCCGAGGTGCTGGACGCCCGGCAAACCGCCGCCCTCGATCCCGGTGTGCGCCTGACCGTCGCCGGCTCCGTTTATTTTCCGAAGGATTGCCACCTCCAGCCCGATCGCTTGCTGGCCGCCCTGCAAACCAAAGTCCTCGCCGCCGGTGCCAGGTTTTATTGGGACACCGAAGTCACCGCCTGCACCACCGGACCCGACCGCCGCCTGCAAACCGTGCGCCTCGCGGATGGCCGGGAATTGATCGCCGATGAATACGTCCTCTGCGGCGGTTCCTGGTCCCCGGGACTCGCCCGCGATCTGGGCTTGCGCATCCCCATCCAGGCCGGCAAAGGTTACAGCCTCACCTTGCCCCAACCGCGCCAGTTGCCGCAAATCTGCGCCATCTTCACCGAGGCGCGCATGGCCGTCACCCCCATGGGCGGCGCCCTGCGCTTTGGCGGCACCATGGAAATTTCCGGGCTGAACGAACAAATCCAGCCCCGGCGCGTGCAGGGCATTATCAATGCCGTCAACGGTTATTACCCCGATTTCACGCCCGCCGATTTTGCCGGCATCGCCCCCTGGCGCGGCCTCCGGCCCTGTTCCCCCGATGGCCTGCCCTATCTCGGCCGCACCGCCCGGCTGGCCAACCTCACCCTGGCCACCGGCCATGCCATGATGGGCATCAGCCTCGCCCCCATCACCGGCCGGCTCGTCGCCCAAATCCTGGCCGGCGAACGCCCCGCCCTTGACTTGACCCTGCTTTCTCCCGACCGTTACGCCTGAATTCCCTTTACTAAAACCCTTGAAATCCATGAAAACCAAACCCATGCAATGGACCGGCGTCATCCCGGCCATGACCACCGCCTTCAACGCCGACTACACCGTGGACCACGCCTTCGTCGCCCAGCACGGCCGCTGGCTCGTGGAGAATGGCTGTAACGGCGTCGTCGCCCTGGGCTCCCTCGGCGAAAGCGCCACCCTCGCCTTCGAGGAAAAAGTCGCCATTCTCAAAACCCTCGTCGCCGCGCTGGATGGCCGTCCCGTCGTCGCTGGCATCGCCTCCCTGGCCACCGCTGAGGCCGTCGCCCTGGCCCGCGCCGCCGCCGCCGCCGGCTGCTCCGGCCTCATGGTCCTGCCGCCTTATGTGTATACCAGCGACTGGCGCGAGATGAAAGCCCACGTCACCGCCGTCATCCGCGCCACGAACCTCTCGTGCATGTTGTATAACAACCCCGTCTCCTACAAAACCGATTATCTTCCCGCCCAAATCGCCGAGCTCGCCGCGGAAAACGACAACCTCGCCGCCGTGAAGGAATCCAGCACCGACGTCCGCCGCGTCACCGCCCTCCGCGCCCTCATTGCCGACCGTCTCGCCCTGCTCGTGGGCGTGGACGACGCCATCGTCGAGGGCATCCGCGCCGGGGCCACCGGCTGGATCGCCGGCCTCGTCAACGCCTTCCCCCGCGAATCCGTCGCCCTCTACCAATACACCGCGCAAGGCAAGCTAAAGCCAGCCGAGGAACTCTATCGCTGGTTCCTCCCCTTGCTGCGCATGGACACCGTGCCCAAGTTTGTGCAGCTCATCAAACTCGTGCAGCAGGAAACCGGCATGGGCCACGAACGCGTCCGCCCCCCGCGCCTCATCATGGCCGGCGCCGAGCGCAAAGCCGCCCTCGCCACCCTGCAAACCGCCCTCGCCACCCGGCCCAAAGTGTGACCTGTTTTTGCGGAAATTGACTGCTCCGCCCGCCGGTTGCCGGGTGCTTAACCACCACCCGGCGCCGATCCCTGGCCAATCCCCGGACCGCAGACCCTGTTCCCCTAACCTGCTGGCCGGCGGCGGACCCTCCACCCTGGCCTGTTAGGCGATGGCGGACCTCCCCACCGCCTTGAGCAGAGCGAAGCGACGGATCATTTAGAGTGGTATACTCCCACGTGACCTGCCCGCCCGGTTAACCACCTCGCCGCCAGCGCCAACGGCGCGGCCCCATTCCAGCCTGGGGCCAGGCCCCAGGTACCGATGCCATTTGGGTCAAAGGGCTGAAAGCCCGCTCCATCAGGTGAATTGGGCCCAGTGCTGGAGCTGAGACTCTCATGGTCTTCCTCTCGGAGTAGAACAATCGTGTTGACACGTGTTAAGACCCTTCTTCCTCCTTTTCCTGCACTGGAGTCAAGTTCAGGGGGAAGCGCTCCCCTTGCCGGCCGGCCCGCCAGGCCGGCCCCGGGGAATTTTCTGAAATGTCCGTGTGTCAGTGGAAATGCCGCGTTGCCACCCGGTGCTTGCGGCGGTAGGCGAAAGGCGTTGTTTGAAATTGACGCCGGAAAGCCTCGGAGAAGTAAGCCTGGGAACCAAAGCCGGAGAGTTCGGCGACGTCCACTATGGGCGCGTCCGTTTCCACCAACAACTGCCGTGCCCGGTCCAAATGGGCGCGCCGGATTTCCTCCGCCGGCGTGCGGCGGAGAAATTCCACAAAGCGTTGCTCCAATACCCGCCGTGAAATCCCCGCCGGGCCGCACAATTCGCTGACCTTGACCGGCCGGTGTGCGTTTTGGCGGAGATAGTCCAACGCCTTCGCGACCGCCTTGTCCGCCACCGCCAGGGTGTCCGTCGACTGCCGCGTTACAATGCCATGCGGGGCAATCAAAAATGAAGTTTGCTTCAGGCGGCTTCCCCGCATGAGCGTGTCCAGCATTTCCGCCGCGCGATAGCCGATGCCCTGGCCGGAAACGGAAATGCCCGAGATGGGCACGAGGGCTGTCTCGCACAGGGCTTCATCATCGGCCTGGCTCAAAACCGCAACTTCCTCCGGCACCGGCAGGCCCACCTCGCGGCAGGCAAAAACAATTTCCCGCGCACTGCTGGCGTTCCAGCACAATACTGCAAATGGCCGCTGCTGTTGTTTGAGCCATTCCCCCAGGCTCGCCAGGTCAAGCCGCCAGTCCGGTTCCGTGCCTGCCATCGGCCGCACCCCAAGCCAGTTGAATGTGCCACCGGACTTTTTCACGGTTGCGGCAAACACTTCGCGATGGCGCTTCACATAGTCCAGTCCGATCAAACCAAAATAGCCAAAATGCCGGAAGCCGCGCTCCCAAAAGTACTTTGCCGCGAGTTGCGCCGAGGAATTAAAATCCGTGCAAACTCGGGGAAATTTGGCTTCCGGTATTTCGATCGCGGAAACATTGACGACCGGCAATTTCAGGGCGCGCAGTTCACTGGCCATTTGTGGACTGGCAATGCGGGCAATGATCCCATCACCGCGCCAGCCGGGTGGGACCCGCAGATGCTCCTCGATGCCGCGCGCTTCTACAAATATTTCCCACGGCGTGTGCCCGAGTCGCCACGAATTGATCCCCCGCAGCACCGCGCGCCCCCAGGTCGTGCTCGTTTCCACCAGCACGGCCACGCGCCGCGGCGGTGTTGAATTTTTCTCAACAGATTTTTTGGTGGAAGGCACCATCGGAAAAGACCAGAACCTGGTTTTAAAGTCAACGTTTCAGTTCGCCACTTCCATGCAGGACCCACTGGAACTGCCTCACTTTAGCCATGGAGCCAGCACGACCCTTGCTCCGGCCCCCATGCCGCCCTGCGCCGGCCGCGGGCATCCGCTGCGGGCAGGTTTAAATGGCCGCACCTTGTGTTGCCGCAGGTGGGATGAAATTTCAGGGATATACCAGCCGGTAAAACACGGCCTTGGGGTTGTGATTGAGGCTGGTGTTAAAAAAATTCGTAGCCCCCGCTCCCGCCACGTCGCTCCAGTTTGTGCCGGGCGAGTTGGTTTGCACCTGTAGCCGCCAGCCGATGTGGTCCGGTGGCCATGCCAGGGTGAGCGTGCTGTTCGTGAGCCCGGTCGCAATGGTCACCGGGTCGGTGGCGACACCCTCGACCCAGCGCACCGCATCGGCAACCGCGTACCCGGGCACGCCGCCCCGCACGGTGACGCTGCCGTTCGTTCCCGCATCGAATGAGAACAATCCGGTTCCTCGACGTTTGTAATGGGTAATTAGCCATAGTAAGGAATTTCTAATTTCCCGGCGACGAAGTAGAGCATGGCGATTTGATATTCGGAAGACCGGTAGCCTCGGGCTTTGCGCTTGGTCGCCGAGAA
>CAIQWB010000029.1 GCA_903875465.1 uncultured Verrucomicrobia subdivision 3 bacterium
AATTGGTAGGCGCACCGTTTGGTCCGCCTCCTGTTGAGGCGCGGGAACTTGTTTTGGTTTCATCACCACAAGCCCGCCAGACGGTGCGCCTCTTTTCAAGCTGAATCGTTCCGGCTTAGTTCCCGCATGACCGCCAGCAGCAGCAGGCTGGTGCGTAGCGGTTGAAAGCTCTGGCGTTCGGTCACATGCAACTGAACCCCGCCGCACCCCTGGCCGGCGTGTTTTTGAAAGGTGGGTTTAAATTGGGTGGGGCGGAAAATTACGCCGGGCAGGCATTCGGCATTCAAACGACCCGCCAGCCGGGTGGCGTCCAGCCAGGGGGCGCCGCAGAGTTCAAATGGCCGGGTGGTGCCCCGGCCCTCGGAGAGGTTGGTGCCTTCGAGGAGGCATTGGCCGGGATAGACTACGGCGGTGTCTACCGTGGGCATGTTGGGGGAGGGCAGGACCCAAGGCAGGCCGGTTTCCTCGAAGTACATGGCTCGGTGCCAACCGGCGCAGGCAATAATGTCAATCCCGGCTTTGTCCAGGCCCCGGGCGGTTTGGTAAAACCGCGCCAGTTCCCCCATGGTCAGGCCATGCCGGGTGGCGAGGTTGTGCGGTCCCACAAAACTTGCAAAGCCCGCCTGGAGGGCGGGTCCTTCCACTTGCAGCCCGCCGATGGGATTGGGGCGGTCCAGCACCAGCACCCGCAGCCCAATGGCCTGGGCGGCCTCCAGGCAATACAGCATGGTGGCTTGAAAGGTATAATAACGACTGCCGATGTCTTGCAGGTCGATCACCAGCACATCGAGCCCGGCGAGTTGCGCGGCGGTGGGGCGGAGGCTATCCACCGTCGCCCCGTAAAGACTGATCACCCGCGGGCCAGGCCGGGTGATCGTTTCCGCCTGCCCGCTGGATTCGGCCACCGGCTCCAGATCCTGGGCCTGACCCAGCCAGCCATGTTCAGGTCCAAACACGGCCGCCAGGGTCACGCCGGGGGCGGTGCCGAGCAAATCGGCGGCATGGCGCAATGAGGCATCCACTGAGGCCGGATGCGCCACCAGCCCCACCCGCAGGCCGCGCAGGCGTTTAAATTGTTCGGCTGCCAAAATATCCAATCCGGTTTTTACACGATTCATGATCATTTAATCAAGGCCCTGAGCGCGCACGAAAATAGCGTTGCGCGTCGTTGGTTACCGCCCCGGTCGTAAATTGCCAGGTGCCATTAGTGGCCACCAGGGTGGTCAGCGAGGTCCAGTGGAACATATCGGTCGACGTTTCCAAAATATAATAGCCGCCGGCATCGCCCACGGCGGACCATTGCAGGGTCTGGTCGGGCAACGCGCTTACCGTGGTGAACTGGGCCGGGGCGGCGGGCAGGAGGGTTAGCAGGGCGTTGCTGCTGCGGAGGCTTCCCGCCAGATTGGTCACCAGCACCGAATAAGTGCCAGCCTGGTTGGTTTGGACGCCGGTCAGGGCATAGGTGGCATTCGTTGCCCCGGGAATGGGCACGGCGTTGCGCCGCCATTGGTAGGCGGGGGCGGGCAGCCCGCTGGCCGTCACCGTAAAGGCCGCCGCTCCGGCCACTTTCACGCTCACATTGGCGGGTTGGGCGGTAATCGTCGGGGCCACGGCGGGCACTTCCACGCGCAGATTGTCCACGAGGCCGAAGCTGAGGTTGGTATTGTCCGTGAGGGAGGCAATGGGATCCCAAAAACCGACGCAAATATTGGAGGCGGTGAAGGTGGCATTGGAAATGGTGGCCAGACGCGTGCCATCCACGGACCAGTCCACAGTCGTGCCGCGGCGGGACACGATGAAGTCATGCCAGCCGAGGCCCAAAGTGCCGGCATTCAGGGCACCGGTTTGTTGCGCGTAAGTGGTTTGTTGGAGTGCGGGTGCGGCGGCACCGGTGGGGAAGGTGGTGAGGTAATAGTTGTTGGCATTATCGCGCGCGGTTGAGTCGGTGCCGGCTGCGTAATCGCCCGAGGCAGAGCCCAGCAAAGCCGGGCCGGCATACGCGCAGTAATCGCCCAAGGTGGTGGAGGTGCCACTTACCCCGCCATCACCATCGGCCGAGAAAAAATAGCCGTCGGCGGTGGTGCCCGCGCCGGTCCATTCCGTGCGGTTGCCCGCGGTGCCCAGGCCGGCGATCAAAAATTCCGTGGAACTCGCCCCGCCGGCGGGCAGGGGGCCGTTTACATTAATCCAGCCATCAAAGTGCAGCCGATAGTCCCCGGAAAAGGTTTGGCTGGCGGGCGAGATCGACAGGGCCGCCACCGTTCCCAGGGTCAGGTTGGCCTTGAGCTGCACTCCCTTGGTGGTACCGCCGGATGAATGCGGGGCGGATGGAATGCCCAGCTTGGAATAATCAAAACCAAAGGCAACGGCGGTGTCGCTGGAGCTGCGGTTGACGAGCCAGTTGGCGGCGGAATTGGTCTCGAAATTATCGGCAAACACGGTGGCCTGGGGCGGGTACACCACCAGCGTGACCGGACTGCTGGTGGCGCTGCCATATAGATTGGTGACTAGCACGGTAACATTCCCGGAGTTGCTGGCCTGGGCATTGGTCAGGGTAAGGCTCGCATTCGTGGCTCCGGGAAGGGGGGTGCCGTTAAACAGCCATTGGTAGGACAGTGGCGCGGAGCCGGTGGCGGTGGCGGCAAAGCTGGCGCTGGCCCCGGCCTCGCAGACGGGACTACGGACTGGCTGGGGCACGAGGTAAGGCGGGAGATTGGAGCTGTTGCCAACGTTGGCGGCGCCCACGGCGGCATCCATGTCCGCCGTGCGCTCCTGGGCATCCCAGAAACTCACGCCGGCATAGCCGGCCACCGTTGCCTTGGGGGTGTTGGTTTGCAGAGCATAAAGAAACTGCGTGATCTGAGCGCCGGTCACCGGGGTATAAGACTGGGCCAGGGGCACGATGGGCTTGATGGCATTGGTGTTGAAGCCCGTGAGGGTGTTTTGCCAGGTGCGCCACTGGCTGTTCATATTGACCACCATGGTGGCTGGCGTTATTCCAATGGCCCCCCAATAATCCTGGGGCATCACGGCGTCGCAGTTGGTGCCAAATTCCAAATACGGAAATCCGGAGTGGGAATTGATGTAAGGGAAGGGCGCATGGGCCAGAAAACGGGTGGGATAACTGGCTTTGATGGTGTGGGCGTAGAGCGTGGCATCCGCGCGGCGGGTGGCGTTGGTTTCGTATTCAATCTCGGCGTCGATGATCAAGCCGTCCGCCCCCAGATTCAGCGCGTTCAAGGCCACGTTGATCTCGCCGTTGATATTGGCGGCCTGGGTGCTGCCGCTGCCATAGACTTTCGAGTTGTTCCCATAGACATACGCCCAGCCAAATATTTTCAGCCCGGCGGCATGCGCCCGGGTAATCAAATCGCTGCTAAATTGGGTATAGATCGAGCCGGCGTCCCCGCACTTGACGGTGATCCACTGCATGCCCAGCGCCTGCTCGTAATCCACCACCTGCTGCACAGTGGTCACCCCCAAGTGACTCATGGTGGTGTTCATTTGCCAAATCCAGTCGCCCTTGCCCAAATTTGCCGGATCCACCCCGTTATCCAAAAGGATCGACGGCTGGGCGCGCGGGATCGGGGCGGTGGTCGGGGCTGGAATTGTATTGGTGGTTTCCGCCGTGTGGTTCGCGGAATCGACCCCGGGCGGCGGCCAGGCGCCATTATGGGTGCGGCGATAGTAGAGCTGGGCGTCCGCCGGGGTGGTTTGGGCGGGGGCGGTTGACGTGGCTGCGATTAAGCCGGTCAGCAGCCCCAGGCCTTGAGCGGAAACTCGGATAAACCGGAGAAACATATTCTTGCGACGATGGTTATTGCAGGGGGTAAATAATTCGGCTCTGGGCACCGGCTAGAGTTTTGTTTTTAGCTTTTTTTGTTTTCTTCGTTCAATCCAGTAGTCCGGCCGCCTCCTCCCATCAGCGATGGCCAGAATCCAAATGGTGTCATCCCAGATGTCATAGGCGATATAATAGGCAAAAACCCGCAAATTAACTCTCCGGTATCCCTTGGGCCGGAGGCGCGGCAATTCCGGGTTTAAGCCAATCCACTGAATGGCCGCACGAATCTCTTCTTTCAGGCGCAAACCCAGGCCCGATTCGATTTCCTGATAGTAAGCAATGGCTTCGGTGAGTTCTTGTTCCGCCGCCTCGATAATCTCGATTTTCCTCATTGAAACCGATGGTCCAGGTCGGCAAATACTTGATCAAAACTCCGGGAAAGAGGAGTGCCCGCCCGGACAGTCTGCATACGCCGCGCTATCTCATTATCCCAAGCCTCCTCAGTTTGAGGTGAAAAATCGGCATCTGCCGCCGTCGTATCCAGCAGCATGCGGGCGAGGGTCAGACGTTGTGGGGTTGGTAATTCCAAGGCGTCGCGGGCCAAATCGGAAAGCACTCTCATGGGGAGCAAACTACTCGCTGATGGTTGATTGTCGAGCGGTTTTTCGACAACCAGGGCCAAGGATTGGCAGTTTTTCCAGCCTTCGACGCTGACATTTTCCAGCCCCCCGCTTTACCGAACCTTCATCTGCCAGACAGTTGTTAGTAGTGGGTGGGGCGGGCAACTTCGAATTTGCCGATTTGAACCAAGTGGTTGGGTTTAAAAAAACTGGCCGGCGTGAGGCGCCGGCCAGTTTTCGATCACCGTACCAAATTTATCGGGACAGACGGCGACGCTGTCCCGTTGATTGAGAAGAATCTTTTGTCGGTTTGCCGTCGCCGCCGACTCAAGACTTCATGGTCAGATATCAATTTGACTTCTTCTCCGGGAATTTGTTCAAAAATTCTCAGAAAATATAATCCTGCCCGATTTCACGCCAACGCAAGCTTGACGCTGCCCCTTGGTCTCACCCATGTTTTGGATCTCTAAATGAAGCCCACCGGTGGTAAAAACGGGGTTTTGAGCTTTCCCTCACAATTTTTGTGGGGTACAGCCACTTCGCCTACTCAGGTGGAAGGTCATATTACCAACGAATGGACGGATCACGTTGCCCGCGATGGGCGCACGTGCCATCCCGCCTGCGATAGTTACCACCGTTACCCTGAGGATATTGAATGGATGGTTCGGTTGGGCGTAAAAGCCTATCGCATGGGGATCGAATGGTCCCGGCTCCAATCAGGACCGGGCGCACCGTTGAATCAAACCGAACTTTATCGTTACATAGATCAATTAGACCGGCTCAAAGCTGCCGGTATTGAGCCGATGGTGGTCCTCCACCACTTTTCCAATCCACTCTGGATCACGCAGGCCGGTGGTTGGGAAAATCCCGCCACGGTCACCGCTTTCGTGACTTATGCCACCCAACTGGCCACCGCCCTGCGCGGCCGGGTCCGCATCTGGAACACGTTCAACGAACCGGACACCTATGCCTCCTGCTCGTATTTGATCGGCGAATTTCCACCGGAACAAAAATGGCGTTTTAGGGCCTATCGCCGGGTGGTGTGCCACATGGCGGAGGCGCATGGCCAAATCTGCCCCATCCTGCGGCAAATTGGTTCGTCGGCCGGGCCGGTGGAGGTGGGATTTTCCAAAAACTGGACCACCTTTGCCGCCTACCATCCTTGGGCCCCGTGGGATCAGGCGATTGCCGGGCTGAGTCACGAAATATTCAACCAATTTGTGCTGCGCAGCTTTCTTGGGGGCAAGCGCGGGGAGGTCTCCACGTTTCTGGGCGTAAACTATTATGGCCGGGTCCGTTATCGTCACACCCGGCCGTTAATTCCCACTTTTGGCTATTTCCATGACCAGCTCAACGCCCTGGGGGTGTATTGCGACGACATGTTTGAACGCCACCCGGCCGGCATGGCCCCCGCCCTCAAGGAAATGCAGCAACGGTATCACCTGCCCATTTACGTGACCGAACACGGCTCCGCCTCCGCTGATGAGGGTTTTCGCGAGCGCGATTTGCAAGAAAATCTCCAGGCTTTGCACGCCGCCATGGCCGGCGGGGTGGAGGTGCGGGGTTTTTTCTACTGGTCCCTGCTGGATAATTTCGAATGGCAATTTGGTTATGCCAAAAAATTCGGCCTGATCAGCGTGGATTTTGCCGACCCCAGCCTGCCACGAGCGATGAAACCCCTCGGTGAAATCTACCGGCAAATCTGCCTGGCCAACGCCGTCGCCCAGTCTAGCCCTTAATCCAGCCGGCCAAGTTCACGAGGGGAGTGAGGGTACCCTAACAGCCCTGGCGGGCCACCCGGCCAAAAAACGAAATCGACTCGCCACCCGTTGATTTTCTGGCAGGATACGAGCTGACATGCGCATTTTAGCCCTTGATCATGGAACCAAACGCATTGGTGTGGCGGTCAGCGATGAGACCCGCACCATCGCGCTGCCCATTGAATACATTCTTACGGAACCTTTTGCCGCATTTCTTGACCGCCTTAAAAAACTGATCGTGGACAAGGAAGTCGACCTTATTCTGGTCGGTTTGCCGCGCAACATGAATGGCAGTCATGGTCCAGCAGTGCAAAAGGTGGAGGCATTTGTCGCGGTGTTGCGCAACGCGGTGACGGTGCCCATCAAAACACTCGATGAGCGACTGACTTCCTCCCAGGCCAATCGCATTTTGATTCAGGGCGGTGTCCGCCGCGACCAGCGCAAGGAAAAGGTGGATCAAATGGCCGCCGCCATCCTGCTGCAAAGCTATCTTGATGCCCAGCCCCTCCCGCCGGCGGCCGGATGAAGGTTGCGCGATGGAAAATCTGAAATTCAAACTGACGATTGCTTACGATGGCACTGCCTACCAAGGCTGGCAGGTGCAGAAAATCGGGACGGGTGTGCAGGAGAAAATTGAACAGGCGCTGGGTAAATTATATCCCAGCGTTAAACGCATTCATAGCTCGAGCCGGACCGACACCGGGGTTCACGCCCTCGGCATGATTGCCCATGTGGAAATCCCGCGGGCGGAATTCAAGTTTCCGGACGCGCGGCTGGCCCTGGCCTTGAACGCCTTCCTGCCGGATGACATTCGCATCCTTGAGGCGGTGCGGGTTCCCGCCGCATTTCACGCCCGTTTCGATGCCATTGGGAAACAGTACCGCTATTACGTGTGGAATCACCATGCGATGAATCCGCTGCTCTACCAGCGCGCCTGGCATTTTCCGGTGACATTAGACCCCGCCCGGATGCGCGCGGCCGCCCGGATGATTGTGGGCCGCCGGGATTTTAAATCGTTCGCCGGCACCCGCGAATATGAAATGAAATCCAATGTCCGCACCCTGACGCGCTGCGACCTGCGGAAGCAGGGGCCGCTGTATACCTTTACCATCGAAGGCGACGGATTCCTTTACAAAATGTGCCGGGGCATTGTGGGCACGCTGGTGCAGGTGGGGCAGGGGAAGATTCCGTTGGAAGAGGTCGCCACGATTCTGACCAGCCGCGACCGGACCGTGGCGGGCATGACGGCACCGGCGCATGGGCTGGTGCTGCAAGAGGTGTTTTATCCCACGCGCCAACGCCGCACCCTGACTACGGAACCATCGCCCGCCACCGCGCCCACCCCCGCATGAATATTGTCCTCGTGGAACCCGAAATCCCCCCCAACACGGGCAATGTGGCCCGGCTGTGTGCGGTGACCAACAGCACGCTGCATCTGATTGAGCCTTTCGGTTTCAAACTGGATGATGCCTCGCTCAAGCGGGCGGGCATGGATTACTGGCAGCAGGTGCGCTGGCAGCGCTGGCCCGGCTGGCGGGCCTTTGCGGATCAACTCCCGCACGCGGCACGCCTGTGGTTTATTGAGTCCGATGGTCCGCAAAAATACAGCGACGTGGTGTATGGCCCGGATGATTATCTGGTGTTTGGCCGGGAGACGGCCGGCTTGCCCCAAGCGTTGCTGGCAGAAAATCCCACGTGCTGGTTGCGGTTGCCGATGTTCAACCCAGCTTCGCGGTCGCTGAACTTGTCGAATTGTGTTGCGCTGGTTTTGTACGAGGCATTGCGACAGCAGGGCTTTCCGGGGGAGATTTAATCCTTATTGGATCAGGCGGGTGGCATGATCCATCAACCAACAGGCGTCGGCGTTAAAGCCCGTCAACGGGGTGGGGTAGGGGGCGCTTTGATTGTGGATCGGCGGCTGCAGCAACGGTGGTGTGGTCCACTTTTTAAGCTGGGCGTGGCCATCGACAAAGGAGAAGCCGGCCGCGCCGTTATGGTATTGCGCGGGAAAATCGCAAATATCTGCGGTGGTGTTCGGATAGGTCAGCATGTCGGTGACAAAGAAGCCGTCGTTGAGGCTGTCCATCCGCTCATCCACGAATAGAAAAGTCATGGCTGGGCCGGGATTTTGGATGTCACTGAGGTGATAGTACACCCGGTATTCACCGGGCAACTGGCCGAGCCGGGTGTTGGAGAAACCGATGCCGTCGGGATGGCCCTGGCCATCCGCGCGACCGCCCACCCAGTTGAGCATGGAAATGCTGCGGACGCGTGGATAGGTGACGCCGTTGACTTGCACCGTGCTGGGGTCGGCCGGGCATTTAAAAAGGGCGGTGTTTTTGCCGCAGTAAGGCCAGAGCGGGCTTTGCATAATGTCCACGGTGGGGTCCCAGTTGCTGCGGTTGCCCGGGTGGTAATCCAACCAGCCCCCCATCCACTGCCAGGGACCGCCTTTGGCACTGAGCAAGCGGCCATTGGCCTCCTCGGCATACATCCGCCAGGCGGTCATGAGCTGGCGGTTATTGCCCAAGCACTGAATCCCCTGGGCGCGGCCCTTGGCGCGCAAGAGGGCGGGCAGCAGCAGGGCGGCCAGGATCGCGAGGAGGGCGAGGACCACCAGCAATTCCACCAGCGTAAAGCCTGCCTGCCGTTTCATGCGATGTGATTGGGCGGAATTGGTCGGGGAATGTCAAGCCGGGGTGTGCCAGCCTTGCATGACAAAGTTGCTATTTATTTTGCGCGGCTGACCAGCTGATCATCTGATCGAATTCCGAAAGCTGCCAAACCACAACAGGTGTTAACCGAGCGAAAGCAACTATCAAAAGCACAGCAAACACGCAATGAACGACTCGCTGAGGTCCTTGCCGCATGCGAGAGTCCAAGAAAACTGTCGTGAGAACACCAGTTGCTCCGAGAGCGTAAAGATAAGGCAACCACGCACGCGCAAGGATTAGCGCGTGCGTAAATTCAGAGGTATTTAATGAGTAACACCACAAAAACCAAACTAGGCAAACCAAGTTCCAAAGAAAAAAGAAGGTCAGCGCACAATATAAACTTGTAAGCAATGCCTGAACGAAAGCGCCCACCCATTCGTTATGTGACTTTGCCCAAAGCCTTACTTGCCAAGCAACGCCGAAGACGATTGTCCAGATTACAGCCACAGGAAATGCCAGCCAAGAATGTGGCAGCAATTGCGCACTGCCAATAATTCCTTGTAGATGGATATCTAAAAATCCCGGAAAACCAAAAGCTAGATCGCTGCTATTCATGCGATCGCCAACCTGTGGCAGGAAAACCACCGGCGCAGCAAGCCCGAAGTTAAAAAGCCATCGGCGAGTATGAGGGGCAATTTGCATGGCGATGGGCCATGGTTTAAACCAGACCACTTGCCATGTCAAATTGCATTTATGCACGTATCAATTGGCATCATGCTAATTTACCACGGTCCGGTCATACTTCCGGCATTCTCAACAGCAAATGCGGCACTCAAGCCAGGATAAGTGCTGCTGTTTCGCGCAGTGTTGTTGCGCCAAAACGGTAAAATAACGCAATTTCAAAACCGCAAAATTAGTCAAGCGGCGGGTGGCGGTGTTTGCTAATTTTACGGGCAGATGAGCGCGAGCCGCCCAAAGCACAAGACCACTTGGAATGATTATCAGGAGCGCATCCTGCGGGTGTTGAACCATATTCAAGAGCATCTGGATGCGGCGCTGGAGCTGGAGGAGCTGGCGCGGGTGGCTTGCTTTTCCAGTTTCCATTTTCATCGCGTTTTTGCGGCGATGACGGGCGAGACGATTGCGGAGCATGTGCGCCGGCTGCGGCTGGAGCGGGCAGCCCTGGCCTTGCGGTCGGGTGTGCAGCCGGTGATTCAGGTGGCACTGGAGGCGGGCTACGAGGCGCATGCGGGCTTCACGCGGGCATTCAAGTCCGCCTATGGCGTGGCGCCGGCGGTGTTTCGCCGGGGGCCGGAGCCAGCCGCCCAACCCGCCGCGCCCTCCGGTGTGCATTTTCGGCCGGGCGTGCCGGTGACCACCTTCAACACCCAGCACATTACCAATAAGTATATGAAAGTCCTTACCCGGAAAATCAAACCGCTCCGCGTGGCGTACTTGCGGCACGTCGGGCCCTACGAAAACACCCGGCAAACGTGGATGGATCTCACGGCCCGACTTTCGGCGGACCAGCAGGTGGGCGAGCGTTCCGTATTCATCGGCATCGGGCACGACGATCCCGCTGTGACGCCGGCGGCGGAGCTGCGCTACGATGCGTGCATTACGGTGGACGAAGCCTATGTGCCGCGGCCGCCGGTTGGCTGGCAGACGATTGTGGGCGGTGATTACGCCGTGGTAAAAAACTGCCCGGTGGGGGAGATTAAGGATGCCTTCCAGTATTTGTTCGGCAAATGGCTTGCGGGAAGTTCGCGAGAGTTGCGGCCAGCGCCGAGCTATGTTGTGCTGGTGGATCCGCGAAACGTGGTTCCGCCCGCGCAACCGCGGGTGGATCTCCATGTGCCCTTGATGCCGAAACGGCCCGGCCCTAAAGCCGAGCCAATGTGCATCGAAGTGAAGACCCTTGAGCCGCAGCGAGTCGCCTACCGGCGATACACGGGGCCCTACCATGGAGCCTACCAGGTCTGGCAGGATTTTGCGGCCAAGCTGATGCCGGACGGGTTGCCGCGCAAGGATTCATGCTTCATCGGTGTGCCTTTGGATAATCCCAAGACCACGGCACCGGAGAAATTGCGTTATGACGCCTGCGTGACGGTGGGTGACCAGTATGTGCCCACCAAGCCTTTGCGGGTGCGAACGATAGCGGGGGGCGATTACGTGGTGGTGCGGAATTGCCCGATTCGGGAGATTGCCTCAGGCTATGAGAAGGTATTCAGCGCCTGGTTGCCGCACAGTGGCCGCACCGTGCGGAAGGCACCGTCTTTTTTGGTGGCGGCGAATGCCCAGGAGGGAATCGCGCCAACCTTTGGGATCACGGATATTTATGTACCCCTGGCGGTGGCCAGGAAGACACCGGTGGGGAAGCGGACCGGGCGATCGAAGATTTGATGTTTGTCAAAGCCGGAAGGTTTGCTAAGCTGTGGACCGGTCGGGCGATTGGCGCAGTGGTAGCGCAGCTCCTTTACACGGAGACGGTCGGGGGTTCGAATCCCTCATTGCCCACCATCCGCTTTATTTAACCCGGTTCACCCACGGCGATGAGCGTGCCATCACTGCGCAAGCGCATGCGCTGGCCGCGCCAGATGACGGTGTTGCTCAGGAAGGAATTGAACCACACGAGAAAATTCAGCAGGTCTTTGACGGGCACCAGCCAATGCGGAGAAATCAATTTGCGATCCGGGGTAAACCGGCGCTGGAGGTCCCAGGCGATCAAAATCCGTCCCAGAATGCACCCGGCCGCCACGGCGGAAAACACATGGTGATGGTTGACCAGGCAATCCGTCATCAGCCAGAGCAGGGGCCAGAGGGTGGCATTGGCCAGGATGCTGAGGAAATAGGGCAGGGGCTGGCAGACCCGGATGGTGCGCGCCCAGCGGAGTTGATGATGCCAGACTTCCTGCCAGTTCATGGCGGCGTCCCAGCATTCCACCACGACGGAACCCAGCGCAATGCGATGGCCTTTGGCGGCGAGGCGGCGGCCGAGTTGATAATCATCGGCCAACACATCGGCGAGGGCGGTGAAACCGCCAATTTCCGCCAGCGCGGAGCGCCGGGTGAGCATGACCGCACCCAAGGCAAAATCCGGGGGCTTGAGGGTGGTGGATTGCACCACCTGGCTCCAAAAATCGGCATTCACGGCGATGGTTTCCCAATGCATGGCGGGCGTCAAGGGATTGGCCAGCCGGTAGAAGCAATTCACCAAGCCAACCTCGGGATCATCCAAATGGGTGACGATTTGCTCCAAGAAATCCGACGGGACGCGGACATCGGCATCGCTGGCCAGAATCAAGGCGTATTTCGCCAGGCGTTCCAACTGGATGAGGGTGGACACTTTGGCGTTCCGGCCCAAACTTTCGCCACAGATGACCAATTTAGCATCCTGGCCGGGAAATTCCGCAAGTAACTGCTGCACCACGAGGCAGACGGGATCACCTGCGTCGGCCACCCCAAAAAGAATCTGGGTGTGACCGCCATAGGTCTGGGCCAGCCAGCAACGCAAGGAATCCTTGGTGGTCTCATTACAGCCTTTCAACGGCTTGAGCAGGGTGATGGCCGGGGGGTTGACCGCCGGGCTTTGCTTTTGGTGGAGGGGAAACCGCAGCGCGGCCAGCCATTGCCACAGTACGAGAGCGAAACTGAGCAAGGCGAGCACCGCCAAGATGATGTTTAAATATAACAAAGCAGCTAAACGTACCTAAAATCAAGGATTCGCACCAGAAGTTTTGCCATCCGGGTGCTCGTCCAATACCAGGATGCCATGCGGTGGCAGGTCGTAATTGCCGGAGAAGGTATTGCCCGTAAGAAAGTCATGCATCGGCTTGTAAAACTGGATGCGCACCGGTGAATTTTGATGGTTGATCAGGAAATAAACGCGGGTGCCGTCCTTTTGCCGCATGCTTACCTCAATGTTTTCCGGCACCTTTAACAGCGGCAAAATCCCGCAACTTTGCCGCAGCCAGAGCACCAAATCGTTGTAAAAGTGCTGATGGCTCAGGGTGCCGATGTAAATAGCCTTGCCCAAGCCATAACTGTTGCTGGTCATGGCGGGTTTGCCCGCATAAAAATCTTTGGCGTAAGTCGCCAGCACCTGACATTCGCCGGGTTCAATCAGATCGACCCAAATTTTCGCCACATGCAAATGGCTGGTGGGAAAGGCTCCTTTGAAAATGAGGTGATTTTCCTCGTTGGGAGCCAGCATGTCGAACTCCTGAACCTCCAGACCGAACAAATCGGTCAGGTAACCGGGATAACCGGTGGTGGGAGCCGTCTGGCTGGAATTCACGAGGCTGGTGTTGAAGGTGCCGACCAGGGTGCCGCCGTTTTGGACAAACAGTTTCAAGCGATCGGCCTCGCCGGCTGAGAGCAGGTGCAGCGAGGGGGCGACCACGAGTTTATAGGCAGAAAGATCATCCGTGGGCCGGGCAAAATCCACCGGGATATTGCGGTCATGGAAGGCGTTGTAAATCATCTGAATGTGATCTCGCAGCCGGAAATGCTCGTTTGGTTGATGCGGCTGGGAGAGCGCCCATTCATTATCGTGCGAATAGAGCAGGCATACTTCGGCCACCACGCGGGTGTCTTTCAAGGCTGGGGCGAGCAGCTTTAATTCCTCGCCAATCTGGCTGATTTCAGTGAAGATGCGATGACTGCCAGCCAGGTTGTGGGGCAGCACGGAGCCATGAAATTTCTCGGTGCCGATCCGGGGCTGGCGCCAGCGAAAATACAAGACGGCGTCGGCTCCCCGCGAAATGAGCTGGTAAGTAAATTTGCGCAGCACGCCCGGACGGATCAGGCCGTTGACCTCTTGAAAAGTGGTCTGGCCGGCTTTTTGTTCCAGCACCCAGAAACCGGAGTTGCCGCCTCCTGGCATGCGAATATCGGTCTTTTTGAGCGACCGCATCATGTCCAGATCGCAGGCGGTTTCGGAAAACTTCATTTTTACCGCCGCGGTACTGCTGCAACCGACGAAATCCATGGCCTCGGCCATGTCAAAGTGGTCAAAGCGGCCCACAAACGGCCGCAGATTGGTGGTGACTGGCACATTGGGGGTCAGTTCGTGCAAGACTTCCGCCTGCATGCGGGCAAAGGCCACGATGGTGTCGCTGGAAAACCGGTGCCAGTCGGACACCAGGGCGGGATTATGCTCGGTGGGAGCTTTCATGGGCATGGGCACTTGATCCCAGTCGGTGACCAACTGGCCCCAATGGATCAAACCCAGCCGGTGGTTGAGCCGCTCAATGGTTTCATATTTGAGCTTCAACCAGTTGTGCCATTCCATCCGGGTGGATTCGTTGAAGGAGGATTCGGTGTAATGGCCGCCCAAGCCATTGTCGATCTGCCAGGCGAGCAATTGGGGATGGCGGGCCACGGCTTCCGCCATCCGGGTGACGATTTGCTTGGCGGCGTTCCAATAGGCATCGGAATTCAGACAGGTGGCGCGGCGGGTGCCCGCCTGCAAGGTCGTGCCGTCCTCGGTCACCGGGAGGATGTCGGGAAAAAGCTGGCTGAGCCACAAGGGCGGAGCGGCGGTGGGGGTGCCCAGCACCACTTGAATGCCATGGCGCTGGAGAATGTTCATCACGCGGATGAGCCAGTCGAAGTTGTACTTGCCCGGGGAGGGTTCGCACAGGCCCCAGGTGAATTCGCCGATGCGCACGACGTTGAAGCCGGCCTTAACCATCAAGGCGGCGTCCATTTCCCACTGGGCCTCGGGTTCATCCGAAGTGCCTGCATAAGGGAAGACCCACTGTTCCGGATAGTAATCTACGCCAAAATACATATGGATGCCTTTCTGGAATTAATGCGACCTTAAGCCCAAACCGGAACGGGTGCAAGCAAAAGTAACCGCGCTGGAGCAACTATATTTTCACGGAGGCCAGAAGGGGGCACGACGGCTGGTTGGCCGGCTTTTGACCCGCTGTCCAAGGGTAAAAATCATGGCGCGCAGCGAAACTTCCCGGTTTGTCTATCCATCAAATGTTTATTTGAAATTTTTTCGCGCCAACGTCAACCTCCCAAGCTGTTCCAGCTATACCCCCGGCAAGGCCTGGGTGGGCGGGACTATCAGTCCCCCGCGCATGAGCCGAGGGTGTGGCGTTGGTTCGCCCAAAGGCGATCCCGCAGGGGACGAACCGGCGGGTTGGTGGCAAACATTGGCACTATTAATATGGTCAGAAAACATCAATTTACCTTCATTGCGCTCGCCGGTTTGCTCCTGGCCGGCAGCGGCTGGCAAGCCACTGCGGCGGCAAACGAGGTGCCGGCGAGATTCCTCCTGGACATGGTGCAGGATAATCCCGGTGAAACGCCGCAGGCCTCCGCGTTTCGCGATCCGCGCACCCTGGCTGACTGGGGATACAACGGCCAGGTGATTGAGGCGGTGGCGGATTCTTGCGAGACTTTTGATGCGGTGGCCCCGGGGGTTTTGGCCAAGGGAAGCAAGGAACGCCAGTGGATTGAGCAACACGCGCAGGCATTGGAGCATAAGGCGCAACAGGCCCATGCAGCGGGGATTCAGGCCTATGCGTGGTTTCAGTTTATCGTGCTGCCCAAGGTGCTGGTGGCGAAATATAAAGCAGACCTTTGCGATGAGCAGGGGCACATTCAGCTGGAACGTCCGCTGACCCAAACCATCCTGCGGGCGCAGGTGGCCGAGGTGTTTGACCGCTGCCCGTCGCTGGATGGCCTGGTAGTGCGCACGGGGGAGGTTTATTTGCAAGACAGCCCCTTTCACGCCGCGAGTGGCAATGTGCGGGAAGGTAAAACACAGGGCAGCACGGCAATCCAGCACGGTCCGGCCAGCCATATTGCCTTGCTCAACATCTTGCGCAAGGAGGCGTGTGTGAAACGGCACAAGCTGATCGTTTACCGCACCTGGGACTTCGGTAATGGTTTTCACGTCAACCCGGCGTACTACCTCAAAGTGACCGAGGCCATTGCGCCGCATCCGAATTTGATTTTCTCGATCAAACCACAGGCCGGTGATTTTCTGCGGATGACGCCCTTCAATCCCACCTTGGGGATTGGCCGGCACCGGCAAATTGTGGAGGTGCAATGCCAGCGGGAGGCCTATGGGAAGGGAGCGCATCCTTATTACATTGGGGATGGGGTTATTAATGGCTGGGAGGAATATGCCACCCTCATGAAACCCGGCCAGCCGCATGGGTTGCGCGACCTGGTGACCAATACCAATTTCGCCGGGGTGTGGACTTGGTCGCGTGGCGGGGGCTGGGAAGGGCCCTATATCACGAACGAATTTTGGTGCACGCTCAATGCCTGGGTCGTGACGCAATGGGCGTTGCATCCAGAGCGGCGGGAGCCGGAGATTTTTGATGAGTACGCCCGGCGGAAGCTGGGGCTGAGCGGCGATGATGCGTCCCGGTTTCGGGAATTAAACCTGCTCTCGGCGGCAGCGGTACTGCGCGGGCAGTGCAGTCTGGTCAAACCCGTGGAGCTTTGGTGGGCCCGGGATGATTTCCTGGGCGCGCCGGATTTGCGGATGTTTGCCACCCCCGAGCTGATCGCGGCGGCGCTGAGGGAGAAGGCGGAGGCGGTGACGATGTGGGGCAAGATTGAAACGCTCGCCCGGCAAATCCATTTTGCTGACCCGGACACCCAGGAATTTGTGGAAACCTCCGGTGCCTATGGCCGGATTAAATATGCGATTATTGAACAGGCTTGGATCATCCTGTTCGCTGGGGCACAAGGTGAACGAACGGGGCAATTCGACCGGGTTAAATTATCGGCTGCCTTGGTCCGTTACGATGCTTTGTGGCAGGAATGGCGGACCTTAAAGGCCACGCATCCCGCCTGTGCAACCCTTTATAAGGACGTGGCTTTTGGGGACAAACCCGGGATGGGTGCGGCCGTGGAGCACTGGCGCAAGGCCAGCGAGTGAAAATCCAACCCTTAGTTTTAGCAGGTTTTAGGCAGGATGGAGGCGCATCCGGGGCAGGAAAAATCGCCCGACGCGAGGCATCGGGCGACGTGCTTGCCAGAAAATTTGCTGGCAGTTTTCCGGCCGGCTCAGAAACCTGCCGAATCGAAGGTGGCAATCCCGGTGCGGTTCAAACGATAAAACCGTTTGGCATAAGTGGTGGCCGCGCCGGTTTCGATGGCTGAGGCGGTGTTGTTGGTTGCGGTCACGGTCAGGGCCGTGTTGGTGCTCCAGGCACTGGTGAGCGGGTTGGTGGTGACATTCACCTGATAGGTGCCACCTTCGACGGCGCTCCAGACCAGGGTGACGTTGCCTGAGCTTACGGACGGCGCACTCAAAAAGGCCGTCAAGTTGGTGGCGCCTTTAAAATACAGGGTCAAGGGCGTGTCTGCGTTCATGACCGTGGTGGTGGTGGTGCCGCCGGTGGGGGTGTCCAGATACCAGCGGCCAATATGATAGGGAAACCAGGAGGTGCCGCTGGCCTGGATGCTTTCAAAATAGGCCCAGGTGCCGTTGGGATATTCGGGGGTGACACACCAGCGAGCATTGTACTTGTTCAGATCGAAAAACGCGCCATTCGCATTGGTCACGCCTTGAACAGATCCCAGATCCCCCAGGTAATCGTAGTCCTCCATGAAATGCCCCAGTGGGTAGGTGGCATTGGTGTTCGGCCCGGATTGCGTGGCGGAAAGGGTGGCGGAAATGCCTTGGGCGAGGGACGCCCAGGCGGGCAGAGTTTTGCGACCAGTGATGCCGAGGTTGGTGGTGCCGAACTGGCCGTTCCGCAGGACGTAGCCGGAAATCATCCGGCGCACGGAACTGGCGGGGTTGGTGGGATTGGAATAGCCATAGGGGCCGTAAAGTGGAATGCCGTCGTTCATCCACCCCAGTAACGGGGAATGCTTGAAGACGGTGGCATTGGTGTTCTCGGAATAATTTTTCGTAGCGGGGTCGTAATTGACGTTGTCCCCGAGGAGGTAGCGAATGGCGATGGGGTTGGCGTGAGAATGGTAATCGCCACTGGGTTGCGGATGGTTGAGGGCGTAATCGAACGAACCGCCCTCGTTGGGCAGCGCATCGCGATTCCAAATGCCATCGCCGTTGCCAATACCCGCGATGGGCGAGGCGTCCTGGCTATGGGAATACGAGTAAGAAAAGCCGTCCGAATCATTGTAGATGGAAACGCCGTCCACGAGGCGGCCGATGGCCCCCAAGCCGGTGAGAGTTTTTGTGACGGCGGTGTTGGTGACCCCGGCATTGCCGCGCGGAAACCGGTAGGCACTGGTGCTGGTGCCCTGATTTTTTGCGTAATTGGGATTGTTCCAGGGTCCCATCACATACGAGCCGAGGCCCGTGTTGCGCAGGTAAACCCAGTTGGCGGAGTAGTCAATTTCATGCACGCCGGCGTAGGTGGGGGAGGTTTGGGTGCTCCAGGTGGTGCTGGAGATGCCGGCGGTGCGGTTGGCAGCGCTGGTGTAGACGCGGGCATACTTGCCGCTATTCGCGGTGTACCAGGAGGTGATCAAAGGATCGGCTGACGCGGCGTGGGCGCCGAGCAGCAGAATAATCAGCAGGCGGTTAAAGTGGTTTTGAATTGGATTCTTCATGGCGTTACTTTAGCCAAGGCCACCTTAAGCCTTAATGAAGCTGGTGAAATAGTTCCACCAGCGGTTGGGGTTAACCGGCCAATTCCTGCCACAAATGCGCGCTCATGAGCTGGCCTTTGGTGAAGCAATTCAGGTTGAATTTTTCGTTGGGGGAATGGGCGTTGTCGTCCGGCAGGCCAAGGCCGAGCAAGAGGGAGTCGGCGTCGAGGATTTTCTTGAACTGGTTGACGATGGGAATGGAGCCGCCCTCACGCATGAGAATGGGCGGGCAGCCGAAGGCGGATTGCAGGGCGCGCAGAGCGGCCTGGGCGTGGGGGCTGGTGGGCGAAACCAAGTAAGCCTCGGCGCCATGGCCGGCGGCAATTTCGAGGCGCACGGTCGGCGGACAGATTTTCTTCAGGTGGGCGCAGACGATTTTGCGGACGTGCTCGGGCTTTTGATTGGGCACGAGGCGGCAGGTGATTTTGGCGGAGGCCCAGGAAGGCACGATGGTTTTGCTGCCTTCGCCCTGGTAACCGCTGGTGAGGCCATTGATCTCGAAGGTGGGGCGGGCGCTGCGCTGTTCGGTGGCGGTGAAGCCGCGTTCGCCGAAGAGTTGGGGGGAGCCCAGCAGCTTTTTCAGCGTGGCATCCTTGAGGGGATAGAGCGCGGCCTGCTGACGTTCAAATTTGGACAACGGCACGATGTCGTCGTAAAAACCGGGGATGGTCACACGACCGTTTTTATCCCGCAGCTGGGCGAGCAACTGGCTGAGGGCCATGGCGGGATTTTCGACGGCACCGCCGAAGACGCCGGAGTGCAGATCGCGCGCGGGTCCGTGCAATTTAATTTCGAAGGCGATGATGCCGCGCAGAGCGTAGGTCAGGGCGGGATGTTTGGGACTGGGCATGCCGGTGTCCGAGATGACGACGGCCGCGCACTTGAGTTCGGGTTTGTTTGCTTTGAGAAATTTATCGAGATTCGCACTGCCGACCTCTTCCTCGCCTTCGATGACGAAGGTCAGGTCGCAGGGCAGGGGGGTGCCGGTTTTCAGGTAGGCTTCGACCGCCTTGAGATGGGCGAAATTCTGGCCTTTGTTATCAGTGCTGCCCCGGGCATAGATGGAATCGCCCTTGATGATGGGCTCGAACGGCGGGGTTTCCCACAAGGCGAGCGGTTCGACGGGCTGGACGTCGTAATGGCCATAAACCATGAAATGAGGTTTTTTGGACTTGGGGTCGCGCGGCGTTTTGGCGACGACGATCGGGTGTCCGGCGGTGGGGCGGACCTCGGCGCTGAGGCCGATCTGGCGGCAGTGATTGACCAGCCAGTCGGCACAGGCGGCGAGATCGGGCTTGTGCTGGGACTGGGCGGAAACGCTGGCGAAGCGCAGGTACTCTTTTAATTCCGTGACAAAGCGTTCCTGGTTGGCCTTGAGATAATCAATGACAGCTTGCATCCCGCATAGTTAAGCGGTGAATGGGCGGCTTGCCAAAACAAAAAACGCCAGGAAGGGGAAGAAATTTCAAATTTCAAAATCCAAACTTCAGGGAATATTCAAACTTCAACCTCCAAACCTGCGGTGATTGACGGCCGGCGCAGGGTGGTCTAGTTTGCGTCTTATGTTCGTCATTGTGCCGCCAGTCGTGACTTGGTTTCGGGCAGGCGAGTGGATTGGCCGCTTTGGGATGGGGATGCTGTTGTATTTGTGGCTGGCGCTGAGTTGTCCGGCGCAGACGCCGGATTTTGGGTTGGTGAAGGAGCATTGGTTTGAAACACGGACGGCGCATTTCCACATTTATAGCTGTGGCGCGCCCACGGCGGTGTTCAAGCTGGCGGGCCGGCTGGAGCAGTTTTGCGAGGCTTATGCCTGGCTGGCAGGGAGCACGGCCATCGCCTCACCACCGATTGCCGTGGTGGCTTTTCCCGATCATGAACGTTTGCAGCCGTTCCTGCCATTGTACGAGGGGCAGCCGGCCAATCTGGCGGCCTTTTTCAAGCGCGGATCCGATGAGAACTTGATCGTGCTATCCCTGCCCCCGGTGGAAGCGGGGGCGGATGACATGTCGGTGATTTTTCATGAGTACACGCATTTGCTATTCCGGCACAACGACCACTTTTGGCCCATGTGGATGAAAGAGGGCATGGCGGAGGTTTATTCCACATTTGCCACGGCGGGGGGCAAGGTGAGCATTGCCGGGCCGATCCCGTACCATCTGGCGTTATTGAAGGAGAATCAACTGATGCCGTTGAGCGAGTTGTTCACGGTGACCCATGATTCGCCACAGTATAATGAGAGCAGCCGGCAGGGGATTTTTTATGCGGAATCGTGGTTGCTGGCGGAATTTCTGGTGGCCGGGGATCGGCCGGTGTTGCGGGAGCGGTTTGGGCAATATACGGCGCTGCTCAAGCAGGGGCAACCGGCCGAGGAGGCTTTCACGAATGCGTTGCACATAACCCTGGCGGGTATGACCGCACAATTGCAGCGTTACCTGGCCAACCGGGAGTTCCCGCCGTTGCAACTAAAACTGACGGCGAATATCGCGGCACCCATCACGGTGACCACCCGTGCGTTGACCCCGGTGGAAACCTATTTCCGGCTGGGGGATGAGTTATTGCGGATTGACCGGGTGGAGGCTGCCCGGGCGTTTTTTGACCAGGCTTTGAAAATTGCGCCCGCCAGTCCGCTGCCTTATGAAGGCAAGGGCTTGCTAGCGTCGCAATTAGATAATCATGAAGAGGCGCTGCGGGAATTGACCGAGGCTTTGCAACGCGGCTCGGGCAGTTTTCTGGCCTATTTTATTTATGCGCGGGAGCGTTACCGGCTTACCTCGGAGGGCGGGGACCGTTACAAGCCGCTGAAGGACGCAGCTGAAGTGGAAGTCCGGGGCAATTTAGAAAAGTCCCTGAGCCTTATGCCGGTCTATGCACCGGCGCATGAATTGCTCGGGTTTTTTGACATGGTCCAGGGGGACCAGGCGGCCGAGGCGGAAAGGCAACTGCAATGGGCGATTGAACTGGAGCCGGAGAACTCGGCGTTTCTCTTCACCCTGGCGCAATTTCAATTTCGCAATGGCCGTCCGGAGGCTGCCCGCCAAACCTTGGAGCCATTACTAAAACCCAATGTGGCCGCGGAATTGCGGCAGGAAGCGGAGAAGTTGCTGCAAGAGCACAGCCACGGAGAATAAGTTCGGGAAAGGGACACCGGCGCGACGCCGGTGCCACATTATCCAGCAATCGCGCTCATTTCGACCGGTTCAACATTCACACCGGTTTTTTCCAGCCAGTCCACGGCGGCCTGGACGGCATCGCGCGTGCCATCCAATTCCAAGCAGACCACGCCGATTTCGTCGGTGACACTGGCCTGGCGGATGTTGGTGCTGACCTTGAATTTTTGGCTCAACTTCCAGATCAGGGGTTCCTTGATCAGCTTGGGCGGATACATGAGCCAGAGGCGCTGGCGATGGGAGGAGGTCCCTGTGGTGCGCGCGACTTTGGTTTTGTTTTTTTTGACGGTCGGGGCTTTGGCCATAAGGTTATTTGGTTTGGGGATGGGGCGGAGGAAGATTTCCGCCCGGGCTGGCTAGCCGCCGGCAATGGCGGGGATGATGCTGATTTCGTCGCCGTCTTTGAGCGGGGTGGCGCGGTTTTGGAGGAAGCGGATGTCTTCCTCGTTCACATAGACGTTGACGAAGCGGCGGACCTCGCCTTTTTCATCGACGAGGCGTTCCTGGATGCCGGGGAAACGGGTTTGCAACTCGACAATTGCGTCGCCGATATTGGTGGCGGTAATTTCAATGAGCTCCTCGTTGTTGGTCAACTTGCGGAGCGGGGTGGGGATGCGGACTTTTTTTGGCATAAATTTAATTTGAATTCTTTACGACTTTACGGCAAGCGTTTTCGATCCCGGTGTAAACCAGGCACGGGTGATTTTACCCGCCAGCACTTCGTAAATGGCCACCAGTTCCAGGGTGCCGGGGCCTTCGGGAAAGGTGCGGGTCACTTTTTCATGATCAATGACCAAGTTGCCTGAAACAATCCGATTGATCAGATGCGCGTGCAGGTTGGGCTCCTGGAAACGCGTGGCGAAGCGCTCCCGGATGGCGGCCGAACCGCTGGCCAGTAATTGGGACGGGTGCTCAAATTGCTGGGCGCTCTCTGCATACGTGAGCATCAACGCATCCAAGTCGTGGGCGTTGTAGGCTTCCACCTGTCGTTGCACGACCGTAACGGGCTGTTGGTTTGGATTCACTTTTCAAACCGGGCGACCAAAAGCCGCCCGGTTACACCCCGACTTTTTCCTCGTGCGCCAGCAGGGCCTCGAACTCGCGCAGGCTGGGTTTGATCTCGCGCGGCTTGCCGCAATGACCCTGGACGGCATCCAGCGTCTTGAGACCATTTCCGGTCACGCAGATGACGGCGGAGGAATCGTGTGGGATCTTGCCGCAGGCGATCAGTTTTTTGGCCACGCCCACGGTCACGCCGCCGGCGGTTTCGGCAAAGATGCCCTCGGTCTCAGCCAGCAATTTGATCGCATCGCGGATTTCGTCATCGCTCACATCCTCGGAGGCGCCGGCAGTTTCCCGCATGACTTTGAGGGCGTAGAAGCCGTCGGCCGGGGTGCCGATGGCGAGGGATTTGGCAATGGTATCCGGTTTGACGGGCTTGAAGAAATCCAGCCCCGCTTTTTGGGCGGTGGAAATGGGGGAGCAACCGGTGGCCTGGGCGCCGTGAATGTGGACTTCGCTCTCGGAGACCAGCCCGAGTTTGACAAATTCCTGATAGCCCTTGTGAATCTTGGTGAGCAAGGAGCCGGAAGCCATGGGAATGATGGTGTGCTGGGGCAGGCGCCAGCCGAGTTGCTCGGCGATTTCGTAGGCCATGCTCTTGGAGCCCTCGGCGTAGTATGGGCGCATATTGACGTTCACAAACGCCCAGCCGAATTTGCCGGCGATCTCGGCGCACAGGCGGTTTACTTCGTCGTAGTGGCCCTTGATGGCGATGACGTTGGCCCCGTAAACGAGGGAATTTAAAATCTTGCCCTGTTCCAAATCCGAGGGGATGAACACGTAGGATTTCAAGCCCACGCTGGCGGCGTTGGCGGCCACGGAATTGGCGAGGTTGCCGGTGGAGGCACAGGCGACGGTTTCAAAGCCCAGTTCGCGGGCGCGGCTGAGGGCCACGCTGACCACACGGTCCTTGAAGCTGAGCGTGGGGTAGTTGACGGCATCGTTCTTGATCCACAATTCGCGGATACCCAGGCGTTTGGCCAGGCGGTCGGCCTTGATCAGCGGGGTGTAGCCCACCTGGACGCCCACAGTGGGGTCCTTGGCCACGGGCAGAAGCTCGCGGTAACGCCACATGGTTTTGGGGCGTGATTGAATCGCCGCCCGGGTGAGCGACTTTTTGATGCGGTCATAATCGTAGGCGACTTCCAGGGGGCCGAAATCGTATTCACAGACGTGAGTCGCGGCAAGGGGATATTCCCGGCCGCACTCACGGCATTTCAACGCCTTCATGAAACTATCGTGCTTTTCCATAATCTTTCAATTTACAAGTTGCCCTGCAGCCGGAAATAGCCGGCTGGTTTTTGCCATGGGGCCAGCAAAAAAGCCCCATCTCAAGCATGAGAAGGGGCCGACAAAAAGTGCGTGCGCTTCTCATTTTCCCTGAACGCACCCGCATTCAGGCTGGAATTGGCACCTGCGTTAAAATCGAAATTTTAACCGGTTGCCGTGGCTTCATTGGGCCAGTCCCTCTGCCACTCTGCATGAGATTCGTTGAATCAACGAATGCGGATAAATTGATATAATGATTGCAGACTGTCAAATTTATTTTTGGGACGGGAAGCATTGGAAAATACTTGGGCACACAGCCGCGCTCCGGTATTGGGATGGGTGGGGCTTGACGGGGCGGGGGAAATGGCAAACTATTTGGTCCGTCTTTATGAATTCGATTGAGCCTTGGTTGGAGCGGAAGTTACGCCTGGCGGCGGTGCAGGATCGCTTGGTGGCGGGGCTGGCTCTGGGGTTGGGGGCGGTGGTGCTGACCATCACGTTTTTCTTCACTTATGCGTTGGTTTGGTTCGTCGTGAATTTCGGTGCCTCGGCGCTGTGGCAACTGGTGGCGAGCCATTCTTTACATATTTCTCATCAGGAAATTTTGGTGGTATGCTGGGTTTTTCTGGGGCTATTGTTTCTGGGGAATGCGCGGACGAGCCGGGAATATTTGAGTGATTTATCGCTGGACCAGGCGGCCCCGCCGGCGCTGGTCTGGCATGCCGGGGTGGCGGGGGCCTTGTCGGCGCTGGCGTTTAATCCGGATGCCTCGGCCAAGTTGATCACGGATATTCTTTATACGGGGCCGCGACTGGTGGTGGGTGGGATCAAGGCGTGGCGACGGTCCTTTTTGCGCAAGCAGGTGGATACGGCGGGTTTGGCGCAGGCGTTGATGATTTTGCGGGAGAGCCCGGGGCGGGTGGCGTGCGCGGAGTTGGCCAGGCATCTGGCGGGTTTTGAGGCGGACACGGTCCTGGCGCAATTGCGGGGGATGGAGGGGGTGATGTTTTTGAATGGCCAGCCGCCGGCGGTCAAGGTGAGTGAGGAGTTGAGGTTGGAATTGCTGGCGATTGCAGATATTTGAGACTACCCACCAAGTTTTTGGCTGGGTTGGTTTGAGTGGTGGCGCATTTGGCTGGGTATCGCGGGGTCAAGGCGACAGTCTTTGAAACAAAATGCGGCGGATGAAGCCGTAGTCGCTTTCGCAAATGATGATGTTGCCGGCGTAATCCATGGTCACACTCCGGCCTTCCCCGATGAAATAACGAGTCGGAGCGTAAAAATACTGGCCGTCACCCGCATGGACGAAGACATTTCCGCCCAGGCCATTCAGGAGCAGATGGACCAGGTTTGCGGCGTCCACATACCAGAGTTGGGCGCCATCATGGAGCAGGAGCAGATAGCCACCGGTGGGCACGGGCCAAAGGCCGCGAGGACCATAGAAGCCGGTGGCCAGGGCCGAGGCGCGGTCGCCGCCACCGTTGGTGGTGCCATTGCCGGCGATGATGGTGGCGGTGCCACCTGCGGTGACGTTGTACACGTAATCACCGCCACGATCGGCAACCAGAAGGTCGCCATTGGCCTTGACGCAAAAAGTGCCCAGTTCCGTGTAGCCGCTGGCGAGGGTTTGGAGGCCGCCGGTCGGGGTCCATTTGCGGACACGCGTCTTATTGCCGAAATAGGCGAGTCCTTCGTCATCCCGGACCCAGAGGCAGCGGCCGCCATCCAATGGCGTGGTTGTGTCGCTCTGGGCCTTAAAGAGCGTGCTCATCAGGCCGTTGGTGGTGATACGGCGCACGCGGGCATTGTCGGTGTCCAGCACGTAAACAGTGCCATCGGACCGGACCCAGAGCGCGTTGGGAAAATTCAGTTGCAGGTTGGTGGCGGGGGCCGGGCCCTCGCCATTGAAGCCTCCGGCATGAGTGCCGGCGAGGGTGTTAATGGTGCCGTTCGTGGCCACGCGCAAAACGGAATGGCTGTCCTTGTCCACGATGTAAATATTCCCTGCACGATCGGCCATGGCATAATGGGGGCGGGACAGGGCAGCATTGGTGGCGGGTCCACCTTCGAAGGAATTCTGCCAGTAACTGACGGCATCCACCCGCCCGGTGCCGTTGCCGGCCACGGTTTGCAGCAAGCCATAGGCATTAATCAGATTCGTGAAACCGGCGGCGGTGGCGGAAATATCCACAGAGGCGAGGCGGAAGAATTGATTGGTCGCGCGCAGGTTAACAGCAGACTGACCGGCTGCATTGGTAGAATAGACATTGGGCAGCGGCGACCAGCGGCCATTGAGGCGGTCCTGAGTTTCGACCGTGGTGACGCCCGGTACGAGGGCATTGGTCCAGGCGAGGGTGCCGGAGGCGGTGAGCGCGGTTATAGATGGAGCGGCTGCGAGGGACCAAGGTAGAACCAGCAGGCCGAGCAGGGCCGCAAGCAGGGTGGAGCTCACGAATGGCCAGTAATGGCAAAGAGTGCGGCCGCGCGGGCGGGGGGTGGCCGGAAATTTAGTGGTCGGCGGCATTATTAGTTTGGTGGCGGCAGCCCGTTTTTCCAGACCCACGACGGCCGGGTTGCCCGCGAGAGTGGACAAACGTTGGCACAAATCATGGGGTCTTGTCAAAGCGCCACGATGATGATCCCACGGCGTCAGGAACATCTTAAGGATCCCATCATGGCTATCGAATTGAGAATGGGCAAACGCACGCGGTATTGTGGTCCGTTACGACAGCCAGTACTTTTGATCTCAACCCGGCGGGTTACACAAAATCCCTGGCCCAATGCCACGGGCTTCCAGAATTGGAGTAATAGTGGTCACGCACTTCTTGACAACTTCGGGGTAAAGGCGGGGGAGTTGCGAGAATGTTCCGCCCTTACAGGGCGGCGGGGGTGTTGATTGGACGTTTCCCGGGCCTTCAGCCCGGGCTGTAACGTTACGGGCTTACAGCCCGAAGCAGCAGCCCTGTGCAACGACCGGGCCGACACCTACCGGCCGGCGTTTTTGTATTCGTCGTCGCGCTCGCCGCCGAATTGGACCCATTCCTTGGATTTGTCGCGTTGTTTGAGTTTGCTGCGGCGTTCGAGGATTTGTTTGCGGATCAAGCGGCGGCCTTGAAGCTTTTTAATTTCGCCGTCCATGTCCAAGTAGGCTTTCAGGCGCTCGGGGGTGAGGGTGCCTTTGGCGAGGGCGGCCCGCACGGCGCAGCCGGTGTCGGTGCCGTGACGGCAGTCGTCGAACTCGCACTGGGCGGCGAGTTTGGTGATGTCGGCGAAATTTTCGCGCAAGGTATGCTCATCAATCCAAAGCTGGACTTCTTTGATGCCGGGATTGTCGATGATCATGCCGCCGGTGGGCAGCAACATGAGTTCGCGGGCGGTGGTGGTGTGCCGGCCTTTGCCGGTGACCTCATTGACGGAGCCGGTCCACTGGCCATCGTCCCCCAGCAGGCGGTTGATGAGGGCGGATTTGCCGACGCCGCTGGAGCCGATGAAGGCAATCGTCTGGCCCGGCGCGAGGTAACTCTTGATGATGGCGAGGCCCTTGCGGGTTTTGGCGCTGGTGACATGGACGTCGGCGGCGGTTTGCAATTTCGCGATGGCGCGGGCGGCGCGCTGGTTTTTGGTGTCGGAAAACAAGTCAGCCTTGTTGAGCAGGGCCACGGCCTTGGCCCCGGAGCGGGCGATGAGGCCGAAAAAGCGTTCCATGCGGCGGAGGTTGAAGTCGGCGCCGGCATCGGTCACGACGACGACGGTGGAGATGTTGGCGGCGATGACCTGTTCTTCCTCGCTATCGCCCACGGCCCGGCGGGAGAGGCAGCTTTGGCGGGCGAGGCGGGCTTGGATGGCGGCCGTGCGGGCGGTGGCATCGACTTCGAGGGCGACCCAGTCACCGACGGCGGGGAGGTCGGCATTGGTGGTGGAGGCGTGGAAGACTTTGCCGCTGAGGGTGGCTTCGACTTCGGTTAAACCATCCGGGCCGACGACGAGGGCGCCGTAGCTGATGCGGTTGCCGCGGACGAGGCGGCCGGGTTGCCAGCCCTTTTGTTGGCAGGGGGCGAATTCTTTGGCGAAGGTTTCGTTCCAACCGAGGTCGTGGAGGGTCATTGGCTCATTCCTCGGATTCTTCCTCCCGTTCGGCCTCAGTGGCGGTTTCGCCGGATTCGGCTTCCAATTCGAGTTCGGATTCTTCCCAGCCTTGGGCGAGGGTTTTTTCCACGTAGCCCAAGAGTTCATTGCGTCCCTGGCCGGTGACGGCGGAGGAGCTGAACATGGCGGGGGTTTCTTCCCACCACAAGGCCATGTGGGCGCGGAAGAGTTCCATGTTGGCCTTTAACTGCAGGGGCTTGGTCTTGTCGGTTTTCGTGAAGACGAGCACAAACCGGGTGGAGTGGTCGCCCAGCCATTTGACGAATTCCAGGTCGATCGCTTGCGGTTCATGGCGCCCATCAATCAATACGAACACACACGCGAGGCTGGGGCGGTGGGCGATGTAATTGGTGACGGCATCGTTAAACTTGGCACTGTTTTCACGGGCGACCTTGGCGAAGCCATAGCCGGGGAGATCGACCAGGTACCATTCGTTATTGATGGTGAAGAAATTGATCAGTTTGGTGAAGCCGGGGGTGATGCTGACGCGGGCCAGGTCCTTTTTACCCGAGAGCATGTTGAGCAGGGAGGACTTGCCGACGTTGGATCGACCGATGAAGGCAAATTCCGGCAGGCTCTCCGGCGGACACATGTCCAGGTCGGGGGCGCTCAGGTCAAAAATAGCGGACTTGATATGCATGATAAAATGTTAACGCCCTCACTATGCCCGATACGCGGGCAAACGGACACTGCTATCTTTGGCGTGCCGTTGGGGAGGGTTGGAAGCGCACCCAAGCGGCGAACGCTCGCCAGCCTCCAGAGGGCTGGCATCCGGGTATTTGCCATGGCACCGGACTGTCACGCGGGCGTTGCCACATTGTCACTAAAAACTCGTGGAGCCGTGCGGCCAATTCTGGCAGACATAAGGTTTAAACAAATCATCATGAATGTTTGCTCGAACTGGCCATGACCGCCCAACCTAAAACCGACCACGGCAAGCGAGACCTGGCGCAACAATTTTTCAAAGCCACGAGCGACCTGGTCTTTCACCATGTTCATGGCAGCCAGCTCATTTACAATACCTGCTGGGAAGATCCCCGGCTGGACCGGCATTTGATGAAACTGGACGCGCAGAGCCGGGTGGTGATGATCACCAGCGCGGGGTGTAATGCCCTGGACTATTTGTTGGATAACCCGGCGGAGATTCACACGGTGGATGTGAATTACCGGCAGAATGCCCTGCTGGAGTTAAAACTGGCGTTGCTGCGCCGGGGCAAGTTCATGGACTTTTTCGAGTATTTTGGCATTGGTTCGCATGGGGATCACCAGGCTATTTACAAATCCCTGCAACCGGACCTGCCGGAAGTGGCGCGCAAGTTTTGGGACCGGCACCTGCATTTTTTTAACCCGGGAGGCATCAAGAAATCCTTTTATTATCATGGCACATCGGGCGCGGCGGCCTGGCTGCTGGGGGGAGTGCTCTTCAAGGCCAAACCCAACATCAAGAACTTCGCGATGTGCCTGCTGGATGCCAAAACCCAGGAGGAGCAAAAGGAGATTTACACGCTGCTGGAGCCAAAAATCTGGGGTAATCTGAGCAACTGGCTGATCCGCCAGCGCATGGTGATGACCCTGCTGGGGGTGCCCGGGCCGCAGATCAAATTGATTGAGAATCATTATCCGGGTGGTTTGGAAAGCTATATCAAGGACAAGTTGCGCCATGTGATGACGGAACTGCCGACGGCGGATAATTATTTTTGGCGGGTTTACATCACCGGTTCCTACACGATGGATTGCTGCCCCAATTACCTGCGGAAAGCGAATCATGAGGTGCTCAAGGAACGCAACGGACGGATCAAGACCCATACCAGCACCCTTACGCAATTTCTCCAGAAGCATCCGGGTATTTACAGCCATTATGTGTTGCTGGACCATCAGGACTGGCTGGCCTGGCATGATGCGGCAGCGCTGCTGGAGGAATGGGAATTGATCCTGGCCAACAGCCGGCCGGGTACCAAGATTCTCATGCGTTCCGCCGGTCTGGATCTGAGTTTCGTGCCGGCGGCGGTGCTGGAGCGCTTGCGTTTCTTCCCGGAAATCACCGAGCGGCTGCATCTGACCGACCGGGTGGGCACCTATGGCAGCCTCCATTTCGCCGAAGTCAAATGAGCCACTCCTCTTCCAACGCGGCCCCGGCAGGTAAACTAACCCCGATCGAAAAATATTACCGGCTGCATGCGCGGATTTACGATGCCACGCGCTGGACCTTTTTGTTCGGCCGCACGGCGATTTTGGCGGATATTGCGATTCGGCAAAAGCCCGTGCGGATTTTGGAGGTGGGGTGTGGCACGGGGAAAAATCTCGTGAGCCTGGGGCGGCGCTTCCCACAGGCGGCCATTACGGGGCTGGACCTGGCTGAACCCATGCTGGAGGTGGCGCGGCGCAAGACCGCGCACATGGGCTCTCGTGTGGGCTTGCTGCACCGGTCCTACAACGCGCCGGTAGGGGATCTGGCGGGGTACGATCTGGTGCTCTTCTCCTACGCGCTTTCGATGTTTAACCCGGGTTTTGAAACTGCCATCCAGGCGGCGGCGGCCGATCTGGCCCCGGGCGGGTGCATTGCGGTGGTGGATTTTCATGCCACCCGGTTCGCTTTATTTGAACGCTGGATGGGAGTGAATCATGTGCGGATGAACGCGCAGTTGCGTCCCTGCCTGCAAGCCCACTTTATGCCGATGCTGGACCGGGTGGACCATGCCTATGGTGGAGTATGGCAGTATTTGACGTTTATTGGCCGCAAGCGGGCTAATTAATGGGCAATGGATCGAGGGCCAGCCGGCGAATTTCGAGCTCGCCGCCCTCGCTTTGAAGGCCGATAAAGCCATTGGTGACGGTGCACGCGGTGGTGGTATTCATCAGGCGGTCATTTACCCAGGCCGTCACGGTGCCGTTGGCGCAGACGGTGCGGACCGTGTCCCATTCCCCGACCGGATGTTCGTTGGCGGTGCCGTGCAAGGGCAGGGCGGTATTGGCATCCTGGCCCCGGTGTTCCTTGCTTTCCGCGCCGGCCATTAGAAATAAATCCCCCTGACGGGTATGCTTGCCCTGCACCTGCACACAGGCGGGCCAGACTTTGTCCGGCAGCTGCATGTTTACGAGAATGCCGGAATTATCCTGTTTGGGGGCTACTTTGACGAACCGCCATTCGACGGTGAGGACGTAATCCTGGTAGGCGGACACCGTGCGCAGGTAGCCGGTGGGTTTGCCGGTGCAATGAATCACGCCGTTGGTCACGGACCAGGTGGCGAGGGGGTTGCTGTCGCCCTTCAGGCAAAAAGTCCAGCCCGTGAAGTCCCGGCCGTTGAACAATTCCAAATGTCCGGACGGTTTAACCAATGGCTGGGCGCAGACCAGGTGGCCGACGCCAAACGCCAGTAAAACCGCGAGCGTAAATTTCATGGGGCCAAGTTAAATCAGGCCAACTGGGCGGGGAAAGCCAAATCCGTGGGCCCAAGGGCGGGGAAACGCAGAGCGGTGGGGAATTTTGACACGACAGGAGACTCGGAAATTGGGTCAGACCCCACCCAACTGGCGCACTTGGGCCAGAACCAAGGCGGGAGTCACGGTGCGGAGGCATTCCAGCGGTTGGGGATTTTTACAACGCGGCGACAGGCAGGGCGAGCAGGGGAGATCCACGCGCACGACATCCTGCAGCAAGCCATAGGGGCCGGTGCGATGAGGTTCTGTGGGACCAAACACCGCCACCATAGGCTTGCGCAGGGCGGCAGCCACGTGCATGGGGCCGGTGTCATTGGTCACCATTAAAGTGCAGCGCCGGACCCATTCGATCATTTCCGGCAGTGTGGTTCGGCCACAGAGGTTCAGGCATTGACCGGGGGCGGCGGCGGTAATCAACTGACCCAGGGAGTCATCGGTGCGGCTGCCCAAAATGGCAAACCGATAAATAGGATTTTCCCGGAGGAGGTTCCGCACCAGCTCGGCAAAGTATTCCGCGGGCCAGCGTTTATTATCCCAGCGGGCACCGGGTTGCAGCACCACCCAGCGGAAGTCATTCAAGGGCCATTTCGCGTCCACAGCGGTGGCCACGGATGGGCGTTCGGGCAACCAAGTGAAATGGTCATGGATGGGCACACCCAATGGGGGGAGCACGGAGAGATACCAGTCTACTGCATGGGTATGAAACGAAGTCCGGCGCACGGCCAGGTCGTAAAAACCGCGGGCACCCTCGCGCACTTCGTCGAGGCCAATGAGCCGGTGGCCATTGGCAAGCCAGCCAAAGGCGGCGCTGCGGGCCAGGCATTGGAGGTCAATAACCCAGTCGAACTTTTGCGCCCGCGTCCAGGCAATGCTTCGGGCCAGTTCGGGCCAATACCGGGGATTTCCCCAGCGTTTGCGCTCAAAAAGGATGAGGCCGGTCAGATCGGGGTCGCCGGCGAGGAGGGGGGCGAGGGCGGAGTCAATCCACCAGTAAATCTCGCTGTCCGGCAGGTGTTTCTTTAGCAGCCGCAGGACTGGCAAGGCCTGGATGACATCGCCCAATGAGCTGGGTTTGAGGAGGAGAATTCTCAAAGGAAATGCGCCCCCGCGGGACTAGGCGCGATGGGAGGGGCGCCCGCCGAGGTTAACGGCCAAATTCCAGCCGTTCAGCGAGGCGCTCCGGCAAACCGGCCGCCCGGATTTTTTCCTGGGTGGTGGGAATGTCGTAGTCGAGCCGGCGCAGTTCGATAGTGCCGGCATCGACATCAAACACCACGTAGGCGGATTTTGGATTGTTGTCGCGGGGCTGGCCCACGGCACCAACGTTCACAAAATATTTTTTGGAAACGTCGATTTTAAATTTGGAATAGGTACCACCGCGCACGACACTATCGCGCATGAAGGCAACGGGCACGTGGGTGTGGCCGAAGAAACAAACCTGGGTGTTTTGATACGGGAAACTGGCGGCGGCGGCCAGCTTGTCGAAGACATAACCCCAGCGCTGGGGGGCGTCCAGCGTGGCGTGAACAATGGTAAAATTGCCGACCATGCGCGAATACTTGAGGTCACGCAGCCACTGGCGGTCCTCGGTCGTTAGTTGGTTGCGGGTCCAGTAAACGGCTTCGGCCGCGTGCGGGTTGAAACCTTCCAAGGCCTCCTCGCTGGAGCAGTATTCATCGTGGTTGCCCTTGACGCAGGGAATATTTAAATCCCGGACGATTTGGAGGCACTCCTTGGGGTTGGCATTGTAGCCAACCACATCACCCAGACAAACAATCTGGTTGACGTTTTGGGTTTTGATGTCCTCCAAAACCGTCTGAAAGGCTTCCAGATTGCCGTGTATGTCAGCTATAATGGCGTATTTCATTCCAAACTAATAATTTCAAATCCGCTAAATTTATTTTGCGCGCTGTCCCAATTTACCAGTTCATCCCGAATAAATCCAGCAAGTCCTTCATTTCGTATGGCGAGCCGGAATGCAGTCAATTCCTCACGCGCACCCTCGGCGACCAATTGAACCCGGCCGTCCGGAAGGTTTAGGACCGTGCCGCTGAGGGTGAATCCCGCAGCCAGTTTTTTACAGGCATAACGAAAACCCACACCCTGAACCCGTCCTGAATAAATAACGGTCATTCGGCAGCGCCCAGAGTTGTCAACAGGATGACTCAAAAGTAGATAAAGCCAAATCCCACGCGTGGGCGCAATGTTTTTTCGAGATTTCCGCAATCAACGCCGCGGGGGCTGAACGCTATTTCGTCTGGAAGCAACCAACGCAAGCAAAACATGTTCCGAGTTTTCCAGGACCGGAGACCGGGATTCCGGTCAAATTTCAAAATATTTTGAATTTTAAATGGTTTATATTTGACCCGCGCAGAAATTTGCCGTAATCACCTCGGCAGCCGCCGTGGAACTAAGGAATTAGGTCTAACCTGACTTTCCGGGGCGTCCATAGAGCGAACAGCAATGCTGAATACAAAGTCATTTTTGGCGGTGGATTTTGGGGCGGGCAGCCTCAAGTTGGCGGATTTTGAGACGAACGAAGCCGGTGGCTTGCGTCTGAAAAATTTCGCCATCAAACCGTTGGGTTTGGAAGGCGCGCAAGATGCCACCCGCGAAGCCACCGTGGTGAAGGCCCTGCAAGACACGCTGGCTGAGCTTGGGCTCAAATCCAAAAACGTCAATGTCTGTGCGCCGGGATTTCAAGTCTTTTCAAAGTTTGTCAAGTTGCCGCCGGTGGATGCGACAAAAGTTACCCAGATCATCCAATACGAAGCACAGCAAAACGTTCCCTTTCCCCTGGCTGAGGTGGTGTGGGATTATCAAATTTTAGGGGCGGCGGCCAGTGGTGAGCTGGAAGTTTTGCTCGTGGCCATCAAATCGGACGTGGTAGAAGGTTTGTTTCGGGTGGCCGAAAAAGCCAAGCTCAAGTTAACCCTGTGTGACGCCTCGCCCGCCGCTTTGTGCAATGCCTTCCGCTTTAATTATGGTGATCTGGAAGATTGCACGATGTTGCTCGATATTGGGGCTAAGACGAGTAACCTGTTATTTTTTGAAAAGGGCAAAGTCTTTTCCCGGAGCATAAACTTGGGTGCGAACGCCATTACCCAAGATTTTGCCAATGATCAGAAGCTGAAGTTTCCGGAAGCAGAAAAAATCAAGATTGCGGAAGGCTTTGTCAGCTTGGGCGGGGCCTATGAGGAACCGGAAAATCCGAATCAGGCGGCAATTTCCAAAATTGCCCGCCAGTTCATGACGAAACTGCACATTCAGGTCAACCAAACACTGCAGTTTTATCGTGGCCAGCAGGGCGGCACCGCACCCCAGCGGCTGTTTCTTTCCGGCGGGGCTTCGATCATGCCATACACCGCGCAGTTTTTTGCAGAAAAACTGAATATTCCGGTCGAATACTTCAATCCATTCCGGAACGTTCAGATTGACCCAACGGTTAATCTCGAAGAACTTTCCCGCGTCGCTCATTCCCTTGGTGAAGTGGTGGGCTTGGGCTTGCGCAACTTGGCCAACTGCCCGGTGGAAATGAATTTGATGCCAGACAGCACCTTGCGCTGGCAGGCTTTCAATCAAAAGAAACCCTATTTCCTTTTCACGGTGTTTTGCTTGGTTTTTGTGGCTTTTACGACAGGCTATTTATTTTCAAAACTGGCGGATCTCAAGCAGGAGCAAATTGACAAGTTGGATCCACAGGTGCGGACCAAGCAGGCTAAATCGGACCAGTTCAAGGCGGCTTTGAGTTCTTTGCAGGCCAGCCAAAAGCAAGCCGCCCAGCTTACGACTTGGATGAGCGAGCGTTACTTCTGGGGTGATGTGAGCTCCGAGTTGCGTCGAGTATTAATCGTGTCCGAGGATGATGTCCGGAAGAAATTGGCTGCCCAAAAACCTAATGTAGAAGTCGGAATTTGGATCGAGCAAATGATTTCTGACCCTAATTTGGGCAGTGCCAGCGGGGCAGGTGGGGCTTCAATGGGCGCTCCTGTCCAGCGATTTGATCCCGGTGCCATGCCTGGCATGAGGGGTATGCGTGGCATGACGGCTCCGCCCCCGCCCCCGCCAACTGATGCGGGCACTGTCGCGGCTGGCTCGACCATCCAATTGCGCTGTCGGTCCGTTAATCTGTCTGCAGTTGATCCCTCGGCCAACACCGCTATCGCGTTTGAAGTTCAGAGCCAGCTTCAAAATAGTTCGTTGTTTGACCCTAAGGCGACAGTTCTTGACCCCACCATCACGACCGATGAGACCACTGGGACCTTTACCTTTGGCATCACCGTGGCATTGCTCAATCCTTTGAAACTGTAATATGTCTTGGATCAAGCGAAATTTATTTTTCTTCATTGGGGGGGTAATCGCCTTGGGCTTGCTCGGTGCAGCCGGTTATTACAATTATACCAGTTGGAGCCGCAACTCGGACATGTTGGATAAACTTAAGGAAATCTACGGCACCTTAAACACCTTGAATGATCCGCAGGCGAATCCTGGGAACGACAAAGTTAACAAGATTCAACAGGCTAAGGACCAAGCGGTGCAACTGCGGGCTTGGGTGGATCAGGCAAAGACTTGGTTTGCCCCCATTACCCCAATTCCTCCGGCCACCGGCGCGACCAACAGCGTGACAAGTGAAGCCTTCGCTGCAGCACTGCGCAGAACAATCGATTTATTGCAGCATGAGGCGGAAGCTGCGCATGTGGAAGTTCAGACGCAATATGGTTTTTCCTTTGAAGCGGAGCGTCAATTAGTGAAGTTCTCCCCCGGCAGTTTGGATTTGCTGGCAACGCAATTAGGCGAAGTCAAAACCATTACTGAGATTCTCTACGCCGCGGGCGTTAATCAATTTGAAAGCATTCAACGGGTGCACGTGTCCGACGATGATGTTGCCGGACCACAGGGGGATTATATTGGTGATTCCGCTGTGACTACCGATCAAGCGGTCATCACTCCCTATGTAGTCACCTTCCAAAGTTTCGGTCCGGAAATTGCCCGGGTATTTGCCGGCTTTGCCGCTTCGCCCCATGGTTTTGTGGTTAAAAGTATCAATGTACTGCCAACACTGGGGGGCAACAATCAGCCCACACCCATGCCCATGCCAAACCAGTACCCTGGCCGGGGCCGGGTTCGTGGGGGGAACGATTATGCGCCTCCGGTGCAAATCCCGCAAGTGGCAGTCCCGGGAAAGCCTGGTTTGACGACGGTTTTGAAGGAGCAACTTCTCCGCGTCAGCATGGAAATTGAAATCATAAAATTGCAGTCCAAGAATTAAGCGTACGCAAATGGATTTCATCAAAAAAAATTACGAGAAGATCATCCTGAGCGTGGTTCTGCTGGGAGTAGTAGGAGCCCTAGTGGCCCTGCCTTTTGTGATCCAGCACGATAAAGATGACATGGAGGCTGCGGGGAACTCCGCTATTAGCCCCAAGGTTGCTCCGTTGCCTGCACTTGATCTTGCTCCACAAACAGCTGTGCTCAGCCGGTTACAAAATCCTTATGATTTGGATTTGTCCACGACGAACAAGCTATTCAATCCAGTTACATGGAAAAAGAACGCAGCCGGTGATCTAATCAAAATAACCACTGGCCATGAAATTGATGCTGAGGCGGCAGAGGTGACCAAAATAACGCCGCTTAATTTGATTCTAACTCTGGATGGCGTGGAAACGAATCTCGAAACCCGTTATGTCATTGGCATTGAACGTCAATTTGTCACGAGCCGTTCCCAACGCCACCAGACGCGGGTAGCTTCAGTGGGGGAAAAGAAGGAATTATTCACGATTACCAAAGTGAACGGTGATCCCCTGGCCCCTGATGAATTGCTTTTAAAATTGGCTGATTCCGGTGAAGTAGTTCCGGTATTCAAGGCCAAGCCATTTCAAAGAGCCGATGCTTACACTGCTGATTTGAAGTTTGACCCGGAGAAGCTCGTCAAGCTAAACCAGCATGAAGGGGCCGTTTTAAAGTTTGGGGAAGAAACATATAATATCGTTGCCATTCATCAAAATGAAGTGATATTATCCGACCAATCAAACCAGAAAAAAACAATTTTGCATTACCCGCGATAACGCGTAACCTTTTGTAATTCAACAGCGCGATCCAAGTCGAACCTGAAAAACACCATGACAAAAGCAGTATTATTGCCGCTCGGCTTCATTTTTCTCCTGGCGGCCGCTACTCCGACCACGGCCCAGCCAAGTTCAACCGACGTGGCCGTAAATGAGGCGGTCCTGCGCCAGTCCTATACTATCGTTTTGCGCCAGCGGCTTGTTGCCGCCAAAGCCGCTGCCAGTCGGGGCGAAATTGTCGAGGCTGCGAAGCTTTATCAGGAGGCCACCAGTCTAGCCCAGCAAATTGGTTCCGGTATTGACTTGGAGACGCATCAGGCCGTTGCCGGTTTGACGGCCACCCGGTTAACCCTTGCTCGTCAAGCGCAAGTTCACCATGATCTGGCGGAAGCTGACAAACAGATCACGCAGGTGATCAAGGTCGACCCCAAGAACCAAGAGGCGATTGCCTTGAAACGGCAGAACGACCAATTGATTGCTTTGAGTCGCGGACATGTGCCGGACCCTTCGACCATTGAGCAAATCCCCATCGTTAGAAATCAAAAAATTGACGCTGGTACATTGGTCCAGGATGGCAAGCTCCTCTATGAAATGGGCAAATTTGAAGAGGCGGAAGTAAAACTAAAAGCCGCCATTAAACTTGATCCCGACAATGCCGGTGCTTTTTATTACCTGAATTTGATTCAGCAGGCACAATTCAGTCGCTCCACCTTGAATCATACGGCTGACACGCAAATTCGTATGCAACAGGTTGAAAAGCAATGGGTTTTACCCAAAACTCAAAATTTAAGTGCTAATAATCCATTTGCCACGACCAACCTGGTTTACACCGGACCGGGCCGTCAAGAAATTGTCAGCAAGCTTGAGCGCATCCATCTGGACACGGTTTCCTTTGATGGTCTGCCTTTGAGCGAAGTGCTTCGCAGCCTTTCTGAGCAAGCCAAGATCCGGGACCCAGAAAAAGCCGGAATTAATTTCTTAATCAATCCCAATGCGGACCTTTCCGGTACCATTGCCACTGCACCGGTTGGCGGCGGGTTTCCCGGTGAAGGCCGTGCGGCGGCACTTGATCCCGCTACCGGATTGCCTCAAGCCCCGGCTGCGGCACCAGCTGAACAAGTCGATGTTGGTTCAATTATTGTTAAATTAAATCTCAGCCACGTTAAGCTATCGGACGTCTTGGATGCCATCGTTTTGGTGGCTGATCACCCTATTAAATACTCCATTCAAGATTTTGCGGTGGTTTTCTCCTCCAAATCCGCTGACTCGGCCCCTTTGTTCATGCGCACCTTCAAAGTGGATGCTAATACATTCTTTCAAGGTTTGGAAAGCGTGAACTCATCCTCCTTCGGGGCTAACAATTCTAGTGGTGGCGGCGGTGGTGGTGGCGGCGGCGGTGGTGGCGGTGGTGGCGGTGGCGGTAGCGGTCAGAATACTGGGGCTGTGGTGCCGGTTGTTGACATGTCGCCAGGTGCCAGCCAGCTTCGCCAAACTCAGGGTGGGGGCGGTGGTAATACCGGTAACACTGGTGGCAGTTTTGGCGGTGCTGCCGGCGGAGCGGGTGGTGGTACAGGCGGTGCCGGTGGTGCCGTGGGCGGTTGGAACGTTAGCGGACAAAACGGCGGCGTAAATTTTCTAACTGTAAAACGGACAACTGACGAGATGGGCATTGTCGTTAGGAATTTCTTCAATGTCATGGGGGTTAATTTGAATGCCCCCAAGGCCGTCTTCTTTAACGACCGTCTTGGCTTGTTGTTTGTCAAGGCAACCGAATCAGATTTGGATACCATTGAGCGTGCCATTGAAGTATTGAATCAAATTTCGCCCCAGGTTCACATCAAGGCTCGTTTCGTAGAAGTGGAGCAAGATGACTCAAAGGCATTAGGTTTCGATTGGTACTTGGGCCAATTTGGTCATACTGTGGTTGCTTCTGGAGGATCCTCTCCTTCATTAAGCGCACCGGTTAACCAATCCGCCCCGGTAGGCGCTTTTCCTGGCACCTCTGCCGCCACTACCAAGGCATCTTCAACGACCGATCAGTTGATTACTGGAGGGTTGCAAAATTCTGGTCCCACCGTTGCGACCATTACGGGTATTTTGACTAATCCTAATTTTCAAGTTGCCATTCACGCTTTGGAACAGCGTTCTGGGTTTGAAAATCTTGCAGAGCCGGAAGTTACCACCACCAGTGGTCGTCAAACTCAAATGCGGGCAACGTCGTTGTTGACGGTCATTGTTGGCGTCACCTTCCAGGGCGGGGGTTTGGGTGGTGGCACTGGCACAGGGGCTGGCGGTCTTTAATTTTAATCATTTGGCGAAATTATGAAGAAGCGTTATCAAAACAAGTTAAGCGGTGGGTTGGTTTCCCTTTGCGCCGTTCTGGTTTCCTCCCCGGCCATGGCCCAGGTGGTACAGCAGGCGGTTCAAACATCCGCGATTAATTTCAATACGCAAACGGTTGAGACAGGTCCAGTTCTGGACGTGGTGCCATATGTGCTTTCCGATGGTTACACGATCAATCTGACGCTGATACCCAATCTGACTGAATTTAACGGATATGACACTCCCCCCATTATTCCAAGTGTCACCGGCGCGCTCAACGTGGTGCAACTCCCAATTGTCCTCCCTAATTTTACCGTTCGCGAAGTTGTTACAACCGTAAATGTATGGGATAATCAGACGGTAGTGCTTGGGGGGTTGATTTCTTCCTCGATTCAGACAACCAAGGACAAGGTGCCGGTATTGGGCGATTTGCCACTGTTTGGCACGCTGTTTCAGAGCCAGAGCAAGACGGCCACCAAGAAAAACCTGATGATTTTCGTAACTACTTCGATTGTTGATCCAGCCGGTAACCGGGTGCATTCGGACGATGAATTGCCCTTCACCCAAACCGCCATTCCTCCACAGCCGGCCGGTGCCGGTCATATGTCGGAAAATGTCGAAAAGGTGCATTCATTGCCTAGCGCAAATGAATGATATCGGCTTGGTTGCCTGAATTATTGTGCCGCGATTGCTGATTATTGACGGTCATGCATACGCTTATCGCGCATTTTATGCGATTCGCAGATTGCAATCGCCAGATGGCCAGCCAACCAATGCGATATTTGGGTTCATAAAGATGTTGGAAAAAATGGTGGTAACCATCAAGCCAGAATATGTCGTTGTGGTCTGGGATGGTGGTTTGAGTTCTGAACGTTTGGCTTTATTGCCAGATTACAAAGCCCAGAGGCCAGCAACGCCGAATGATTTGAAGTCTCAGTTCGGTCAAATAAGCGAATTTTTGCAAGCAGCAGGGGTTTGTTCGCTGTGTAGCGATGGAGTAGAAGCGGATGATTATATAGCTACGCTTGCCCGAAAGGCAGAACGGTTGGGAATATTGGTTGTGATCGCTAGCGCCGACAAAGACTTTATGCAATTGGTATGTGATTCGATCGGATTATTTAATCCGAATGATAAAACCAATTCCATATGGACGAGGTCTGAAGTTCGTGACAAAACCGGAGTTGAACCGGAACAAATTGTGGGTTGGCTAAGTTTAATGGGTGACACGGTAGATAATATTCCAGGTGTTCCGGGCGTCGGATCCAAGACGGCTGCCGATCTATTGGTTAAATTTGGCACTTTGGATGGCTTATTACAACGTCTTGGCGAAGTTCGCCCCGACGGGCTGCGCCAACGGTTGTTCCAAGCAGTTGAATTGGTTCGGCGCAATGTTGATATGGTGCGTTTACGTGATGATTTGCCTTGCGAATGCACATTGACGGACTTTTTGATCAAGCCGAAGGTACTGAATAGATTGCGGGAATTGTACCAACAGTGGGGTTTTAAAGGTATGCTGTCGGAACTAGAGGCATGCGCCCCCGATCGTCAACAGATATTGATTATTGAATGATTGTGCTGAACCGTAAAAATATGGTTTCTGGAACGGCGAAAGCTTCGATGTGGCTGTTAAAGTCTTCGATGCTCTTTCGCTTGGTATGTTTTGGACAAAACACCGAAGGTACGTTACCTTTTTATAACAAATTTTTTATGTCGTTGTCGAAGTTGGCCGGTATGGCTGCCATATTCTTATGCGGGGCTGCTTGTTTGGTCTTCCCTCATTCGGGATTTGCCCAAACCAATTATTATGCCTCCAATGGAACTGAATATTCAATCGTTGGCTCGTTGCCCGGAGACCAAATGTTCCCCGACATTGCTCTGAATACCTCTGGCGGATATTTGGTCTGGCAGGACAACGTAACGGATGGCAATGGCTGGGGTATCAGCGCCGCTCGTCTTGACAGCACTTTCGCCACTACTTTGGGTTCCTTTCGTGTAAATGCGACAGGTACCAATGACCAGCAATCTCCGCATGTCGCGCTACTAAAAAATGGGGGTGCGGCCTTTGTTTGGCAGGGCGGGGCAGCTGGTCGAACCAAAATTTTTACTCGCTTTCTTGTTCCACCGACAAATACTTGGCTGACCGCGACGGATGTAGTGGTAGGCAGTTTTACCAACACCTTTCAAACCAGCCCGGCTTTGGCTGTACTCAATAATGGGAACGTCGTTATTGTCTGGTCCAGCTATAATCAGGCGGGACTTTCCACCAAGCTGGACATCTATGGTGCCATCCTTTCCTCGAATGGACAAACGATTAGCAATGCCTTCTTAATCAATCAATTTACTTCTTACAATCAGCGCAATCCCGCTGTGGCCGCCCTGTCCGGCGGTGGCTTTGTGGTGAGCTGGGTTTCTGAACAGCAGAACAAGGTTGCGCCCACTTTGGGAACTAATGTTCTTCAACAACCGGTTTATTCGGTGCAGCTTCCCAGTGTCGATGTTTATGCCCGTTTATATCAAAGCAACGGATCCGCTTCTGGCAATGAATTTTTGGTAAATCAAGTTGGAAACCCTTCGGCCACACCTGGCGTAGCGGCGGCTACCAATGGAAATTTCTTGGTAACTTGGTCTGCCAGGGACCCTAAGGTGGAGAGCAACGGTTGGGATATCTATGCCCGCTCATTTTCTAGCAACGGTTTAGGCGGTTCTATTGTTCGAGTAAATTCGCATCCCTATGGGGACCAATACTTGCCTAGAATTAGTGCATTGGGGGTAGATTATCTGTTGCTTTGGACCAGTTTGGCGCAGGATGGATCCCATGAGGGGGTGTATGGACAATTCATTCACGACGGAGGATCTTTGGTAGGATCCGAATTCAAGGCCAATTCAACGACCCTGGGTTCACAAATGCAACCAGCCTTGGCCGCAGATGGTTCTGCTTGGTTTGATGTGGTCTGGACCAGTTTTACTGGCACCACCGGCTATGGCTTTGATTTATATTCCCAGCGTTACGCCAATGTGGCTGCCATTTTGCAACCGCTTAATGCGCCTTATGTTTTCGAGCCATATAACGTTGTGAGCAATAAATACATTCCACAATTGCAAGTTTCTTGGCCCTCCATACCTGGTGTTTCGGTTGCCAGTTTTCAAGTTTTTGTGGATGGTGCAACCACTCCCACTAATCTCCCGGCTACGACCAATTTCTGGACCATGGGCCCGGCAAACGGGTTGACCATCTCAAGCACACATTCCTTTCAAGTTGGTTATACGACAACTTCCGGAGGAGTTTCTCCGATTTCCCCCTCCGCTACTGGAACTACTTGGAGTGGCAATAATTACTATGGAATTCCCTTTGAATGGATGGAATTTTATTATGGAGGAAATTTTAGTGCATGGCCAACCAATGTAAATACTCCATTGGTTCGCGGTGGATTGTCTCTTTATAATGTTTTCCTCAGTGGTGGTAATCCACTCGATTCGTCCACCTGGTTGACAGTTTCAGTATCACGGACCAGTCAGGGAATATTTTTGAATTGGAATCCGCAGCCAGGCAAGATATATCAAGTTCAACAAAGCAGCAATCTCCATACTTGGAGCAATTTCGGGGCCGCTCGCTTTGCGGCAGGAATCACTGATTCCCTCTATGTGGGAACAGGTTTGAATGGTTATTTCCGGGTAGTGCTCCTTCGCTAAAATTTTTTATATGCAGCAATCGATGAAACGAATTTTGTGCATTGCAGTTCTGGTCCTTCTGGCGCTGCCTTCAGCCCGTGCTTTTTCTTTGGGGGGCCCCGTTGGAAATGGGGGGGATCGCTGGCAGTTGCAAAACATAGGCTATGGGGCGCCGACTGCTGTTGTGGCACCCAAAAATATTGGTGAAGGCTATCGCCGCAACCTGCCGGTTATGTACTATGCTTACACCCCGGCATTTTTAGACTATTTTGGCTCCGCGGGAGAAACCAACATTGACCTGGCTTTTAGTATTCTAAACTCGCAGCTTTCCAGTGAACTTACCAACTATTCACCAGGACTTGATGAAGTGCCCCTAAATACCAAGCAAATCAATTATACGGCCCAAGCCTTTCAGCTCTATGACATAAAATCCATGACCATGTCCTTCATGATGGAGCAATTAGGCTTGGCCGAGTCAGAATTAAATACTTGGAAATTGCATGATCGTATTCTGCCTACGGGTGGCAAATGCCCGATTGATGAATTGTACACAGTAATTCAGCGTAATTATGGAATTACCCCTTCTGGCTTTAATCAAATTCAATATTCTCCCTACGTTAATAATACACTTTATTCTTTTGAAATTTTGGAAGTATGCTCCGGAGCTCCTGTACTTGCGGATACCGTGCCGTTTCCGGTAGATACCTATGCGGACGCATACACCTCGCTCTCGGGTTTTTACCTTCAATACGGAGAATTTTATACGGGCATGACGGCCGACGATCTGGCAGGAGTTCGTTATTTGCTGAGTCCCAGCAATATTAATTTGGAAACTGTTGGTGGCGGCAGCTTATTGTTTGACCAATCAACAAATGTTGCAGCTGGCCCGATTCAGTTTCCCACGAATACCACTGCTACCAATGGTTATGGTACTTACAATCTTTCAAGTTTATATTCTTATGCGATAACCAACCCTCCTGCGGCAGTAGCTGCGGCATTTCCTGGGGTTGTGGTGGCAAATTCCACGAGTTACCTGGTCTTGGCCTCTAACGCCACTGTTACTGCGTATTTTGTCCCTGCCCCAAATGGGTATCCTATTGGAACGCCGCCTACGTTGGCTTTAGCCACAAATTATACCTTGTATTTGGCAACCAATTACAACACTACCTTTGCGAATGTGGTTCCTGTTACGACCAACAAATATACAACTAACCTTTTAATGACCGTTACCATTGGCCCCAAATTTGGCACTCCTTATGGTACGCTGGCAACCAATACCAGTTTTACCCAGATTGTTTTAACAAATATTCCATCTGGTGATTTTTATACTGTGCCAACTTTTGGTACCAACCTTTGTGGTTCTGGAATTCAATTCCTTGGACTTTCGTTGCCTGTTAATGTGACCAACGTCGTTACTTCTATCAATACTAATTTGGTAACCGCCACCAACACCACACTATACAGCGTAACTCAAAGTATTATTTCATCATACACCACCCATATTTACGGTGCTTATCCGGTTAATTGTGGTCAAACGGCAAATGCCACTGGCCTTTATCGGGGGATGGACAAAATTAAATTTGTGCGTGTAAATTATGATTCCCTGCTTGGCCAGGTTATTCAGCCATTTACCAATAGCTTTAATTTGGTCGCTTTCACCAATAACCAAGATCGTGTGGAACATTTTGACCGGGTGGTTGCCACCCCTGACATTGTCATAGATGCTGCTGATTTGGCCACCGGTGCTGCGGATCATCCGGTTTTCGGAACGGTAATTGACGAAACGACAATTCCGGTTTGGAATCAAGCTAACATTCAACCTGGCCTGGCTGGTCCTGGTACAATTAATCCAACAACAACATTAACTTTCAGCAAGGCGGGAAACTTATATGAGGACGGTAGTTTGGCTCAAATATTCGGTACTACCAACGCGTTTTTGGGTGAATATAAAATGTACCAATTGCTGGCTTATGCTTCTTTTGATGGTACTACCAATGATCCAGTGGTTTACCCAAACGGTTCTAGCATTCAAAATTTGCAAAATGAATTATTGGTTCAGATTAGTCCAGCTCCGTCAGATGTTTTGGCCAATACTGGCAGGACAGGAGTGGCCTATTTGTATTCTGGAACCAATCTGACTTTTAGCGTTTCTGGTGGTGGTGGTTCCTTTGATTTAACCGATCCCGGCACGTGGACAACGGTTGGACCTCCTCTTCTCGGAAGCCCTGCTAGCACCGGTCTGCCACCCGGTCTAACCCTTTCATCCAGCACCGGAGTGTTGAGCGGCAAGCCCACGCAACGTGGAACTTTCGACTTCACCCTTATCTTTACTGATTATTATTCTCACTCGGTGCAGTGGAGCTACACTATTATCATTCAATGAACCGCATCGCATCTTTCAATTTTTCCTCGGGAGGCACAAGCCGGTTAATGAACTTGGCAATATTCTGTCTTTCATTCGCTTTGGTATTGCCATGCTCCGCGAAACCTCAGCCTTTGTACCAGAATCTTCAAGTTTCCCAATATTTCAGTCCGCCGACTTTGCTGAATCCCCCAAATTCCCCTCCCCAGATTGATGCTACTGCGTTTGACAATGAGTCAACATTTACTCTGAATTTTAATACGCCCACAATTGGTATTAATTTGTTTGAAACTTCGGACACACTTTTCTATACCAATGGCGATAATGGTTTGATGATTGCCAATTGCCCGGTGGCCACAAATTATATTGTCGGAAATTTGGCTAGTTCCATAACGGCCGGCGCTGGCTTTTATTTTGATGAAAAGACCAATTCTGTTCGTAAAATGGCTGGTACTTTCTATAACAGTGGTACCATTCGTTGTGATTCGGTTATCGATGGCAACGTTTTATATGGTGAATGTCTTGTTCTAGCCTCCAATATTTACAATCCAGGTAAGGTGGTAATGGGCATTGATAGTTTATTACAATTCACCGGAAACACTGTCAGTTTGAACCGCTCCGATCTTGAGCTGGAAAGTCTCCAGAGCATTTTGTCTATCCTGAATGGAAATGCAGTCCTTTACAACAATCTGACCATCAGTAGTTACGGTGATGTTGGTAATGACACCAATGGTGATTGGAATCCTGCCGGGCCTGCATTTTACAATGGAATCGTTTATCCTCTAACACTTTCGGCAACTAATGCCATCAGTTCATATCCCGACATTCTGGCGTTATCGAATTCGGCATCATATTTTAAAATTGATCCGGATTCGACGGGTACAAATTTTATTGTGCGCGCTGTTTTTGTTCAAAACAACAGCCCGACCGCTCCTTACAATGTTTACATCCAACCGCCGGGTTCAATTTTGGCCGGGAATGGTTCGGCGTACGTCGGTTGGACAGGGTATTACACGGATCCGGCTTCCGGATTAACCCTTACCAATTATTTGTATTTGCAGAATGACTATCTTTTGGGTGCCTCTACAAACGTTGCAATTTTACCGGGACCAGGCACCACAGGATATCCTGATAATTTTAGTTTTTATACCTCTCCGACACCATTGCTTACAAGCCCGCTGTCTCCTAGTTTCCCCAATGGCATATTTGCCAACCAATCCATTACCAATCCTTATGCTTACATGAATGGACAAATCGTCGCTACGACTATCGCCACGAATGCCAGCATTAGCAACCCCAGTGGCTCCATTACCAATGTTTTGGGACGTATTCAAATCAATGCTTCACAGGAATTGGATTTGAACAATGCCAAAATCACCGGCCAAAACTATCTGTCCATTCAGGCTACCAACCAATTTGATGGCAGTGCAGGTTCATTTATTACCAGCCCCTATTCAGACATTAATCTTGGGGTTACCAATGGAAATCTGGCTGTCACGAATTTGCTGGTCTCGGATATTCCAAATTGGAGCGGGACCATTCAAGCTTGGAGCACTCGTTGGACAAATTCATTTTCAGGTGTGAATGTTGATTATCGCGTCCTGCTCGTTTACAGCCAGTTGCAACCTACGACAGAACCCTGGGTGCAAAACTTGAAACTTCACACGGGGACGAATTTGGTCATCAGTGATGTACTCAATGTTTTCGGATCACTGTATTTTGATGCGCAAAATTTAACTGTCACCACAAACGGTTACGGAATTGGAGCCACCTCCTCACAGGGTGAATTAAACGGGCTCTTCGCCGGAAATGTAGGTCCCACCCAATGGCCAAATTTGCTCAATGTTACCAATAATGGCATAATCAGCGGAAATAATCTTCTGATATTTACCAATAAAACCCCATACGGTTCCTTCATTAACAACGGCTTGGTGAGTGACCAAGGAACCATCATCAATGCCGGTAATTTTGTCAATGGTGGTTCGATCACCAATGGACTGGGTAATTTGAGTGTTCAATGTCAAACCGCGACCCTTACTAATTCTTCAATTTATGCAGGTGGTAACGTAAGTATCATTGGTAAAAGTCTGTTGACCAGCAATGTTTATTGGAAAAGCCTGTCATTGACCCTGAACCCCAGTAATTATTTAAGCGATTGCGGTGTGAGTAACGCCAGCACCTGGGTGGTGGGAAGGACTAATGGTACTGGTGGCAGTGGATTTGCCTTGCTGAGCAATCCTGCGAACGGAGATTTTCTGGGTACTACGATTTCCAATATTTGTCCACCATCCAACAAGCTGGTCGCCAATACCTGGGCGGGTCGGGATTTTGGGCCGGTCAGCCGGGGCTTTTCAAACAATGCTGCCATTGGCCGCTTAATTTTGGATGTACAAGGGAATAATAGTTTGGTCACTTTTAACGGAATTGGAACCAATTGTGCCCTCTACGTAGACTCACTGGAATTCCGCGAATATGCCACCAATGGCATTAATAATAGCTTCGAGTTTACAAATTATGTGGCGCTCAATACCAATATTACGATTTATTTTGCCCAAGCCTTTGTGAATGGTATTTCAATTGCTGAAAAGATTGATAATGCCAGTTTAAACAATGGTAAAAACGGTGGGCGTTTGTCACCCAACGGAACGGTTTTGGCCGCCGGCCGGCTTCGGTGGGTTCCCAGCTATGCTGGTTACTTTAGCTCCACCAATATTGTAAGCAATGGTGTCACCAATGTGGTTAATGCGGCACTTGCCAACAGTCAGGATATTGATTCCAATGGAAATGGCCTGCCAAATGCCTTTGATCCGGCACCATTTTTTAATTCGACTCAAATTAATTTCAGCCTGACAGTCACTAATTTACCATCACCCCGTGCGTTACTCTCGTGGGCTACGGTTCCATTCGCGACAAATTACGTTTACTTTACCTCCAATCTCCTCGCCAATAGCTGGCAGGTATATACAAATTTTAACTCAATCAACGTATCGGGCCCCGCCTATCCGGTCACTGTCTCTGACACCAATTTGTCCAAAGGCATTCGGTTTTATAAAGTGGTGGTGCAGCCTTGGTTGACGTACCCTTATTAAGCGCGACAGAAAAGAACAAAAATGATTTTAATTGATGAACCGTCGGCGCAAACACGCCGAAATCATCGGAGAAATGTTGTGAAACAGATTATGCAAAAATTCGCAGTAGGTGGGTTGCCAGTCCTCCTTGGAAAGACCTTTTTGAATCCGCTTTGTTTGCTGCTTGGTATCGCCAGTCTAACTGTCGTTACGGCTAATGCCCAGCCAACCACGCCGCCAGCCAACGATAATTTTGCCAATGCTCTCAGCATTTCTGGTTTGACCGGTTCCGTAGATGCCAATAATTCCGGTGCGACCACCGAGGTTGGTGAAACGCTTTCCATTATCACTGACGATAATTCTTTTGGTGTGCCGGTGGGTGGGTCTATTTGGTATTCTTGGACCGCTTCAGCCACTGGCAATGTCACGTTTAATACCTTCCCGACCAATGGTGCTGGATTCGACACGGTACTTGCAGTTTATACTGGAAACGGTCTCGCAAATTTAAACCTGGTAGCCGCGAATGATGAGGCGACTGGCATAACCAATGGAACAAGCCTGGTCACATTTTATGCTATTTCGGGGACAACTTATTTTGTGGAAGTAGCTGGTTACGCTGGACCTCCACTGGTTCAGGGGGATACTTCACTTAATTGGACCCAGACGGTGCCAGGGTTTTCTGCAGGTACATTTCGCCTTACCTCTACAAGTTACACTGTGGGTAATTTTGAATCATTTTCAGTTTATGGACCCAAACCTCCAATGAGTGGCTCGGCCGGCGCCCGGATCTCAGTTACTCGTGTGGGTGGCGCGGCGGGTCGTGTGGAAGTTCATTACAGTGTGACCAACAATCCGTTGGTGCCCTTGCAGGTCAGTTCTAACGTGGATATTGAAAACACCTTAGTGCAAAATTTTGACAGTAATGGTGTTCTTACCACCTACCAAGAGGTGTTTTCCACAAGTTATTCGACTAATACTACTATTCAGTATTTTAACGGCACTACTTTTACAAATATACCCTGCGGGCTTCAAGGCTACACAGTTATCTTGAATGTCGCCAATGGTGCAACTAATCAGAATATTTTACCTTATCCTGGTGGCTATCCCCCGAATAATACCAATCTCGTTACGAGTGTAACTAACTCTGACGGGTCGGTAACCGTCACCACGTTGCAATCCACAAATATTACTTATCCCGCAGTGTTTTATGCGCCGTCGGCCATTGCCTTTAATCCCAAAAACGCAAGTGGCCCTTGGGATTTCGTGCCCACGACTGGAATACTTACCTTTAATGATTTCGAGATGACTAAAGATATCTTTGTTACTCTAAGTACAAATGATTATTTATCCACGACTCCTATTTATTTCCTCGTAAATCTGGATTCGGTTAACCTGGCTACCAACGAGTTGCAATCCATTCCTGCTCCAAGCATTGATTCCGCTCGCAACTCTGCCAAAGTTAATGTTGAGCAAATCTGGCAAGATCCCTATCCAAACTCCGGCCTCTGTCCGGGGCTCCAAAGTTATCAAGTCACTAATTTGATAAATTTTGTTCGTTCCACAGTTTCCGTTGATCGCAATGGCACGAATGCTTCAATAGCGGTGGTTCTTAACACAGTTAATGCATCGCAAGGGGCCACGATGTATTATTCCATTGATTTCGGCACGGCCAATGCCAATTATAATACCTTTTCTGCTCAATCTGGATCTGATTACGCTATTCCTGATAATGCGTTGAAATCTGTCCCCGAAGGGGTGGTTGATTTCAATAATACCGGCATTGGGTCGGTAAGCTGGTCACCCTATGATCCGAGCCCCATTAAGTATATAAATGTGCCAATTGTAAATAATGGCACTGTAGAGTTTAATAAAGATTTTTTGGTTCAATTCTATGCTGACACCGCTCACACATGGAATAATGCTCTGCCTGGTAATATTTCGCAATGTACCGTGACGATTCTCTTTGACAAACAGCCTGCAGGGGCTGGCGATCGTACCTACAACATGGATAATGTGGTTACTACCATTCCTCCTTATAATAAAAATCCTGGATTAAACGGTCCAGCCTACGCTGTCTTCGTGCAACCAGATGGCAATTCACTTATTGGCGGTGATTTCTCCTCTTACGACTCCACCAATAGTTATAATATTGCCCGTGCTTTGAGCAACGGTCAGCCAGATGCTGCGTTCATTCGAAATACCGGGTCGGGTGCTGATAGCTTCATTGATGCGATTGCTCTTGATAGTTCAAACAATATTTTTATTGGTGGTGCTTTTGCTTCATTCAATGGAATTCAAAGGAACGGGATCGCTCATCTCAATTCCAATGGTACTCTGGACAATTCGATTTTCCTGCCTGGTTCGGGGGCGAATGGAACTGTCACGGCCATACTTGTTCAAACCAATGGGCAGCTGTTAGTTGCCGGCAATTTCTCCTCTTTCAATAATACGAATCGTAATTGTATTGCTCGTTTGAATCCCGATGGTTCAGTGGATTCTACATTTGATGCGGGAACCGGTCCCCTGGATGAATATAGCCCGGGCAACACGGTAATTAATTCCCTAGCCCTGCAGGCTGATGGGCGAATTCTTGTTGGCGGTGATTTCACAACGTTCGATGGCGTTACGCGGAATTATTTAGCCCGCTTGAATTTTGACGGTACTTTGGATGCGAGCTTTGACACTGGTGATGGGGCTAATGACGTCGTTAATGGCGTGGCGGTTGACACCAATGGTTTAATAGTCGCAGTAGGTCCATTCACGAAATTCGGTGCTCTTGGAACTAGTGCGGGAATCACCCGTTTGGAAACCAATGGTGTTTTGGACACAACTTTTAATGTCGGTTCAGGGGTTAACGATGCAGTTAATTCGGTTGTGCTTCAGACTGACGGTCGAATTATAATTGGCGGTAGTTTCACTTCCTTTAATCAGACCAGACGTGTTGGAATTGCCCGCTTGAATCCTGATGGTTCCTTGGATACCAGCTTCATGGATACTGCTTACAATCAGTTTGCCGGTGTCGTGAATCCCATTTTTAATCCGGATATTAATCCCAATAATTCGGTTTACTCTCTTTCTTTGCAACCTGATGGCGGGGTAATCATCGGCGGTTCCTTTAGCCAAGTCGGAGGTGGTAGCACCCGGGCATCGCTTCTGCCGCGGGGTAATGTCGCTCGTTTGATTGGCGGTGCCACCCCTGGACCCGGTAATATTGGGCTTGCTTTGACCAGCTATATTGCTGACGCGGCGAACAATGGTTCTAATACAAACTCCACCAGCACCATAACCGTGACTCGTTCCAACGGCATTCTGGGACCGGCATCTGCCACGGTTGCCCCGGTCACCTTGCCTACCGGACCAGGTGCTGCCATTTATGGCACGGATTTCTTGTTCAACGCGGCTCAAGTTAATTATGGCACTACCTGGGCAAATACTTGGATGTTGAGCGACGGTGTGGCAGGAACGAATAGCGCTACGACGGTAACCGTTTACAACAATAACAGGCCTAATGCGGTTCTCGATTTGGAAGTTACCGCCCCGGTTGGCCAGGACATCTTTTTTCTTGGTGGCAGCAGTGCTAATAAAAACACGGGATTGGGGATTTTTAGTCCTGCCTATGGGGAACAAGATGGTGAAAACATTCCGCTTGGTGTGGCCTTGGGTCAATCCCTTTCACCGCTCACGATTATTCACAAACTTCCTCAACCGGGGGTGTTGAGTTTTACCACTCCGACTTACACAACGAATGAAGGTTCAGGAACCGCGATCATCAATGTATATCGTGCGAATGGAAGTGATGGCCAAGTTTCTGTTTTCTACAAAACCGTCGATGGATCCGCCAAGGCCGGTATTGATTATGTTTCTTCCAGCGGCAAATTAACTTTTAATGCTGGTATAACGAATCAAGTTTTTAAAGTGACTCTTCTGAATAACGGAATAAGCCAGCCTGATCGCTTCATTAATCTCGTTCTCTATACCACCTCAGGCGGTGCCACCTTAAGCGCATTGCCGGGCGGAACCAATGCCCAAATTATTCTGATTAATAATAATTACGCTTACGGTAATGTTAGTTTTGCCGGCGGTTTGTCGGTTATCAATGGTTCGACCAACGTAATGACGTATGGTACCAATGAAAATTCTGGCTCAGCACTCGTTACTATAACTCGTCAGGGGGGTAGTTCCGGGGTTTTGAGTGTGAATGTAGCATCAAGCGATGTCACTGCTGTCAATGGCGTTAATTATACTGGTTTTACCAATGTTTTAACCTGGCAAAACCAGCAAGCACAGCCACAAACCATTGTTGTTCCGGTAAAGCAAGATGGGGTTTACACCGCAAATTTGACCGCCAAGCTAAGGATCTTCAATGCTACGGTGAATGGAGTGGTCACCACCCAAGCGCTTGGTGGAGTTTCCATTACCGGCTCGCTCATCATCAGCAATGTTGATTATCCTGGTAAAATGGAATTTAGCGCTCCAACTTATACTTTTAATGAGAACGGTGGCTCTGCCATTATTCCAGTGATTCGGACCGGTGGTACCGCAGGTACCATTGCCAACCAGTTTTCCACAGTGGATGGCACTGCTATCGCTGGAAATCAGTATGTGGCAACCAATGGAACCATCACACTTACCAATGGTCAAGTCAGTGCGATTTTTCGTGTGCCGATTATAGATAACTTGGTTCCGGATACAAATTATCAATTGTCAGTTGTTTTGAAGAATCAAACCACCAGTGATTTCTTGGGCGATCCTTCAACAGCGACACTGAATATTATCAACAATGAGACCTACAATTATCCTCCTGGTCAAATTGACACCCAGTACAATCCTTTGGCCGGGTTCAGTGGTCCCGTGTTCGCCCTTGCATTGCAGCCTTCCAACGGAAAGCTGCTGGTAGGCGGCGGTTTTACCAATGCAAATGGTGTTGCCCGCAATCGTATTGCCCGTTTGAACACGGATGGCACCTTGGATCAAAAGTTTTCTTCCTATCTACCCGGTCAAGGGGCCAGTGACGCGATTCGATCCATTTTAGTTGAATCCAATGGAACGATTTTAGTTGGTGGCTTTTTCACCAATTTCAACGGGGTGACGCTTAATCGAATTGCCCGTTTAACTTACAGTGCCGGGTTGGACAGCACCTTTAATCCGGGTTCTGGGGTGGATGCTCCAATCTACGCCTTTGCCCAATACACAAATTCCAGTCTGAATGGTATTTACGTCGCAGGTGCCTTCACAACTTACAACGGCAGCAGTCGCAACGCGATAGCACGTATCAATGAAAATGGGACCATTGATCAAAATTTTAAACCAGGAACTGGAGCCAACGGCACCGTTTATGCCTTGGGCGTGCAGGCTGATGGAAAAGTCGTCATCGGCGGTGATTTTACAATGGTTAACGGTGTTCCATTGCGTCATGTAGCCCGACTTAATATTGACGGTTCAGTCGATTATACGTTTGCAAACGCCCTTTACAGCGGCATTTGGGGAGCGAATGACTCAGTTCATGCCGTTGCTATTCAATTGGATGGCCATATTCTGATCGGGGGATTATTTACGAATGTGGATGGGGTCGCATTAAACCATATAGCTCGACTTAACACCGACGGAACTTTAGACAACACCTTTACTCCAGGCATCGGGGCCAATGGGGATGTGCTTACCATTACCCCCCAAACTGATACACGCATCGTGGTTGGTGGCAATTTTACCTCTTTTAGTGGTGTCACTCGTAATCGCATTACCCGTTTAAATCCGGATGGTACAGTTGATCCCACCATTAATTTTGGCACGGGAGCAGATAGTTTCGTGGGTGCTTCGGTCATTCAGAATGACGGTAATATCATTCTGGGTGGTGGATTTCAGAATTTTGAAGGCACACCCCGCGCTAATTTGGTTCGTGTCTATGGTGGTTCCGCCGCGGGGTTTGGTACCTTTGAATTTTCCACGGCTAATTTTGCTTGTGACCAAACCAACGCATTTGCCGTCGTGAGCGTTCAGCGCTTAGGCGGCACCAGCGGTACGAATGCTGACGGCACGGGTGATTTATACATCAATTTGACCACGAGTGATGGTTCCGCTCTGGCTAATACGAATTATATTTCTGTTTCCACCAATCTTGATTTCCCGGCTGGGGAAGTTATTAGAAATGTGGCTATTCCCCTCATTAATGTTCCTGGAGTTTTTCCGAACCTTACTGTTAAACTCAGCATTACCAATACGCCTCCGGCAGCGCTCGGGAATCAGCCCACGGCAACCCTGACCATTATCAACAGTCAAAGTGCTGTCAGCTTGCTTTCCTCCAACTATTCGGTAGCCAAAAATGCCATCAATGGCGCAGGGATTATCACCTTGGTTCGGCAGGGGAGCACCAATGGGACTTGCAGCGTTGACTTTCTGACGACAACCAACGGTTCTGCTTCCATTGGCAACAATTATACCCCGGTTCAAGGAACTGTCACATTCTATCCTGGTGATGCCATTAAAACCTTCCAAATACCAATTAATAATAACGGCGTAGCTGAAGGAAATAAGACTGTTACTTTTGTTCTTACAAATTCAATGGGAACTTACCTGTATAGCCCCTCTAACGCTGTTTTGACCATTATTGATACGGTCAACGCGCCCGGTCAGCTCTATTTCGCAACGAACAGCTACACCGTTATGAAGCAAAGTGGTAATGCATATGTCACTGTGGGCCGTACCAATGGCTCCTCCGGCACAGTGTATATAAGTTACAGCACGGTGCAGGGAACCGCCATACCTGGAGTCAACTATCAAACTTCCAGTGGCATCGTTGCCTTGGGTGATGGTGTGACCAGTCAAAATATTGCCATACCTCTCTATGACAATAATCTTGCCCAAGGGACAGTTAATTTTATTGTCAATCTATTCAACCCGGGTGGAGGGGCCACTTTGGCGGCGCCAACCAATGCCGTGGTTAATATTTTGGATCACAACGTTGGTTTCAGCTTTTTGAGCCAAACCAATTTCGCCAGTGAGTCCGATTCATCTGCTCTGGTATTCGTGCAACGCTTGGGTGCGACCAATCTGGCCTATTCAGTTAAATACGTAACCACAAATAACACTGCTCTGGCGGGAACCAACTACGTTGCCCTGGCCAACACCTTGAATTTCGCTCCCGGCGAGTCCCTTAAATCCATTTCCGTTCCTCTGATTTATTACCCACAAGTTACGGGCGATCTGCTATTTGGCTTGTTTTTGACGAATGCCACTGCTGGTGCGCAATTAGTTAATACTACCAACACACTTGTGATCATTCATGATTCCGATGCCGGATTAAATTTCAGCACTGCATCGACCAATGTTCTTAAAAATGCTGGTTCAATCACGCTGCAAGTTATTTGTTCCAATCCTTCGGTTGAGCCGATCATTCTCAGCACCAATACCATTCCCTTGCAGGTCAATTATTTCACCACCAATGGCACGGCCATTTCCGGGATTGATTACACGGCGGTTAGCGGCACTCTCACTTTTACGAACGGAATTGGGACCAACCTGATTACGGTGCCGATTAAAAATAATGGGGTGCTCGAAGGCAATCGCACATTCAATGTGGTTCTCACAGCTCCTACTGCTCCGGGAAAACTCACACCCCCCAGTATTGAACAGGTCAATATTATTGACGTAAATTCTGCGGTGGAATTTTCCAGTCCGACCTACACGGTCCTCAAGTCTGGTGTGCAGGCAAATATCAACGTTTATCGTACCGGTTATACTGATAGTATTGTTTCAGTTAATTATACTGCAACCAATGGAACGGCTGTGGGCAACGTAAACTTCGTTCCTGTCAGCGGAACCTTGGTGTTTACGAATGGTGTCACGGTTCAATCCTTTTCCGTTCCGATTATTTCAAGCACCGTGGTTCAGCCTGATTTAACTGTTCAACTGCTCCTTTCTGCCCCAAATAATGCCGGGTTAAGTTATCCTAGTTTTGCCTCGCTGACCATTATTGACCTCAGTGGAAGCTTGGTGGTTCCTGCCGGTGCCATGATGGTGGAACCCGAAGGTTATGTTCCGGCCAATGGTATCGTCGATCCAGGTGAGACTGACACCATTCGTTTCGGATTCCGTGCTGGCTCTGGGACCAATGTTGCCAACTTGATTGCCACTTTGCTGGCTACCAATGGGATTTCTTCGCCCAGCGGCCCGCAAATTTATGGACCCTTGGTGGTTGGCGGTCCGGCGGTTTCCCGCCCCTTCACTTTGACTGCCAATGGAACGAATGGGCAGGCGATAGTCGCAACCTTTAAACTGATGGATGGTACTAAAAATATTGGCACGAATAACTTTACCTTTTATTTGGGTACTTGGACTGCATCTTATTCTAATACAGCTCCCATCATCATTAATGACTTTACCACTGCTAGTCCGTATCCATCCTCGATCAATGTCAGTGGTTTGCCCGGTGTTATTCTTAAAACAACCGTTACCTTCACGAATCTGACCCACTCAGCGCCAGGTGATATCGGTGCTTTGGTGGTGGCTCCCAATCAACAGGATACCCTGCTGATGAATCGGGCTGGAGCGGCGAACAGTATCAAAAATGTCACCTTGATATTTGATGATTCGGCGTCCAACAGTCTGCCGAAAAATTTGCCGACCATAACCACCGGAACAAATAAGCCAACCGCTTATCCCACGATCAATACTTTCCCCTGACCTTATGTGGATTTATCAACCCATAAACAAAGTGGAATGGTCGGATTTGACTGGTTCCGGGGCCGGTTTGGCAAACTCAATTCTCGTAGTTATATGAAGCATCTAATGAGCACGGGTCATAAATTTTTAGTAACAGTTGGTTTGGGGTTTTTTGCGCCGGTCTTCGGGGCGTTCGCTGTCTCCAGCGAACTAGTTGCCTTGCATGGCCATGTTCCTGCTGCGGTGGCTCACTTAACAGCATCTGGCCGCCTCCCCGCCACCAATTCACTAAATCTTGCCATTGGTCTTCCATTGCGCAATCAAGCAGCCATGTCAGTCTTGATGCAACAAATCTATGATCCCACCAGTACGAATTATCATAAATTCCTGACTCCCCAGGAATTTACTGAACAATTCGGTCCGACAACCAATGATTACCAAGCCGTTCTTGATTTTGCCCGTACTAATGGTCTGACGGTAACCCATATCCATGGGAATCGCATGCTGGTAGATGTATCCGGTCCAGCTGCCAATGTGCAATCTTCGTTTCATTTGAACCTGAACGTTTATCATCATCCGACCGAATCAAGGGATTTTTACGCGCCGGACTCTGAACCCACGGTAAGTACGAATTTGGCGGTATTGCATGTTCAGGGTTTGAACAACTATTTGTTGCCGCATCCCCTTTTGAAAAAGGTGGCAGCCACAGCCAAACCTGCGAACGGTTCCGCTCCGTTCGGTGGTTACATGGGGAATGATTTCCGGAAGGCCTATATTCCTGGATCCAATTTAAACGGGGCAAATCAGATTGTAGGGTTGTTGCAATTTGACGGCTATTTGCCCAGCGACATAGCCACCTATGAAAACTTGGCTGGTTTGACCAATGTTCCACTACAAAATGTACTTTTGGATGGTTTTAACGGTCAAGCCGGGGGAAACAATGATGAGGTTTGTTTGGACATTGAAACAGCGATTTCAATGGCTCCGGCTCTCGCCAAAGTAGTAGTTTTTGAAGCAGGCCCATTTGGCAACCCGGATGATATCTTGAACAGCATGGCCTCCAGTAATTCAATTAAACAGTTTAGCGCCTCTTGGGCTTATGCCACGGATGCCACCTCTGACCAAATTTATCAAGAATTGGCCTTGCAAGGACAGACCTTTCTGAACGCTTCTGGTGACGGTGATGCCTGGTTGGGTGGTATTCCTTTCGGTGCTTGCGAGAACCCCTACTTGACTTTGGTCGGTGGTACAACTCTCACCATGAATGGTGCGGCTATTTCATATTCCTCCGAGCAGGCCTGGAATTGGGGATTGAGTGGTCCCAACGCATTCAATCCGGATGGATACTGGGGTACCAGTGGTGGTATCAGCACTGATGTTGCTATTCCCAGTTGGCAAACTGGAATAAGCATGGCCAATAACCATGGATCAACCACCTTTCGCAATTCACCCGACGTGGCGCTTACCGCTGATAATGTTTTTGTCGTATCCAGTGGCGGAAGTCAGTCGTTAGTTGGTGGTACCAGCTGCGCTAGTCCCTTGTGGGCTGGGTTTATGGCTCTGATCAATCAGCAAGCCGCAGCTCAAGGTCGTAGCTCGGTTGGCTTTCTTGCTCCGCAGGTTTACGCCATTGCCAAAAGCACCAATTACGCCGCTTGTTTTCATGATATTATCTTGGGTGATAATACATGGGACCAGAGCCCAACCAACTTTTTTGCGGTTCCCGGATATGATTTGTGCACCGGCCTCGGAACTCCTAATGGGACAAATTTAGTGAACACTTTGGTTGCTGGGTTAACCATTGTAAACAGTAATACCGTAACCATTGTAAGCGCGCCCCCAACTCCCTATGGAACAACCCTGGCAAATTTAAATGGTGGTTCCCCCAACGGTGTTTGGTATCTGTTTGTTCAGGATGAAAACCAATATAATACCGGAATGATTTCTAACGGCTGGTCGATCACGCTTACCATGGGCAGCCCGCTTGGTCCGGTGGCCGACCCCGGATTGGGATTGACGGCCTCCACTGGCACCGCAGGCCCTGGTGGCACCGTTGTTTATTACCTCAATGTGACTAATTATGGAGGTTTTTCCACGGCAAGTAATGTGGTGGTTCAGGATTCTCTTCCTATTGGATCCACGTACGTCTCCACCTCGACTTCCCGCGGTTCCAACTCAATCACTGGTGATTTGCTTAGTGGGTATCATGTGAAATGGAATTTGGGCAATCTCGTCACTAATGATGGCGCCAATCTCGCGATTACCATCAAAGCCCCCACTTCGCTTGGAACCGTACAGAATTACGCCTTTCTTACGTCTGATACTCCAGACGTGAATTCGGATGACAATATTGCCACCCTGCCTCTGGTAGTGGGTAACATTACTGTACCGACATTGGGTGCTAGTTTCAATAATGCCAACGGACAGTTTGTTCTCAGCGTCGGTGGCACTGGGGCGGTAATCATTCAGGCAACCACCAATTTGGCCAACTCATCTAGTTGGATTTCGGTTTCCACCAATACTGCACCTTTCTCATTCACTAATTTCAATACGAAAAGCCCACGCAATCTTTTCTACCGTGTTGTCACGGCACCTTGATTTTAGGTGGGGGCGATGAAAGTGTTGGGTCTTACCGGCGGTGTTGGCATGGGTAAGACGACTGCCGCTCAGATGTTTATGGCGGCGGGCATTAAAGTCCTAGACACTGATGTATTAGCCCGCCAACTGGTTGAACCGGGGCAGCCTGCCTTAGCTGAAATTATTGCCTGCTTCGGCTCAGCTTTTATTGATTCTCTAGGCCACTTGCGGCGTTTAGATTTGGCACGAATTGTCTTTGCTGATTCCGGCAGACGAATTCAGCTTGAGCAAATTTTGCACCCGCGCATCCGCACTGCCTGGCAGCAGCAAGTTTTCGATTGGCGCACCTCCGGAGAGCTCTTGGGGGTAGTGGTCATTCCCTTGCTGTTTGAAACGCAAGTTGAAAGCCATTTTGATCGCATCCTCTGTGCGGCTTGCTTGCCGGACAGTCAACAGACGCGCCTCGCCGCACGTGGCTGGACCGCTGAACAAGCCAGCCAGCGCATTGCTGCGCAACTCCCCATCGAACAGAAAATTACCCGTTCCCATCACGTCATCTGGACGGAAGGCTGCCTTGCCAGCACCTCCCGCCAGATCGAACGCATCCTTGGTGGTTTGTGAAAATTGTTTGCCTCGGCGGAGCTGACTTACCCGCTTTCAACAGACGCCAGCAAATGATGATTTTTGCAAGAACAGTTTCCTTTGCCTTTTGAATGGGGTAATCTTTTTTCAGCATGATTCTCAAGCCAGACGAGTTGCGCAGCCTTGTTGAACTGAAGCATCAGTCACCTCACACATTGCTCGGCATGCACCGGTTGGCCGACGGCTCCGGTCTCGTGGTTCGCGGCATGTTCCCTGATGCCGCCAGTGTGGAAGTGCTCCCCACTCACGAAAAGGACAAACCCCACTTTAAGCTGCTGCGCATCCATCCTTGTGGTTTGTTTGAAGGTGTCACGCAAGAAGCTAGCGAGGTGTACGCCTATGATTTTTGCGTTACCAATCAACACGGACAGACCCGGCAAGGCCGCGATCCCTTCTCTTTTTTGCCCACCCTCGGTGAGTCTGATTTATTTCTTTTTGGCAAGGGGGATGAGCGGCGGATTTACGACAAGCTTGGGGCGAAGCTCCGCGTTATTGATGGTGTGCACGGGACCAGTTTTGCCGTATGGGCGCCCAATGCCCGGCGAATCAGTGTGGTGGGGGATTTTAACCAATGGGATGGTCGGGTGCATCCCATGCGCCTGCTGGGGGCATCTGGTGTCTGGGAAATTTTTATCCCCGGGGTTGGCGAAGGTGCCCATTACAAATTTGAACTGTGTGATGCCCATGATGCCATCCGGTTAAAAACTGACCCTTACGGCAGTTTCTTTGAGATCGCCCCAAAAAATGCCGCCATTGTTTGGGAAACTCAAAAGTTCGCCTGGAGCGACCAGGCCTGGTTACAGCGCCGCCGGAATTACGATCCGCTCCGCACGCCCATGAGTGCCTACGAGGTTCATTTGGGTTCCTGGCAAAAAAAATCCGCTTCCGAATCGTGGAGCTACCGTGATCTCGCCGCTCCCCTCGTAGCCTACCTGCAGCGACTGGGTTTTACCCATGTGGAATTCATGCCCGTGGCCGAGCACGCCTATTATCCTTCCTGGGGCTATCAAGTCACCGGCTTTTATGCTCCGACGAGCCGCTATGGCACCCCGGACGATTTTCAATATCTGGTCAATGCCCTGCATGAAGCGGGTATCGGTGTGATTATTGACTGGGTGCCCGCCCATTTCCCGCGTGATGACTGGGCGCTGGCCCGTTTTGATGGGACCGCCCTTTACGAACATGAAGATCCCCGCAAAGGCTCGCATCAGGACTGGGGTACATTGATTTTCAATTTTGGCCGGAACGAAGTTTCCAATTTCCTAGTAGCCAACGCCCTCTATTGGTGCGAACGTTTTCACATTGACGGTTTGCGCGTGGATGCCGTGGCTTCCATGTTGTACCTGGACTATTCCCGCAAAGAAGGGGAGTGGATTCCCAATCAATATGGCAGCCGGGAAAATTTGGAGGCGATTGAGTTCCTTAAAAAATTCAACTATCTCACCCATACTGAGCACCCCGGCGTTGTGACCATTGCCGAGGAATCCACAGCCTGGCCTCTGGTTACTCGTCCGCCGGAAGCCGGCGGCCTGGGCTTTTCCCTGAAGTGGAACATGGGCTGGATGCATGACACGCTGGGTTATTTTAAACGCGAACCCATTCACCGCAAATTCCACCAGCATGAGCTCACCTTTGCCATGCTCTATCATCACAACGAGAATTTTGTTCTTCCCCTCTCGCACGATGAAGTTGTCCACGGCAAGGCATCCCTCTTGGGGCGCATGCCAGGCGATGAGTGGCAGCAATTCGCCAACCTCCGCACCCTGCTGGGATACCAATGGCTATTCCCCGGCAAAAAGCTCCTCTTCATGGGCGGGGAAATCGGCCAGCGTGCCGAATGGAATGAAAATGGGCAATTGGACTGGGCAGCCCTCCAGACCGGCCCATTCCATGTGGGCCTGCAGACCTTTGTCGCCGATTTAAACCGGCTCTACGTCGCCTCCGCTGCACTCTGGCAGGCGGATTATGATCATGCCGGCTTCTTCTGGATTAATTGCAATGACCGCGAAAACAGTGTCCTGTCCTTTATCCGCCAGACTGCTGATGGTTCGCGGAAAATTGCCGTGATTTTGAACCTCACCCCTGTGCCGCGCGAACATTATCGGATGGGTCTCCCCATCGGTGGCCAATGGCGCGAAGTATTGAATAGCGATGTCACGATTTACGGTGGTAGCAACAAAGGCAACCTGGGGGGCGTGACGGCTCAGCCAATTCCCCTGCACAACCAGTCCCACTCCGCCGAATTTCTCCTCCCGCCCTTGAGCGTAATTGCTTTCGAGGCAGAATAATCAAAACGACAACCGTGCTACCCGTTCTGACAACTGGTTTTGCCAGCGGTTGAAGTAGCCGTAGAAGCGGTAGAGTTCTTCGAGACGGGCCAGGCTGGCGACTTTCGTATCTGGCGATTGGCTGGTGGTCTGCCAAGCGGCGTCCAGCATTTTGAGCCGGTCATCCAGTTCACCGCGCATATTATTGAGTTTCTGCTGCCAGACCTGAATTCGCTCGATCCAGTCCTGCGCGCGCTCGAACCATTGAATTTTGAGCAGCGGGGACGTGACCTGCTCCCGTTCCAGCAGGAAGGTGTCTGCCTCCTGGCAAATCGCGGCGATGTCCACAAACCAGTCCGCCAACGCTGTGGGGATGCTCTGAATCTCCGCCGGTCGGCTGCCCCGCTCCAATTCCAGCAAATGCAGCAGGCGCGTTTTAGGATCAGTGAGGCACTGGCAGGCGGCGTTCAGCTCGGCGTAATGCCGGTTCGCCGCGGTCTTTTCGGCGTCACTGGCTTGGTGGACCCGGTCAGGGTGAACGTCGGCGGCGCGGGCGAGAAATTGTTGCCGGAGCCGGTCGGTGTCTAGACCGGGGCGGCGGGGTTCATTCAGCAGGGCAAAATAGTCCGTCACGCCGTGAAACTTTCACCGCAAGAACAGCTCGTGGCGGCGTTGGGGTTCTTCACCTTGAAACCACCGTCCAGCGCGTTGACATAATCCAGTTCGCTGCCGGTGACGTACAGGGCACTTTTGGGATCCACCACCACGCGGACGCCGGCGCTTTCCACCAGAATGTCGCGGCTGGCGGGGCCATCCTGCAAATCCATTTTATATTGCAAACCTGAGCAACCACCGCCCACCACGGCCACGCGCAGGACGCCATTGGGGCGTCCCTGTTTGCTGAGCAGGGTGGAGACTTTCAACGCCGCGTTGGTGGTAAGCTTGACCAACCGCTCGTCCCCCTGGCGAAAACTCGGGGCGGCGGTGGTTTTTATGGCGGTGCTGGCAATCATACGACATCAGGAGGTTAATGCCAGAAACCGGTGTCGTCAATGCGGAGGGTGGGAAACATCCAAGCACCAAGCTCCACATTAAGCGAAATTCCAAAGCCCAATATCCAACCTTTATTTGACCTGGCTGCTCGCCTATGCTGCGCGCCGTGAAACTGATTTCCTGGAACGTCAATGGCCTGCGCGCCGTGTTGAAGAAGAATTTTCTTGAATTCCTGGCCACTGAAAAGCCGGATATTCTCTGTCTGCAAGAGACCAAATGCATGTCCGAGCAGGTGGAGGCGGTGTGGCCGGCCAGCTATTCCGTTTTTTGGAATTCGGCAGTTAAGAAGGGGTATTCCGGCACGGCTATTTTCACCAAACAACTGCCCCTCGACGTGGTGCCGCACATTGGCATCGCGGAACATGATAATGAAGGCCGTGTGCTGACGGCGGAATACGCTGATTTTTACCTGGTAAACGTCTATGTTCCCAATTCCCAAAGGGAACTCACCCGGCTGCCATACCGCCAGCAATGGGACCGTGATTTTCTCGCTTACCTCAAAAAATTGGAGCAAAAAAAGCCTGTGATCTGGTGCGGCGACCTGAATGTGGCGCACACGGAAATCGACCTGGCCAATCCCAAATCCAACATGAAAAATCACGGATTCACCCCCGAGGAACGCGCGGGCTTCAGTGCCTGCGTGGCGGCGGGTTTTGTAGACACTTTCCGTGAATTCGAGCAGGGCGGGGGCCATTTTACCTGGTGGAGCCCCATGGCTGGCGCCCGGGCGCGGAATGTGGGCTGGCGCATTGACTACTTCCTCATCTCCCAGGCCCTGCGCCCCCGCCTCAAACGCGCCTATATTCTGCCCAAGGTGATGGGCAGCGATCATTGTCCGGTTGTAATTGAGATCACCTGACCTATATTCAACATTTCCAAGCGTTCTGAATCACTTTATCCTCGTGTTTTAAATGCCAATTGACCTTTCAAACCTCGTTTATGAATTCAAATCCATTGTGGAATCCTTGGATTTAACGGAGTTTTTCCCAATTTTACAACCTCTGGAAGTCGAGCTCGGCTGCGGCGACGCTTCTTTCCTGGCTGAATATGCCCGCCGCCATCCGGAAGTTAATTTTCTCGGGGTGGAACGACTGCTGGGGCGGATCAAAAAATTAGATCGCAAGGGCCGGTTGGCCGGGCTGACCAACCTGCGCGGCGTGCGTATTGAGTCCGCTTATTTTCTGCAATATTTGCTCCCGGCCCAGTGCGCCACGGCGGTGCACATCTACTTTCCTGATCCCTGGCCGAAGAAGAAGCACCACCGGCATCGTTTGATCAATACGGATTTTCCTGCGCTGGCTCGAAGGGTGTTGTTGCCGGGGGGAGTGGTTTATTTGCGGACCGATGACCAGGATTATTTTACGCAGATGACCGAGGTTTTTGGCGCGGCCCGGGATTTTACTGGAGTTCCGACTCCCGGGGAGCTAGCCGAGGTGTTGACCGATTTTGAACGTGGGTTTCACGCCCAAGGCATTCCCACGCTGGCCGCGGCTTATCGCAGCCTTTAACTGAAAGATGGGCGTTAAACGTCTATGACCGGACCATCACCGGGACCGGATTTTCCGGGCGGCGGTGGGGGCGGCCGGCGCTGAACGGCAACTTTGGTGCCGCCCGTCATTATATTCAGTGCCACGGAAACAATGCCAATGACAATCGCCGCGAGGAAGGCCGCCCAAAAATTTTCCACATGGAAATAACCAGGCGGCAAGAGCCACGAGACGAGTCGAAGTAGCAAGGCATTGATTACCAACGTGAACAGACCCAGAGTGAAAATCAACAAGGGCAGCGCCAGTAGCATCAAAATGGGTCGGATAAACGCATTAAGAATGCCCAACGCGAGCGCGGTCATGATGGGGGCGGAGTAGGGACTCGCAGTGCTGATACTGATACCGGGCACAATCTTGACGGCCAGCAGCACCGCGAGGGTGTTGATGGCCCAGCTTTTGAGAAAGCGCAGTGTGCGTTGCGTGTCACTATTCATTTCGATCCCGAATACAGGCGGTTAGCATGGCCCAGCCAGCCTTAAATAACAAGGTGTGATTTTTGGTGCCAGCCAATCGGCCGCAGTTTGGCAGCCCTAATGATTGAAACTTTGACTGGCCATTCGGTTCCGGACAGCTTAGAAATGGCTTGGTTACAAAGATACCTCCCATATGAAACGAATCATTGCGGCAGTTTTGGTTTTTGGATGTTGGCTGGTTTCAGCACGGGCGGAATCCCTCGTGGCCGACGGGGCGAAGCTGGAAAAGCTGGGCGATAATTTCGACTTCACCGAGGGGGCCACATCCGACGCTCAAGGAAATGTGTTTTTTACGGACCAGCCCAATAACCGCATCCTGAAATGGAGTGTGGACGGCCAACTTTCCACCTTCCTACAGCCTGCCGGCCGGGCCAATGGCATGTATTTTGATACCCATGGCAATCTTATTGCCTGTGCCGAGGAGCATCATGAGCTGTGGTCCATTACCCCAGATAAAGTCATCACCAAATTAGTGACTCATTACCAAAGCAAGGCGCTGCACGGTCCCAACGATGTTTGGGTGGCACCCAACGGTGGGATTTACTTTACCGACCCATTTTATGACCGCACCTGGACCGACACCAATCGGCTGAAATTTAATGGCGAATGGGTTTTTTACTTGTCGCCGGATCATCTGCTCCTCAAGCCGGTGATTCAAGATTTTCACAAACCGAATGGTATTAGCGGTTCACCAGATGGGACGAAACTGTTTGCCACCGACATCAACGGCAACCGCACATGGAGTTTTGACATCCTGCCGGATGGTTCGCTCACCAACAAGTCGCTCATCTGCAGCCAGGGTTGCGATGGGATGACCGTGGATGAACTGGGTAATTTCTATCTGGCGGGTCGCGGCGTGACCATCTACAGCCCCACTGGCGAACGCCTAGAGCATATTGATATTCCCGGACCTTGGACGGCCAATCTGAGTTTCAGTGGTGCCGATCACAAAACGCTGTTCATCACTGCCAGCAAATGCATCTACTCAATCCGCATGCGGGTGAAAGGAGGCAATCGCTCAAAATAACCCATTGCTTCATGCAGACGTAGAATTATTTCACGGGCGTTTGGGATATTAACTGAATAGCCTCGGCCGTCAGGCTGGTGATTTTGGCCCAGTTTTTGTCCGCCACCAGTTTGCGTTCCGCCATCCACGAACCGCCAATCGCGGTCACTTGGGGAATGGCCAGATAATTCGGCAGGTTGGCCGCCGTGATGCCGCCGGTCGGGACAAATCTCACCCCCGTATGACCAAACGGTCCGGCCAGAGATTTTAACATGTTCACGCCTCCCGCTGCCTCGGCGGGGAAGAACTTCAAGTGCCTGGCACCCAGTTCCAAAGCCCGCATCACTTCCGTGGGAGTGATGACGCCGGGGAAGAGAGGAAATCGGTGGTCTTGGGCCGCTTGCAGCACCGCCTCACTTAATCCAGGCGAGACGCCGAATTGCGCACCCACGTCAATGGCCTGCTTCACCTGATCTGCCGTCAGCAACGTGCCAGCGCCCACCAGTGCGGTTGGCAACTTCTGCCGTATTAACTTAATCGCGGCCGCCGCTCCGGCTGTGCGAAATGTAACTTCGATCACCTGCAAGCCGCCGGCCATGAGTGCTTCAGTCAGCGGCACGGCATCCTCAGCCCGTTCAATCACCGCCACACAAATTAATCGTTGCTTGAGAAAAATTTCGATATCCATAAAAGATGCTCCATGGTACAGCTTCCCGGCCAGGAGTGAACTCGAAATTATTTCCAGGAGGGTTTGGTTTGAAATGGGGAAGTCCCTTCACGGGTGATTGCAGTTTGAACTCGCTACCTTTTACCTGCACAATCTCCGCATGCGAGCGACTGACATACAACATATTGGCAATGAACTGGCCGTCAAATGGGAAAGTGGCCTCGAAGATTTTATCCAGCTCGAGAAATTGCGACGCTGTTGTCCCTGTGCCGGCTGCTCCGGCGAAACCGACATACTGGGCAACGTCTACAAAAATCCCCCGAAACCATTTTCCAGTGTCGCCTTCAAGCTGGTACGCATGGACTCAGTGGGCGGTTATGGCATTCAGCCCGTTTGGGCCGACGGTCACAACACGGGGATTTTTTCTTTTGAGTACCTTTTAAAAGTCGCCCGCGAAAGCCAGTAGTTCGGTCTGGTCGGCAAAATACTTGGCTGCGGGTGCCAGCCCATGGTTCCTTCCCTCAGTTTTGAGCCCATTTGGTGGCTGTTAAATGGAATGTTCTCGCCATCATGGGATGCTCGCTTTTTACACTTTTCAGCAGGCGGGAAGGCAGGTAGCATTTCGGCATGAACGTATTTGTTACTGGCGGAGCGGGTTACATTGGTTCCATTTGCACGGAGGAGCTCCTGAATGCAGGTCATTCAGTAACCGTTTACGACAATCTTACGGAGGGACATCGCTCGGCAGTGGATCCCCGGGCCACTTTCGTCTTCGCGGAACCAGAAGTGGAGGGGAATATTTTAAACGCCGTCAGGCAGGCCAAGCCCGATGCCATCATGCATTTTGCGGCGAGCGCCCAGGTAGGCGAGTCGATGACGAATCCCAAGAAATATTTTCATAACAACCTGGTCAATGCGCTCAAGCTGGCTGATGCGGCGGTGGAGTGCGGGGTAAAGAAATTTGTCTTCAGTTCCACCTGCGCCACCTACGGTCCGCCGGACCGGATGCCGATGACCGAGGATTTGCCGCAGCGGCCGATCAGTCCTTATGGTGAGGCCAAGCTGATGTTTGAGAAGGTGCTGGTCTGGTATCAGCAGCTTTACCAGCTGGATTTCATTGCGTTTCGATATTTTAACGCAGCCGGGGCGAGCGAGACGTTCGGCGAACATCACCGGATTGAGACGCATTTGATTCCGAATGTGCTGATGGTGGCGCTCGGGCAGAAAACGCATTGCGAGATTTTCGGGACGGATTATCCCACTCCGGACGGCACGTGCATCCGGGACTACATTCACATTCGCGATCTGGCGCAAGCGCACATGCTCGGACTGCAACCGGGCAAGTCGGGTTTCTACAATCTGGGTAATGGCGATGGATATTCGGTGCGCCAGGTCATCGATACGTGTGAGAAGATCACGGGGAAGAAAATTCCAACGGTGGAAAAACCGCGGCGTGCGGGTGACCCACCCCGGCTGGTGGCCTCGGCGGGGAAAGCCATCACCGAGTTGGGCTGGAAACCGAAGTTTCCCAAGCTGGAGGACATTGTATCCACGGCTTGGGCCTGGCATGTGAAGCATCCGAACGGTTATCCTGATTGAGCAGCCGGCTTACGCCGCAAATTCCTTGCCGGTCGTGGTCACGGTGAGTTTGCCGTGCTTTACGCCTTTGGCGGTGATAAGCGCATCGGCGATTTTGCGGATGACCTTGCCGGGGCCGCGGACGAGGAGGACTTCCAAACAGTTATGATGATCCAGGTGCACATGCACGGTGGACAAAATCACGTTGTGATGGTCGTGCTGGATGTCGGTGAGCGTGGACTGTAAATGGGGTTTGTGATGGTCGTAGACCAGGGTGATGGTGCCAGCGATGTCCTCAGCACCGGTTTTCTGGCGGTGCTCGACGAGCTGGTTGCGGATCATGTCCGCCACAGCGAGGGAGCGATTGGCATATCCTTTCTCGGAGGACATCTGGTCCAGTTGCAATAGAAGAGACGGGGGCAGCGAGATGCTGAAGCGGGTGACATTTTCGTTCTTCATAATCTGTCGTCAGACAAATTTTCCCGGGTTCAGGATGCCGTTGGGGTCCAAGGCATGTTTTATCGTGTGGTGGAGTTTACGGGCGGTGGGGGGCACAGCCAAGGGGAACCAGCGCTTTTTGGCCAGACCAATGCCGTGTTCGCCACTGATGGCGCCACCCCAGGCGATGACCTGTTTGAACAAATCATCCAAGGCGGCCTGACTCCGGGCTTTGGCGCCGGGCTGGGTATAATCCACCATGACATTGCAATGAATATTGCCATCCCCGGCGTGGCCGAAACAGGCCAGAGGCAGGCCGTGCTTTTTTTGGAGCTGGGCGGTGAACTGAAATAGCGCTTCGAGCCGGCCGCGTGGGACGACGATGTCTTCATTCAACTTGGTGAGTCCGGTGTCGCGCAGGGCGTAGGAAAATTCGCGGCGGATTTTCCAGACTTCCTCACACTGGGCGGCACCGAGGCCGCGGTCCATGAAGAGCGGTTGGTGGACGGTAACGATGCGTTCCAGTTCCTGGATTTCCCCGGTCACCGAGGCGGTTTGGCCATCAAGTTCGACAATCAGCATCGCGCGGCAGTCGAGGAGGCGGGCATTTTTGGTGCGTTGGGCGGCAGCGGCGAGGGTGAACTCGTCCGCAAGCTCCATGGCGCAGGGGAGGAAGCCGGCGGCCAGGATGGCTTGCAGAGCAAGCGCGGCGTCGTTCATAGAACCAAAGCCGATGGCCAGATTCGCCCGGTACGGGGGCAGGGGAATCAATTTAAGCGTGGCCTCGGTGACGATGCCCAGCAGACCCTCCGAACCCACGAACAGGCGGTGCAGGTCAAAGCCGGTTTTGTTTTTGTGGGTGCGACTGCCGAGGCGGACGATATCGCCATTGGCGAGCACCACTTCCAGGCCAAGCACGTAATCGCGCGTGACACCATATTTCAGGCAGCGTGGTCCGCCGGCGTTAGTGGCGATGTTGCCGCCAATAAAATTGTTGGCTCGGCTGGCGGGGTCGGGGGGGTAAAACAACCCCTGCTTTTCCACGGCGATTTGCAACTGCTCGGTAATCACCGCCGGCTGGACCACGGTGACGAAATCCCGGCCGTTGATTTCCAGTAATTGATTCAGTCGTTCCAGCGAAAGCACAATGCCGCCGCGCATGGGCACACAACCGCCCACATAGCCATGGCCGCCCCCGCGCGGGGTGACGGGGATTAGCAGCCGGTTGGCGAACTTGAGGATTTTGGAGACGGAAGCGGTTGAACGGGGCAGGGCGACGGCATCCGGTTGGTGTGTGGCGAACCACTTGTCGCCGGCGTATTTGGAGAGGGTGGCCGGGTCGAGAATAATTTCGCCGGGCAGTAGTTTTTCCAGCCGGCGCAGGGATTTCAGTTGGGCGGGCGTCACAGGGATTAACTCGCGGGTTCATCCGCCGGTTCACTGGCCAGGAAGGCTTTGGCCTCCTCAGCTTCTTCGGCGGGCACCTGGATGCGGATGCCGCCGGAACCGAGGGCGAGGGGATCGGAGCCAAAGGGGGACAGGTCATCCGGCACAAACGGGTGGAATTCGGCGGCTTCCAAGCGCGACCGAACAATTTGTGATTGCGCGGCGGTTACGGCCTTGTAAACGGTGACGAAGTCCATAGGTTTTATTTGGTGGTATGTTTTGAACTGGCCGGCACGGAGTCGCGGGGATTGTGATGTTTGGGTGCCCAGAGGACGCCCCACAAACCCACTTGATTCAAATTGCTGGTGGTCAAGGCCAGGTTGCTGGCAATGGCCTGGACATTCGTGGCAAGTTCCTGATTTTGCAAAATCGCGCCGGCCAGGCCCTTGCCGGCCTGGACATCACCCAGCACATTTTTCAAGGTTTCGGAGGAGGCGGCAAGATTGTGGGTGGCTAAGGCAATTTGCGCGCCGTTGGACGCCAGGAGGCTGTCGGCGGAATCGCCCAAGCGGTTTAATTGCTGCGAGAAGGCGACGACATTGCTGATGGCCAAGTTGACCTGTTCGCCATTGGTGGCGACCAGATGGTTTAGTCCGTTTACCGTGGCTTGGGCCTGCTCGGACACGTTGCGGATGTTGGCGACGGCCAGGGCAAAATTGGTGAGTGTTTCCTCATTTAATACTACACGTTTAATATCAGACACTGCGGCGTCCAGTTTTTTGGCCGTGGTATCCAGTTGTTGAATAAAACCGGAAGCCGACCGTGCCACTTCCTGGAGATTAAAGGGCTCGGTGCAGGGCACATCCGTGCCGCCAAACAAGAAATCCCCTTTATTTTCCGTGGGGACAATGGAGACATATTGGTCCCCGAGAAACCCCGCCTGCTCAATGGCGAAACGGGCATCGTGGTAAATTTTGAAGTTGTCGTAAATCTTCAGGAAGATGGTTACGCTTTTGCTGTCCGGGGCCAGTTTGATATCGGAAACGATACCCACCTGCACACCGGCAAGCAGCACCTGGGCCCGGGGCTTGATGCCGCCCACATTGGTGGCATGCAACCGTAGTTCATAGGTGCCCTCAAACAGGCTGGAGCTTTTGCTGAATTGTAGCAGCAGCACGGCCAGCAGGACGAGTCCCACCGCCACAAACAGCCCGACTTTGATTTCTAAACGCGTTGATTTTTCCATGATTCAGAATAAAACGTCCTCGGGGTCGGCCACCCCGTCAATGAATTGCCGCACCACCGGGTCCGCCGAGGTAAAAATTTCCTCAGGGGTGCCATTGGCGTAAATTCGTTTCTCGTGCAGCATGAGAATTCGCTGGCCCACCCGCCGGGCACTACGCATGTCGTGGGTGACCACCACACTGGTCACTTTAAGGGTCTCATTCACCCGCATGATTAATTTGTCAATGCTGTCAGAGACAATCGGGTCCAGTCCGGTCGTAGGTTCATCATAAAGGACGATCTGGGGTTCGTAAATGATGGCGCGAGCGAGGCCAACGCGCTTGCGCATCCCGCCCGAAAGTTCGGCTGGCTTCTTGCGCTCGGTTCCCGGCAGGCCCACCACGTCCAGCGTGCGGGCCACCAGGCGTGCGATTTCGGCGGCGGTGTGTTTGCGCTGCCGTTGCAGGGGAAAGGCCACGTTTTCCGCCACGGTCATGGAGTCAAAGAGCGCGGCGCCCTGAAAGACCATCCCAAATTTTTCCCGCACCCGGATCAACTGCCGTTCGTTCATCCCGCAGAGATTTTCCCCATCCACCGAGATCATTCCGCTGTCGGGTTGGAGCAAGCCGATCAAGTGTTTCAGGAGCACGCTTTTACCGCCACCGCTGCGTCCGATGATGACTACCGATTCGCCGTGCTCAATGCGCAAGTCGACATCATCCAGAATGACGTTGCCGCCGAAGCTCTTGGTCAAATGCCGGACTTCAATCATAATTTAAAGATGACGGCGATTTGCTCCAGCGCCAGGGTCAGGAAAAAATTGGAAATGAGGATGGAAATGGACGCATAGACGACCGCTTCGGTAGTGGCCCGACCCACTCCCTCTGCGCCCATGCCGCAATTGAGTCCTTTGAAACAGCCGATGAGCGCAATGATGCCACCGTAGACCACAGCTTTGACAATGCCGATTTGCACATCAATGTCGTGGGAGTATTTGAGCATGTTCCACCAGGCGTAGGCGGGATCAATGCCCAGCAAATAAACGCCCACGATATAACTGGCCAGAATGCCAGTGGCCATGGCCTCGGTAGTCAGCAAAGGGAGGGCAATGACCGCCGCCACGAGGCGCGGCACCACCAAATAATCCACCGGATGAGTGGCCAGGGTGCGCAGTGCGTCAATTTGCTCGGTGACTCGCATGGTGCCCAGTTCGGCGGCCATGGAGGCACCGACCCGCCCGGCCACCATCAGGGCGGTCAGTACTGGCCCGAGTTCGCTGCACATGGACACACTCACCACGGCGAGGGTGGCCGTATCCATTTTGACCTTGTGAAACTGGAAATAGGTTTGGGCGGCCAGCACCATGCCGGTGAACGCCCCGGTAACGAGGACAACGGACTGGGATTTGACGCCAATCGAATAGATTTGGTACATCAAATCTTTGCGGGTGAGCTTGAAGGTGAGGCAGGACGCCAGCGCTTCCTTGGCCAGCACCGTCAGTTGCCCCAACCCCACCAGCCCACCAATTATCCATTTTTGACCAAAAGCATTCATCAACTGCGGAACAGGCTACCCCATTCCCGGCCGGGAAGCCAGTTTTGGATTTGACCTTGTGCCATGGGCGATATTGGAAAATGGGCGGGAACCTGACTTGCCACTTCGACAAGCCCTGCGGGACAACATTTACCGGGGAATGGCGCTTCAGCAGGACGGCGCCTCGGCCAGGCTCAGGCCTTTTTTACAAAGCAGGCCTTGAGGCCCACGGCGATGCCGTCCACTTTGCAGGAGATTTCATGGTCGCCGTCGCCCAGGCGGATGGGTTTGGATTTGGAACCCCCTTTGAGCACCTGGGTGCCGCCCAGTTTCAAATCTTTGATTAAAATCACGCAATCGCCATCGGCGAGCACGGTGCCGTGGGCATCCTTGACCACGCGGGCCGCTTCGGGGGCTTCGGGGGCGGCAGCGCGTTCCCATTCGTGGCCACAGGTGACGCATTCCCAGCGGTCAGGGTGTTCCAGAACTTCGGTCATTTCGCACATCGGACAGGCTGGTTTGGTCATAAAGTCAGAGCATAGGCGGGATTTGGGGGGGGATTCAAGTTTGGATTGGGTGCAATCGGTGGCTGGGGGGGCTTTAGAAGGCTGGACGGCGGGGAGCTGCGGCGGTGCAATGTCCCAAGGCTAAAGTCCAATGTCAAAAACTGGCAAAGGCACGATTAGGCACGATTAGTTGCGATTTACCTAGATTGACACACCCTCTCCTGCGCAGTGGACGGGGCCAGCCAAGGTCCGGGGGGCTTAAGGCTCCACGGTGGCCACCATGGAGGCGCGCTCAGGAGTTCTGGCTGGGCTGGAGGTTTTTTTATTTATTTTAAGCCGGATTTAGTCGGATTTAGTCGGATGTACCCGGATTCGCCTGGCGCGGGGGGCGAATGGGCGCTCACTTTCAGGGGGGTGGTTTTGGGATGTCAAAGAACTGGCGGCTGCCCGAGCGCCTGGGTGAACCCGTTGGCCTGGCAGGGGCGGCGGGGCGGTAAAATCACCTGGTTAAAACCACTCGCATGATGAGTCTATGCTGGCAGGTGGATTTTGTCAAATGGAGTCAGCGGCCGGCTCTTTTGAGCCTGGCAGGCAGGGTTTGGCACCCGGCTTGGCCAAAATTACAAAACAGCAGCAAATATCATAAAACAGGCCATTTTTATGATCTTTTGTGCCCCGCCAGACCGGGTTCGGAGGCGCAGGTCTGGCCGGACATGCCGGATAATGTCCAAAATTCCACTTGGGCAACCCAGCCGGGCTTGCATCCTGTGGTGGCGGCCGGTTGGCACTCATCCCACACTGAGGTGCGTTCCGATGGATGGGCTGGGGCGCAGGGGCAGGGGGGAACAATGTTGCCACACGGTGTTTGGCGGGGGGGCGGTCAAATTGGGGGGAGCCAGTTGAGCCTTAAATTTGGGAAGCGGGGGTGCGCTTGAGCATGATTTTGATGATGCTGGAGACGTTATCCTTGTACTGGGGCTCGGCTTGCAGGGCTTTCCAGACGGGGGCGGCGGAGAACGCTTTCCAGTGCTGGCCATGGGCTTCCGGGGTTTCCCCGCAGGTCAGGTACATGAGGCAGGGGAGATTCGGTCCAATCAATTTCCGGCCGTAAAAGATCGGGGCGAGGCCAATATCTTTCATGAGGGTGATTTCGCCGCTTTCGAACATGTGGATTTTATTCAGACCTTTGGCTTCGCCCGGGCTCATATAGGTGCGCAATTCAAAGATATTGGGCCGGTGGGCGGCCGGGGGGACAACGAGTTGTTTCATGCCGTCGAAGGCCACGAGGAGGGAGCTTTCAAAGCGTTCATACGCCGGATTGGCCTTGCCGGCGGCCAGAAAATCCGCGGCAGCCGCCTGATAGGTGGCATCGGCGGCCAGTTTGCCGGGCATGGCTTCAAAAATGGCGAGGGAATCGCAGGGGATGAGCACATAGATGCCATTGGTGGGGCTTTCGTTTAGTTCGGTAAATACGCCAATGGGCTGAATGCCCTGGCGGTTATAAGCCGGAATCGCGGCATTTTGCCAGTACTCATTAATACGCTGCTGTTGCTCAGCGGATTTGGTGTGATAAATGCGGACCTCGTAATATTGGGAGGAGCCGGTATCGGCGGCGGGCGATGCTGGTGCCAGGAGGGTGAGCAGCGCGGTGAGGAGGAGGGTGAGGCGGTTGAGCATAATATGGTTGTTTGCAAGGGCAGACGGGTTTCTGAGGCCGGAGGTTAAAGGAAAACTGTCAAAGACCAAGTCCCAATTGCCCCGGGGTAGAGGCAGCGAAAATTCCCGGTAACATCCGAGGATTAACCCGGCGACGTCATTGATTTGGCCGGCCCATGAAGCCGTTTGACTGTTTTTCCCCGCACCCCGGCCCTAACCGCTGTTGGTTTTTGCAGAGTTCTTCAGAAACTAGTGGGTAGCAGAACTTTATCTCCATTTCACCATCGCCAATTATGACCTTTTCGATGAGGGCTTCGACGATTCTGCGCTTGTCATCCGTCGGCATTTTCGGCCAGCGTTCGTACTGGGAAGTCGCCTCATGCAAGAGGTCATCGGCGGAAAGCCGGTTCACTTTCAAAAAGTCCACCTCGGCTTCAAGCTTGGGCAATTCCTTCTCCAATTGTGTCAGGCGTTCTTCGGCGGGGCTGTACATGCGGCGGAAGCCGTCGCCGGAAATCTGCTTGTCCAAGTAAAGCTGTTCGGTCAAGCGCATGGATTCTTTGACCTTCTGAATCTCGTGCCGGTGCGTTTCAAGCAACGCCGATTTTTCCGTCAGGTTCCGGTCTGCTTCCTGCAAACGGCTGGCAACCTCCTCCGGCTGGCCGAAATATCCTTTAAGCTCCCGATGCACAAATTTTTCCAAATCTTCGATGGGGAATTTATTCCGGCATTTGCGGCAGAAATACTTCGGACTTTTGTTGGACACATACATTTTGGCACCGCATGAACAATGCGCCAGGCCGCTGAACAAATGCACGGGGGGCTTGCCCGGCTTTTTCCATGCCTTCAATTGCTCCTCCATGATCTGGCTCGCTTGGTTCCATTGGGCTTCGGGAACGATGGCTTCGCACTCAACCTTGCCCCATTCGCTTTCGGGCTTAGGTTCCTTTCGCCAGCTTCCGGTATGGCGCATAGTGTTAAACACGTAGATGCCCTTGGCACTGGGATCTTCCAAAATCCGCGCGATGGACGTATCCCGCCAGATGGCTCCCTCACGGGTGCGGTAGCCAGCGGCGTTTAACTCCTTGGCAACCTGTCCTTTGCGTCGGCAACTCAAGAAAAGTTCGTAGGCCTTGCGGCGGATGGCTGCTTCCTCCGGCTTAACCACCAATTTGCGGTCTTTCCAGTGGTAACCATAGGGGGCGCTGCCATTGATGGATTTTCCAAGCTTGGCGCGGGTCAGGACGGACGCCTCGACACGCTCGGTGATTTCCTCCCGCTCCCATTGGGCGAACACGCCGAGCAAGTGAAAGAACATCCGGCCCCCGGCGGTGCTGGTGTCGATCGCCTCACTCAAGGAAATGAGGTCGGCCTGATACTTCCTGAAATGATCGGAAAACATTTCAAGCTCGCGGCGATTGCGGGACAGGCGTGCCAGCTTGGAAAACACCAGGCCGGTAATGTGACCGCTTTCGATGTCCTTCATCATGCGCCTGGCCTCCGGGTTCTGCATGACGGCTTTGCCGCTCTGGCCGGCAAGGTCATACACTTCTTTGACCTCCCACCCCCGGCTCTTGGCGTAGCTGCGGGCGCGGTCTTCGTGATGTGCCGGGCTGTCGCCCTGGGCCTGGTCTTCGGTGGAAACCCGAATCCAAATCCCAACCGATTTGTTCAAGACGCTATTGTCCTTCATACCACTATTTCATACCCGAAACGCAAAGCGATTACAAGGAAAAAGATAGTCAAAGCAACTATTTTATGTTTTGATTCAACGATGCGAAAGGAAAAATTTCTGGAAGAAAAAGAACTGGTGGCCCTGGCAAAGCAATTCCGCGAAGCCTCTGGCAAATCGAAGGTTTCCGTCGCCCGGGAATTCGGCGTGGCTCCGCCAAATATTTTCAATGCCGAAGAACGTCCGGAGATGAGTTTGACCAAACTTCGCATTCGCATCATTGAGTCCTGTTCGCCCTTCAAGGTGGTTGGGCCGGTTTATTATCTGGAAAAGAAATGATGCCTTCCGGTGTGCGGAATTATTTTGGCCGTACGGCCGCCGCCATGGCGCGGTAACCGATTTCTTTTTTCTGCTGCAATTCTGACGCGGACAATTTTGGCGCTGAACGTTTTACCTTTACGCCGCCATATTCGGTTTGGGACGGTTCCGAGACGGAAGGTAATGACAGTCCTTTCAAATAGACGATGAACGGATCGGGCTGGAAATATGCCACCCGTGCGGCCTCTTCCGCACCAAGGCTGCCGGAAACGGCACTGCTGATCTTCCGCAAGCGTTCGTCCTCCAGGCAAATCACCGCCACCTTCGGAATGCCAGCATTCAAGCATTTGGCGACGTTGCCCACCTCATGGTCAATCGTGGTGGTGAAGGAAATTTCACACGCAATTGCTTGGCCGCTGCGTTCCAACCACAAGTCCACACTGTCTTGGCCACCGGGCACCGGCCATTCGATGACGCCACGGAAACCAAGAGCCTCCGCTGCCTCTTTGATGCGTTTCTGAATGGCTTTGTGCCGTGCCCCACCCCGGCCCAAATCACGCGGGCTTTGCGGAACACCTGGAGCGGAAACAACCGGCTTTGCCTCACTACTGGTCGGCGGCACTGCCGCCTTCGGAATTTCCGTAACGTGCGGCGGTTCCGAAGGTTGCGGAGCATCTGGCGCTGGTGCGGGTGGGTCGCCGGGTGGTGGTTTGGAAGCGCTGCCACCGTTTGACGGTTCGCCCTCCTGCTTCGGCTCAGTTTTTCCGGCAGCGGGCCGGAGGCCGGCGAGCAAGTCTGCTTCCACTTTTTCACGCGGCGTACCGTATCTTTTGCGGGAGGCCGCAATGATCGCTGCTTTCCGCTGGCCGCCGCTGTCGGGCAATTCAGGTTTCCGCAGTGCCAGATTGAAATCAAAATCATTTTGTTCCACGCGGACAATCGCGTGGTATTTTTCCAGCCGGGTCAGGCTTTTGGCATCGAAGGATTCAAAGCCATCGCCCAGTCGCTTGGCGTCGTCGTCTCCGACCCGCAAGACGATCCGCGTACAAGGCTGGGTCATGACCGCACTGGCAACATTGGCATCTTCTTGCAACTGATGAAGATTTTGATGGGCCAGCGTGAAGCCCAACCGGTACTTGCGCGCGCCGGTTAAAATCTTTTCCATGCTCGGCGAAATAAAATGCTGGAACTCATCAATGTATAACCAGAAGTCCCGGCGGGCCTCCTGTTTCTGTGCCGCGCGCGCCATCGCCAGCTGCTGGAATTTCGCTACGAGCAACGTGCCTAACAGATAGGAATTTTCCTCGCCACCCAAACCGGTCGAGAGCTTCGCCAAAAAGATTTTACCGCTGTCCATGATGTCCGCAAAATCAAGTCGGTTCTCGCGCTGTGACACCATGTTGCGGAGTGCTTCCCGGCTGAAAAATTCCTGCAACCGGGCGAGAATCGAACCGACGGACTTGTCCTTGCCCAAGGTGGGGAATACTTCCTCCCAAAATGAACGCACCTCGGGATCACGGACGGTGAGCAAAAATTCATTGCGAAACTTTTGATCGCGCAGAAACCGGCGCAAGTCTGCCAGCGTTCCGCCCTGACTGCTTTTTAGGAACGCCAGAATCGCATTCATCAACACCGTATCCATCTGGTCGCCCCAAGTGGTTGACAATCTTCGGAATACGGCAAGAAGATCGGAGGCAAGCAGTCTCTTTTCAATTTCGGAATGGGCTTGCAGAATATTAAAGCCGATGGGGAATTCCTCGTCGTCCAAGTCCACCACAATTACGTCATCAATTCGTTTGTCCGGGATGACCTCCAAAATCTGGTCAATCAAATCGCCGTGAGGATCAAGCACCGCGATGCCATTCCCATGCTCAATGTCCTGCTGGATTAAATTCAGCAACAGAGATGACTTGCCGGTGCCGTTGGAACCGATGATGTGCGTATGCCGCACTCGCTGATTGGCATGGAGAAAGACGGGGACGATTTCGCCATTATGTTCGTTGTCACCGATGATAATGCCAGGTGGCTGGCGCACGATGGCCGGGGCGGCTTTGGTTCTACCCGTGTCCCGCGCCAGAGCCTGGGTTCGCACCGCGCTGGATGGCAGGTGCACGAAGGCAATCAGCTCGTCACTGCTCAGGAGCATTCCTGGACGCCGGCATTGGCGCAAGAGGACATCTTCGGCATGTTCGGTGTCGGGATATTCGTCGTTATTGAGCGGAATGAGTTCATTGCCCTGGGGATGAGCAAATACTCGAAGAGATGCGGCCATGTCAGTGGCAATCTGCAAAGCCCGTTCAAAAGTTTCACCTTTGGTGGCAATGCGGACAACGACAGCGTAGAGGGGAGACGAAACCTTGGCTTCCGCCGCACTGGTGAGTTCCGGCGAATTTACAAAAAACGCCTTGCCGTCCGGCCCAGTGACTGAGTTGACGATGCTTTCCGACCATGGCCCCTGCACCGGTTGAAAGAGAACTTGGAACAACCCAAGATCGGCAGGGGACAACTCGGCGAGCGCGCCAATCACGCCGATGAACGGGTCCAGCTTGCCACTGGCCAGCGGCAGCATAAATTCCCGCTCCAAACCAAATTCAAAAACCAAAACTTCATTGCCACCGCACGCTTCCCATGCTTTTGAGAGCACGCCCGATTGGGATTGAAAGCTGGCGTCGGGGAAATACGCCTGCAACTGCCGCCGTACCAAAGGGGCATCATACTCACCAGCAACGAATTGCACGCTTACCCGTCCGTTGGTGCCCAGCAATTCAAAAGCAACCGGTTCGCGGCAAAGGGCAAGGTTCCGAAAGAATTGCTCGAACGCCTCCCGGCCAGTGTCGAAATCCTCCGGCAGGGAAGTTTTGAGTTCAATCAGTTTTTCTCGAACCAGTGATTGTGGTTCGGGTTCCTCCTCTGCTTCGTCCTCGGTCTCGTCGGCTGGCGGCAGTGGCGGCACTGCGACCTTGCGAAACAATGACCCAAGAAAACTCGGTCGCCGTCCATTATCCACCGCCGGAGTTTCCGCCATTGAGCGTAACGCGAAGGGAACAAACGGCGGTTCGGGAAATACCGGCTCGGCAAATACCTGCCAGCCACGTCCGCGCTTTTCCCACTTCTGAAACTGCTCCGAAAAATGTTCATGCGCGGAAGGCATGGGTTTTCATTTGGCTCCCGGCGGATACAGTTCCGCCAAAATCGGCGCGGACGCCGATTGCCGGACTAACTTAATGCCTTTGGCTGCGCAAATTTCTTCGGCGGCGGCTTTGATGAGGTCGGGCAAAATACTTTTATACAATGTTCGCGTATCCACGCGATAATATGTTTCCATCCGAAACCAGTTTTCATACACCGTGGCCACCACGGGGATTTTCAACAAAAGGCTGTCGAGATCGGTAAAAGCTGCCGCGTTGCGAAACACTCCAGCCAAGGCGAACAAGAGACCGATGACGGCAATTATGGCAAAAGTGAAACCCAATGGCTTGACCAGCAGACTGCCAACGACACCAAAAAAAATGACGGTCGCCACGATGTGCCAGAGCCGCACGAGCGCGGGAACATGGACGAAGCGGCAGGAAAAGAAATAATGTTTGCCGAAGGGGGCGGCACAAGCGTCAATCGCAAATCGTTCCCGCATCAGGCGCAGATAGGTTCGCTGATCGGAAAGCAATCCGCCCTCGGCAAATTCAACGCGCGAAATCGCCATGCCGGGAATTTTCTGGTTGGCGAGATGTTTCTCGACCCCGGCGTAAAATTCCTGTGGATCAAGACTGAATTCATCGGCGGAATAAATCCAGGCATCCAAAATATCGCCCCGCTGATTTTTGAAGCCGAAGATGAAATCCAGAACGAGACGCACGAACTCGCGTTTTTTTGGCTTGTCGTCGGGTGTTGCCATAGTGATTATCTGGTTTATAGCTTTGCAGGAGTCAGCCTAAAAGGTCAACCACGAAAGGGTATTTGGACATGGTAAAGACATCTTCGAAAAACATGACGGGCCGGTGGCCGCGTGTCCTGCGCCCGATATTCTGGTGGTTGCTCTTGGTGTCGGGGTTGTTTGGAATCCACACGCATCAGCGCTTAATGGAGAAAACCCGACTTAATTTTAACGTTTCGCTGCAAGGGCAGGCGATTGACGCCACCGCCACGCTGGACGGATTGCCAGCCATCAGCGGACAAAATATTTCGCTTGGTTCACACAAATTCACCATTACCCACCCGAAAGGGGAAACGTATGCCACCAATTTCTTCGCGTGGTACGGGGCGCACGAAATCGGCACAGTTGATTTAAAGCGTGCGATGGGAACGCTGGCAATTACGGTTGATCCTCCGGCCCCCATGCTGTCGGTCCGCGGCCCGGAATGGTCGATGATCATGACCAACAGTTCCGGGCTTAACCAAGTTGTACCAACCGATCAATATGTGGTTGAATCCCATTACGCCCATTGGGGAAGCGCCGATGACGTGACGGTGGCGGCGGGAATGACCGCCACCTGGCGGGTGACACCCCAATTGGGGGCAGTGCAGTTATCTTGTAATCAAGCAGATGCTAATTTTCAACTGCTCACTCTGAGCGGACGCCAGTTGGAATCGGGAACTTTTCCAGCTTTCATAACCGAATTGCCGGAAGGGAACTACAAACTCATGGCGGTGCATCATCAGCACCAACTTGAACAGACGGTGGTGGTGGCCAAAAGCCAGACCAATAACCATGCGGTTGAATTTTTATACGGCAAAGCCGTGTTGGAAACTGAACCGCCGGCTGCGTCAGTGGTCGATGAGGGAGGACGGGATTACGGACTAACGCCAGTGACTTTCACTGAATTATCCCCGGGCACTTTGAAATTTAATTTGCATCGCGCGGGTTATGAATCGGTGCCGGTCACGTTGGAAATCAAGGCCAATCAAACGACCGTCATTCACACCAATCTGACAGGCGCGGGCTATTCTGAGGCCATGAAATCCGGGCAGCAGTACATGGAGGCGACTGAATATAATCTGGCGTTGCAGTCATTCAGCGATGCCTTGGTTGCCAAACCTGATGATGCCCAGGCTCTCACCCTGCAACATGAGGCAACTGGCTTGGGCCATTTGCAACACGCCAAAACCCTGGCGAGCAAGGAGGATTACATTGCCGCAGACCAGGAATTAACGTTGGCGCTGCAATCGTTGCCGGAGAATGGGGAAATCAAGACCTTGCTCGCGGATTACAAGCAGCATGAACCGGAACAAATTGAGCGGATGCGTTTGGAACGATTGAACCGTCCCAAACAGGTCTTCGATGATTTGGTTGCGATCGAGGTGGATGCCAATTTATTTGAGGATCACTCGCTCACTACGAGCAAGCCGGCCAAAGATGTTGCCGAGGCAATTGCCAGCGCATTGCAGTATGTCCAGCCGGCGTTCAAAATTTACCGCAATACCGCGCCGAAACCGGAAACGTATGCGATTATTGCGACACAAGATGACAAGGGCATTCTTTCGATCACCGCTCACCGGGAATGCTTTATTGTCTGCGGTCAAACCACTGATAATGAAACGCAGATTATTTATAAGGACGTCGAATACAAAGCCAATCACAACGTTTCCATGCAGGGGTTGTTGGCGTTTCGGGATGACCAGTCCTACACGCCCATTCATCCGTCACGGATTCCGGTCATGACCGATAAATTACGGGCTCAGCTTCAGATTGGAGTGTCGAATTTGACGGTGCGGATTCAAGGGGCCATTGGTCAGACCCCGGCGGCAAAGCCGGCGGTCCCCCAATGATCGATGGAAATTCCCAACTCCCTGGGTTAACTTAAACCGTGACTGAGAATTCTCGGTCGGTGGGCGTTTCCTGGCGTAGGCCGGAAATGCCTATTTTGCATTAGGGGGACTCGCCAAGTCCCAAATAAAAACCCCGGCCAATTTTTGGTCGGGGTTGATTTCACATCGGTGGCATGGCTGATTCGTTGAATTGCAGGGTCAGTTCACCCGGCTTGAGCGAATAGATGGTCACTCGATGACCGGGGATGAAACCCAGCTTTTCAAGCCACTGACCGGTCAACCGAATCCGGGGTTTGATTTTCCGGGTGGAAAAGTCCCCAACGGCCTCGATTTTGAGGGTGCGCGATGGCTTTAAGGACATGGCTCCACCTCGCTTTCCTGAAACGTCCGACCCAAAATGTAATCGGTTGCTTTCTGCGCCTGGGCAGCCGCTTGAACGATCAGGGTCTGGTCATTCTGCAATTGTTCCAGCCAGTGCTTGATGTAGGCAGCGGAACGATCA
>CAIQWB010000030.1 GCA_903875465.1 uncultured Verrucomicrobia subdivision 3 bacterium
CGGCTATCCCGAACCCAACAAGCTTGGCACCCTGCCGGCCTATGGCATCTATGCGCGCCACGTCCGCGGCTTGGAACTGGCGAACATCCACCTCGATTTCGCGAAGGAGGATCTGCGTCCGGCCGCCGCCTTTGCGGATGTTGACGGCCTGGAAATTGACAACCTCAAGCCGCAGGTGTCCAAGGGCGTGCCGGCGGCGGTGTTCGCCGATGATGTGAAGCATGTGGTCGTGCGCAATTCCCCCGCCGTGCGCGACTTTTAAGTGCGGCGCAGGCGGATGATTGAGAATAGCACAAAACGATTGCCCTCTTTATGGTGGCAGGTGTTTGCCCTGATTAGCTTTGCTTGCCGGGGGTGTTGCCTTGGTCGAGGCGGCAGCGGGCATGGTCGCGCAATCTACCGGTAGACATCTCTCCCGGTGACCGAGCGGCATCCTGCCGCCGCACTCCACAGGGGGGCGGGTCAACCGGATGCAAGCCTGGTCGGGACAGCGAGCTAACCAGGCAAACCCAAAACGGGATTGATATAGCCCGTTTTTTGAAATGTCGAAAAGAGGCGACTCGGGGCGCAAGGCGGAAAGCCCGCTTTATTTATCTTTATGACAATAATAAGATGTATGCCAAAGTGCTGTCATCGTTCAATTTTTGGTTGAATGTTTTAAACCGGGGTGTATAATCGTCTTAGGTTTGGTTTGCAATGCATTGCTTTGTCGTCAGAAGCAGAGCAATGTGCGCCATTCAAACCAAGGGGGGGCGGGCAGTCCGCAAGACTGTATTTTTGGTCATTTATATTACCGGCATGAAAACCATCGGGATCATTTGCACCTTTCTGACCCTGGTCGCGCTGCCTGCTTGGGCGGATGCCTCCTTGGGAGCCAATCCGGGGACTACCCCCGCACCAGCGGTATTGCCGCCAGATACCGGCTATGCGGTGGTGGAGCGCGGGCCGAACCAGCGGGTTTGGGAGAAAACCAGTTTCGAACCGGGGACGAATGGGGTGATTATCCCGAAGAAACACCGTTACGTGGAAATTGCCACGGGCTTGAATTATACCAACAATGATGGCCAGTTGGTTGCTTCCAGTGCGGAAATCACCATTCTGCCCACTGGCGGGGCGGCAGCAGTGCATGGCCAGCATCAGGTTTATTTTCCCGCCAACATTAACAACGGTCTCCTGGAGGTGGTCACTCCCGACGGTCGCCACCTGCGCAGCCGTCCGCTGGGGGTGAGTTACGATGACGGCAGCAACACGGTTTTTATCGCCACACTCAAGGACGCGCCTGGCTTTTTGACCAGTTCCAACCAAGTGACCTATCGGGATGCCTTCACCGGTTTCAAGGCGGACTTGGTCTGCACCTACCGGCGCAACGGGTTTGAATGCGACCTGGTGTTGCGGCAGCAGCCGCCCACGCCAGGGGAATATGGCTTGGATGACACTTTCAGCACGTTGCAACTCGTCACCGAATTTTTCAATACACCGGATCCGCAGCAGATTCCCGCCGGGTATGATGAAGATTATGGCCTGCAAGACACCACCCTCAAATTTGGCCGGCTAACGATGACCCATGGCAAGGCCTTTGCCTTCCCGGTCACCAACAATCTGGCCAACCCCGCCGCCGGCGACTCTGCGCATCCCGTGTACAAATCCTGGATTCACAACGCCGGCCGAACGTTCCTGATCGAGAGCGTGCCCTTGCTCGATATTGCCGACAACCTCAACGCCCTGCCGCTCACGGCTAGCCGGCATTTAAAGCAATCCGGCCCCAAACTTTGTGCCACCCGCGCACGAGAATTTCCGCCCGCTCACGCGGTTGTTCACGACACCAACCAACTCCTGCTTGCCACCGCCCATTTCAACCGCGAACCGGGCGTGGTGCTGGATTATAATGAAATTAATTATGGGGACAGCTACACGGACTATACCTTTCAGTCGGATACCACCTATTATGTAAGCGGGATGGCTAGTCTGAGCGGCACAACCACATTCCAGCCGGGGGCAGTGATAAAGTTCGCCGCCGGAATGGATGCGCAACTGGTTGTTGACGGGGGAAGTGTTGTTTGTAATACAACCCCGGATAAGCCGGCAATATTTACAGCAAAAGATGATGATTCGGTTGGCGAAACAATTCCGGGGAGCACCGGCATCCCGACTGGCTATTATGGCGGCGAGTATATCGCAGCAGGTGGCTTCGCTTATGGCTATGGCAACGGTTTACAGGTGCTTGCCCATGATGGCACATTCTACGAGCTTAACGATTTTAAATTCGCATATCTGAATACTGCCGTTTATTTTGACAGTGCCGATTGGGAGAGTTTTCAAACAAGTGCACTGACTTTACGGGACATCCAGGCTTACCACTGTGCCGGCGTAGTGGAGGCTAGCGGGGTTCAGTTAAAGCTGCAAAACTGTCTCTTTGCAGATGATGGCATGGCGTGGTGGGGAAGCGACACGCTTGGCAGTGCGGAGCAGGTGACCGTGGCGCATTGTTATTGGGTTGGTGTACCCAATGACGGTGGCGGTAGTTTACTGTATGTTACTAACAGTCTGGTGGTGGACGTAAGGGAATCAAACTCCGATCTTGATTACCAAACCAGTCAGACTGTTACTTTGGAAAATGACGACGGGCTGTTTCAAACCACCATCGGTGAAAATTATTATCTCGCCAGAAGCAGCCCTTACCGCAATGTTGGCACCACGAGCATTGACCCGGATCTGCTGGCCGAACAGCAAACGTTGACCACCTTCGCCCCGCAAGATGGTAGCGCCCCCGACACCAATGCTCCTGATCTTGGATACCATTACTCGATTAATGAAGATGCCGATAATGACGGCTTGCCGGATAATTGGGAATGGCACTGGTTTGGGAGCTACACAAATGTATCGCTCCAATTGGACAGCAGCGGAAACACATTGTTGGTTGATTATCAAGATGGAATAGATCCCAATATTATTTACTTCACGGTCGAAACATCCAATAATTATTTTAGTAGTGGCTTGGTGCCAATGCAGCTCAATATTTATGGAGGGGTACCTTTTAATATGGCAATTTCGGTTGATGATACAAACTATTTAGCGGATTCAGTTTGGGCTAACTATTCATGTTCCAATCTTGTTGTAAACCTTGGCCTAAGTGAAGGTTGGCATGACGTATGGATTGGCTTAAGGGGCTTGCCTTTAGAGGCAACCGAAACATGGCAGCACAAACGAATTAAATTAATCCTGTCACCGCCGTTAATTGTTGTTACAAACCCAA
>CAIQWB010000031.1 GCA_903875465.1 uncultured Verrucomicrobia subdivision 3 bacterium
CAATTTTCCCAAGCGTTTATGCCCAAGAGATTGATGCAGACCGGCCGTTTTAATTTCGGAGTTCGGGTTAAAGCCGCGCCAGGATGCCAAAGTGGCAAGCGTGCAACCGGGGATTGTGGCAGGACGGAACCCGCCGCGAAAAGTTGAAATGGGTCGTGCGAGGGGGTGGAATGGGTGCGGATGACGCGAATGCTGAATGGGTGCAATGCCCCGGCAGGATTAATGCAGGGTCTTGATAAAGACCACTCCGTTGGACAGGTAAAGGCTCACCAAGGCAATCCCGTTGGAATCTCCCACCCAATGACTCTTGTTGGGCATAGGGTTGGTGATGGCGGCCAGATTCCAAGTGTTGCTCAAATAATAATTGCCGGTCGAATAGGCGGGGGTTGTTGGGGTGTAGACGTGCTGCGGCAGGTCGTTGGTAGGTGCTCGTTGGGCAGTCAGTCGCGCACTCGAAAGGGTCAATGTATTCGTTGTGCTCAGGATCACGCCGAAGGTATTTGTGCCGGGGTTGAAATTAGGTATCTGGATGATGGAGCTACTGGCCGGCGCGTTAGTGTCCCCCGAAGCAAAGACAACGTTGCCATTCAGGTTCGTGCCATCCCACTGAAGGCTTGCGTTAATGCTCCAAGGTAATCCACCGCCAGAGCACCAGGGAGACGTGAAGAATGCAATGTTGTTGAAGGCCACACTCACCTGGTTGGAACTCACCCCAGGAACACCGCTGTTCCAGCCGCCCGCCGTGAGGAATACTTGATCGCCGGGAAGGGTCCAATAATTGGTTAATCCGGTCAGCCATTGGTTCGTGACGGCCAGGAAGCTGCCAGTTGGCGCGGGTGCGCTGCCGGCGTCGATCGTCCAAGTGGTGGGAAAGGTGCCGGCGTTATAATAATCCCCCATGATAATCGACCCGCTATAGGTGCCAATGGTAGCCCCGTTAGCGCTCAAATTGGTGTAACATCCGGTGCTGTACGGCGCGATCACGGCCGACTGGTAAATGTAGGTGCCGTTCTGGCTGGCACTGCCTGCGCCAGTAATGATGACGTAATTAGTGTTATAGCTGACGGTTTGGCCGAAACCCACCCATAAACCGAAAATCCACCAGGTCAAAACAATGGTAAAAAGGGTGGTAATAGCTCTCATATTAAAAAATGTTTTTAATGTAATAATAGGCGTAAGGCGAGGCGGCATAGCCCGATGCTGTGGCCCACACCGTAAGAACGCACTGATCAACCACCGTATCACCGCCAACATCGGCGGCGGCGGCTTTGGCGGTTATATTAAAGGGCTGGCAACTGCCGGCTGTGTAAACATTGGGCACCGCCACCTGGCCACCGGTGATGACCCCGTTGATAATGACGGTGTTGAACGCAAAATGGATCGTTGCACCAGGCGTGGAGCAACTCAATGTGATCGGACCAAAAGCCACAAACGAACCCACCAAAGCGACATAAGGCGAGCCATACCTAGCCAGTTTTGTCGCAGAATAGGTGATCGGCAGCCCGCCGGCATCCAGGATCGGCACCCCGGCTGAGTCAAAAGCATTGACCAATGCGCACGTTTTACCCGAGCCCGATACAGTCACCGGGATGTCCACCTCTGTGCTTAAATTGTTGGCGTCACGAGCCAGCAACTTGATCATGTAACTGCCCGCCTGTTCAATTTGAATGCCCGTGGCAATGGTGCGCGAACTGCATGGCGCGAACGTCGTGTCTGCCACCATCCGGTCAGCGGATTCGGAACTAAGGCGGAGGCGGATAATCGTTTCGACCAGGCCGCCATCCGGATCGCTCCAGGTGCCGGCAATGGGAATGATGAATGGGTAGTTGGAAGCCGCGTAACTCAAGCTGCTGACAGTGGCTGGCGCGGTCAGGACCAGCGTGGGCAAGGTCGCCGATTTCAGAGGAAAGCGGAATTGATTATTGGACGCGCTACTCAATGGCAATTGCGCGATAAAGGTGAAAGGGCATAGCCGGAATTGAGCGTAGGCCGGCGTGGTGCTAAGGAACCGGTTGGCGCGGATGGTGTCGAATACGCCGCTGTTAAAGTAGGTCAGCAAAGCACGCGGAATGACCCAGACCTCAGTGTGCGTGGCGGCGAAAGCAGCGGGCAAGGTGTTCTGTCGGCCGCGCAACACACTCAGCGTATAGACACCGGCGCTCACGAGCGTAATGGTGCCCACGCTCAGTATCTCCATTTGCTGGTACCCGGACGATTCAGCGATTTCGCCGGCATCGCCACCACTGGGGACCAGCGTCACGGCCAGCGCGAGCAAAGTGTCGTTAGCCTGGTCATTGGCACTATAGCTGGTTTGGAGCCAGGCGAGGTCCACTTGCGCTCCAGCGTTCACCGTGATGGTGGCATCCGTGGCGGCAATCGCGGTGTGCACCGTGCAAAAGGCGGCGAAGGCCGGGAACGTGCCCAGGCTGCTGAAGGTACCGGCCGGATCGGTGTCGAAATAGAGCTGGCAGCCGGTAATAATGTTATCCGGCCGCTCCGCGAGGACCGTCACGGCGCCGCGCTGGCCACTCAGGATTGTGGGTACTTCCAAGATGCGCAGTTGCGTGATGGCGGGCACGGCCTGGCTGCTGGGAATGACCGGCGCACCAGTGGCCGAGGCGGGCACGGTCTGGAGCGTATTATCCGCCATGATCTCCAGCTTGATCGGGCCGGTCATGGGGATGGTGCGCTTGGTGACGCGGAAGAACTGATAGAAGGTGGACGTATTGGGTTCGATGTCCACATCGAGCAGCACGTAACTGCCAGGGCGAATGGCCCGGCCGATTTCGCGGCGGACGAGCAGCTCGCCGGAGATCTGGGAATTGCCGAGGATCCGGAGCATTTCCCGACCATGCGCGAGGGCCTGGCTGCCGATCGTGATATAGGGCCGGTCCAGCGACATCTCACGCACACTCTTCAGGATCGTCCAGGCGCGGGCATCATCGGCATGCAGGCTGGTCTGCTGATAGTTGATCTGGCGATCGTTGTAGCGGACCGTGGCCCGGCTGTAACTCCCTTGCCAGCTCGTGCTCTTCAGCTTCGGCGCGGCCGTGAGGGAATCTTCTGTGAGTGTCACGTAAGTGCCCGGTGTGGCGCCATGCTGATAGACACCCATTTCGATCAAGCCAGTCGAGGGATTGAAGCGCACGAAACCGTCGCACAGGTCAGTGACTTTTTGCAGAACGCTCCGGAGCGTTTCGGTGCTATCCACCAAGACACTGGAGGCGGCAATGCCAGGCACCGTGTCCAGGTAATTAGCCGAGGCTTGGAAGCTGGTGGCGTCGATCAGGGAGCTGTCGAGGCCGATGCAGTTGGAATTAGTGAGCAAATCGCAGACGACGGCGGCCAGATTCGCCTGGCCATTGGTCAGACTCGCCGGCGAGCCGGTTACCACCGATTGCGTGGGCGCTTTGCGGACCACCACTTCGATGTTCGGCGCGCTCTGCACCTCCTGGCCAAACATGAAATCAATCAGCACCACGTAGCAGAGGCCCGCGTAGTTTGGGTGCGTGTCCGGACCATCGTTGTTTGCCGCCTGCAAATAATAATCCACCGTCTGGGTGCTGGTGCCCCAGTAGAAACGCAGCACGCCGTAATAGGTGCCGTCGCTCGTGGTGATGGAGAAATCATTATAGGCCGCACTGGCACGGGCGAAAGTATATTCCGTCCAGCCGGGCGTGGTATCTGTGCCACCGGGTGCGTTGGCGGCCGTGTTAGTCACTGTGCTGGTGCAGGTCCACGTCTGGGCATCATATACATAAAGCGTGCCGGCCGTGCTGGTACCGCCCACGCCCGTCCAGGGCGTGCCCTGGGGCCAGACTTCCTGGCCATTCAGAATGATGCTGACCAGCGCGTCCACCGGGCCGATGCAAACGCCACAGGCAATCGTGCCGTAATAGACATACGAGGAACTGCTGCCACCAGATTTAGAGGATCCGCCCATGATTTATTTCTTCTGGGGAATTTGGTTCGGGGCCGGCGCAGCGCGGAGGTTATAGACGCGACTCATGGCCTGCACCGCGATCTTGCGCGTGCCGGCGATGTACGCCACCGGAATGGCCTGTTGTTGCGAACTGGTCATCTGGTCGCCGATCCCGAAGGGTTGCGGCTGTTTGGGTTGTTGGTTGCCAAAGCTCATAATTAATTGGTGATGGGCCGCCAGGCGTTTTCCAAACGGCTCAGATAAGTGGCGTCGCGGATCTCGCTGTAGACGGTGCCATGGCCACGGAGGCAATGGATGAATCGGTTGCCAGCATCCACCACAATGCCGCAGTGATGCACACAGCCGCCAATTTTAAAGCCCACCAGATCACCAGTAGCCAGCGACATTCCCTCAATCGGTTTGAAAAAGTGCGGCAATGAGCTGACTGCTTTCACCACCAGGCTTTCGGTCTGGGCATGCGACCAGTCCATTGGCGCTTTGACAATTTCAAAGTCCGGAGGCAGAAATCCGGACTCAATATAGATGCTGGCCACCAATGTCTGGCAGCTCACGCCCGCACCTTTGACGGCCGCGTTGCCCATGAATGGCGTGCCCAGCCAGGAGGCGGCCGCTGCGCGTAGCGCGATGATGCGATCGGGAGTGTTGAAAAATGGGGTCATGATGGCCGGATGAGTTGATCCATTTGGTCAATGCATTCCACGTATCCAACGACGTCCACCAGGTTGTCACGCTTGGGCGTATGAACTTCACGGGCCAGCTTGAGGCCAATCATCATCAAGGCCACTTCCCTGGGCGTGATGGGGCGGGTGAGCGATTTGCCAAGCTGCACACTCCAAATATCGGCGATGCGCTGATGGTTTCTAAGAGGATTGCCATGGCCATTACGCTCTTTGCCTTCGCCGGCGATTTCCACAGCTTCCTGAATGATGCTTTTTTTTCCCATAATTTATTTCTTCCCTCCCGCGTAGTTGTTGGCGATTTTCAGCACAAAGGGATTGCCCACGGGGATGAACGGGAACCCTCCGAAATTGCCATAGTTATTGAACTTATTGATCGCCGTGCTGGCCAGGCCATCATAGCCCGCGTAAAAGGCCACCGTGTCGCCGGCGACTGGTGCGGTGGTGAATGCCTGGCTGATGTACAGGGTGAGGTGGCCGGCCGTCACCACCGTGCTGTCGGAGATCATCCGGTACTGGCTCTTCCCCGCGTGTGTGGATTGTATGTAGCCAGCCGCAAAGAAACCGGCCGACAACGTCGCCCCATTGGAACTGGCGATGGTACCCACCACCAAGGTGGCGGCCGCCGCATTGTACGATACTACCACGCCGGTCCATTTCCAATCAGCTGGGTGGAGTCCGTTGGCTGTCTCAAACAACACAAAGTTGTCCGTCACCTGGTACAGCCGGCGCGCCGCCTGGCGGTCGAAGATCCAGCTCAGCGAGGTGCAGTTGGCGGTGATGAGGGGACCGTCGAGGTCGGCATCGGCGACTTCCCCGGCGAAGTAGCAGCGGAGGTTGCCGGCGGTGTTGCCGGTGACATCGGCTTCGTAGATCGCCACTTCGAGCGGCCATTCGAGTTGGAAAGGCACCAGCAGAGCGAGAGGATTGCCCGCGAAATTGCGGGTTTTAATGGCGACACTTTGCCGTTCGAGCGAGGGGGTTTCAAGGATGTCTTCATTTTCGATCGGGGCGGAGGTGTAGACGTTGCCGGAGCCATCCGTGAGGTTGCGCTCGAAATTGGTGAGGTAATAAACCACGTTCGCACCGGGCGTGGTGAGGGTGAACACATACAGGATCGCCGTGGTGGGGAGCGGGCCCAGCGTGGTGCCGATGGTCTCGCCGGCGACGGCGGCCGTCTCCCAGGGCAGTTCCTTAAATTTCGCCTGCACCTGGCAAAAGCTGGGGCTGACAAAGCGCAGCGTGAGCTTCAGCGCGTCAAAGCGGGCGAGCACCAGGGTCTCAATCCGCGTGATGCCTTTGCCAAAGGCGGTACCGACGGCCGCCGTGAGGGTCCAGACATTCGCCGCCACGCTCTGCACCGTGCAGATCACGCGGTGATTCCCGTCATCCAGGAAGATGAAGGTATTGCCATTCAGGGCCGCGCCATTATCCACGGTGAGCGTGGTGTCGGTGCTCAGCACATCCGCCGTGAGGACCGCTTCGCTGAGACTGCCCGGCAGCCAGAAACTGTTTTGCTCGCCGCCCATGCTGGTGAAAAAGCTGAGCAGGTTAAAGGCTTCAGTGCCCGTGAGGCTGAAGGCTTGTTGCAGGCGGCGCCGGCCGCGCTGGGTGTAGTACACACTGGCGAGCTGGCGGTACTCGCCGATTTGCGTGCGCGCAATGTCCACTTCAGTAGCGCCGGAGTGCGGGGTATTCGTCCACTCCGCACCATACGGAAAGAGCGGCCGCACGCCTGATGCAGCGGCAATGCCGTCCGGTGCCGCGAAGGTGGGCGGAGTTAGGACGTAGGCATCATTCTCCGCGAAATGGAAGTCCACACTGGCGACGGCATCGGTTTGCAGATCCGGGTCGGGGATCTCCGGTAAAATACCGAAGAGGAGTGGATAAGCCGGGCGGGAGAAGCCGGTGCCCAGCGCGGACGCGGGCTGGATCGACGGCGCGGTACCAGAATCATCGAGGAGGACATAATAGGCGGCGGTGCAGGTGGGGAGCGCGCCGGCCTCGAAGCGGCCGGGCCAGAACGGGCAGAGCACGCTCTGGGTGTTCAGGGCCTGAAGACTGTTGCGCAGATTGGTGATGGCCACATCACCGACCACCAGCGCGGTCCAGCGCAGTTCCAGGCGCAGTGTGTCGCCGGTCTGCCGGCGGACTTCCTTGCCGGTCAGAGAACGCTCGTAAGCGGCCGGGATCGCAGCATCCACCACCACGGCATCGTTCCAGTCCGGCTGGTCGTCGATGAGGTAGCAGGTGACAGAGTTAAAGGTGACGGCGATCATAGGGTGGGCGAGTGACTGGTGACGAGTGACTGGTGACGAGCCAGGCCCAGGCCCGCGCTCATCACCCGCCACTTGTCACTCGTCACTGTCTTGCTCATGCGAATTTGTGGGCGTTTTTGCGCATGACATCGACCACCCACTTTTCATGGGCATCGGATTTTTGCAAGTGTTGCGACAATGCCTGGGGATCCAGAAAAGTACTGACCGTCACACTGGTACCGCCCATACCACCACCGCCGAAGCTACTGCCGCCCTGGCTCATCATGGCGGCGGTTTTATCGGCCGGAATGATGGTGCCAGCGGAATCCGGAACAAATAACTCAGGACCGCGCTCACCGACAAGACTAGGCACGCCCGTGGGCGGCCGGCCACCCGCAGCGAAAGCGCTCAATCCGAGGGTGGCAGCAGATGCCAGGGCAATTTCCCCCGGCGCTGCGGCCGCCGAGGCTCCCAAGGTGGCAATAGTGGAAAGCGTGGCCGGTACCGCCCAAATCGCCGATTGAGCCATGGCAATCGGCGCGCTGGCGGCAAGGGCGCTGGCCTGAATTGCTTTGCCCGCAATCGCCATCATTACCTGAGTGAGCACCCAGCGCACGCCCATTTGCACGATGGCTTGAATCACATCATTGAGGATGCTGGTGCCGATTTGCATGAGCGCCCGGCCCCAGGTGGTGGTGCCTTCAATCAGCCCGGTGATGCCCCGGCTGATGCTGCTTACCGCGCTATTGAAGACGCTGGCGAAACTGGAACTCACTTGCTGGGCCCAGCTTCCCCATTGATCCTGCAAACGCACCAGGGTTTGTTGAAAGGTCTGGCCGAAGGTCTGCGTGGCCGCGTTAATTTTCAACTGCACCTGGGATTCCTGCTCTTTTAGTTGCAGGTATTTTTTCTGGTACTCCAGGCGGGCGACCGGGTCGGTGGCGTTGCCAGCCAAAGCAATTTGCGACTGGGCATCGGCCGCCAGTTGCGCTTTTTGCTGCTGGTACAACGCGAGGGATTGGTCGTCCTTTTGTTGTTTGCTGAGATAAGGATTGCCCTGGATGGCGGTGAGTTTCGCCTGGGTTTCGGCACGGGCAATTTCCAGCTTCAGTTGGGCGGTGCGTTCGAGCTGGGCATTGTACTCGCGCTCGCCTTGGGCACGGGCTTTGCCGGCTTCCAGGATTTTGTGCGTGTATTCATCCTCGTCCATCACGCCGGCATCGAGCTGCTGCTGGTAAAGCGTGATCCGGGCCGTATATTCAGCCTGGTACAGCCGCTTGGTTTTGTCGGTGGTCGTTTCGCGCTGCGCGAGGATGGCATCTTCGAGCTCCTCGTTTTGCGCTTTGACGATGGTCTTTTTTTCCTCCGTCCATTGGCGTTCGGTCGCTTCCGTTTTGCGGAGCGACTCTTCAGCCATTTTTTCCGTGATTTCCGCCAGGCTGTTTTGCTCGGCGATTTTGCTGGCACTAATGGTGGCCTGGTATTTGACCTCCTCCTCCGCAGTCCATTTGTGCGCGGCCTGGGCAATGTCACGGGTCAGGCCAATTTCGCGGCGTTCCAGCTCGTAGCGATCGCGGATCCGCGACATCTGTTTTTCCGGGCCCACCTCGGCGTCGCGCTGGATCTTCAATTCCAGCTCATGCAGTTTGGCCAGGGCTTCGGTGCCGGGGTTCTGGTCATTATTAGCCATCACGGTTTTATCGGCCCGCATTTGCGCCTCGACGTATTTTTGCGTGTCGGCCGAATTGGCGAGCTGGCGGGTGCCGATGATCTGGCCCGTGCGGCTGTTGCGGATGTTGGGATCGGTGGTCAGTTGCGGGATCTGCGTGCCGAATACGCCGAAGGCCCCGGTGCCAATAGTGCTGGCATGGCCACCGAAGGCATCGCCCACGGTGGTTTGGTTATAGAGCGGGGTTTTGCCGCTCAACATATCACGATACCGCTCCGCCATGGTCGGGCTAATGGTGCCGGCCCGCTGCGCCGTTTCGATCTTGCCGAGAATGCCAGGGATTTTCTCCAGCTCGTCCGCGAGTTCCTTGGCCCGTTTCTGGGGATCAATCAGGGCATCGCCGTAGTAATGCCAGGCCACGGCACCAGCCGCCACCGCCGCGGCCACGCCACCAATGACGGGCAGGAACTTTTGCATCACCGCAAACAAGCCCCCGCTCATATTCGCGCTAGCCTCGGCAATGCGCGGGGCCTCCATGGCGAGCGTCCGGATGGGATTGATGCCGGCAATCAAGGAGTCCATGGTGGCACGGGCGACGTGCTCCAGCTCCATGAGGGCCATGCGGTTCTGCGCGAAAAGGCCCTCCGTGTGCTTGCCGGCTTCCTGGGCCGCTTTGCCCAGGTCATCAAACTTGCCGCTATAGCCCGCGAGGAACTTTTGCAGCTCCGCCGCGGCGGCCTGCGTCTCCGCCGTTACCACGATTTTTACCGGATTAGCCATGGGTCAAATCTGCGTTTCTTGGATGACTTTTTTCTGCCACTGTTTCCAGTCGCTCTTTTCGGATTGCGCGGCGGCGAAGGCGTGGGCCATGTCCAATTGATCCCGCGCCCGGCGCCGGCGGCTGGCGGCGGCCATTAACTCCAGCCACTCCAGGGTGTGTTCCACGGCCTCGGCCCGTGTGAAGCCACAATCCAGGGCGAGGCCGGCGACAAAGACTTCTAACGGGATTTCAGGCCCTGCTCCATCGCGAGCTTCATCACGTCCGGAGGAAGCTGGGCCAGGGCCGCGACTTGGGTGCGAAGGCGTTCGGTTGCGGCGGCCGCCTGCCGGCCGCAATAGGCGAAAAAACCGCGGGCGTTTACCTCCTTGCCCACTTCCAGGATGCGCTCGTAACTTTGGGGTGCGAGCGTTTCTGCCCAGGGCTTCGGCATAAATCCCAGGTAAGCGCCAGGCGGGGGGCTCGGGGCTTGGGGCGCGGGGCCAGAAACCAGGAAGGCGACGAGGGCGGTTTCATCTTCGACGATCGCAAACCCCCGGCTGTAATCCTTTACCGGGATCTGGCGAACCAGGACAAATTCGGAATTACCATCCGTGTAGATGACTTCGATTTCATGGCCGGCATTGAGAGTGGCGTTGCTCATAAACTCAATAGCGTTGGATAGTGTAGGTGGCCCAGGGCAGGTTGGGCGCAGCGGCCGGCTGGTTGGACCAGGTGTTCGCGCCGAACACCCCATTAGTCATCCAGAGCAGCGGGGCGGAGGTGCCCACGAGCGCGGGGTACGTGGCATTGGTGAAGATCTGGCCAGTGACGGTGTTCGTATAAACCACGGCGATGCCATTGGTGGTCATGCCGCTGGGGGCGTTAGTGAACCAGCCGGTGGTGACATTGGTGATGTTCACATAGAACGCACCGCCATTCGTACTGAGCTGGGTCTGGCTGTAGCCAGGCAGCGGCAAGGCGGCCAGGTTCCAGAGCCAGTTGGTGAAGAGGAAAGTCTGGCCGGCGTTGCCCAGCAGGGTGGTGGTATAGGGCACGGCGACACCACCATTGGTAGTGGGGCTGAGGAGGTTCGTCGCGTACTGCGCCTGGCCAGAAGATACGGAGTGAATAATGAAAAACCCCAGCAGCAGTGCCAGCAGGCCCGGTCCACCGGACTTGGGCTTGGACTCTTCGACTTCGGTTTTGGCACTGGGGACCGGCGGCTCGCCGGCCACCTGGCGCGGAGTAAGCGGTTGGGGCTCTGCGACCGCGAGGCCGGCGATCGGACGGGGTTCCAAGGGAGTGGTGGTGTGTGACATATTGCTTTTGGTTGTGATTTAAGGGATGAGAGAGGATGAAATCATTACTCTTGCTGCCCGCCGGCAGAGATCGAAACAATGTTGGTGAGGGCGTCCACGACCATGCGCAAATTGACATCAAGGGTCGTGGCCGGAACCAGAGCAGGAATGCTTACCAAGGGCTGCCCGGCAGCGTTGGTCATACTAAACAATTGCGCGGCCACCACTTGCGCGTCCGCGCCGGACCAATTGACCCGCGGCACCCGCCAGGTCGTGTCCGGTTGCAAGGTGATTTGTTGGCCGTTGACCACGGCCAGCGTGGTAATGGCGAGGGCGAGGAGGAGAATTTTTTTCATATTAAGGGCTAGTTTGAAGGAACGCGGAAGCGTGCAGTGACGGACCAAATCCGGATGGAGTGTTGTTAGACAAGCCGACGCACCAAATATTCGTTGGGTTTGAAATCGTGAAGCTACAAGCGCAGTTGGTCATTTGATTTCCCGTTGCCGTGCCTAGCAAAGTGCCTAGCAAAGTGCCTTGCGATGGACTTGTATATACCCACACAGAAATATTTGTTCCAACCCCCAAGTTGTTCACGGTCTGCGAGATAATGCAGTTTGTTATGTGGCCAGAAAACCCCGCCGGACAGAAACATTGGTATGATCCTATACTGCTTGAGTTGGCACCAGAATATGGTGGTGGAACATAATAGGTGACGTTGTTGGTATAAGGGCTGGTAAAGTAAATACCCAAGGGTGCCGCGTAGGGGATGCTGGCTTGCGGCACCACCCCTACCAAATTGGTCGCTTGAACATTGGTAATGCTCCCTCCATTTCCCGTGAACTGCCCGCCTGTGCTGGTGATGTTACCCCCCGAGCTGATGGAGGTTGCCGACAACGAACCGTTCAGCGTGGTGGCGCTGGGCGTGTTGTTGGTCAGGACGGCGGCCGGCAGAGCCGCCAGCGGCACGGTGCCGGCGGTTAGTTGCCCGGCGTTAAGATTGCTCAAGCTGCTCCCCGTGCCGATGAAACTGGATGCAGTCACTGAGTTGGTGAAGTAGCCGGCATTGGCAAACAAATTGGAGCGCGCACTCAGATTATCCCCTGAAAAATTAAAGAGGAACTTTTTGGCCGCATAATAATTGGTCCACGGCTGCGGATCACCTGTCAAGAAAGGAAACACAAAGACGTTAGTGTTATTGTAGCCATGGATATAACCTTGTACCCCGATTCCCGCAAAGTAATCAGGTCCAGCGGCATTTTTAATTAATAGCGCATGGCCCAACCCCGGAAACAGCCCATCGGTGTGGTTGTTGCCGTAACTGTTGCCGGTGCTCGGCTGCATGTAGGCTGGGGCGAGGAACTGATCTTCCCCAAAGTCAGTCACCGAACCGTCTGATTCGGTTTGCGTGTGCAAACCAGGGAGGACATCCCGGTGCAAAATATTACCACCATAATCCCATACCGGCCCGATGATGTTTGGGTTGTTAGGAAATTTCACGGAACGAAGGGATAATATATTTGCCGTCGTCGCCGGCACGTAGAGAAACTGCAAATTACCCACCGGCTCCCCGTAGTTATTGACACTCAGTCCGTTGTTGCCAATCGACCAATCTGTCGCCACCACCCCGCCGGCACTATTCATGCCATAGATCCAGTTAGTTCCCATGTCGCCGTCTGGCTCGTCGTTGCCGCCCCGCACTTCCAATGTGGCTCCTTCATCCAATATGGCATAGTTGCGGGGGCCGTAAATGCCGCAGGACGTGCGAATCGTGAACCCATTAGCGCGGCCAAGGTAAACGCCGCTGCCGCCGCGCCGGTAGCCGAACGTCAGGTTGTCAATAGTGATTTGGTCCGGCACACCAAGGTTGCAAATACCCGAACCAGCGTTACCATTGAATCCCAAGCCATTGGTGTCAATCAAAGCACCGTAAGCGGCCATGTTCAAGGGACTGGTATTGGTATAATTTAACCAGTAAGCATGATAGACCACGGCATCATTGTAGATGCCCAAGTCGCAGGCCGGACATTGCAAAAAGCTCCACCGTTCATCGTTTCCTCCGTTCACCAGGCCGATTTTAAAACCCGCAATCACCACATTGTACAAGTCCACCCCACCGCCCGTGACCGAATTAGTGTCGCGAATCGTCAACCCGACTTTGGCGAAGGGGTTGGCATTGTTTGTGACTGCTCCCACACAGTACATGGGGGCCGTGTAAAATGAGGCATCACTTAGCCCGGCCGTGGGATACACACCCCCGCAAAGCTCCAAATCGCGCAGGTTGATAATACCCTTGCTGGCAGCGTTCAAATGCACGGCATCTAGATTGGAGTTGCTTTGCCACAGCATGGTATATGGTTTGGTGATGTCGGCGCTGCCCCAGCCGAGATTGTGCAACACCCCCGCTCCGGCTAGTTTAAAGTTGTTAAAATTAACTTCCAACGAATTGGTCAGCTTGACAATCCCCGGCGGAAGAACGATGCAAGGCTTGATCAAATTTGCGCTCGCCGCAAGGCAATTGGACATGGCCAAATCTTGCGAGACCAAAGCCGAGGTGCTGCCCCCCCAGTTGGTAATGACCACGCCCACCACCCCATAATTCGTGGCCCAGATCAGCGTGTAACCGTCCGCCCATTGAGACACGGGCAGATTCGCCGGCTGCACCGCATTTTTCACAAAATTTGTCGTGGCCAGTCCGTTGGTCACCGACGCCGTGACAAACCCGTTGGTTGAAGGCATTTGCCCAACAATCGTGTTACTGGCGCTGAATACCTCCGCATGCGAAGCCACAATATTTGTCGGCAGGCTGGCATATCCCGTGAGGTTGCCATTGGTCGGCTGGCTGCCGGTCATGCCAGGGGTGATACCGGTGGCAGTACCGGTGCCAGTGATGGCTAGTGTGGCCCCGTTGGACACAGTAAGCGTGCTGCCCGCATTAACTTGCATGCCCACCAACGAACCGGCGTTGTAGCTACCACCGTAAATGCTGTTGAGGTTGGTCATGGATCCAATGAAGCCATTGAACGTGCCGGAAAATGTTTGGGCCGTGACATTGCTTAAAATCGTGCTCAAAGGATTGCCCTGTGAATCCTGAAACACCACTTTGCCGGCAATACTCCCCAAAGTGTTCGTGTACGGCGATGTTCCAAAGGTGGATGCCAGCGTTACCAGGGGTGGGAATGGCCCGTTGGCCGCAAGGGTGAATCCATAGCCCAGATTCACGTTGATGGCCCCATTCGTCACCGCCAGCGCGTTGACCGGCAGGGCGGCCGCGGTGCCATAGGCATCGTAGGTATTGGTCGTGACACTCACCGTGTTGGTGCCGTTGGCGTAGTTCAAGGTGACACCCGTGCCGGCGGCGAGTGGCGTGCCACCACCAGTACCACCGGACACCCCGGCGATAAGGGCATCCACCTGCCAGGCAGTATAGTACGGCCAGCCAGCGGGCGGCTGGTTGGTATAGCCGGTGAGCGCGGCCACGTTTGCTGCACCCAGGGTGTTGGTCTGCACGGCGAAGCTGAAGCGCACGTTGTCACTGGGGATCACACACAGGTAGCTGCCCCAGGGCAGATTGGTGAACGTGGCCGTTCCCGTGACATCCGTGTAATGCGTCTGGGCACTGTGGCTGATATTCGTGGCCCCACCAACAATGCGCGGGAATGGCCCGGTTAATTGCACATTCACGGCGACGCCAGCCTCGGGCACCTGGCCGATGTCAGCCAGGGGAATGGCAATCACATTCGTCTGCGCGTGCCCAGGAGTCAGCAGCCAGAAGCTAGAAGCCAGCATGGCCACCAGCCACCGGATGGCGTCACTGATTCTGTCTCCTGACTTCTGGCTCCTGGCTGCGCTCATAAATCAGCTCAGCGTGACGATGTTGTTGGCGTTGTAGAGCAGGTCCGCCTCATACTCAGGCATGATGACGTTGCCATCGCCTGACTTCATGCCGCCCGTGAGCTTGATGCGCACCCAGAGCAGCGCGACCTGGTGCAGGACGTTGTACTGGTCGTAACGTTGCAGCAGGAGGAAACCACGGGGCGGCACGCCGGCCAGCGGGTTGAAGTAGGCCGCCCCGGCCGCCAGGGTCTGCGTGCGGTACAGGAGTTGGTGGGCAATCACGCTCAGCTCATTGCTCTTGAACGTGAATTTGAGATCCTGCTTCGTGGTGATGACATCCTTGGGCACGAGCTGGCCCGGCGACGGGCGGTACAAACGCTTTTCCTCGCTGGTAGGTTTGTCTTCCCATTCCTCGATCACGCCGAGATCGATCCACTCGGGCGTGGTGGTGGCCGGAACGTTGGACGCGCTTACCGGGTTGGCAGCATTGCTGCCAGCGGCGGCGATGCTAAAGGTGTCGCCCTCACGCAACAGGAAGCAGTGAGAGCCAATGGCATAGGATTCTTTGACGAACGACATATTATTTTAGTTGGGGTTGGAGGTGTGGGGGAACATTAGATCACTGGTCCGGGGCCGATGTTGGCTTCCAGGACGCCGCCGCGAATGTGCAGCTCCAGTGCAAGGGCGCTGCGACCGGGCAAATTGGTTTGTTGTTTTTCTTTCACCACGAAGAGACTGGCCACTTGGGGCGTGGCCACGGCCTTGGCCGGACCGGCCACGATCTGGCCCGTCACGGCCGGGAGCACAAGCTCATACAGCCCATAGGCACCGATGACGGGCGGTTGTGCTGTGGCGTTGCCGTACAGGGCACTCACACGGTCGCCCAGGACGCGGTCACTGATAAGCAGGGCCACCGGCAGCATCCGGGTGATGACGAGTTTGGTGCCGTGGCCGGCCTTTTCCTCGAACTGCTCATCGAGCGGCACAATCACACAGACCCGCTGGTCCGTGATCGCCAGCCACTTGAAGGCTTCGACCAAGCTCTCCTGGTCAAACAAAGCCACCGCGCCAAACGCCGGCGTTTGGTTGTCCGCCAGCTTCAGCGCTTTCACAATCGTGAGGAGCGTCTGCACCAGGACGGCGCTGGCGGTGCGGTTGGTGGCGGTGGCACTCATTAATCAAAACAGCCGCGGCGCACGCGGCCGTGGATGCGGTGTTCGGAGCCAAAGCCGCCGGCGCTCAGGTTTTGCGCGGGGACCGCGACTTTGGGCAGGTTTGGGCGCTTGCCCTCGGCGATGGCGGAGAGTTCGCTCCAGGCATCGTCGTAAATCGTTTTGGTGTCCGGTGGCACCGGGCCGATGCTGCCGTAGGCGCGATACAGCGCGACGGCGCGGGTAAAATTAGTGAGACTCGCCGGATCCAGCACATAGCCGGTGGTGAGCCGCAGCACATCGGCGGCGGCGGCATCGCAGAGATTCTGCAACGGGTCCGAACCGTCTGCCGGCGCACCCAGGGCATTGATCAACTGGCCCTTGAGCGTGGCGCTGCCAGGGAGCAGGTCGGCGGTGAAGTTCAGCGAGTTCATGGTTTAAGGGGCGTGGATCCCGCCGGCCGGGATCCACACCGGTGGCTTACTTGGCTTCCTTTTCCGGTTTGCCTGGCTTCACCTCCTCGGCGAGCTTGCGGCCGATGAGGCTGGCAGCGAACGCATCGCTAACCTCGATCACCTGGCCTTTTTTGGTGTGCTTGGCCTGGCCATGACCGTCGGCCGGGATGAGCACGGGTTCTTTGATTTTGATGGTTTTCATAATTTATGGCGCGACTGAGCCGGGATTAAGTGCCCGAGTAGCTGTACCGGAGCTGGATGTTCACTGAGTTGGTGGTGGGTCCGCCGCCAATCAGCGCATTGGTCACAGTGGTGGCCTGAATGGTGCGCAGATTGCTCAACACTGCTGCCGGCCAGTTCGTCCAGTAGGTGTTGGTGGTCAGGATCCCACTGGTCAGCGCCAGGTTGTTGCTGTAGTTCGCGGTTGGCACGGCGAATTTCAGTGGCTGGGTGGTGGTTTCGGTAACCCGGTCCGGGGTGACATCAAAGCCAATGGTCGCCAGGCCGCCCTGGGAATTGGAGCTAATGACGGTCACAAACACTGCCAGCCCCTTGTCCTGTCGCAGCGTCAGCACATAGGGCGCGTTGGTGGGCTGATTCAGCCCGCTAATACTGCCATTGGCGGTGTAAACCCAATTGGCGGCGCCGCCATTGGTGAGGGTCAGCGGGAATATGCCCGCATTGGTGTCCACGCGATAGAAGTTCGGCTGTTGTGGATTGAGTTGGTAAGCCTGGGCTTGGGCGTGCTGGCACAACTCAAGCATGATGACGATCAACGAGACGGCACCAGCCAGGCCCGCCCGCCGGAGCGGCGACCAGTTCAAGCACTGCAACAGATTGCGGACCAGCCGGGTGCAGCCCTGGGTGAGCGAGGTGTTGTCCAGGGACGGACGCCACTGGATGATCTTTTGCCAAACCCATTTAAAGGGCGTGACGAGCCACACGTACACGGTGAAGAGGAACGTGGAGATATGATTAAACAAGTTCATTGTCTTAGTTTGATTATGGGATTTTGAGGTTTGGAGTTTAAGCGCAGCGCTTAGCCGAGGCAGCCCTTCAACACATAGCCCGCATACTGCGCCACGATCTTTTCCTGGACGTACTGGTCGCCCCGGTGGATGTCCGCGCTGACCGTTTCATCGCGGTAGGTGAAGATGCTCATCAGATCCGGACCACCGCCCGTGGCCGTCATGGCCGGGCCGGTGCCGCCTGTGTTGATGCTCACCTCACTGTTAAACGCCGTCCATTTGAACGTGCGGCCGAAGGTGGGCACTTCGAGGTCCTGGGCCGTGTTCACGGCGCCGAGCCAGGCAATGTTACCCCAGATATCCGCGGCGGTGAAGACCTGGCCTTCATTGTTGGTCGCTTGGATGTTGTAGGCCACCACGACTTTGCGAATGCCAAAGTACGCGGCGAGCTTCTCTTCATTCAACACGCCAGCCGCGGTGAATTTGAACAGGTCCACCAGCTTGGGATGATACTGGAGGGTGAGGAACGTGGGCTCGCTGATCACCAGCACCAGGGAGAGACCACGCATGCCGGATTGCTGGCGGATCACTTCCTTCGCGGCATCCACATCACCCTTGGGATTGCTGGAGGCATCATTCCAGGGAATGCCGATGGTGGCGTTTTGTGTGGCGGCCGTGGCCAGCGTGTAGGCTCGCAGCTCGCGATTAATCCGCTGCGTGTCCACGATCCGGTTGACTTTCAATTTGTCCAGGTCGAAGTACGTGGCGTATTTCTTGCGCTCCTCATCCGGGGCCGGGGCCTCAATGCGGTAGTTTTCGCAGTTATAGTTGTCGTTGCTCACCGGGGTCTGGAGGCGCGTGGCCGGCGTGCCGGGGGCGCGGGGTGTGAGCAGTGGCACGTTGACATTGGCGTTCTGGCCAAAGACGTAGTACGCGCCGGCTTGCAGCGGGGCGGCGAACTCGGGGAAGATTTCGTCGGCGACGAAACCTTTGGGATCGCTCATGAACTGGTTGCAGATCGTCGTGAGGATCGGATTAAGTGTTGCGGTCGTTTCCATATTTCAAAAATTGAGTCGGTCGATTAAGGGTTCAGAGGTTAAGGCATCACGACATCAGTCTGGATGTAGCTCACAATGTCGTTTTGCGCCGCCACGTAGGGATAAATGGCAATGCCCACGCACTTGTCGCCCGAATTGGCCGCGACCAGGCCGGCGCTGGAGATTTTGACGTAGGCCGGCGCGTTGATGGCGCTGGCCGCGATGCACTTCCGGATCGGCCCGCGCAAGATCACCTTGAAGGCTTGCGAGCCCTCCAGGCGTTCATAGGCGGTGCCAATGAAAATGCCGGCGTTGTACGCCTGGATGTTGAGCGTGCCGGCGACGAGTTCCACCGGCGTGTTTTCGAGGCCCACCAGGGCGTCCTTCACATTCTGCTTGAAGCTGAAGTGGGATTGGTCCGTAAATAAACTAAGCATAAGTTATACGATGATTTGGGCGATGGCGGTTGGTTAGTTGAGCTTCATGCTCGTGAGCCGGCCGGCAGCGGTGCCGGTGATGATGTCCGAGCGGAAGGCTTGGTAAGCTTCCTGGCCTTCCGGCGTGCGGAGCACGGCTTCCAAGGCCGCGGCGTCCGATTTGAACCGGTCCGGGTTTTTGGTCCGGGCTTCCTTGGCGCTGGCCAGGATGCGATCTTCCGGATCCACCGCGTTGAGCGCGGCGGCAGTGCCACCATTCGCCGGACTGGCGATGATCCGCCGGGCCGGGGCTTTGCCGGGGAGCGCGGCGAGCAGCGCCTCAGCGGTGGAGGCACTGGCGACCATCTGGTCAGTCCAGAAATCCACGGCGAGCTTGCCGTCCGGGAGTTTCTGCTCCGGAGCGATCGCCCCGCGGGTCACATGCACCATCACGGCGCTGCGGGCACTGGCGCGGGCGGTTTCCTCGCCGGCTTTTTTGAGGGACGTGATCTCCGTCTTGAGGGCATCAGTAACGGGGTTGAGGGCTTTGACGGCAGCCTCAGCAGCCTTGGCGGAAATTACGCCAATTTCTTCAGGTGTCATAGTTTCGGTCGTTTGGTTTTGTTTTGCTGCCGCCTCACTACTCTGGTTCGGGGCGGTTAAAGTGGTGGTGGCGATCTCCCCGGCCTTCTTTTTATGGAAGTCCGCGAGCTTCGTATGGATTTTCGCCTCGTCGGTCTGGCCGGCCGCTTTGTGCGCGGTCGCGGCCTTGGTGTGCGCCTGGAAAGCCTCGCTGTGCGCGTTGAAGGCATTGCCCTCTTCCGCCACGGCCGCCTTGCTGCTGGCCTTGTGCGCGGCCTGGCCCAGGGCATCGGCGGCGCCGCCGTCCTCGTCGGTGCATTCACAGGGCGCTTTGCCACAGTCCGGACACGCGGCATCGGCCGCCAGTCCCAAGGCCCAGTTCTGTTTGCCGGCATCGCCAGCACTCAGGATTGGCGCGATGTCTTTGAACGCCGCCCGATTCACCAGGCCGCCCTGGTTCACCGGCAGGCCGAGCGGTTCGCCCGTCCGCTTGCTGAAAATCCACTGGGGCGAAAATCTCGAGTAATCGCCATTGGCCAGGGCGGATTTGCCGGAGCCCGTCAGCCGGGTTTCGCAACGCACGCCGCCCTTCACCTGGTCATCACCGCCCCAGTAGTAGCGGATCGGCCGGGAGCTGGCTGAATTATCATCGTGATTGAAGTCCGTGAACGGCTGGTCGCCCTGGCCGGCCCGTGCCTGGGCGAGCAAGGTTTCATGCGCCCGCTGGAACACCTCCGCGTATTTGGCTGTGACGGTGATCTCCATTTCCTTCGCGGCTTTGCCTTCGGCATCGGTGACAAAGGGCGTGATCTTGCGCGTGCCCGGCGGCATGAATTGCCAGTCCATCACATCCGGCAATTCGCCCGTGGGCAGGATGAGGCTGATCGGCGCGGCCAGGCTGGCCGAGGCAATGGCGGAAAGTTTCAGGGGTTTCATAGTTTAAACGATATTGGAATTGTTGGTGCCGCCGGCGCGCTGGATCTCCGTGTCGAGCACGGCCTGGGAACGTTCGAGGATGGCGGCTTCCAAGAAGCTTTGCGCCGGCAACGCCGTGGGATCCGCCTGCTGGGTCACCGACGGCGTGAGCACATATTCAATGGTGAGGCCGCCACCTTCCGCCACGGCGAGCAGCGCGTTGGCAAACGCGCCGTGTCCGGAGCGAATCAAAACCAGCTTGAGGCCCGTCTCCGCCTCGAAGGTTTGAGCGGTGCGGCCGTAAGCGCGTTCCTCCACCGGAATGGTCAGCGCACTGGCGAGCTTGGCGCGAATAGTGCCGCCGAAGAGCCGTTGCGCAAACCGCGGGTCATTAATACTGACACTGACCGTGTTGCGGCCTTCCAGCTCCGGATTCTGCACCGACCGGGCGACGGCATTCCAAAAGTGCGAGCGGCGATCACTGAGCCGGTTCGCGCCCGTTCGATCCTTGGCGCGAAAATGCCGCTTGAGTTGCCGGTTCACCTCGCGGCCGGCCGCCCGCAACATCCCCTTGGGATTCTTGGTGGCATTGATCTTCGCCTGGAAGCCCGTGACAAACTCACTCCGGTTATACGTGATGGCGATCATCGGTTCCCCCCATTGGCCCGCCTGGCTAAGGCACCCTGCACCGCGCCATTCACGACGCCCGTGGCCATGGCATTTTCCATCGCACTGGCCAGCTCGTTGTGATCCATGCGGTCAAAGAGTCCGGGCAGCTCGCGGCGAAATTGTTCCAGCGCCGCGATGAAATCAGCATCCGTGACGTTTTTAGCCTGGGCCAGGGCAATGAGCCGGTGACACGGCGCTTTTAATCCACCCAGCCATTTCGCCTGCACCCCGGTCAAACTTTCGAGAACATGATCGACCACGCGGCTGCTGGCATCTGCGGCGGATGCCACGGCATGGCCGCTGCACCCGCACGGCAGCCGGAGCGCATTGCGACCTGCGGCCGTCGCTTCCGGATCGGCCTCCTCGCCCTGCGCCGGTTTGCCGGGGGCAACGCCAATGAACGAGTCCGCGTCATCATCCGGCTGCGAGAGTTCGTTGTCTTCGTAGAGCTGCTGCTTGGCGATCTTCAGGCCGGGGATCTGCAACAGTATCTGGTACCGCTCGGCCTGCTCCACGAGATTCTTATTTGCCTTGGTGATGATGACGAATTGCGGGCATTCCGAGTCATCCCCAAAATTAAGCCGGCACAGCGAACGCACCAACTGCTCACTAATCACCCGCGCCGCCTCATTGCCGGCCGCCTGGATATATTCGCTCTTGGTGTCCTGGTGCACCTGGCCCTGGGCCCGGCTGCCGCCCGCATGCGGCGTGCTGCTGGTGAGCGTCTGGCCCAGGATCGCCAGATCATAAATCATGTCCGCCATGTCCAGGAGCATCCGCTGCGGATTGTCGGTGCCGCTCTTCATGGCTTCCTTCAGCTCCAACTGGGTGCCGGCCGGGAACGCCGCCCAACCGCTGCTACCCATATTTTGAAGCATCTGCTGGATGAGCGTAATGGTCTCGCCGGTGGCCGTGGCGGGATCGTAAGTCACCCAGCGTATGGGCATGCCGAAGATCTGGGCAAAGTTCAGAAACCATTCCCAGGTGAAATTGCTCATCGCCCACCAGAGCCCGAGCACCCGGAGCAAACTGGCATTCACTGGCGGTCCGGACTTCTGCTGGAAGATGGACACCATGAAATTATCCTCCGGCATCGGCACCCAGAGTGACTCCGCTTGGAAATCCGGATTACCCAACGCCACTTCCCTGGCATTCAGCATGAGCTGCTCATCATAGCCGGTCCCTGGGGGATAACCGTAATAGCGCGGATGCACCCACTGCGTGGCCCGTGGCGTCCAGAGCAAACTGGATTGGGCACCAATCCGCACCATGCGTTGCTCCAAAATAGTTTGCTGCACACTAATCCCCTTGCCGCGGGCATCCAGCACGTCATAGATCGTGCCGTCCAGGTCCCGCTCATTTCGCTTCGGATCCGGCCGCATGGTCCGCAGCAGCTTGTCGCACACTTTAGCCCGGTAGACAGCCTCAGTTGTCGGTTTCTCATCCTTGTCCGCAAACGGCAGCATCATCCGGTTGAGCCCCAGGACACCGCGCTTCAGCTCATTCAGGTTTTTATTGATCCGGGGCGACGTCTGCTCCATCAGGTCAAACATCATCCACTGGCTGACCAGGTTGCCGGACATCGCGGACCGGCAAATGTTCTCCACATTCCGCGGGGTATAATAATCCAGCGTGGTGGACGTCCAGCGGTCGCGAGCGGAGGGCCGAATGTATTGGGCCAGCGGTTTGGCAGTTTTGGCGGCTTCAACTGGGGCCGCGGTTCCTAACCGCTCGGCGTCCGCCAGGCTGATGCCGGCCGGGGCCGTCTTGCGCCATTCGGGGATCGTGGTCATGCGACACCTCCCAAAACCGATTTCAGAACTTCCAGACCATCGGCACCCGCGGCCAGCGGAGCGCATTGCAGCCTATTGCAGCCCGGTTTGCCCCCCTTGCCGTGTGTCCGGAAGGTAAGGCCATTCCCTGCGCTTAAATCGCCTCGATAAGAAAAAAGGGTCATGCGAGCCTCCGCGGGATGAAAACCGGCGCGGTGGCGGAGTTCGCCCCCATGCTGATTTGCTTCAGGGTTTCCGCCGAGACCGCCCCGCTGCTGGAGCTGGTGAGCGCGTGCAAGGCCAGCTTGCAAGCGTCGAATGTGTCGCCGTGCTCGCCGTTGCCGCCCAGCTCGGCCTCGAAGCTGCCGCGATCCCGCTTCACCCGGCGCAAATCATCCTTCAGGTACCGCTCGGGCGGCAGCCAGGCGACGTTGCGGTCGATCACATCCACAAACTGATTCCCCAAGAGCGCCTTCTTGGTGATGGGTTCCTGGCCGGTCAGCTCCACCGTCTCGCTGGCGATCACCAGTTCCACCGGCACCAGGCCGGCCAGCATCGTTTGCACGTCCTTGGAGAAGTACCGTTCGTTGGTGGCGTCAATGCACAACCGGCGCGCCCGCGGCCCGTGCGACCGGGAGTTCACGGCCGTCACGATCCGCTGAATGTATTTTCGCGCAATCGCCGGCTCCCGCGTTTTCCAGGCGACCACCAGCCGGAAAATGATTTCGTTCCCCACCTTTTCCACCACCGCGAAGCTGGAGGGATTGCTGGCCTCTTTTTCCGTGGTGGCCAGATCCAGACCCAGGCCCACCGGATTCGGCCCCAGATGCGCCAGCATGAACGCCAGGGCATCCGCGAGGTCGGACTCCTCGTCGATCATCTTGAAGATGCATTGGTCCATGCCGCGGGTCTGGGCGCATTGCAACTGGAGCACGCCCACCGCCGAGGTGCCGCCCAGGATGAACTTGATGCCGTAGTTGCGATCCCAGGCATCCTTGTCCATCGCCCGGCGCCGGTGCTCCGCCGGGGCCAGCGGCTCGCGGGTCTCCAGATCGTAAACCGGCACGCCGCCGGCAAAGGCGTCAAACGCATCCACGCGCAACACCCAGAAGCCATACTCACTCCGGTACCAGTTCCCCAGGGGATTCACCGGCAGCGGCGTGCCGACCGGCGGGCAAAGCATCTGATTGCTCAAATGCGCATCATCCGGCGACGGCGTGGTGGCGAGCAGCAACCGGTAGGACGGATTGCTCTGCACGATCGGTTCAATCGCTTCCCAGGTCTCCGCCCATTGCTTGGACCGGCTGATCTCGTCGCAAATCAAATCACCCGTTTCCCCGACCGTGTCCGGCAGCAAGGCCACCACTTTCGTTCGGCTGTAGGAAGTGCGGGTATGATAATAGCGAAACTCCAGGCGCTGTTGCTCGAACATCTCCGCGTAGTCATCATCTTTGAGCTTCGCCAGGCTCCGGCCCGTGGTGGTGTCCACCGTGGTCAGCAGGCCGGCCGCGTCCGTGGCCTCCGCCTGGAGACTGGCGATCGCCTGCCGCATGATCTCCGCCTCCTTGCGCACGATTTCGCGGGAGAGGTTCAGCTTCACCGAACCAAAGACCACCGTGTGGTCCTTGCGCTTCATCATCTTCTTGAGCGCGATCGCCGAGAGGATGGTCGTCTTGCCAAACTGCCGCCGCGCCAGGAACGCCACCACGCCGTGACGATCCACGCCCCGCGCAAACTCAATTTGCGCCGGTCGAAACTTGATGACCCCCAAATCGCTCATTTCCAAAGCTCGCCAAATAACCGTTGCCCCAGTTTCTCCGTCTTCTCCTCGTGGCTGGCGTTGCTCGACATAATCGTCTTCGCCTCCTCGTTGCCCCACCAATCCATAAAATGCTTGATTGCCAGGCGCTGGAACCGTTCCCGGTCCAAATCCAGCTTCGCCTTTTTCAACTCGTAATTGCCCGCCTGGGCATCCTCGTTCTGCTGGATCTGGATCAACTGCAACCGCTGGGACTCGCTCAAATTCATAAACGACAACTCGAACTTGTGCTGCTTGATCCGGTCCCTGGTCAGCTTGTCGATGTCCGCCGGCAACTCCGTTTCCGTCTGCGTCGCCGAAGCCTCCGCTTCCTTCAGCGCATAGCGCATCCGCATGTCCAGGCTGTTGAAAAAGCCCGAGAGCGCCTTCACCGAAATTTTGATCCCGTGTTCCAGGAGCCACTTCTGCGCCTCCGGATAAGACAGCTTGTCGTTGAAAAACTGACTGCAAAACTCCCGCGTGCAGCCCGCCAATTCCAACTGCTGCCACAAGGATTGCAGCGGCAACTTGCCACCGACGAAAGATGCTGGGTTGATTGCGCTCATTCATTAGAGTCCCTGGGATTCGGCCAGTTGGTCCCGGCCGGTCGCCGTAATGCGCCATGCTTTGTTCTCCGGGCTCAGAGTTTTCGGGGCGAGCGTGGCCAGGCCCTTGTCCACGAGATATTGCAGCTCTGTCTCCACTTCCTGCTGGAGCAGCCCGCGCCGGCCTTCGCTGACCGCCAGTTGTGTGAGCATGCCCAGGTTCTGGGCCATCGTCGGCGCGTCCCCCAGGAACCGCAGCAGGCTGATCCGTAATTGTTCACGCTGAGTGGCGTTCATCGAAGTGCTCCCGTGTTGCGCAGCAAGGTGATAATTTCGGACGGCATGGCGCTCAGCTTGGCATCGAGCTCTCGGCGCACATCTTCGACATGCGCCTCAATCCGCTGGCACCGCGCCTCCCCGCTCGCTTTAATTTCTTCCTTGTCGTCGTCGAGCTTGTTAAGCAGCCCGTCGCGCCAGTCTTCAATCTGCCGTACCCGGTGGTTAAGCTGCTTGAGATTCTGCGACAGTTCGCCATTCGGCGGCTGTTGCGCCTTGCCCCGTGCCCGGCCCACCAGTTCCAAGCCCTGGTTCAGCCCAAAGGCGATCGCGGCGATAATCACCACAAACCAGCCAATGGCGGCGTAACTGTTCGGATCCGGCAATGCTTCAGCAAAAATCATGATTATTTCCCTTCGTGTCCCACCGCAGTTTCAATGCTTTGAATTTGAGTGCCCTTCGCGCCATGGGCGGGCAGGCCAGGATTCCAGAAAATCTTCACCGCCATGCAAATTAGGCCCCCATGGCTAATGGCAAACTCCGCCGCGGCAAACAGCCAGGCATTCAGCTTCCCCAGCTCGCGGGCGACCAGCGCCGCGCCAAAGGCGATCGCCGGCCAGTTCACCTGAACCTGGGCCTTCACGGCCGTCACCAGTTCCCCGGCCTGCGCAATTTGATTCGTGTCGATCACGCGAACCTCCGCACCGTGTTATGCGTCGCCAGCCGGCGCACATAGTTATTCATGTGATGATCGGTCAGCACATCCGTGAGCAGACCCGCCACGCCCCGCGCCCGCCACGCCCGCCAGATCCCGCGCAGATCTGACCGCAGCAACGTCCCGAAACCGGGATTCAACACCGGCGACTCACAGCCCGATGGCAGAAATACCTCCACGCCCGCGTGCCGGTATGGATCCAGCAGGCCCGGCAAATGCGGCACCCGTGCCACAATGTCTTCCTCATACACCACCCGGAAAGTGATCTCACCCAAAGTGGTCCAGCCCCGCCCCTGGGTGTATACCGGCTCCGTGTCGTACAGATTCGCAAAGGCGCAATTGCCCACCCGCGGCTGGCCGAACGTGTAAACTTGTTCCACGGGGAACTTTTGCCAGGACAACTCCAACGCCGCCAATACCGCCAGCGCCCCGCCCAGGGAATGCCCCGTCACAAAGGTCGGCAGCTTGTCCGCGCCCTGGCTCCACAGAAACTGCATGAGCTTCGGAATGATCCCCTCGTGAGCCAGCAGAAAACCCGCATGCACCTCAGCCACCTTGTGGCCGGCGCGGTACAGCGCATGCCGGAAAAACTCCGCGTCCGTGAGGAACTTACGCTGGTCATTCGTCCCCCGAAATGCCACCTCCACCCGGTCGTCATGGATGCGCACCCAGACCTGCGTATCCGTCGCCTCATCCGTGAGCGTATAAGTCTCATACGCCACCCGGCTCAGCGCCGCGCACTCGCGGGCGTTCTCCAGGTCAAACGTTGTGGGCGTGAGGTTCAATTGGATAATGTGCGGGACAGTATTACGTTTGCCTGCCCGGAAATAGCACCGGTCCGGTTTCGCATCAATGGCTTATAGCCGGCGAGCAGCATCCCGTCCTTGGGAGTTTCGTCGCGCACGATCGGACAGTCCCGCACTGACCTTGCGCTCGGAAAGCGGTTATACGAAAAGAGTCCGGTGGCAGAGCCATTGCCAGCCGGTGGGTTGGTTGCGGTTGAAAGCATGGTCGCTTGGGGTTTCATCACCTTGGGGTTTTAGAATCGTTTTTTGACGACTAAGAGGTCACCTTGGCAGCGTCAGCTTCAAGTTTGCCCACCGCTGCGGTAACAACTTTAGTAACGCTGGCTGCCAGCGCGTCCAATGCGCCGAGTGCATCCTCGACGTGAACCATCTGTCCGACATCCTGGCAGGTCAGCTCGTAAGTGCCGCCCGGCTTGAGCACCGAAACCGTGACATTGCATTTACTTCCATCCGGCCGCAGGTCATAGATGACCCCGCCGACAATGCTGCCCGCATAGGATTTGGCGATGACGTGATCGCCTTGCTTTGCTTCCCGTCCGTTTTTGAAGTGCATAGTTTTAAGGTTTCCCCGTCGCCGCCTTGATCACATTCCCCACCGCCGTGCCCCCCGCGCCGATGGCCTGCACCGCGTTGGTCGAGATCGTGCTTTGGATCTCCCCGATGCTGCTCGCCCGGCTGCCGCCCAGGGCCGACTGGTTCGTGTGATTGAAGGTCAGCGCCGAAGCCTGCGGATCCGTCAGCAGGAACGTCCCGCCGCCCGAACTGGTATCCTCCCAGACTTCATGAAACACCCGGTACACCTTCGGCCCCGGCGCCGTGAGGCCGGCCCAGAAGCCGGCCGGACTCGTGCCAGGGGAAGTAACATTCACCTGCACCAGCTCATTGCCGGCCGCTGTGTTCGTCACATTAAAGGTGGTGACCGTGTCGCCCGGTGGGGCCACCACGGCATACGCCGAGAGTTCGTGTTTGGTCTGGCTGTGCTCGCGGCCATGCGCGCAACCGGCCGTGGCCAGGGCCAGCGCACCCAGGGCGAGCAACGCAACGGAAAACAATTTCGGGAATTTCATATCGTTAGGGAGTTATTTGGTTCGTGGTTAATGACTGGAACATCACAACGCCAAGCCGAGGTTCGGCCAGGGAAAAGCACCAGCCAGCCCCGATGCCGGCATGAGGGACCCGGCCGGTTGGGACGGCGGGCAAGGGAATGACAGCAAGGAGGCTGGCGGGTGCTTTCAAGCCAGGCCCGGAAGTCCGGGCCTTAGTCTGGCTCCTGACTTCTGAATCCTGGCTTCTGGCGTTCGATGTTCCCAACATGCGACTCCAGAGTCGCATGGTTTTTCAGGATTACACCGTAGCCGCTAACGCGAAGTGCGTTTTAGAAGAAATTTGCGAAAACCCCAATGTTTCCCCGAAGCGCACGGCGTGCACTTCGGGACTTGAAAGGGTCGTTTCTGACCCTTTTGAGACATTTTTACTGCCCCATATTCATCTGATTCCCCCCAGTGCTGTTCACCAGGCTGGAAACCACATCGTTGGTCCCGAAAGTCACTGATAGCATCTCCGTCCTGGTATTCGCGCCGCCCACGAATGGACCAGCCAATGGAATGTAGGAGGCAGCCGTCGCACTGGCGTGGACGTACACATATTGAAATGTCACGATCCCATCACCATCCCTGGTCATTTGGTCCGGCTTGCCTACGAGCTGGAGGACCTGTTCGCGAGTGGTGACCCCTTTCTTGATTTGCTCCACTTTAGCCTGGTCCAGTTGGTGTCCCACTGAAACGCAACCATATAGCAGTGATGCTGCCGCTACGACGCAAAACAGTTTTTTCATGGCTTTTTATTTTGATTTTTCCAATGTTCATGCCACCGCCGATCCTGATCCAGCGCCTCAGCTTGATCCGCCCGACGTTGATCATCTTTTTCTACCCAGTCACCAATAACCAAGAGAGCCAGCCAAACCGCTAGGCCCACTACCGCAGCAAAAAGTATATACCAATACCAAGGCACAATGTGAATAACTTGCTAGTAGTTTATTTGGACCCTGGACAGCGGATGTCCAGGGTGATTTGCAATGATCGTGGCATGCGAAATACTAAAAAGCGTGAACGCACGAGGTTGAACGACCGTGAGCAGCAGCTTGAATTGGCCTTGGATATGGAACATAAGGCCCTGGCCATCAGGAAACAATTTTGCGTGGAGTGCGTCGGGTGCCCATTTCGGGAGCGATGTATACACCGCCCACTGGGCCAGTGGGCCTCGAATTAACTACGTCCTGGGCCATCTTTGGCTTGCGCTTGACAGTCGCTTTGCCAGCCCGATCTGGGGCGATGACTTTTTCGCGAGGAATAACAATTCCCGCGCGCTCAAGTTTTTCGTAGATTGCATCACGGAAAAATTGCGAGCGGCCCAATTCTCCACGCGCCCGGTCAATTTCGGCGACAAAATCAGGTGTCATATAACACCCAACTAATTTTTGATTATCTTGGTTATGCTTGCCCGGCATAGTTTAGTTTTAACGCCCAAAACCGTTTTTTACAACTTTTTTGTTGCACTGGGCGTTAAAGCGACTTAAACTGTGTTTAACAATGAAAGATCGAAAGACCAACAATCGCGGAGCACATCGAACTAAGGACTGCGTCTTCGTCGGTGCGTGGATTCCCCTAACTCTCGTTGCTGCATTGGATCAAGCTGTAGTTTCTCAAGATAGCGACCGGTCAAAACTGATTCGGGAAGCCTTGCGGGAAAAAATCCAAAATCCGGCCGCTGTGTGAAATATGAAAACCATTTCCGTTGAACACATTTGCCACGACCACGGCACCACCGAATTGCCGCAGACAGCCTTCCTTCGCGCCGGCCGCGCTGGCAGTGCCTGGCCTCAGGCTAATGCCGCTGATGCTACTGATACCTGGGAAGTCCCGGCGGACTCGGCCAAATGCCACGCCCGCCTTGGCCGGTTGCTCCTGTGGTTGATCTGCTTCTTCGCCGCCGTCGCCCTGGGCCTGGCCGCCAGCTTGATCGTGGTCCATATCCACCGCGCATATCCCCACGCCTGAAAGCCATGAACCAAAAATCCCTAACCCTCCCTTTGAATGTCCGCACCGTGCTGGTCACCACCGACACCGCCAGCGCCACCCTGGGCCTGGACACCGACACCATCATCGCCCGTGCCGAGAGCCAGTACCGCTTCGTCTGGGACGTCTCCGCCGCCCCGCGCCCCATGCCCCATGCCCCACGCCCTTCGCGCTCAGTGCGCGAATTGCGCTTCTGGGCCCGCGAAATCATCGCGCCGGAAACCTGCACCGCGCTCGAACTCCCGGCCGTGATCCGGGTGATTCTGGGCGACCGCGCTTTTTTTCACCCCGGCGAAGTGAACATTCTCCTGCGCATTACGCGCCCCACCCGCCTCGCCTTGGGCAAGTGTGGTGCCCTGCAACGCCAGGCCGGCACGGGCTTCTACCCGCGGGCCACCCTTGAACATTTCCTCACCAACCGTCTGCTGAACCAATCCGTTACCAATGAAAAACGCTAGCTCTCCTTTTTCCCCTCCTGCGCGGGAGGAGTTTGATCGTGGTCATGCCATCCAGGCCAAAGCAACCGCCGGTAAGCGTCAACAGCTTTGTCAACATCTGCCTTTGTCGGCAGATCTGCTTCAGGAATCCCCTGCTGCCGGGCCATCTTTATCTGAAGTTCGATTGATAACTGCTGGCGGCCCAGCAGTTGGCACAGGAACTCAGCCACATTGCAGTACTCATCAATTGTCATCCGTGAAATCCGTGGTTAAATAAATATGAATATCGTCCAACACGATCCCCAGAAATTCGCCATCCACGCCAGCCTGTCCCTCATGCCCCAGTGGGAGGATGGCGATCCCCGCTTCCTCGCCCTGTGCGACGACGTCCGTGAGGCCGGCGTCCGTGAACCGCTCAAAGCGTATCTTCCCAGCCAGCCCCGCTCCGATGGCAAAACTGCCGTGGTGGTGGATGGCCGCCACCGCTGCCGTGCAGCCCAGCGCATGCAATTGTCCACGGTCCCGGTGATCATTGTGCCGGAGAGCGAAGCCGCCAGCATCATCATTGCCACCCTGCTGCACCGCCGCCACTTCAGCAAATCCGCCCTGGCTTATTTAGCGTTCCCGTTTCTGAAATCGGCCCATGAGGAAGCCAATGCCCGGAAGCTCGCCAACCTGAGAAAAGGGGCCGTGAAATCTGGCACCCCAATAGTTGGCTCAGTCGAAGAACTCGCCGATCAACTCGGCATCAGCAAGCGCCTGTTTCAATACGCTGCTGAAGTCCACGACATCTTCGCGCAGGATCCGGACTACAAGAAATTCATGGAGCCCGCGATCCTGAGCGATGATCCCGAGGAATCCGTGGCCCTCAGCCGCGTGAAAGCCGGCTGGGGTGGAAAAAAGTCAACCGCTGGCAAACCGCGAGTGGCCACCCAGCAGCTTGAACTCTTCTGCCAGGGGACGGCCAGCTTGGCCAAATTCTCCAGCTACTGGACCAAGCTGGATCCGGAAGAGCAAACCCAGGCCCGTTCGGAAATCCGCAAAACCACCACCAAAATGCCCGCCGATCTCCGCGCCATCTGGATCGCCGAACTCAAACGCGCCGACAAAGAATCATCGGACTAACTCGCCTGTCAACCATCACTCGCCACTCCCTATGAAACTCAACATCGCCATCGGCTCCGTTTGGCAGTCCTACGAAAACGGACTGTTCTACAAAGTCCTCGATGTCGAGGGCCGCGAAGTCTGTGCCACCACGCGGATCCGGAACACCCCGGCGGAGGCCGACAGCTTTAGCTGGCTGGGCGAGGTGCCGGAATTCCTGAACCACTTCAAACCCGCCCCGCAACACATTTTCGCATGATTGACACCCTCAATGCCGACGTTTCAACGTTCCAACGTTCCAACGTTTCAACGCCCACGATTTCCGACCACGCCGCGCCGCGCTTTGACCCCGCGGCAACCGCGTTCGGCGCGGGAGTGGAATCGGCCGACAGGCTGGTGCCGGAAGAAACCTCCGGACAGGTTACGCTGGGTGCCCGTGCCAGCGGACCCATTGAAAGCCTCGTCCCCGCCACTCCCGCGAACCATGTCCGGCCGCTCCGTGACGTTTCGCCCGACTACAACGAAGCCCAAAGCCGCCTGCTCAAATTGCGCGCCCGCCAGGCCCTGCTCGATCAAGGCCACTCCACCAAGTTTGCGGCCCGTGAACTGGGTGAAGCCCATGTCACCCTCTGGCGTTGGGCCCAGCGCGTGGCCGGCCTGGATCTGGAAGATCCGAAAAACCTTCCCGACATCCTGGACAAGTTGTGCGATCGCACCAGCGCCTGCGGCCGGTCCGGCGATTACGAGCCCTTGCTCCTCATCCCGGCCGTGGGTCAGAAACTTCGGGAGATTCACGCCGCCACCCTGGGAGCCAGTGCGGCCAGCATGACCAACGACCGGCGTACTGGCAACTACAGCGCCACCCTCAAAGCCTTCACCCTGGAGCCGGAATGCCCTGAGCCTCTCAAACCGAAGCTCCTCGCCGGCAAATTCCCGGTGTGCCTGACCCGCTTCCTGGCTCAAGTCACGCCCGAGATCGAAGCCCGGCTCCGGGGCACCAAACATTTCGCCCTGCATGGGCCCAGCGGCCGCCGCGAAAAGTGCATCGGCCTGCCGGATGGCTCGCGCGCTTACCTCCCCGCCGGCTGGGTGATCGAACTGGACGACATGAGCGTCAACCAGCCGTTCTGGGTCGAAGGACCGGATGGCCCCATTCTGTCCCGCCAGGGCTTGTACGTCCGCTGCCTGAAGGGTGGCTGGCGCGCCGTGGAACTCATCAGCCGCCCGCGTGAGTCCTACACCTCGGCCGACATCCTGCGCTTTTTGCGCCGCTTTTGTTCGCTTTATGGCAAGCCGCGCAAGGTGCGCATTGAACGCAGTGTGTGGGCTGCCCGCAACATCGCCGGCTTTCGCCTGCAAGGCGGGGACTGGGTCCAGGAAGAGGTGGTGCGCGATGCCATGGGCAAGGAACAACGCAGCGACCTGGAGAACGGTCTGCGGGCCATCGGCGTGGAAATCGAATACTGCCATTCCGCCCGCGGCAAGTCCGACCTTGAGGGGGCTTTCCATCCCTTCCAAACCAACCTTGCCATTTTCACGCGCGACTTTATCAATGTCGGCCGGCATGCCGGCGAATTCGAGCACGCCGCCAGGAAAATGCGCCAGGTGCGTGCTGGCAGCCATCATCCCAAAGACCTCGGCTTTCCCCACCAAAGCGAGCTGCTCGCCCGGATCCAGAAGACTTTTGACTTCCTGAATTCCCTGCCGCGCAAGGGCGGCACCTTTGATGAAGTCTGGACCCGTGACACGGCCAAATGGCCGCTGGCTGCCTTGACCACGGGTGATCTGGCTGCGTTTCTGCCGTTGCTCCGGGAACGGGCCATCAATGGCGGGGCCGTTTATCCGGTGGTCAATGGCAAGACCTTCTGTTTCCGTGCGCCCGAAGCGTTCATGTCGCTGGGCGATGGCTACCGCGTCTACGTGCGCTTTGATGACACCGAACCCAGCCTCGGCGCCGCCATCTACAACCGTGAAGGTAACAACAGCAGCAATCACCAGGGCCACGCCCTCGGCAAATTCATCGCCTGGGCCGCGCACGATGTCCCCGGCTGCACCACCTATGCCGACACCGTGCCGGACGATCTGCCCCGTTATAGCGTCGAGGAGCTGCACGGCCCCGGTGCCGTGGCGAACCAAGCCGCCGGGCTCAAACAACAGCGCCAGGCGGTGAATGGTTTTGTGCGGGCCGCCTTCAGCGGTGGCAAGCCCGGCCAGCCCGCCGCCCGCACCATTGAGGCCCGCACGGCCGCCGGCGTCGCCAAGCTCGCCACCGGCACGCCACTGATTGAGCCCGCTTTGCCGGCCCAGAGCCCAAAGCCTCATCCGTCCCAGCACACCGGAAGAATTCAGCAAGGCCAGCGATCGCCGCCGCCGCCAAGGCGCCGCCGCCCGCGCCCTGCTGGAGGCCAGCGCTTAAATGTTAATTTTAGTTGGGAAAAAGTCAGTCAAACAACAAACAAAAAGGGAATAATATGAGACCGAATCCGAAGTTGGAACAGCAGTTGGTTGATAGTTGGAACAGTCTGAACACTGTGGGCTGCCAGGTGATCGTCACCATGGACGATGGCTCCCACCTGCCCACCACCACCATTAGCGATGCCTGGGTAATGGGTGGCCATAGCGCCGTCGTCAAAATTGCCGGCATTTCCGGGGCCTACTCACTCAAACGGGTCGCCGCCGTCTAAGGTTGCTCATTCATCATTCTACCTTTCAATCCCATGAGTGAACCAAAGAAAATCGAAGTCGCCGCCACGGCTGGCGCGCCGTTAAAACTTGACGTCCCCACGCTTGAAGCCCGCTTCGCCCAGTACCCCGCCGTGCTCCAGGAACCCTGCCTCTGGCTGGGCTCCTATGTGCGCAATGAATGCGCCTCCGACATCGACATCCTCACCAAACGCGCCCAGGAAATCGGCGTGCCCCTGGATAAAACCACCTGGGGCCGGATTCTCCGGGGCCGCCTGAACCGCAACTCCAACGACATCGTCACCGACAAACTCCTGGTCAACCAGGAAAAGCTCCTCGATGCCATCAACCGGCTCCGCAAACTTTCCCGCCTCCAGGAGACCGCCGGCAAAGTCCCCTTCATCCATACCGACCATACCACCGCCATCTGGGACTTTATCGACACCAAACGCGCCCCTGATCGCGTCAACAAACTGGGCATCATCATCGGCCGGACGGGGACCCAGAAAACCGCCGCCCTCAAAGAATACTGCCGCACCAACAACCACGGCCTGTGTGTGCATCTGGATGCGCCCGCCCGTGCCAGCCTCACCGAACTCATCTCCGACCTCGCCCTGCGTTACGACGCCGAGGCCGACCACAGTGTGGCGAAACAAAAGCTCATCATCAAAACCGCCGTCAACCGCCAAAAAACCATTGTCGTGGAAAATGCCCAGCGGCTGTACGACGCCCGCTATGGGGCCAACCAGCCCGTCTTTAACTTCCTGCAAAAACTTCAGGACGATACCGGCTGCACCATCATCATCACCATCACCCCCGTCTTCGAGACGACCCTCACGGCTGGCCTCGCCAAGGGCTACTTTGAGCAATTCATCGGCCGGGCCGGCGGCGTAAAAAAATTCCTTCGGCTGCCAGAATATGCTCCCCGTGAGGACGTGCTCAAAATCGCCCATGCATTTGGTTTGCAAGACGCCGAAAAACACGCCGATTACCTTGTCAAAATCAGCCGCGAGGCCGGCCTCATCCGCATCCTCTTTGACGCCCTGCAAGACGCCAAGGTCGATGCTGAAGCCGCTGGGGAGCCCCTCACCATCAACCACATCCGCATCGCGCGGGGAGAGGATTAATCACATGCCTAAAGCTAATCCTCAAAAGTCAGGAGGCCCAATGAACCATCCCTCCACCGACGTCCTGCCGATCTGCCACATCTGCCAGGCCAAGCCCTGCGCTGACCACTACACCTTCACCTGTGAAGGTTGCAAGCCCCTCTCGCACATCTGCTGCACCAGCGTTGCCGATGGCGTGCAGCTCATTAAAACCTGCACCGACGTCGAGCTGCTCACCCGCTGCGAAGCGTACGAGCACAAGTACGGCCGGCGCATAACCATTGCAACCGCCCTAAACCGTCGGCTTAATAAACTGGCGAAAGGTGGTGCCCGATGAACCAACTGTCGGAAGCGGCCCCGGCTGGGGTCCAATACTGCCCCCGCCACCCCATGCTGCCGCTGGTTCAAATCAACGGTGCGTGCGCCGGGTTGAAATGCCCGGCCTGCACCTACCATTCTATTGAAATCTCCCTCTGCCCCCATCCGCAATGGCAAGTGCTCCGCCGGGAAGCTGGTGGCTGGGTGGAATGCTGCACCACCTGCGGCCATGAGCGCTTCGTGCCCATTGCCAAATTCCAGGAAAAAATGGGGGGGGTAAAATGAAAGGCATCACGCATCAATCCAAACCTTGGCGGATCCATGCGATTCTGGCTGCCAACAAAACCCAATGCGGCCTGGCCATCGCGGAATGCCAGGAGGACATGGGTCCGGTGAATTGCGGCCGCTGTTTAAAATGCCTCTCACGCCAGCTCCGCACCGCCCGTCGCAAAATCAACAGCCGCCGCCTCAAGCGCGGCCAGCTCACGTTCTCTGTCGTTTAAACCATCAACCAAAAATAATAATATGAACCAAACTCCCCAGACCCCGCCCCCAACCAAAACCCCGCGCAAACGCACCACCATCAACCCCATGCCGGACGGGCTGGATTTCTTGGAGGTTGTGAGTCTGCTCGAAATCCTCACCGAAGCTGCCACCGGCCTGAGCGAAATCGAAGCCAGCGCCAACGGCAAACTCCTGGAACTCATCGGCCAGTACAAAACCGAGTATGCCCGATTCCAGCTCGCCGCCACCACCGCCGAGACCGGCCTCGAAAGCCTCTGCCGCAAACACCCCGAATGGTTTGTCAGCGCCAAGAGTATCACCACCCCGTTCGGCAAAGTCAGCTTCCACCGGTCCACCAAACTCATCATCAAAGACGAGGAAGCCACCGTCCGCCTCATCCAGGCCCGTGCCCAGCTCAGCCTGAGCGCGCGCGCTGTCAAAGGCACTGGCGAAGTCTTCGAGGCCGAGACCTACATCAAAACCGTCCAGATCCCCAACCTCGAAGCCTTGGAAAACCTCGACGACCGCGAGCTGGCCGAATTCATGGTCACCCGCGAGCGCAAAGACAACTTCAGCGCCAGCCCCGCCAAAGTCGACTTCGGCAAAGCCGTCACCGAAGCCGCCAAAACCGCCACCAACTAACAATATGAGTCTTAATAACTCTGAAAATCCGGGGGGGGTAATGAATATTACGCCTTTAGATCTAACGGGCACGCCCTTTGCCGACGTCCGTTTCGCCCTCTGCACCATCACTCCGGTGCAGGCGGCCGAGTACCTCAAGCGCAATACCAAAAACCGCAAGGTTAAGCCGAACACCGTGGAAGCCTACACCACCGACATCCGCAACAATGCCTGGCTGCTCACCCACCAGGGCATTGCCTTCGATGCCACCGGCCGCCTTATTGATGGCCAGCATCGGTTGATCGCCATTGTGAATGCCAAGCGGCCGGTGAACATGCTCATCACCACCGGCTGGCCCGTCGGTGGTAAAAACAAAACCATGGACGCTGTCGATCGCGGATGTCAGCGCACTATTGCCGATCAACTCGGCCTCCAGCATGACATGGTCGACGCCAAGCGGGTGACCCATATCGCCAATGGCATTGCCTCCATTTGCCTGGGCGTTAATCGTCCACAAAAAGCCACCACCGCCAGCGTTATCGAAGTCTGCGGCCTGTTCAAAAGCGAAATTGCCTGGATCCTCGCCCGCCCCTTGAAAACCCAGGGCATCAAACAAGCCAGTGTTGCCGCCGCCCTGGCCATGCTCGTTCAGCACTATCCCAAACAAGCTGAAATCATCATCCAACGTCTGGAAACCGGCGCTGGGCTAAGCCAAAGCGACCCGTTGCTCTTGCTCCGCAACTGGCTCATGAGCGACGGCATGCGTGAATATCCCGTGACCGTCCGCAATACCGTGCTGAATCACTGCCTGGAATTCATCGACGGCCGCACCATGAAACGCCTGGATAATGACACCAACACCGGCTTGCTCCGCATTGCCAAACTTAGCGAAGACCGAGTCCGCAAAGTATGCGCGATTTACGGCGGCACGCCGCCCGTGGAAATTGCCGAAGCCATTGCCGAGGCCGCCCCGACCTGCAAACCACTGAGCGCCGCCGCTCTGGAGAAAGTTAAAACCTTGGGCAGGGTGTTTAGTAATCGCGACCTCTCCGCCCGCCTGGATGATGGCGCGAACGCCGGTCACTGGCTGCTTAACTGGCGAAACTACGGTTGGATTGAGCCCTGCGGATTGGAATGGAAAAAGACCGACAAGTTTGGCCAGCTATGAACGTCACCCAATTCACCGACGACCTGGACGCCGAGATCAAGCAATTGAAATCGCGCCTCGCCAAACTGCGCAAAGTGCAAGCCCTCCGCGCCCAGGTCCTTGAATTGGAAGTCAGCCAGTCCCCGGCCACCCCGCAAGCCATCCCCCTCGCCGGCATCATCGAGCTGGTCCGCTCCCATTTTAACATCCCCCTGGCCGCGCTCCTGGGGCCCGGCCGGCCGGACACCATCAGCGTGCCCCGCCAGATCATCTTCTGGCTCGCCTACCAGACCGGCACCCATTACGCCGCCATCGGTCGCGCTTTTGGCCGCGATCACACCACCGTCATGTACGGCGTCAAAGTCATCACCGACCGCATGGGAGTTGATCCCATATTCAAACATAACGTCCAGAAGCTCCACTCCAGTCTCATCCTCAAACAAGCCGCCGCATGAAATGCATCCTTAAAATTGGTTACCACGAATATCTGCTGCCCGATGACACCGGCGCCGCCACCGTGATTAAAACCCTGTCCCGCGCCGTCCGCGTGCGTGAGCGGCTGTATAAGCAGCAAGTTGCCCTGGTAACCAAGGATGAGGGCGATCACGAAATCAGCATGCGCATGGTGCCGCCCAACACCAAATTTGTGAGCGAAGAAACCGGCGAGCCCGTCACCATCGGCCGCGAGCGCCCCGTCCGCCATCACCCCACCAGCGCCGGCCAGCGCCAACTCGGCTACTGATTATGACCCGTGCCGAAGCCATCGACAAAATCAAGAAGCTGCTCCGTATGAAGCGCGGCGGTACCCAGGGCGAAATTGAAAACGCCCTGGCTGCCGCCGCCAAAATCGCCCGCGAGCACGGCATCGACCTCGCCGGCGTCAACCCTGATGAGCCCGATGCCGACCGCCTCACCCATGCCGAGGAAGTTTTAAAAACCCGGCTGCCGCTGGAAGCCAAATTTGCGGCCGCGATTCTTGTTAATTATTTCAACGTCCAGATCTGCGTCGTCAAAAGCTATCGCTACAGTGTGGTGTTTGTCGGCACCGCCTGGGACTGCGAAGTTGCCCGCTACATCTTCATTTTCCTCCAGCGCCATTTTCGCTACGCCTGGAACCATCGCGAAAATCGCCGGCTAAAAAACCGCGCCGCCTTCCTGGATGGAATGTATCACGGACTCTCCTGCAAACTGGACCAACAACAGCCCACGGGAGAGGGACTCGTCCTAGCTACCAACGCACGCAAAGAATATCTGGCTCGCCTCATCCCCAATGCCCAGGACTCCCCGCTTCCGGATTATGACGCCGCCGCTGATACTGCCCGCTGGGCTGGCGTGCTTGCCGGAAAAAAAACTGAAATCCGTTCCGGATTGAATCAACCCGCGGCACCCACCCGGCCGCAACTCCCGTCCGGCACCGGTCAGATCGCTTTGTTATGACCCCTGCCCAGCGCAAATCCCTCTACTTCCCGGCCTGGCAGCGCTGTGCCAAAGCCAACTCCTGGCAAATGGTCGAAGGCCGCTTGCTGGCGGTCCCGGCCGAGCAGCTCGACGCCTTTATCGGCTGGCCCGAACCCGCCGCCCCCGTCGGTGCCGAAGTCATCACCACCGCCCAAAACCTCGCCGCGCACGAGCACCGCGCCATCACTGCCGAAGACCTGCGGCACGCCTGCAACCACGTTGCCACCACCGGCCGCACGGTCAGCAGCGGCAAATTAACGAACAAAGAAATCAACCGCGCCGTGGATCTGTTCAACCTCCTCACCGATCCCTGGAACCTCACCTACGTCACCGCCTGGCTAAATCCCCAGGACGCCGAGCGCGCCAGTTTCCTTTCCTTCCTGCGCAAACAAGCCCAGGAAGCCGTCCTCGTGCGCATCGCCACTAACGCCTTCGACACCAGCGACTACGCCGCCCTCGACATCGCCAAACTCCGCTGGATCGCCAAACAAGTCCGCGACCGTGGCCAGCCCAAAGCCCCCAAACCTGAACCCGTGCTTATTTAATGTCCTCTCCCTCACCTACCTGCTGGTACTCCATCCGCGACGACGCCGGCCGCCACGAGTGCGGCGCCCCGGCCACCCACCGCAACTTCACCGGTGCCAAATGGTTTTACTTATGCGAAGCCCATGCCATTCAAGTGCAAAAATCCACCAAAGGCAAAATGCGCCCCTCGCCCCTGGTCGCCACACTTTTAGCCGAGAAACTGCACACGCTACCCCTTTCCTCCGTCGGATCTGTCCCCTCAGTTGCCCAAAGCCCCGCGCCCCATAGCCATGCCGAGGTTCGGCCCTCGGGCCTCACGCCTTCCCAGTCCGAACAACTCCGCCGCTTTCGCGAAAACCTCGCCGCCCGCGGCGACTCCGGCAGCCTCTAAACCATCCACCCACAAAACCTATGCCCGACCAACTAACTCTCCCCGCCACCATAGCCCCGTCCGGGCAGGACCGCGGCTACAACTTGGAAGACCTTAAATGGCTCGAAGCCACTCTCAAAGCCGCTGGCGATTGGCGGACCTCCACAGAACTCCTCACCTCCATTGGCCGCCTGTCTGAGAATGATCGCCGCTGGCTCCGCACCCTCGCCAGTGCCAGCGAATGGACCATCAGCGGCCAGCTCGGCTACAAACACCTCGAACACGCCACCTTGGAGGAAATCAATCACGCCGCCAATTGGTGGGAAAGCCAGGCTAAAAAAATGGCCGACCGTGCCCAAACCATCCGCCGCAACTCCAAAAACAAAATCGCATGACCAGAAAGCACCTCATTTCCACGGCAAAACTGGAAATTGCCGAGTGGCACACACTTCCCCCCGGCCTGGTCATGATGATCCTTTTCGCTTTTATCCACCGTGCCGTGGAAGGTGAATCCATCGAGCAAACCTTCTTCAAGCCCACCACTCCCCCTGTTGATTATCAAATATGAATGCCCTCGACACCGCCGCCATCCTGTCCAAAATCAACGCCACCATCCGGCCCGATTGCCACTTTCAGAAAGTCTTCCCTGCCCAATTTGCCAGCCAAACCCAAGGCAAAACCGAGGTGGTATACGCCATCCATCATGGCGCGGTAAAACATGAAAGCCATGGCATCATGGTTGTTTTTCCCTTTATCGCCGAAATCAGCTTCCTGGACAAAGGCGGTGGCAATCTCCCGCCTACCACTGTCTTTCATCTTAACTAATTTCCGCCTCGCGCCCAGAGCCCAAAGCCCATAGCCTCATACCGCCGTGCAATTCATCACCCCATTGCCCTTCCAGGAAGCCATCGACAAGCTCGACGCCAAGAGCATCATCGGCTCCCAGTTGAGCAGCTCCGAGTGGGCTGATGTCCCCGTGGAACTCCGCGAACGTGCTTTCTTCAGCTCCCGCGTCGAGTCCGCCCAACTCCTCCAGCGCATGGACGACCTGGTCTCCGATTTCCTCACCGGCCGCAAAATCGAAAATGGTACCGGTGAAACCGTCTTGTCCGTTGGCAGCCGTGCCGCCTTTGTCGACCAGATGCAAACCTACCTGGCCGCCTCCGGCATCGAGCGCACCAGTGGCGGCCTCCAGGACATCACCAGTCAGGCCCGCCTTGGCATCATCTTCGATACCCAAGTCCGCCAGTCCCACGATTACGGCAATTGGAAACAGGGCATGGATCCCGACGTCCTCGACGCCTTCCCGGCCTCCCGCTTCATCCGCGTCCAGGACGTCCGTGAACCCCGCCAAAGCCACATCCAGTATGAAGACCAGGTCTACCTCAAAACCGACCCTATCTGGCACCTGGTGATTAACAAAGACTTCGGCGTCCCTTGGGGCCCCTGGGGCTGGGGCTGCGGTCACGACGTCGAAGACGTCGATCGTAAATGGTGCGAAACCCACGGCCTCCTGCACCCCGGCCAGCGTGTCACCCCGTCCAACTTCGGCTTCAACCACGGCCTGGGTGCCAGCATGAAACGCCTCGCCCCCGACCTGGTCGACAAACTCCGCGCCGCCTTCGGTCATCAAATCACCATCGAAGGTGACACCATGCGCTGGACCAACGCCACCGCCCCGGCCGCGCCGGCCGTCCCGGTCCCTGTTCCAGTCCCGGTCCCCGCCCCGAGCCTAAAGCCCAAAGCCCAGAGCCTCGCCGACATCCTGGCTGAAGTCGGCCTCACCAGCGAGGCCAAGGCCACCCCCGAACAAATGGCCACTCTCCGCGAAGCCCTCCGCGAAGCCAGCCCCATTTCCCAAAAAGCCGTGATCAAATCCGTCACCGGCACCGATGCCGCGGGCAATCTTTCCACCACCAATCTGCGTCAGATGGTCCAGGACTTCCTGAACTTCTTCCCCCCGGATCTGGTCAGCCAACTGCCCAAACTTAAAATCTTTGTCGGTAAAATTGACGGGAATGGTTCCTACCTCGATGCCCAGGTGAAGTTGAACTACCGCCGCCTCCTCCACGATCCCCAGCAGCTTCGCCAGACCCTTTACCACGAGCTGATGCACTGGATCCACATCGAAGGCCCCGCCGGGTACCGCCAGGTTATTAACCAGCACTTCCAGGCTCGCACCGCCGGCGAACTCACCAAACGCCTGCCCAATTATGGTCGCAATGTCGTTGGCTTGAAAGATGACTGGTACGAAGTCTATGCCGGCCGGATCTATTACGGCCACCCTTATGGCGGCCAGGGCCTCGAAGTCCCCACCCGGTACATTGAATGGCTCGCCATGCCCTCCGACAAGATGGCTTTCCTCTGGAACATCCCCAGCTTCCGGGAAACCATGCAAATCGTCCTCCAGGCCCTTATCTGAATATGCTCACCCGCACCTGCACCCTCACCGCGCCGGATGGCCAGACTCTCGCCGCCACCGTCACCGCCGAAGCGCCCGAGCAAAACCCGGCCATCACCTACGTCGGCAACCTGGATCTGCTCACTCTTCTTAGCCCCGATAAATTCACCACCGCCTCCCCCGCCTTCCTGCAACAATACTTCCAAGTCCTCGCCCGCGATGGCGGCTACCAGCTCGCCATCACCGACGCCGGCGAATACGACAACTGGGCCGAATAATGCCCGCCCGCCATACCGTAATTTTAAACGGCATGCACCCATTCTACCGCGCCGCTGCAATGCCCCTGCGACCCATTTCAAACTTTCCCTGCGTTCTGTCCCACACCCGTCTCCGTGAAAGCCTGAAATCCCCCCCTCCAAATCTTCGTAACCCCTTGGTATTAACCGCTATTCACCGTTCTTAACCCCGTTTCACCCCCAATACTTCGCCTCCCCCGCGTCGCGTCGCGACGCCTGATCGCAGCGCCCTGCCCTGGCTCTGCCGTGGTAGAATTTGACAAATTCCCCCCGCCATCATAAACTCATCAAGTGAGTTGATTCGGGAGTCACCAACTGGAGCGTGCA
>CAIQWB010000032.1 GCA_903875465.1 uncultured Verrucomicrobia subdivision 3 bacterium
ACGGACTCGCCCGCCAGGCTTCCATGATTTTTTCCCGCTGTTGCCGTGTTAAATGTTTGCGGAGAGGTAATGAGGTTCGCATCACCACACTCTGGCAGCCAGCTCACCGCCTGCCTAGCCGGGGTTAGCTATACGGATACATTTGAGTCGCACCGATCCCTAATCCAAGAAACGGACTTGGGCCTGGGTATTCGCCGAAGTTCTAAAAAACAAATCGAAAGACACTAACAACTGCCGCCGTTGGAGCGTGGCCATCCGGGCTACCCGACGCTCGTTTAAGGCTTGGATGCCCTAGTCTTTCCAGATAGCTTATCTGTATGGATGAGCTGCCTGTCAATGCAACCAAACGACACTACCGCTGGCCGTGGTTTGTGCTCGCTGCACTATTGCTGCAGGCGGTAATCGTGTTGATTTGGGTGTCCATGGCGGCCAGGCATGTGGAGCAGCAGCGCGATTTTAGCGCGCCGCCATCCGGGGTTCATCACTGAGCCTTAACCATGCAGTTGAAATGCAGTGTTTGCCTCGTCTTTTTGGGCAGGCCTTCGGCGTTAGCCATTGCCAGTTTCATAAAGGAAATGGCCGCGCGCCACTCCCCTCGATTTACGCAAAAATCCACCGCGCACCCACTGGTACTTCAATTACATGGTTCCGGCCAAGCGCCGGTCGGCGCGGGATTTAATTCGGGGTGGCTTGGTTGGTCAGGGTTTGACCATAGAGCACCGATACCAGGGAAGTGCCGGCAAGGTTGGTGAGGGTATCGATGAAGCCTAGTTCCGCAGCGGTAGGGAGGAAATCGGCTGGGGAGCTATGGTAAGCGCTGACGCGACCGGCGGGAAAGTGCTGCGGCCACCAGGCGAGCAGGGGCAGGCGAACGTCGTTGGTGGAAACCACGCTGGGAAAGAAACTGGGATCCAGCCCGCCCGTTTTCTGGGGGACCGAGGCGCTCGTAAAAAAGACGGCCACATTGTTGGATTGGCGCATCTTTCCGATAGCGCTGATAATCGTGCCGATATCCGCATCCAGGCGGGCAATCATGGCTGCCTTATTTTTTTCGGCCTGGGGCCAGGGTTCATCGGAATAAGGGGCGTCGCTGGGGACTTGCACGCCATTGCCGGTGCGGCGAGCCTCATTTTGATTGGGGCGGGGCGTGGGGTAGCTCAGCCACAGAAAGAAGGGCCGGTAATGATTGGCGGCATCGGGGCTGTTATTGTGGATAAAATTCTGGGCGGCTTTGGTGTACAGGTCGGGAATATAGACGCCATGAGCCCCGCCTAGATTGGCCATCAGGGGTTCGCGTCCGACATAGGTTTCAAATGTGCGGGTGTTGGTATTGAGGACCGTATTGGGAGCGTAGCGCCACATGAAATCGGCGTAGTAATTCTCCGCATCTTCCGGTGTAAAATATCCGGCGAACTCATCAAAACCTTTTTCCCAGGGGGTGTTGCCGGTGCCGGAACTGCCAAAATCCCATTCGCCGATCAAGCCAGTGTGATAACCATGGGATTTTAATACCTGGGCAATCGTGGGGTTGCCTGCGGAAAGGGCGCTGGCGGCATTTGCCGGGTTGTGGCCGGTCAGGAAGGCCGCCTGGGAATCGCTGCGGCCAGTCCCACTGGCATCATAATTCGTAAACAGGAGGCCGAGGGAGGCCAAATGGTCGAGGTTGGGGGTGGCAAAGTTGGTTTGTCCGTAGCAGCTCAAATCCAGATAACCGAGGCTGTCGCATTGGATGAACAAGATGCAGGGCAAACGCGGGCGGCCAGGTGGCCGGGTGGCATTGAGATTGGTAAAGAGCGACGCAAGGTCGGCCCGGGTGGACAGCGTCACGCACAGACCGACCACCCAAAACATCCGTCCGATCCAACCAGAACAAATCGATTTCATGTGAGCTTGGATTCTGGGAAGGCGAAGGTGTTCAAAGCAAATCAAATCTTCGCGGCCCGCCGGCCAAATTCCGGTTCCAAGGGGAGGCGGGCCGCCACGATGAAACTGGGAATGGTGGCCAGTACCACCCAAAGGAAAAAGTGCTGGTAGCCCAGCTGGGTCTGCAACCAGCCGCTCCAGTAGCCCGGGACCATCATGCCCAAGGCCATGAAGCCGGTGCAAATGGCGTAGTGCGCGGTGGCATGCTCACCGCGCGCGATATGAATCAGGTACATCATGAAGGCGGTAAAGCCGAAGCCATAGCCGAATTGCTCCACTGCCACCCCGGCGGTGATCCAATGGAGGCTCGCGGGTTGCGCATACGCGAGCCAGATGAACACAGTGTCCGGCAAGTGTATGGCTAGCAGCATAGGCCACAGCCAGAATTTCAAGCCCTGGCGGGAGACCACCCAGCCGCCCAGAATCCCTCCCAACACCAGGGCCAGCACCCCGACGGTTCCATAAGCCAGCCCGAATTGCTGATTCGTTAAGCCCAGCCCGCCATGACTCCGGGGATCCAGTAGGAAGAGCGGGGCGATGCGGACCAGCTGGGCCTCGCCGAGCCGGTACAGCAAAATGAAAAGCAGGAGCGCTACAATTTTAGGTTTCTTGAAAAAGACCGCAAAGGTCAGGAGAAATTCCGTACGAAAGTTCCGAGGTCCTGCCCGGCCGGCGGGTGGGGGGGGCGCAGAGTCACTTTGCCGGGCGGGTTGGTCGGAGGCCGGCCTGGGTAACAAGCACCAGTGATACACTCCCAGCCCCAGCAAGGCCACTGCCATCCCGCCAAAGGACACTGACCAGGCCTGTGCATAATTGCCGGTGTGCTGGTGGATTTGCCCGGCCAGCATGACCAGTCCGCCGGTAACGCAAATGGTGGCCAGCCGATAACAGGTGTTGCGGATGCCGCTAAAAAAAGCCTGCTGTTGCTCGGTATTGGCGAGCAGGTAAAAGCCGTCCGCCGCCACATCATGGGTGGCGGAGCACAAGGCCAGCAGCCAAAAAAACACGAGGCTCAGGGGGAAAAATTGCGCCGTGGGAAGGGCCAGGGCCACCGCGGCGAGGGCTCCGCCGATGAGTAATTGCATGGTCCAAATCCACTGGCGGCGCGTCTTCAACAAATCCACGACGGGGCTCCACAGGGGTTTGATCACCCAGGGCAGGTAGAGCCAACTGGTGTATTGGGCTATATCGGCGTTGGAAACGCCCAGGTTTTTGTAAAGCACCAGTGAGACGGACATGGCGAGGGCGTAGGGCAGCCCTTCCGCAAAATAAAGGGAGGGAATCCAAGCCCACGGGTAGAGGGTGGAAAACCGGAGCGGGAGACGGCGGGCATGCGGCTGGCGGTCTGACATTCCTTTTAGTTTACAGCCTTTGGGAGGCAACGCAAAAAATTTCCGGCTTGCACTTTGGCCGTCGGCCCAGTGAAGTCAGGGGATGAACGGTGCTTTTCTTAATGCCCTGGCCATATTGCTCGGCAGCCTATTGGGCCTGGTCCGGTCCGCGCCCCTGCCGGTGCGGGTGCAGGTGTTTTTGCGGACCTCCCTGGGGGCGGCCACCATGATTGCCGGGATCCGCCTGATCGCGGAGAATTGGGGGGATGGTTTTTGGCTGGCATTGAAGCGCTTGCTGATCACCTTCCTGGCCGTGGTCATTGGCTTTTGGCTGGGTAAAGGGTTGCGCCTGCAACGCGGATCCAACCAGCTCGGCCGGCTGGCTGGGAAGTATATTACCGCTGCCCGAAATAATCCTCCGGGCAGGCCGGTGGCGGGGCTGGCGGCCTGTTTGCTATTGCTGGGGGCGGCTCCCCTGGGCTGGCTGGGGGCGGTGGAGGAGGGTTTTTCCGGCGGCTATTATTTGTTTGCGGTCAAAGCGGTGATGGATGCCCTGGCCATGGCTGGCTTTGTGCAGCTCTTTGGCTGGCCGACGGCACTGACCGCTTTCCCGATTTTAGCCTTGTTTGGCGCGTTGACGAGCTATTGTGAGCACGTGGCGGCGCCCTTTTGCCTGGCACACCATTTAGCGGATTCGGTTAATTCTGCCACCGGGCTGGTGGCGTGCGCGGTAACCTTGGTGATTTTTGAGGTGCGCAAAGTGGAGCTGGCCAATTTTCTGCCCGCTTTGGTGGTGGCCCCGTTGCTCGAGTGGTTCTGGCGGTGATGCCGGGGAATCGACCAGGGGAGAAGCCGAGGGTCAGCATGCGCGGAATCGTTACGGTTTGGGCTTCGTCGAGCCACCGCCGGCATCAATGTCAGGTGATGCAGTGCGGACATTCTGATAGTCAATGGTGCCGTCATCCACGGCCAGTTTTGGGCCCTTGTATATTACCGCCACTTCGGCCAGGGCGGCGGTGATATCGGTGCCGAAACCGGAGCGGGCGGTTAATTTAAGGTGGCGGGTGGTGAAGGACGTGCCAAAATCGATGCGGTGGGGATCAAAGGAGGAGGGTAATTCGCCTTGGCAGAGGGTTTGCCAGTGGGTGCCATCAACACTGCTGTCCACTTGGTATTCGCGGAGGTCGCCCTGGTGTTCGCGGTGGTTTTGGCGCGGCATGAGGATCAGCCCGCTGAGGGGCTGGGGTTGGGGAAAGTGGATGGTGATTTCGTGAGGCGCGGAGCGGGTGGGATCACTCAACCAGAAGGTGTTGGGATCGCCATCAATCAATTCGCTTGCGGGCTGCCCATCGGCCAGCGCGGTGGCTTGCAAATGGTGCATGATGCGCGTGTCGAACCACAGGCTGCGGAGGGCGGCGGGTGGTACCTCCGTGGCGGGTTGGAAGAGCGGCCCACGAGCGTAATCCAGCAAAGAATGAAATAACTGCCGGGCGACGGGACGGCCGGGCAGGTCGCTAAAATCGAGGGAGGCCACGAGCAATTTGCCCGGGCCGACCTGGCATTCGAAGATCAGCCCAAGTTTGTCGTTGCGATTCCAGTCATCAATGGCGGAGACGATGGGCTGGAGGCCGGCGGGAAGCGGGGCGAGATTGATGGCGCGGGGATTGTGCAGGAGTTCGGTCCACTGCCAGTCGCACGCGGATTCGGTGGGGAAGGAGGCCAGAGCGGGGTGGTTGGTCTCGCACCAGAGGCCCAGCATGCGGCCCCAGGTGGGGCCCATCAAGGCATTCCAGAAAATGGGCAGGCGCGCCAAGGGCGGGCTGCTCCAATCGAGATCCGCCGGGCGGGGCAGGAACAACACTTTGCCGCCGACGGCCAGTTTGGTTTCTGCGTCGTCCCACGAACTGGTGACGAGCACATCGGCGGTTAAGGCATTTGTGAGGGTGGCGGGATAGAGCCAAAATTTCCACTTGTTGGCGATGGTGGTGCCATTCAGACGGAGGATTAACTGGTATTGTTCCGGGGCGGGTAGTTGCGACAAGTCCGCCTTGATTTTTCCCAAGGGAATGTTTTTGCCGAGGCCGATGGTGCGCACCGGCCAGTCGCCCAGGACGGCCTTTCCGGAGGAGCCAACAATTTCCCAAACCGGGGCGGCATTTTCGAGGGGCTTTTCGCCGAAGTTGGCGATTTCACAGTCCACGTTCAAGGTGTCTGCTGTCGTAAAAACCCGTTGGTGCAAGCGGGCCAGGGGAACCACCGGCTGGCAGAACTGGATGAATTCGGCCGGGGTGGCATAGCCTTTGCCCTCCCAGAACGGGTCCAGCAAACCCACCAGAGCGGTGCCCTGACCGGTGTAGTCGTGCAAATCGAGCAATTGAAATCCCGCCAGGCCGGGCGTGCGGAGGTTGGCTTCAATTTCCTCTTTATAACAGGCCAATTGGTAGCGCCCGGAGGCCCAGGCGAAGTTTTTGGCCGACTTTAGCACCCCGTGGGCGGCGGCGGAAGCACGGAAGATTTCATAATTACCCGGCTGCATGAAGCCGGTAAATTTGGTGATGACATCGCAATCGGGATACGCGCACCACTGACCCAGCTCGTGGGCGACGACGGGGACATTCACGCCTTGCAGGGACCGGCGGTAATCGCCGCCGAACCAGCCGGTTTCGCCGCGGGTGCGACTCGGGCCGATGCGGCCAGCAACGAGGTAGTCGGCGCCGGTCACCGGGCCGGGGCGGTCAATCGCGACCCAGCCGGTGTCGGGCGTGTAGAGGCGGCGGGGATCGGCGGCGCGGTAGTGCTCGACCCATTGGGGCAGGCATTGCTGCCAGCGTCCGTGCGCCTCGTTGCTGGCGCTCAGCAACACGAAGGAAGGATGGTTGCCATAAGCTTGGATAATGCGGTCGGTCTCGGTGTAGAGCATCTTGACCATGTCGCCGCCCGGGCGAAAATCGTTCCACATGCCGCACTCAATTTGGAGATAAAAGCCGAGCTGGTCAGCGGCTTCAAACGCGGCTTCAGGCGGGCAGTAGGAGTGAAAGCGCATATGATTCAAGCCCCAGGTTTTGCAGGTGGTGAAAATCTTTTTCCAGGAATCCACATCGGTGGGCGGGTAACCCGTCAGCGGAAAATCGCCGCCGAAGTGGGTGCCGCGCAGGTAGACGGGATGATCGTTTAGCGTGAAGTTCTGGCCCTGGGCTTTGAATTCGCGGAGGCCGAACCAAGTTTGGGCCTTTGCGGAAAACGGAGCCGAGATAAATTGGGACCAATTGCTGCGCAATAAGCCAGCGGTTAACTGATAAAGAGTCGGATGAAATTCATCCCAAAGCGCTCCCCTTGGCATGCCCACGTCGATCTCGAAGGTCCCGCCGTTCGTGAGCCAATTGACTTCTTTCAGATTCGTAAAATTGGTAAATGACGAACTTCTCGCTATCCATATTGGATCACCCAGAACTACGGCAAGATTACCAGATCCGGCCAGTCCGGTCAGATTGCCGATTTTGCCGCGCACGGTCACCGATTTGGTGGCGACGTGCGGGTACACTTGCAGATCGGAAATCCAGACCGGGTCGGTGGCGCGGAGTTCGATTTTGCCGATGATGCCGTTCCAGGCCTGGTCCAGCGAATCGGAGATACTGTGGGCATCCGGGCGGTAGGGGAGAATCATGCGGTTGTCCACGCGGATGGTCAGGCGGTGGTGGCCGGCCGGGAGCAAGCCCAGATCATATTCATGGGGGGCGCAGAGGCTGTTGTTGGAGCCAAGCTTTTGGTCATCGACCCAGACGATGCTCTCCCAATGCGGGCGCTCCAGGAAAAGCGTGATGTGCTGGCCGGACCACCGGGCGGGGATTTCGAGATCGCGCTGATACCAGGCGGCGCCGAGGTAGTGGCGCACGGGCTGGCTGATAAAAGGAACTTTGACTGCGCCGCCGTTCGTAAAGGCCGCGTAGTCGGAACGGAGATACCAGAAATGATCATACAACGAGAGTACCCAAGGTGTGGTGGTGCTGATGGCATCGCCGTAACCTTGGGATTCGAGGATGCCTGGCAATTGGACTTTATCGGTTAAATCCTTGGCGAACCATTGTTCGTTGACGCCGATATCCTGACGGTCCAGGGCAAAGGGCCAGGTTCCGGCGAGCGGCAGGCTTTCAGCGGCGCGCAGGCATGGCGGGAGTAAAGTCCCAAAAGTCAGGCAGCAGAGCAGGACGGCAAACGGCAAATTTAGTTTCATTGATAGGAAACGATTGTTGGTCGCCAGTGTTGATTGGTTGTGAGGTTTTGGCAAGGCGGTTGCGCGTGCAGCGGTTGCGCGTGCTGGAGAATGCCAAGTTTTTAGTCGTACGGATGTTGCCAATTGTGGTAAACCAGCGTACCGGAAGTTACCGGGGTTAAAGCATTATGGATATTAAAAATCTGGATGAGGTGGCGCCGTTCACGACGAAGGACGGCTCGGCGATTCGGGAATTGCTGGCGTACCGGAATTCGGTAATCCGCTTGCAAAGCCTGGCGGAGGCGCGGCTGCCGGTGGGGGGTGCCACGCAGGAACATTACCATCCAAAAACGGAGGAGATTTATTACATTACGCAGGGCGTGGGGGCGATCCGTATTGAGGGGGAGGTGAGGGCGGTGCGCGTGGGGGATGCCATCGCTATTCCGCCAGGGCAGAAGCATAAACTTTGGAATACCGGCGCGGAGGAGTTACGGCTGCTTTGCTGCTGCGCGCCCGGGTATGAGCATGCGGATACGATCATCACCGAATAGCGTTGCCTCTAAATGCCAATCATCAGGCTTAAATCATCTCTGATTCTATTATCGGCGACGACCGGGCCGGGCGGTTTGGGCTGCCTTTTTGCCGGTGTCCGGTTTCATTGGGCTGGTGGGAGTTTTTGAGGGGTTGGACCTAAGCGGGGCAGGAGCCACCAGCAAACCGGGTACGCTCGCTGATTTTTCCTGAACGGCCTGGGTGGTCGATTGAGACCCAGGGATGTCGCCATCGGCGGGGTCGGTTTTACCACGGGCCGGGCTTGGGAGCAGGACCAAGAGGAGCACGAGCAAGGCCAGTCCAATAGCTGACAGACTGACGTACATAAGCCGGTAAGGAGGTTGGAATTTGAATTCCACGGTGTGGGCTCCCGCCGCCAGGTAAACGCCGCGCATGATGAAGTTGCAACGCAAGAGGGCTTCGGGTTTACCATCGACGAACACATGCCAGTCGGGGTCGTAATGATCATTGAATAACAGCACCCCGGCGGCGGCGGCATCACTTTTTAAGAGGATATCCTTTGGGTCATAGCTGGCGAAGGTCACGGTGCCGGTGCTTGCCAGACTGGCCGGAACCGGGGAGGTAGGAGTGGCCGGGTTGGACACCAGCACCCGTTGGCTAAAGTCGTAGTTGGGGTCAGCCAGGTCGGCGAGCACGGCCGCATTATTCGTGTTGATTTCCCATCGGTTGAATATTTTCGCGCGGGGCAGAGCCCGGGTGTATTCAAAAAGGGCATAGGGCCCCTGGTCATCCAAAGTGGCGGTCATATTTTCCATGGCGATGGAATTCGTTGTGCCGGGCTTGGGCACGAGGTTAAAACGTTGCAGGGAGCGGAAGGGCGGGGTGGCAGTGCCGGCGTTTTGATTTACGCTGTCAAAGGCATCGGCGAGGCCCAAAACATAGCGGCAACTGGTGAGTTGCCAGAGGCGCAGGGGGCCTTCCATGCCGGTGGGATTGGGGATGCTGCCAGTGGCCTTGGCGTAGGCGGCGAGGTCGGCGGGAACGCGCGGCATTTCGATGATATCGAGGGTCTGAATGTTATAAAAAGGGAATTGTTGTTGCAGCCATTCCAGACGATACACTTTGTTGAGGTAGGCCAGGTTTGGGGGCGGTTGGCCGGGCATGAGGACCAATCGGTGTTCATAAGGCTTGTCCCGCAACCGTTCTATGATGGGATTGGTGGCATATTTCTCGGCATAATTCCAATAAATGATCCAGGGCAAATTTGCCCGGCCCAAATCTCCGATCAAAAACAAGCCAAGGGCTATGGCCCCCCAGCGGGCACGCGCACCAGCGAATCCGTCGCGCAGGATGGCGGTGAGGAGGCCGGCCGCGAGGATCAGGGTGGCCAAAAACCAGGCGAATTGACGCACGCTAAAGCTGGCGATGTCACCAACGGCGTTGGCCTTGATTTGAACGGACAGGAGGTAATCCCTCAAGGATGGGGTATCGGAGGCGTATTTCACCCACGCCAGGAAGCAGAGTCCGACCAACCCCCAAAGCACGCGCAGGCTGAGCTTATCAAAGGAACCGGTCCGATTTTTTCCGGCCAATGGGGCACCTATCCGGGGTGGCGGGGCCGGGGTGGCGGGTCGCATATAAAGGCGCCATAAACCATCCACCCCATAAGCAAATAATACCACCAGAGCAAGGCTGACGAGGTTGATGAATTTGACGGGATTGCGAATGGTGGAAAAATACGGCAGGGCGTAAATCAACTGGTAAAACGGGGCAAAACGACCATAGGCCAGCAACAAGGCCGTGAAGCCCACACTTAGCCAGAACCAAAGCCAGGGTCGCTGGGCAGCCGTAAAGCAGGACGCTGGACCGCGTAATAATTGCACCACCGTCCACAACGACAAGAGCAGGACCAGCACCCCGGCGTAAAACCCGCCCCCAGAATAACGAATAAATCCACGTGGCGGCGGGCCTGGCCGGCCATTGGCCAAATAGCGGGTCACGAGTGGATCCTGGCCAACCCGGCCCCAATAGGATCCGCCGTTGGGGGTGTCCATGCGGTAGCCAAACAGTCCCGGCACGGCGAGTCCGGCCGTTTCCTCCACCGGCAGGCTCCATTGCGTGGCAAAATCCCAGTGGGCGGCCTTGGTTTCCGCGTCCTGGCCCGTGCCCACCACGCCTTCGATGGAGGTACCGATCAGAGAGGAAATGGCCTGCGCGGCAATAAATACTGCGAAAAGGGTCACGATTGCCACGCGGCTAAAACCGGTTGTGAGCCGAACCAGGGGCGACCCGCTGGCGAGGGCGGCTTGAAAGAGGATAAATGCGACCACGTACAAACTATAAATGGCCCCGATGTCCGAACCTTCCACCACCCCCATGCCCACGGCGAAGCCAGCCAGGATTACCCGCAGCCAGTGGCGGGGCACGGCGGGATCTGCCAGGGCTGCCAGGGCAAAAAAGAGCATGCCGGCATTGATCGCCTGCGCGGCCACCCCCCAGCAGGCCACGCCAAAAAAGCTGGAGTTCAAAGCCGCTGCCACCGCGCCCAGAGCACAAGCCACTGGGGCCAGGCGTAATTGAACAAAAAAGCACCAGGCCCCGAGTCCTAAAATGGAGAGTGCCAGCAAGGCATATAGTTTGGAAAACCAAATGGGTTTGAGCAGATAGAGCAACCCCAGACTGATGCCGGTGGGAGAGGCCCCGCCACTCCCCCCGATGCTGTTTAAATCCGACCAGCAACCTGTGAACCGGTCGGGGAGCTTATGGCAGTCGGAAATCAGGCGGCCCAAGGGGCCGTCATTGGAAAAAAGGGTTTGGTTGGGCGCAAAGACACCATGCAATAGAGTGGCCAGCGCGCCTACTAAGAGCAACACCACCAGCGCGAGTTCCACCGCCAGGCGGCGGGAGGTCGAACGTGGGGTACTCATAATTGTTCACCTCGCCGGGGACTTTGCGGATCAAAAACATCCAGCACATGCGTCCGGGCCCAAATCGGCGCACTGGTTGAGCAGCCCTGGTTTATGAATTGGAACATGTTGTCAACTTGATGGGTTTTGTTTCAGCGGTGGTGGGGCGGTTTTGGAGGGCGGCGGAAGTTGCGGGTGCTTCATTCATTTTGACTTCGTGCAGCCAACTGGAGAGGTCGCGCTGAAGTAACTCTGCGAACCGTTTTACTTCCGGGGCAAATTCGCGCTGCAGCTGGCAGCGCAAGGCGAGATCCATGGGGGGGCGTTTGGCCGGGATGATGTTGCGCTGCATCAGTTGGGACTCCATTTGTTGAAGCGCCTTGAACAGGGGGGCAGGCAGCCAGGAACGACTGGCGATGAGCGTGCCGCGCACCAAGGGATCACTCATGATGTTCCGAAGCCAGGCATGTTTGACCACCTGGCTGCCATTGATGATCGGGAAGGATTCCGCCGTGGGCTTGCCCTCCACGCCAAGAAAATGGAGCACTTCACGGTAAACCTCGGCGGTGCGCGCGGCAAAATCATCATAGAGCACCACGTGCACTTGCTGGCGGCCAAACAAATCAAAATAACGCCGCACTTGTTCCGTGTAAGCTGCCACCGAGCGATAGATCAAACCTTGGGGGAAATAGGTGTGCCGGGTTGTCAGCCTTCCAGCCAGACGGTCATCCTCGGCTGCCAAAGCGGCTTCAAAGGAGGGTAAATGTTCATTCCCATCCAGGCGGAATTGATTGTAGAGGGAATAAATCATCTCCGTCGGTTCGCGGAGCATGATAATAATCCGGGCCCGGGGATTGAAGGCCTTGATCTCGGCGGCCGCCCGGGCGGAAAATAAATACCAAACGGAGGCTTCGCCCGCCCTCGACTGGGAGTTCCACCCGGCAAACTCTTTTAAATAATCTCCCTCAGAGCGGCGATAAATCTGGCTCCCAAACCGTAGATCCCGGCCAAAATGATGCATCTCCTTCCGGGCCATGAAAACATCCGGGTGCCGGGATAAATATTCCGCCAAGGCGGTGGTTCCGCATTTGGGGGCGCCGATGATAAAAAAATCCGGACGCCTAACTTCCTCTAAGGAAGGCACGAAAGAAGTCACCGGAGGGGCATTTTTTGCGTGCATAAAGCAAATGGTGTGCCAGAAAAAGTTGATTATAGCCTTTATTTATAAACGCCGGTTTTTTTGCCCTCGCTAATTTCACATTTATTTGATTTCGCAAGGCGTTATTCGTAATAAGTATCTGTATTGTAGTAGCTTGTCAAACAATTACCCGCGAAGGAGGATTTTGGGTGATTTTTGTAAACTGCCCTAAAGGGCATAAATTGAGCAGGCGGTTTTCAGTGGTTTGGAAATCCTTGGGGGCGGAAGAGGCCGGGAATGGTTGGTTGATGTTCGGGCAGGACCGTGGTGAATTGAAGAAGGTTTGCCCGCCTACATTGGCACACTGGGGATTTGAAATTGCCGGGGCGCAGGCACTAAGTCCCAGGGTGTGCCACTGGATTCATGAATTGACCTGTTGGAGCGCCCGGGCTTAACTACCAGCATGAATTATCTGGCTGGATTTACTTTGGGATTGGCACTGGTGTGCCTGGTCGGTTGTGCTTCCTCGCCCAAAACGCTGCCTGCCGCCACCCCGGCTGCGATCGTCACGCCGGATAATTCCTCCATGGCGACGGTCGTCATGTATAATCCCGTCGGTAGGTTTGTTGTGCTGAATTTCCCGGTGGACCTGTTGCCAAAACACGGCCAAATCTTCTTCATCTATCACGGGGGGTTAAAGTCCGGCCAAGTGAAGATTACTGGACCGGAACGGGATGGGAGCACCGTCGCTGATTTGATCGCTGGCGCGGCTGAGGCCGGGGACGAGGTCCGCGATCAATAACTGATAACTCACTCACCTTTGCCGGGCGGCTGGTCTTCCATCACTTTGACGGTTTTCGGAAGCACATGCTTTTGATAGGGTGAAAATAAATTGAAATAAATGCCGCACAAGGGGCGGGTTTCGTCCCCCTGGCTCAGGATCACCGTGACTTGCTTGTCCAGCGCAATGCCGTGGCGCATGCCTTCACCACGATTTTGGTAGGCCTTGATCGCCTTGGCGAATAATGAGCGCAGGGAGGTTTCAAACTCGTCCGGCGTTTTGCCCAGGCATACCACATGCTGATCGTACGTCTTGGTGGCGGCCGCAATTTCGCGCTTGAATGAATCGATGGTCATCTTATTAAGTATCGTAAATTAGCGTAAAAAACCCGGGGTTGCAGCAAAATTTAATCAAACTGCTTTCGTTCCAGCCAGGATGGGGTGGACGGGCACACAAGTTGGGTCACGGGAGGTTGCTTTTCGACTCCGCCACCAGCGCTTGGGGGCAGGTCGTTATTGGAACAGGCTTAACTCCCGGTTGGCCTTGCGTAATTTACCAGTGAGGTTGAGGCAGAGCTTTTCCAAAATTTTAATTTTAATGGCAGGATGTTGTTTGCCCAAGGCGGTGAAGTCATCCAAAGCCAGCAGGTCGCATTCCACCTCGGTGTCAGCGAGGATGTTGGCCGAACGCGGTGCGCCGTCCAAAAACGCCATTTCGCCGAAGGCCATGCCGGGCGAAAAGGTGGCCAGCCGGTGTTTTTCCTCATCCCGCAAGTAAACACTGACCATGCCCCGGGCCAGGAAAAACATTTCCCGCGCCTCATCGCCTGCCCGGATAATCTTCTGGCCGGCCTTGAACTTGCGCGGTTGCAGCAGTGGTTGAATGATTTTTAATTCGGATTCGGACAATGCTTGTAGTAACTCATAATCGGCGGGTTTGGACTTGTAATGGGCGGCGTGCGCGTGCCGTGTATTTTCCAGCAGTTGTTCCTCGCACCATTCCAGCGCCAGATCGTTGTCCGGAAAACTGGCAAAGATTTGTTCAAACCGGGCACCCAGCTTTTTTTTCATCATGCGACGCAGCAGCGGCAAATGCTGGCAGTGGGTGAAGATTACCGTTCGCCGGTTGGCGGCGAGTTTTTCCACCAGGGAATTCAGCAAATGCCCGGCGCTTTCATTGAGGCTGAACACCCGCTTGAGATCGAGGATGAAATAGCGCAGGCCGGGCGCCTGTTCCAGCACATCCCGCAGCACTGGCTCCGTGGTGACAAAGGTCAGGTGTCCCTGCAGTTGGTAAACTTTGATGGCCTTTGCGAGTTCGCGCAGTTCCTGGCCCTCGGCCGTCCCGCGGACATGGCAGGAATTAAAATCCGCGCCCGAAAATTGCAGGCGGATGGTGGATTTGCCGCTGGCGGCGCGGTTGAAGAGGTGCAATTCCAGCTTGCGGGAAAGCGCCTCGCAAATGCGAATGCCGCGCACGCTGTTGCCGTGGGCGTCGAGGCGCGGGGAAAAAACCCCGATGCCAATCTGGCCCGGCAGCACGGCCAGCACCCCGCCGGCCACGCCGCTCTTGGCTGGAATGCCAACATTATACAACCATTCACCGGCATAGTCATACATCCCGCACGTGCCCATCACGCTCAACACGCTTTCGACATATTCGCCGCGCAGGGCCTGCCTGCCGGTCAGCGGGTTCACGCCGCGGTTCGCCAGGGTGGCCGCCATGATGCCCAGGTCCCGGCAGTTGACGGAAATGGAACATTGTTTGAAGTACAGATCGGTGGTTGGGCCTGGATCGGAGGTCAGCTTGTCAAAATTGCGCAGCATGTGGCCGATCGCCCGGTTGCGGTGGCCGGTCTCGCTCTCCGAGCGATACACCGTTTCATCCAGCACCAGTTCCCGACCGGCATACAGGGAAAAGGTTTCCAGAATCCGCCGGAAGCGCGCGGCCGGGGATTTCCCCTCAATCAAGCCGGCCGTGGCAATCGCGCCGGCATTAATCATGGGGTTGCGCGGCCGGCCAGTGCCGGGGTCCAGGCTGATGGAGTTGAACGCATCGCCGGTTGGTTCCACGCCCACACGGGCCAGGGTGGTGTCGCGGCCGTTGTCCTCCAGGGCGAGACCGTAAACGAAGGGTTTGGAAATGGACTGAATGGTGAATTCCTGGCGCGTATCACCAACTTCGTAAACCGCCCCACTGGCAGTGGCAATGCACAACCCAAACCAGTTAGGGTCGGCCTTGGCAAGTTCGGGAATATAGGTGGCCACCTGGCCAGCAGTTTCCGGCGCACATTGCGCGTACAATTCTTCCAAAAAGTCCTGAATCGGTGAGCTTAATTTCATTGCTTGTTTATCGTTCATTGGCAACTGCCCCAAAAGTTTTACAATGGCTGTTTGCCATGGTTGTCCGGGATGATTCGTGCACGGCAGAGTCCGCAGATCCGTCAGGAGCGGTGGCGAGGGTTATTGGCGGCATCCCTGCAACCAGAGGCGGCCACAGGCTTTTTATCCCATCCACCCGCATTCGGCACGGATTCCCCAAGTCAACATTTTCAGCCCGGCAAAATCGTTGAACACAACGGCTTAATTAAATTCTAACAGCTAAATTTTTTGCGATTTCCCTGAAAATCGCAAGCTTATATGTTGCGCAGTTAAGACTTTTTTATAGGTGAGGCTTGTCACTGGAGCAAAACCAGTGCGTGTGCAAAAGTCTGATTTCCCGCCGGTTACAAGACTGCCCAATGCCATGAGAGCTCAGCATAATTGCTGGTCTTGCCGGGGAAGGGTGTTAGGATGAAGGAGTATCCTATGAGCTTATTTTCCCTGGCCGAAAGCCTTCAGCAATTTTGGCGGATTGAATGCAGCTTCAGTTGGGCTGGCCAATGGCGGGGCAATCGCAGCGCGTGCTGGTTGTTGCTGGCCTGGCTTGGCACGAGCCAAGTGGGGGCTGTTACCAACATGAATCCGGTGGCGGTCACGGGTTTTAACCGGGACTTGGTCATTGAAAAAACTGCCGCCGGTCCCGCCTATGCCAGTGCCGCGTTGGAATTCAACCCAGGCGAGGGCACCTCGTTTTACCAAGCCGGATTGCCCGGGAAATCGTACGGTTTGCCGGCCTCGGGCACCTTCGTTAGCGCGCTGGGCGATGGCACGGTTTTTTCCTTACAACCTTACACCACCAACAACGCGCTGGTGCTGAGCAGTGCCACGGGGCTGAGCTCGGGCAGTCTGACCCTGCTGGTGCCGAATACCTTCAGCCGTATTGCCATCATTGCCAATTCCGCCTCGGCGGCCTCCACCAGTGCCGGCACGCTGATTCTTACCTTCAACGATGGCAGTACGCTGGTGACCAATTACAATGCGGCGGACTGGTTTTTTAACCCTGGTTTTGCTTTGCAGGGGGTGGATCGCATTACTATTAGCAGTGGGGCAACGGCGGGCGGGCCGAATGGTGATCCACGATTTTATCAAACCACGATCAACCTCGCCGCCGCCCTGGGGGCGAATAACAAACCATTGGTCAGCCTGACTTTCAGTAAAGCGTCCTCGGCCAATGCCACGGCCATTTACGCTGTGAGTGGCCTGCCGACCTCCGCCATTACTTTGCCATCCGTGACCAATGGGTCGGTTGCCGGGATTCAGGCGAAATCGGCCAGCCTTGCCGGTCAGGTCACGGTTACCGGTGGGGAAGCCCCCAATGTTACTCTGTTTTATGGTCCTGCAAATGGAGGAACCAATGCCGCCTCGTGGACGCAAACTTTGGCACTTGGTTTACAAACCGGTACATTTAGCCAGGCGGTGACCGGACTGGCGCCCAACACAGTTTATTATTTTACGAGCCGGGCGGTGAATAGTGCGGGCACGAACTGGGCTGCGGTCCCCGGCAGTTTTCAAACGCCACCGCTAGCGCCTCCCAGTTTGATAAACCTGCCGGCCAGCAGTGTGCAGGCAACCTATGCCACACTTAACGGCCAAGTACTGGCTACGGGAGGCGAGTCGCCCACCATAATGTTGTATTATGGGCCGACGGATGGTGGAACGAATACGGGGTATTGGGCCCACGCCATTCTCCTGGGACAGCAGACGGGTGCTTTTGCCCAAACCGTCACGGGCTTGACGCTCAAAACGCCCTATTATTTCACGGCCATGGCCACCAACTCCGCAGGCCGGACGTGGAGTGCTCCTTCGTTGAGTTTCACAACCCAGGCAACCAACGCGCCATCCACTTTTGTGTCCGTGCTGACCCAGCATAATGACAACGGGCGCACGGGCATGAACTTGAACGAAACGCTGCTCAATGTTACCAACGTCAACAGCAACCAATTTGGCCTGGTGTTCAGCCGCGATGTGGACGATCAAATTTACGCCCAGCCGCTGGTCCTGACCAATGTAAGTATTTGGGGACGGGGCACCCACAATATTGTCATCGTGGCCACGGTTAATGACAGTGTTTATGCCTTTGACGCAGACAATGCCCAGGTGGCCTCACCTTACTGGAATGTGAGTTTCATCCACCCGCCCAACATGGTGGCCCCGGCGAACACGGATATGAGTGCGATTGGCGCTTGCGGGGGGGGATATCAAGATTTCAGTGGGAATATGGGAATCGTGGGCACGCCGGTGATTGATCCCGTGGCGGGCACCCTGTACCTGGTGGTTCGTACCAAGGAGAACGGCACGAATTTCGTTCAACGGTTGCACGCGCTGGATGTGACCAGCGGGGCCGAACGCGCCAACAGTCCGGTGGTGATCACCGCCACCTATCCGGGGACGGGAGATGGGAATGTGAGCGGAGTTATCACTTTCGACCCGATTCGCCAGAATCAAAGACCGGGACTGGCGCTGGTTAATGGCACGGTTTATATCAGTTGGTCCTCGCATTGCGATAATGGACCGTATCACGGTTGGGTGATTGGTTACGACCAAACCACCTTGAAACAAGTCGCCGTCTACAACGACACGCCTAACGGCTCCGACGGTGGTATCTGGATGAGCGGTCAGGCTCCGGCGGCGGATGCCAGCGGCAACCTCTATCTGGTGGTTGGTAACGGTACGGTGGACACCTCGGGAGGACCCAACCGCGGTGAAAGCTTTCTCAAGCTGGCCCGCAGCGGGACCAATCTGACCGTGGCCAGTTGGTTCACGCCTTATAACTGGCAGGCTTTGGAAAATGGAGATATTGATCTGGGATGTGGTGGTCTGATGTTAATTCCGGGCACTTCGCTGGCCTTTTCGGGAGGCAAAGAGGGAATTGTTTACTTGGTCAATCGCGATTTTATGGGCGGGCTGACGACCTCCACCACGACCAACAATAATATCCTGCAGAGTTTTCCGGTGACGACGGATGAGGTTCATGGCGGGTCCGTATGGTGGGATGGTCCGGGGGCCTCGTACAGCTACCTGTGGCCGTCCTCGGTTTATTTACAGCAATATGTTTTTAACCGGACCCTCGGCCGGTTTACACTGCCGGCCCTGGCCCAGAGCCCCACGGCGGCTCCCAGTGGTCAGCCGGGGGGCATTCTCGCCCTCTCGGCGAATGGAACGAATGCGGGCAGCGCGATCGTATGGGCGGTGCACCAGGTGGGCGGGGACGCCAACCAGCAGGTGCTGCCAGGGATTTTGCATGCTTATAGCGCCCAAAATGTGGGCGTGGAATTGTGGAATTCGGAGCAACTGAGCTGGCGGGACACGGTTGGTAAATTTGCCAAATTTGTGCCGCCGACCGTGGCGAATGGCAAAGTTTACATGGCGACCTTTGCCAATCGCCTGAATGTTTATGGCCTGCAGCCACCGCCGCCAGTGAGCCTCGTCCGTGCGGGCACCAACCTCTTCCTTGCCTGGCCCACCAATACCCCGGCCAGTTACACCCTGCAAAGCACCACGAATCTGGTGATCGGCACCTGGGTGGGGATTACCAACACCGTGGTGACGACTAATGGGGTCTATCGAGTGACCGTACCGGCGAACTCGTCCGCCCGGTATTTCCGGCTAAAAATGTAGAAGGGCAGGGGTGCCAGCACGAAACGGGCAACGCCCGCAGGAATTGAAGGCGTGCACTGGTCCCGGTTTGAGGTATAGTTAATCGGGCTGCAAACCCAGTCCAAGCGATGAAGAAAATTGTCATGAAAACCACGTTGATTATATTAGGAGCTGCCTTGTTGTTTGTGCTGGTCAGTGCCGGTTGCGCGGCGGTGCGCGGCGGTTACGCCTCGGCTCCCTGCCAGGTGGTGCGGGCGGAAGGTGATTTCCAAGTACGTGATTACCCGGCTCTCACCCTGGTGGCCACGCCCATGCAGGATGACAACCATAGTTTTATGCGGTTGTTTCATTACATCGACCGCCAAAATTCCGCGCAACAAAAGATCGCCATGACCACGCCGGTTTTCATGACCAAAGGCACCAACGCCAGCATGGCCTTTGTCCTGCCGGCTTCATTACCCCTGACCCAGGCTCCCCAGCCGGCCGATGGCAATGTGCGCCTCCAAGAGCAGCCGGCGGGGCGATTCGCGGTGTTGCGCTTCAGTGGAGGGATGAGCCGGGAGCACGAAACCAATGCTTTGGCCCAGTTGCAGGTCTGGTTGGTAAAGCAATCCCTGACGCCGGTGGGAAAGCCCATCTACGGATATTTTGACCCGCCCTGGACTCCGCCCTTCCTGCGGCGTAACGAGGTTATGCTGCGGTTGTTGCCATAGCATCAGGGATGCGGATTGGGGGTGACCCAGCCACGGTGCCAGGGGTAGATCCAGAGATTATCCAGCCGTACCAACTCGGCATGATTATCCGTAAACACCATGTTGATCCGGCCAGGGAGCACTTGGCCGACACGATAATTATAAGCTTTTGGGGCACCGGAGGCGGGACGGCTGCTGTGCCGGTCAATCAAACACAGGCCCAAACCATGGGAGCAAAGATTGCGGTGGCCGTTGTAACCGTCATACAAATCGGCGGGGCTCATGGTGGGGTCCGATTCCAGCGGGAACAGATAGTACCAGATGGCATCCACAAACATGGGGGTGGTGACGGGGTTGCGCAGGTCCGCTTCCTTTTTGTAAAAATATTGGGTGAGCGAGTTCACCGGCGTATGGTCCACGGCCAGCCAGCCATTGATGGCATAACTTCCGGCGGCCGTGGGGGAAGCGCTATTCGTGCCGATATAAGTTGAGTCGGCGGTGCCCCAGCCCCCGATTGGACTGTTCCGGGGCACTTGGGTGGCGGGACAAATCAATACGCGCGCATTGCCTATTTGGAGGGATGCATCCACGCTGTTTTCATTGGCCACGGCCAGGATTAATTTTCCCTGGTTATCATCGGTATAGATACGGCGTGCGAGGGACAGTTGGCGCAAATTATTGAGGCAGGCTATCCTCCTCCCGCTTTGTTTGGCCCGGCCGAGGGCGGGGAGCAACATGGCCGCGAGGATGGCAATAATGGCGATTACCACCAGCAACTCAATCAGGGTGAAGGCAATTGAACGCCAGCCGGCTGGCGGGGGGGAAAGTCGCTGGACTTGCATTCCCGGACTTTGAGGCATTCACGGCAGGTTTAAAAGGAATTTTTGGTTTCCGAAGGAAAGGGCGCCCCCCCGGATTTTTAAAACTTTGATTCGCTTTGATGAGCTTTGACTCCTGAGGGAAATTGACAGGCCAAGAGCAGGCTTCAGGAGGCACGACGGGCTGGGGCCGGGCCTGGGCTAGGCACATTCCTTGAAAGGCACGATTAGGCACGATTAGGCACGATTAGGCACGATTAGGCACGATTAGGCACGATTAGGCACGATTAGGCACGATTAGGCACGATTTAGTGCATTTCGGCAGGATTTGTTTCGCGGGGGCCTGGCTAAGCCGGAACCTTGCAATAGAAATGCAGCGTTTGCTTGGTCTTTTTGTTCAAGGACTTCGTTGTGAACCGCTTCCAGATCCATAGTGGATATGCTACGCGTTTCACTCCTCGCCTTGTACAAAAATCCACAGCGCAACCACTTGCCTTTCTATTGCATGGATCCGGCTAAGGGTGAGTTTTCATGGAGAGAACATAGATTGTCAAAGAGCGGCCACCCACACCCAGGCAACGGCGGACAGGATCACCGCTTGGGCGTGGGCGCGAGGGCGGCTGGACGGCTGAAGGTACAAGTGATCCTCACCCGAAAGGTAAGATTCGAGCGGCCATTTGAAAATAGCATCGGATGATGAGTTGTCAAGCGGCTGACACGGGGTTGAGGATGGCAAGTCCTTGGACGGCCCTCGGCTGAGTTTTTGAATTTATTCACTATTAACTGTCAGTTGCCTTGCAGACGGTAAAAACGGCTTCCATGGTTGCTGATGGGCAGGGATAGATAAAAAGTACCGCCGGTGCTTTGCACGGCGTTGGTCACGGTAATCCAAGCCGTGGTGGTCGTGCTGGTGGTGGTGGTCAACTGCAGGCCGGCTCCGCTCAAGGGCCACTGGATTTGCAGGTGGTTGGTGACGAGGTTGATACTCAGCTTGAGCGGGGCGCTTAACTGGCCGAGCGCGCCCGCAGCGGGCAGCAGATTACCCTGGGCATTGAAAAATGAGGTCGTGTCATATCCAGCTTCGTTCACGCCATTGAGCTTTTGATATTCCGCGCCCCACCAGAAAATTCCCGATCCGAGGCCGTTGGGAATTTGTTTGATGATCTGCGCGACCGCGATGGCGTATTGAGCCTGACCATTGGTGGTGGGCGCGAATCCATAAAGGTTGGTCGTCCAATACGAATTGGTCCAGGGAAAAGCTGTTTCCATGACCATGACCGGTTTGGCATAGGCAAGCGCAGCATTGGAGAGACAGAGAAAAAGATTGGTGAGCGGGCCGTGATAAAACGGATAGTAGCTTTCACCGATAATGTCGAAGGGAACATTCTGCGTATGGATCAGGTTGTCGAAAAAATACTGGGTCCCCGGCCAGTCCCCCCCACGATCAATGTGGATAATGATTTGTGGTGAATTGACAGGCGCGGCGTCGTTTACCCCCTGAACCGCCGCTTTCAAAAGAAGCCCAACGTTGGACCATTGGGCGGAGGGGTTGGCGGTGCCATAGAGCTGCCCATTCGTCCACAGCAAGCCGCCGGTAATTTCATTGCCGGTTTGAACATAGTCCGGCAGGGCGCCGGCATTCCGAAAAGCGGCGATGGTGTTACTGCTGTAATTTCGCAATTGGGCGGCAAGCTGGGGGAAATTAAAATTAGCCCAAGCAGCCGGGGTGGCCTGATGACTGGGGTCGGCCCAAGTATCGGAGTAATGAAAGTCCAGCAGGAGCTTGAGTCCGGCATTTTTCACCCGCATGGCCAGGGGGATGGAATAGTTGGTATTATTGACGTAGTTGTAGGGGTCCGCCTGGGCCTGGGCAGGATTGCTGGTGAACAGCCGGAGGCGAATGCAATTAAAGCCGCGATTTTTTAACAACTGCAAAGCATCCTGGGGGACGCCGTTACTGCGATAGGTAATGCCGTTGGTTTGGAAATAAGCCAGCAAGGACATATCCGCGCCGACCAGAAAATTGGTGGCCGCCTGCGCCCCGCCGGCGATAAAAGCCAATGATAACATGATCAAAAGGCGATATTTTTTTAAAAGGCGGAGCGAATTGCGCATTTGAATGAAAATAAGGTACCCGAAGTTTTGACCGCAGGCAACCGGGGTCATTTTAAGTGGTGGCAAGGGCAAACCACCCGGCGGGTGGGTGGAAAAGTGGGCTGGCTGGCAGCAACCGACGCTGGGACAGATACTACGGGTTTTATGAGGGTTTTTACCGGCGGAAAGAAATGGCGACCCTACCGGGAATCGAACCCGGGCTACCTCCGTGAAAGGGAGGTGTCCTAACCGCTAGACCATAGGGTCGCAAAGGGCCTCAAATAATACATGAGTTTTTGGGCTTGTCACTAAAAAATTCACATTTGCTTCACCCCCCCATTTCCCCTAGGCTGGAAGGATTGGCATGAAAATTTTTATTGATGGTAAATTTTGCGACGAATCCGAGGCGAAGATCTCCGTGTTTGACCACGGTTTGCTGTATGGAGACGGTGTTTTTGAAGGCATTCGGGCCTATCACGGCCGGGTGTTTAAATTAAAAGAGCATATTGACCGCCTATTTTATTCGGCCAAGGCGATTTTGCTCGAATTGCCCATGTCGCACGCGGCGCTCATGGCGGCCACGGTGGAAACCTGCCGCCAGAGCGGCATCACGGATGGTTATATCCGCCTGGTGGTGACGCGCGGGGTGGGGACCCTGGGGTTGAATCCCAACCGTTGCAAAAATCCCTCGGTCATCATTATTGCCGATAAAATCCAGGTGTACCCCAAGGAGTTGTACGAGCGGGGCATGGATATTGTGACAGTGCCGACGGTGCGCAATTTGCACAGCGCGGTCAATCCCGCCATTAAGTCCTTAAACTATTTGAACAACATTCTGGCCAAAATTGAGGCCAACAACGCCGGGGTGGAAGAAGCGGTCATGCTCAACTCGGAGGGGTACGTGGCCGAGGGGACGGCGGATAATATTTTCATTGTCCGCAACGGGGCCCTCTTCACGCCTCCGCTGGCGGCGGGAGCATTGTATGGCATTACCCGCCAGACGGTTATCGAGCTGGCCGAAGCGGCCGGATGGAAGGTCACCGAGCCGAATTTGACTCGTTATGACTTGTTTAATGCCGATGAATGTTTCCTCACCGGCACCGGAGCGGAATTGATTCCGGTGGTCAAAATTGACGGCCGGGTGATCGGCACCGGGCAGCCCGGACCCATCACGCGCCAACTCGTTCAAAATTATCATGCCTTGACTAAAACCGTGGGTGAGCCGATATAGCCCTTGTATATGAGCGCCAAAAAAATGTGTTCGGTCTGCAAAGAAAAGCCCGCGACGGTTTTTCTGACCAACATTTCCGCGGATGAAAAGGCCCAAAAGCTGGATTTGTGCGATGATTGTGCCAAGGCCAAGGGCTTGGACACCAATTTGGCGATGTTTCCGTTTGCTGACACGATGCTTGGCCTGGGGGCGTCGCAGGAAATCGAATCCTCCGGTGGTGGCGTGGAAATCCGCTGTGTGAAATGCGGTTTTACCCAGGCTGATTTTAAGAAATCCGGCCGGCTGGGTTGTTCGGAATGTTACACCACTTTTGCCGAAGGTCTGGGCGGGTTACTCAAGACGATGCACAAGGGAACGCGGCATGTGGGCAAAGCGCCGGAGGCGTTGCGCGAATCCCGCGACACGGCGGAACGCGTTAAAGCCTTGCAGAAAAAACTGGCGAAAGCCATTGATGATGAGAATTTTGAGCTGGCGGCAGAATTACGCGACGAAATCAATCGATTAACCCCGCGTCGGACCGCGAAAAGTGCCTGAGTCAGGAAAGTACCGTAACTGGTTATTGCCATAATTAAAATGCAGATTCATTCATTCCTTTCGCCGCCAGCGGAAACCGCGCGGCGGCACGGTCCCAACGACCGGATTGTGATGTCCAGCCGCGTGCGTTTGGCCCGCAACATTCGGGATTTTGCGTTCCCTGGCTGGGCGAAAAAACCCGAGCGTGTGCGGGTGCTGGACGCCATCCGCCCCGCCGTGGAGAGCCTGCCGGAAATGGCGGATGCTTTTTCGGAGGCCATGGATAATTTGACCGCGCTGGACAAGCAAATTCTGGTCGAGCGCCATTTGATCAGCCGGGAGCATGCCGCGAAGACGGCCGGCAGTGGCTTGGTGCTGAATCGCGAGGAGACTTTTTGCGTGATGATAAATGAGGAAGATCATTTGCGCATGCAGGCGCTCCGGCCGGGGCTGCAATTGCGCCAGGCTTGGAATGCGATTGATGCCCTGGATACGGCCCTCGAAAAAAAGCTCGATTATGCGTTCAGTAACGAATTGGGTTATCTGACTGCCTGCCCCACGAATTTGGGCACGGGGATCCGGGTGAGCGCCATGTTACATCTGCCTGGTTTGGTGCTGGCAGAGCACATCAATCCCATCATTCAATCCGTCAACAAGCTGGGCCTGGCGGTGCGGGGTTTGTACGGCGAAGGCACGGAAGCGCTGGGGAATGTGTTCCAAGTTTCCAACCAAATGACTTTGGGCGAAAATGAGACGACCATTGTGGAGCGCCTGGAGAAGGTTCTCTCCCAGATTATTGAACATGAGGAGAATGCCCGGCAGACCCTCATGGAACAAAAGCCCAAGGTGGTTTACAATCATATTGGCCGCGCCTACGGCACCCTTGCCAACGCCCATAGCATCACGTCCAAGGAGACGATGAACTTCCTCTCGCTGTTGCGTTTGGGCGTGGACATGGGGGTGTTTCCGGGCACCGAGCGCTCGCTGGTGGATGAGTTGTTTTTGACGACCCAGCCGGCCCATTTGCAACGCAAACTTTCGGACAAGCTATCGGCCGAGGAACGCGATATTCTCCGGGCAGACATGTTGCGGGAGAGCTTGAAAAACGTCAGCCGTCCCCTGATCAAAAAAATTGAGCCAAGGGAATTGGACAAACCCACGGATTCGTAGCAAACTATAAGCGTATGAGCGAAGAAGCCATGAGCAATTTCACGCCGCGGGCGCAGCAAGTGCTCGCGCTGGCGCGTAAGGAAGCCGACCGGTTTAACCATAATTTTGTCGGCACAGAACATCTTTTACTGGGACTGATCAAGCTGGGGCAGGGCGTGGCGGTGAACGTCCTCCAGAAAATGGGCCTCGATCTGGACACTGTCCGTCTGGCGGTCGAAAAAGAAGTGGGCACCGGCCCGGACCAGAAATTGGCCGGCAATATTCCCTACACCCCGCGCGTCAAGAAAGTCCTGGCACTGGCCTCCAAGGAAGCCAAGGCCCTGAATCACACCTACGTGGGCACCGAACATATTTTGCTCGGATTGTTGCGCGAAGGCGATGGGGTTGCCGCGCGGGTGCTGAAGAATCTCGAGATTGACATCGAGCAAACCCGTCAGGAAATTTTAAAGGAACTCGATCCGAATTTCGCCGCGCAGGAAGAACAGGCCGCCGCCGGGGGAGCCGCGGGCGAAGGGGTGGAAAAGCCTTCTGCCGATGGCAAAAAGGGCGAGGTGAAAACGCCGGCGCTCAAGGCATTTGGCCGGGATCTCACGGAAATTGCGCGGAAGGGCGACATGGACCCGGTGATTGGGCGCAAGCACGAAATTGAACGGGTCATTCAAATTCTCTGCCGGCGCACCAAAAACAACCCGGTGCTGCTGGGGGAAGCCGGGGTGGGTAAAACCGCCATTGTGGAAGGCCTGGCGCAGGAAATCATCAAGGGCAATGTCCCGGAGATTCTCCGCGAAAAACGCGTGATTACTCTGGATCTGGCGTTGATGGTGGCGGGGACCAAATATCGCGGCCAGTTCGAGGAGCGCATCAAGGCCGTCATGGATGAAATCCGCCGTGCCAAGAACATCATTCTGTTCATTGACGAATTGCACACCATTGTGGGTGCCGGTTCGGCCGAGGGGACCATGGACGCCTCCAACATTATCAAGCCCGCCTTGTCGCGTGGTGAGATGCAATGCGTGGGGGCCACCACCCTGAATGAGTACCGCAAGTATATCGAGAAGGATGCCGCCTTGGAACGCCGCTTTCAATCGGTCAAAGTGGAGGCTCCCTCCATTGACGATGCCATCGAAATCTTGAAAGGCCTGCGTCACAAATACGAGGAACATCACAAGGCCGAGTTTACGGACAAGGCGGTTGAAGCGGCCGTTAAACTTTCGGATCGCTACATTCCCGACCGTTTCCTGCCGGATAAAGCCATTGATGTGCTGGACGAGGCCGGTTCCCGCGCCCGCATCACCACCATGACCCGCCCGCCCGAGGTCAAATTGATCGAGGCGGAAATCGAGGACGTGAAGATGCGCAAGGAACGCGCCATTAAAAACCAGGATTTTGAGGGTGCCGCCGCCATGCGCGACAAGGAAAAGCAGGCGAAGGAAAAGTTGGAAAAGCTGCTCACCGACTGGCGGGCCGCCGGGGAGGAAAAGCGCATTCGCGTGGACGAAGAGGAAATTTTGCACGTGGTTTCCAAATGGACCGGGGTGCCGCTCCAACGCATGGGGCAGGGCGAGATGCAACGCCTGCTCACCGTTGAGAAGGAGATGGAAAAGGTCGTTATCGGGCAGCACGATGCCGTCACCTCCATCTGCAAGGCCTTGCGCCGCTCGCGGGCTGACCTGAAGGATCCGCGCCGTCCCATTGGTTGCTTCCTGCTCCTCGGTCCCACGGGGGTAGGCAAAACCCTGCTGGCCCGCACCCTGGCGGAGAACATGTTTGGCGATGCGAAATCGCTGATTCAACTCGACATGAGCGAGTACATGGAGAAATTCAATGTGTCCCGGCTGGTCGGGTCACCGCCCGGATATGTCGGGTACGAGGAAGGCGGCCAGTTGACCGAAAAAGTTCGGCGCAACCCGTATTCCGTGGTGCTGTTCGACGAAATCGAAAAAGCACATCCCGATGTTTGGAACATGCTCTTGCAGATTCTGGAGGAAGGCAAACTGACGGACAGTGTCGGCCGCATTGTGAACTTCCGGAACGCCATTATTTTGATGACCTCCAATGTGGGTTCGGACACCATCAAAAAGCAATCCACCATGGGTTTCTCGACCATCACGGATGAGAGCACCTATGAGCGCATGCGGGAAAAGATCATCGACGAATCGAAGCGTGTGTTCCGGCCGGAATTCCTGAACCGCCTGGACGATATCATCGTGTTCCATTCCTTCACGAAGGCCGATCTCATTCAAATTCTAACGCTGGAAGTGGACAAGGTCATCGAACGCCTCCGGCACAAGAACCTGCACTTGAAGCTGGATGACAAAGCCAAGGACTTTCTGGTCGACAAGGGTTACGACCCGCAGTACGGTGCCCGGCCCATGCGGCGGGCGGTGGAGCGGTTCTTCGAAGACCCGCTCGCCGAGGAAATCCTCAAGGGGGTTCTGCACGAAGGTGACCTGATCACGGTTACCATGGACAATGACAAGCTCGTCTTCCAGCAGCCGACCGCCACCGAAGGCGCCGTGGCCAGCTAAACTGGAATTCAAAACAACCCGCCCCGGCCCTTCAGGCCGGGGCTTTTTTATTTTACTGAGGGCCCACCAGACCTTCGGTTGAGCACTTCAGGTTACATTTTAGCGAAATGGGTTGGGATCGTTTAACCCGAACTCCGAAATTAAAACGGCCGGTCGGCATCCGTCGCTTGGGCATAAACGCTTTGGAACATTGGCTTCCCAAGCCGCTGCCAAGCAGTTGCCCATTTAAGGGTGTGCGCTGCGCGCAGAGGCAGTCTCACCCGACCACTGCGGGTAGGCCGGCGATTTTTCCAAAGTGTTTCTGCTCCAACATCTGGACACATCCCAGCCATTTTAATTCCGGAGTTCGGGTTTAAAACTATTTTGCGCAGCATCCGGGATTTGATATTTTGTGGGTCATGCTTTTTGCTTTTACCAAATACCATGCGCTGGGCAACGATTATATTGTCATCGACCCGCAGGACCTGCCGGCTCCGCTGACAGTGGAGCAAGTGCGCACCATCTGCCATCGTAATTTTGGCATTGGCTCGGACGGAATTCTTCTGGGACCGCTCCCGGCGGTGAATGCCCAGTTCGGGTTGAAAATTTATAACCCTGATGGGAGCGAGGCGGAAAAAAGCGGCAACGGGCTGCGGATTTTCTCCCGCTATTTATGGGATCGCAAGCTGGTGGGGCATGATGAATTCACCATCCAGACTGCTGGCGGCCTGGTCCGGTCCACGGTATTTTCCGGTGGCACCTCGGTGCAGGTGGAGATGGGCACCGTCAGCTTTTGGAATGAGCAAATCCCCGTGGTGGGTCCATCGCGCGAAGTGATCAATGAACCCATTATCGCCGACGGACGGGAATTCACCTTCTGCGCGGCCACCATTGGCAACCCGCATTGTGTGGTGCCTTTACCGGAAATCAGCTCCGCCCTGGCACATCGCTTTGGCCCGCATTTGGAAAAGCATCCGTTCTTCCCTCGCAAGACGAATGTGCAATTCATGAAAGTGCTGGACCGCGCTAATATTCAAATCGAGATTTGGGAACGTGGGGCTGGGTACACTCTGGCCAGCGGCAGCAGCAGCAGTGCCGCCGCCTCGGTGGCGCACAAACTGGGTTTGTGCGACCGGCAGATTTCCGTGCACATGCCTGGCGGGGTCATCGCCATCGACATTGGCGATGGCTTTGCCGTTCGCATGACGGGCGGTGTGACCCGGGTGGCCGAGGGGGTTATGGCCGCCGAAATGGTGCAGCAAGTTTTAGCGGGCTGAGGCGGTGGGCTGGCAAAATCCTGCCGGCATTCAACCCGGTCTGGATTTTTTTAGATTCATTCAACGTTACAAGTGGGTGGAGCTTTGTTTTTCCACCAAGCACCCAGCCCATTTGAAGGTGCGAATTCTCATGCCACGCCACTTTAGTCTTTCGCCCGGGTTGATTTGCCGTTTTCATCTGTGTCATGTCACGTGACTACATCATGCAACCCCTCCGCCCGCCGGTGGAAGTGCACATTGATTATGCCCGGGAACTCAACCCGCAGCAGCATGCCGCAGTCACGGCTCCGCCCGGCCCGGCCCTGGTGATTGCCGGCGCGGGATCGGGCAAAACGCGCACCCTGACCTTTCGGGTCGCGTATTTGTTGGAACAGGGCATTCCGCCGGACCGCATTCTGCTGCTCACTTTCACCAACAAAGCGGCCGGGGAAATGATGCGGCGCGTTACGGAATTGCTTGGCCAGGCGCAACCCCTGCTCTGGGGAGGCACCTTCCATTCCATCGGTGCCCGGATTTTGCGGACGCACGCCGAGGTTCTCGGTTTTCAGCGCGACTTCACCATCCTGGACCGAGATGACGCGCGGGATCTAGTCAAAGCCTGTGTCACGGAGGCGGGCATTGACGTGAAGGCCGCCAAATTTCCCAAGCCGGATGTGCTGGTGGAAATTTTTTCCCTGGCGGGGAATACCCACCGGACGATTACCGAATTGATTGATGCCCAGTACGGCTATTTCGCGGAACACCTGGAAAAAATCGATCTGCTGGCCAAAAAATACGTGGCCCGCAAAAAGGCCGCCAACAGCATGGATTTTGATGACCTGCTGCAACTCTGGCTGAAATTATTGCAAGAGCACGCGGAAATCCGGGAACATTATCAACGCCGGTTTCAGTTCATCCTGGTCGACGAATACCAGGACACCAACAAGCTCCAGAGTGATTTGATCGACCTGCTGGCGGCACGCAGCAAAAATGTGATGGTGGTGGGCGACGATGCCCAAAGCATCTATGCCTGGCGGGGCGCGAATTTCCTGAACATCATCAAGTTTCCGGACCGGTATCCGGGGTCTAAGATTTACAAAATCGAGACCAATTATCGCAGCACCCCGGAGATTCTGGAGCTGGCGAATGCGGTCATCGCCGGCAATAGCCGGCAGTTTGCCAAGGAACTGGCCCCGGCGCGCCCTACTGGACCGAAGCCGGCGCTGGTGGCCTGCACCGATACCACCCAGCAATCGGCCTTCATCGCCCAGCGCATTGGCGAACTCCACGAGGAAGGCACGAGCCTGAACGAAATTGCCGTGCTATACCGCTCGCATTTCCATGCGCTGGAATTGCAATTGGAATTCACGCGGCGGCAAATTCCCTTCACCATCACCAGCGGCATTCGTTTTTTTGAGCAGGCCCATATCAAAGATGCGACCGCCTACTTGAAGTTTGTCGCCAACCCGCGTGATGAAATCAGTTTCAAGCGGCTGGTCCAGCTCATGCCCGGGATTGCGGCCAAGGGGGCGGACAAATTATGGGCGGCTTATCAAAGCCGGTTGCCCCAAGCGCCCGGGGAACTGACGGAGGCGCCGCCGGGACTGGCATTGCCCTCCGCCGGCCCGGCCAGCATCGCCACGGCCCTCCAGGCATGTGCCAAGAGCGTGCCGGCCAAGGCGGCGGTCGCCTGGGCCCAATGGGAGGCCACCATCGCCCAGTTGGAAGCCCCGGCGGTCCGTAAAAGCCCTGCCAAAATGCTGCAACTCGTGCTGGACGCCGGCTATGAGGATTATTTGAAGGCCAATTTTGATAATTACAGTTCCCGGCTGGATGATCTGGAGCAACTCGCCGTATTTGCCAAAGACCTGGGCACAGTAGAGGACTTTCTCACCCAGCTCGCGCTCCTCACCAATGTGGAAGCAGAGGACGACAAACGGGCCAGTGCCGATGAGCCGCGCATCCGGCTCTCCACGATTCATCAGGCCAAGGGTCTGGAGTTCGGGGTGGTCTTTGTGATTATGCTGTGTGATGGCTTATTTCCCTCCCACCGTGCCATGGAAGGCGGGGAAGGGGAGGAAGAGGAGCGCCGCCTGTTTTATGTGGCCGTGACGCGGGCCAAGGATGAACTGTATCTGAGCTACCCCTTTATGCGTGGTGGTTTTGGGGACGCGGGAGATACGATGCAAACGCCCTCCCGGTTCATCAATGAAATTCCCCGAGAATTGATCAATGAATTGAATTTACGGGCGAATTATTACTAAACTCATTTACTGATGCCCCGCTCGCTGGTGCGCACAAATTCAATTAGATGGGCAATTTCCGGCAACGGCGGCAGTTCGGCCGCAATCCGGGCCAGGGCGTTGGGGATGGACAGGCCACTGCGAAATAAAATCTTGTAGGCCGCTTTCATGGCCGTTTGAGCCTCCTCGCTGACCCCGTGGCGTTCCATGCCTACTTTGTTAATAGTGCGTGTTTCCGCCGGGTTGCCATCGGCGATCATGAAGGGGGGCACATCCTGCACCACTTTGGAACAGCCGCCAATCATGGCAAATTTGCCAATGCGACAAAATTGATGGACAGCGGCCAGTCCGCCAATCACCGCATGGTCACCGACCGTCACATGACCGGCCAGCGTCGCCACGTTGGACATGATCACCTGGTTGCCCAGCGTGACATTGTGGGCCAGGTGGCAATAAGCCAGGATGTGGTTGCGCGAGCCGACGGTGGTCACCTCGCCATCACTGGTGGCGCTATGGATGGTGACGTATTCGCGAAAGGTATTACCTTCGCCAATCTCCGTCCGGGTAATGCCGCCTTTCCATTTAAGATCCTGCGTTTTAAGGCCGATACTGGCGAACGGGAAAATCTCATTTTCCTTGCCCAGGCGGGTATGGCCGTCAATGACCACATGGGAATGCAGATGGCAGCGGTCGCCCAAAGTGACATGCTCACCAATAATGCAATAGGGTCCGATTTGGCAGTCCGTGCCAACCTGGGCACGGGGATGAATAATGGCGGTGGGATGATGCATGAATACTTCGGGATATCAAAGATCGCGAATCATGAAGGTGACCTCAGCCTCGCTTACGATGTCGCCGGCCACTTTGCAAATGCCCTTGGCTTTGCCAATTTTACCGCGAACCTTGGTCAACTCGACTTCGATGACCAACACGTCACCAGGAACGACCGGTTTGCGCCATTTTACCTCCTCGGCTGACATGAAATAAGCCACTTGATTTACCGTCTCACCCTTTTTAATCAAAACGATGCCGGCCACCTGGGCGATGGCTTCCAATTGCAAGACGCCGGGCATGATCGGATGGCTCGGGAAATGCCCTTCAAAAAACGGCTCGTTCATTGACACATTTTTGACCGCAACGATCTTATTGCCCTCGATTTTCAATACCCGGTCCACGAGCAAAAAAGGCGGCCGATGGGGCAGCATTTTCATGATCTGCTCAATGTTCATGGCACCATCCTCAGCAGCCGGGGTTTCCGGCACCGCGATTTTGGCCGGCGGCGGGGCGAAAGTCTGGGCCGCCCGCAAAGGCTTGTTCATCTGGGCCACAATCAGCCGGGCAAACTCACAATTAGCCCCGTGGCTCGGTTTGACGGCGATCAAATGGCCGCGCACGGCCCGGCCGGTCAGGGACAGATCCCCCAAGATATCGAGCATCTTATGACGCACAAATTCCTCAGGGTAACGAAGCGGTTCCGTGGTGAGCACGGCGTCGTCGCGGATCACCACGGCGTTCTCCAAGCTCCCCCCTTTGATCAGCCCGTTTTTAATGAGGTACTCAATTTCCTCGAAAAAGCAAAATGTGCGGGCGTGCGCCAGTTCCTTCTCCCACGTCTGGGGCGTGACTTCAGTGCTGTAAAATTGGGTAAATCGCCCTTGTTTATCGGCGCTGGTGCAGGTGATTTTAAACGATTCGTCGGGAAAGAGCGTCATGACGGTCTCGCCCAGGCGCAATTCGATCGGCTCGGTGGGCGTATAAAACTCCCGCTTTTCGGGCAAGGCATTAATGCCGACCCCTTGGATTAGCTTGCAAAATTCCCGCGAGCTGCCATCCGCAATCGGGGGTTCATTGGCGTCCAGTTCAATGATGGCATTGTCGATGCCATAACCTGCGAGGGCGGCGAGCACATGTTCGACGGTATGAATTTTAACATTGCCCCTGGCGATGGTCGTGGAACGGTTGGTTTCGCTCACGTTTTCCACCCGGGCTTCGATTTCCGGTTTCCCTTCCAAATCCACACGACGGAAGCGCACCCCGCTGTTGGCGGGGGCGGGCAGGATGGTCATGTTCACCCGGTTGCCACTATGGAGGCCAATACCGGAAAAGCTGGCGGAACGATTAAGCGTCTGCTGATTGAGCACCCAGAGATTAGACCAAATCCAAGGCCGGATTGGCAAGTCCAGTTACAACCCGGCAGCGGGCGGAGCCCGTCTATCGGGATCACGCCAGTGGCACTTTTGTTGGTGGAAATATAAGTCTTTATTATGGAAAGTCAGAAGTCGCCAATTGACAAAGTTACCCACCCCAGCCAAAATTAAGAATCGAAATAGGTTTAAAAATGTATGGCCGCTCGCCTTTCGTCCTGGCACAACACTGCATACCAGAGCGGCTTGAGGAAGCGATGATTCAACCTGGCACGATCCTCTCGGATTAAATGAAATTTTCTTTTATACTGCTGACACTGCTTGGTTTATTGGCGACATCGCGCGCCACCCTGGCTGGGTCCTTGGTGGTCGGGGATTTGGTGCCGGTTATTTCCGCTCCTGATCAAAACGGCAAGCCGTTTGTTTCCACGAATCATTACCAATTTCTCCTGATCGCCACCGAAATGGCCGCCGCCAAAGCGGCGAATCAAAAATTGGCGGAACAGGAGGCGGGCTTTTTGGAATTGCACCACGCCGCCTGGTTGCTGGACATCCACTCCATGCCGGCCATTGCCCGCTTCTTTGCATTTCCCAAATTGCGAAAATACCCACAGCGCATTATTCTCGTGGACCGAGCCGAAATACTGGCCGGATTTCCCGCTCAGGCGGGGCGGGTAACTGTGGTGGCGGTGACCCCTGACCAGCACATTCGGAACTTTAGTTTTTGGGATCCGAACGCCACGCCATTAGCCAGGTGCTTTCCTTGAGGGTTTTGCATTAAGAGACTGTTTTAAAATTCCAACCGAGCCCCCGGCGGGTCTTTTGCCGCTGACCGGCGTTGGCGCGGTCCACTGGCTTATCAAGCCGCTGCCAATCAGTTGCCCTTTTAACGATGCGCGCTTCGCGCAGCGGCAGTCTCACCAGACCACTACGGGTATGCCGGCGATTTTTCAAAAGTGTTTCTGCTCCAACATTTTAACACATACAAGCCATTTTAATTTCGGAGTTCGGGTTCAATTCCCCTTGTTTCCCAGCGATGGCTGACCTAGAATTTTTTCAATCCATGGGCGGCCCGTCGAGCTGGTCAAAAGATCAGGCCGGGAGTTGAATCAAATTTGGCCACCTTGGAGAAGCTTTTTTAAACATGAGTACGATGCGTGGGATTTATATTGGCACGGACAGCGGCGCCACCACCTCCAAAGTGGGGGCGGTTTGGGCGGATGGCAAAACCGTTTCAACCAAACTATTGCAGCGACCCACCAATTCCCAAAATGGCCCGGCGGCGGTTGTGCAAGGCTGGGTCGATGCCATCGCGGATTACCTTAAACAACATCAATTGAGCTGGGACGCGGTGCAGGGCGTGGGGTTGGCCATCCCTGGACCTTACGAGAGTTATGGCGTCCTGGCCAAGTCGGCCAATCTGCCGGCCAGTTTCGTTGGTTGGAATGTGCACCAGGATTATAGCCATGCGCTCGCCAAGGCCAGCGGACGGGCCATTCCTTTGGTGGTGGGCAACGATGGCATGTTGGGTGGGGTGGCCGAGGCGGCCAAGGTGCGTGGCGCGCAAAAGTGCTCGGTGCTAATGCTGGCCCCGGGTTCGGGACTTGGCAGTGCTTATATTGATGCCAATGGATTGCCCTTGCAGGGGGATACCCTGGCCGGGATGGAAACTGCCCACATGCCTGCGCCTTTGCAATTATTGAATATGAAGCCGCTGCCCTGTGGTTGCGGGCGTACGTGGGGCTGTATCGAACCTTACACGACCATTTCAGGACTGCCTTACTTGCTGGCGGACAAGCTCACGCAATACCCGGATCATGATCTGGCCAGATCCACCGCTACGCCGAAGGAAAAAGTGCTGTCATTGCGTGGACTCGCACAAAAGGGCGATCCGCTGGCGGTGGAGATTTTTGATTTTCAGGCCAAGGCCATGGGCGTGCATGTGGCCAATCTATGCCTGGCTCTGGACCCGCACTATGTCGTGATCGGTGGTGGCTTGATGGATCATGAATCCACCACCCCCGAATTCCGGGACCGCTATTTGGGCATCATTCGGGAAACGGCAAACCAGTTCATTTGGCCGGTGCAGCGGGAGCATCTTAAAATTGTTTCCGCCTCGCTGGGGGACCTTTCTCAATCCATCGGCGCGGCCCTGGCTGCATTATATCAAGCGCAGAAGGCCTGACGGCATAATTTGAGGAGGAAACCTGCACGGTAATTTGGCAGGCTAATGAGGCTTGGGACGGTAGTGTTGGGGGGCACGAGGTATTAGTCCTCGTGGTCAAACACGTAGGTATTGGCGTCCTGTTTCAAGATCAAGCGCTGGCCGTCGGTGGATCCAGCAAAGGTTTTATTGTCAGTGCCATTGGACAGGGTGAAGGTGTAATTGGTGCCATCATTGGTCCAGGGGCCTTTATAATTGATGGTTTCCATGGGCTGGCCGGGCTGAGGATTAGGGTTGGGATGCGGCCAATATTTGAGGTAAGCCTGGTTGTCACCGGCCACGATGAGGATGGTGTCGGCGTAGGCTGACGTCATCCAAGCGCGGGCCCCACGCATCTCAGCCGAGGTGATTTTCGGCTGGGTCAGGCGGAGGTAGGCGAAGCTGACGCGCACATTAAAATCCCAATGACCCAAGACCGGTTGCGGATCGTATTTGGGTGACTTGCCGGTTTTCAGATAAGTGTTCAGGTCGTCCAAATTCGGTTCGACGATGCCCCATACGGTTTTGAGGAGGTCGTTGTTGTTGATCAGGTTTTGGACGTTGGGTTGGTTGAGCAGCTCGCCCATGGGGATGTGCGTGGCCCAAGCGTTGGTGAATTGCGCGTCCGCCGCCAAGGCTTGCAAATCGTCCCGCTCGACGAGGGAGAGGAACATGGGATAACGGGCCAGGCGCGCGCTGAGGCCCGGGTTCTGGCAGATGAGGCCGGCGAGGTTGGCAACTCGATAGTAATTTTCTGGCAGGGTGCCCACTGCGCCGGCCGTGCTGGCCAGTCCGGTACTGGTGGCATCCTGCCCCAAGTGATTGATCAGGCGGGTGGAAAACGACTCGGAATCGGAGGCGGCCACCTGAACGGTCCAGAAACTTAAATTAAAAATAACAAAAGTAATCAGTACCAGATAGGCCGTGCCATTGAGTACGCCCACGCAGGCACCCAAACGGTGATTCAGGCGGGTCCAAATGGAAAGTTCCAGTTCCCCCACATGGTGTTTGTGATGGACTTCCGATTTGCGATGGAAATAGGCACCGGCCATTTTGAAAACGGTGAGCACCAAAGGAAACGCGATGATGGGCGCAACCATCCAGGCCATGGTTTCATTAGGAAAACCCACATGGGTAAGCAACGGCTTGAGCAAATGGCCCAGGGGGCCGGCGAGCAATGCCGCAAAAATAATGCCCACGAAGGAGAAGGAGGCCCGAATCACCCCCTGGCGATAACCCATTCCCACCGTTGAACCTACCAGCACCAATGTCAGAATCCAAATGGTCATGTGTACAGTTAAAAATATTCTCTTAAAAAAGCACGCAGAAAATGCTAATCTTTCTCCCTTGAAGATATCGATCATTGTCCCGGCATTCAATGAAGAACGCTTGCTGGCCGTTTCACTGGCTAAAATCCAGGCGGCGGCGGCGGCGTTTTCCCGCCGTGGTTGGGGGGTGGAACTCATTGTGTGCGATAACAATTCCACGGATCAAACGTCTGCCATCGCCACCGCTACGGGGGCCAGGGTCGTGTTTGAGCCCATTAATCAAATCGCCCGGGCCCGGAATTGCGGGGCGGCTGCGGCCACCGGCGACTGGCTGCTGTTTGTGGATGCGGATTCCCATCCAAGCGAGGAACTGCTGGACGACGTGGCGGAAGCAATCCTTGCGGGTCGCTGCCTGGCCGGGGGCAGTACCATCCGCCTCGACGAACGACTGCTGGTGCCCAGCTTAGTTACGCAATTCTGGAACCTGAGCAGCCGGTTGGGGCGGTTGATGGCAGGATCATTTATTTTTTGTGAAACCTCAGCCTTCCGGCAACTGGGCGGGTTTAGCCATGAATTGTTTGCGGCGGAAGAACTGGAGCTCAGCCAGCGTTTCAAACGCCTGGCAAAGCAGGCTGGGCGCACAGTAGTGATCCTGCATCGGCACCCATTGATCACTTCCGCACGCAAAGTGCATTTGTACACGGCCCGGGAGCATTTGGGTTTTATGTGGCGCGCGATTTTTCGTCAGCGGCAGGCCTTGGGCAGCCGGCAAGCAGCTTATCTGTGGTATGATGGGCGGAGGTAGGGCGGGGAATAGATGAGGCTTTGGGCGCTGGGCGGTGGGCTTTAACCCGAACTCCGAAATTAAAACGGCCGGTCTGCATCAATCTTTTGGGCATAAACGCTTTGGAAAATTGGCTTCCCAAGCCACTGCCAAGCAGTTGCCCATTTAAGGATGCGCGCTTCGCGCAGAGGCAGTCTCACCAGACCACTGCGGGTATGCCGGCGATTGTTCCAAAGTGTTTCTGCTCCAACATCTTGACACATCCCAGCCGGTTCCTCGCTGTTTTCGGTGGCATGTGAATCGAGCTGACCAATTGAGCGGTTGGGGAATTGCTGCTTCAATCCCAACGGGATTGCGTCCGCCAGCCCAAGGTTGCGAGGCACGAGCTACCTTGGGTATTCCCCCCAACGACCGCCAACCCCAAAGGGGTTGTGCCCGTTGGCCGGTACCGCCCCATGGCACAACCCCGTTGGGGTTGCCTGGAGTTTGGCTCAGTTAGACTATTTCACGCTTAAAAAGATGGCTGATTCGAGTGGGTGGTCGCATTTTCGGGCGTTGTGGTCTGGGGCGGTGTTGGGGGTGAAGCCGGTAAAATGGGTTTGGAGGGCATCGGACCAGAG
>CAIQWB010000033.1 GCA_903875465.1 uncultured Verrucomicrobia subdivision 3 bacterium
TCCAAAAGCGGTTTTTTAACCATTTGATCGGGAGGGAGGTTGGCTGGCAACTTCGGCGGACAGGCCGGCTGCCAGCCGGCGATACAGCCGATTAACCATCGGCGCTACCCGGCCAGACCGGGCGGTTTCCTGAAATTTGTCTCACACCCGGCGCGACTGGGGCATTGACGGGGGACCGGTGGCGGGGATTATGGGCGATGATTTTTCGTTTCGTTTTCCGCGCCGGGCCATGGCATGCTGCCCCAACACACGCTATGAAAAACCGTTTCTGCCTGCTCGCCCTGGGCCTCGCCGCCACCATCGCATCGGTCCGGGCGGAGCCCCCGGCAACGTATGCGGATGGCCGACCCCAAACCCTGCTGCGCCTCAATGCGGAGGACCAAGGCGTGGTCCTCCGGCACGGGGGCGGTCCGGGCGATTGCGACCGCCGGGGCGCGCGCGAAGCGATTGTGTTTGCGGACAAAGGAACGTACTACCTGCATTATGATGGCGCCGGCCCCCGCGGCTGGCTGGCCTGTCTGGCCACGAGCCACGATTTGGTTCATTGGGAAAAGCACGGACCGGTGCTGGACTTCGGCCCGCCTGGCCAGCCGGATTCCGCGAGTGCCTCGGCACCGTGGGTGATTCATGATGGGGCTTGGTGGCACATGTATTACCTGGGCACTCCCCATGTCTCCCCGGCGCCGGATTTTGTCCCCATGTTTCCCTACCAAACACTGACGGCCCGGAGTCATTCCCCGGCCGGTCCCTGGGAAAAGGAATATGACCGGGCCCCCTTCACCGCCCAGCCTGGCACTTATTATTCCTCCACGGCCAGCCCGGGCGACCTGGTAAAATGGCACCGGGAATTTTTGATGTTCTTCAGCGCGTCCAAGGAGGATCACGGCACCCAACGCACCCTGAGTCTGGCCCGGGCGAAACAGCTGGATGGCCCGTGGGCGGTGCAACCAGACCCGATTTTCCCACCGGATGAGCAGGTGGAAAACAGCTCGCTCTATTTCGAACGCAGCACCCAGACTTGGTTCTTGTTTACCAACCACATCGGCATCAATGACCGGGGCCAGGAATTTACGGACGCCGTCTGGGTTTATTGGAGCCCGGGTTTGAATCGCTGGGACCGGCGCAATAAAGCGGTGGTGCTGGATGGCCGGAACTGTTCCTGGTCGCATAACTGCATCGGGATGCCGACGGTCATCCGGGTGGGCGCGCGGCTCGCGGTGATGTATGACGCCCCGGGTGGCGACAGCATCAGCCACATGCAACGCGACATCGGCCTCGCCTGGCTGGCGCTGCCGCTAAAAATTCCGGTGGCAGCCAACTGAAGACGCTTTCTGGCCGGAGCCCGGCGTCCCACTAACCGAAGCGCATCGCCCCCAACGCTTCGTCAGTGGTTCCGGGGGAGTAAAAATTTCGAACCTACCTCAACCGATTCTGGAGCAGTCACTTAAGCACCAATGCCCAGCTCAAGGCGCTGATTTCAAACTTGCATTGTCGCCCACGAAACCTATGTTCTTTAGATGGAAACGATTGGAAGTTTAAGCACCAAACCCAACACTGAGTTTATCGGTCGCCACATTGGCCCGAATGCGGCGGAAACCGGGGCCATGCTGGCCGTGATCGGCCAGCCTTCGCTGGAGGCGCTGGTGGATGCCGCGGTGCCCGCCGCCATCCGCCTGCTGACGCCGCTGGTGGAACCCATCGCCCGGGGCGAGCAGGAAGCCCTGGCGGAACTCCGGAGCATTGCCTCCCAAAACCAGGTGTACCGCTCGCTGATCGGCATGGGTTATGCGGATACCATTACGCCGCCGGTGATTCAGCGGAATGTGCTGGAAAATCCGGGCTGGTACACGCAATACACCCCCTACCAGGCGGAAATTTCCCAAGGCCGCCTGGAAGCACTGCTGAATTTCCAAACCCTGGCCGCCGAGTTGTCCGGCCTGGATATTGCCAACGCCTCGATGCTCGACGAGGCCACCGCCGCCGCCGAGGCCATGGCAATGATTCATGCCCTCAAAGCCGGCCGCAACCGTTTCTTCGTTTCCAGTGGCTGCCACCCGCAGAATATCGAAGTGGTGCAAACCCGGGCGGCGGCCCTGGGCATTGAAGTGGTGGTGGGCGATCACGACACCTTTGAATTTACCGAGGCCGTCTTCGGCGGGCTGGTGCAATACCCCGACACCGCCGGCACGGTGCAGGATTTTTCCGCTTTCACCGCCCGGGCGAAAGCGGCTGGAGCCATGGTCACCGTGGCCACGGACCTGCTGGCCCTGACGCTGCTGAAGCCGCCCGGTGAATTTGGCGCGGACATCGCGGTGGGCAACGCCCAGCGTTTTGGTGTGCCGCTGGGTTACGGCGGGCCGCACGCGGCGTTTTTCGCCACCCGCGATGCCCTGAAACGGCATTTGCCCGGCCGCATTGTGGGGGTTTCCAAAGACAGCCGGGGCCGCCCCGCCCTGCGCCTCGCCCTGCAAACGCGCGAGCAGCACATTCGCCGGGAAAAAGCCACGAGCAACATCTGCACGGCGCAGGCGCTGCTCGCCAACATGGCCTCGCTATATGCCGTGTATCATGGCCCCAAGGGTTTGCAGGCCATCGCCGGCCGGGTGCATGCGCAGACCGTGCTGCTCGCCCAACTCCTCAAGCGCGGCGGCTTCACGGTGGTGAATGCCACCTATTTCGACACACTCACCGTGCAAGTGCCGGATGCCGCGGCGATTCATAAAGCGGCCGAGGCCCGGCAATTGAACTTCCGCCACGTGGACTCGAAGCGCGTGGGGATTGCGCTGGATGAACGCACGACGCTGGCGGAAATCGACCTGATTCTAGGGGTGTTTGGCGTGAAACCCGCCACCGCCGCCGAACTGGAGGCCGACCTGACGCCCGGAGCCATTCCTGCCGTGCTGGTGCGCACCTCGGAATTCCTGAAGCACCCCAGCTTCAACCGTTATCATTCAGAAACCGAAATGCTGCGCTACATCAAGCGCCTGGAATCCCGCGATCTCTCGTTGACGGCTTCCATGATTCCGCTGGGCTCCTGCACCATGAAGCTGAATGCCACGGCGGAAATGTTCCCCGTGTCGTGGCCCGAATTTGCCCGCATTCATCCCTTCGCCCCGCTCAAGCAAACGCGCGGTTATCAGAAACTATTCGGGCAACTGGAGGCCTGGTTGTGCGACATCACGGGCTTCTCGGGCGTCTCGCTGCAACCCAACGCGGGTTCGCAGGGGGAATATGCCGGTTTGCTGGTGATTCGCGCCTACCACGCCAGCCGGGGGGAAACCCAGCGCAACGTGTGCCTGATTCCCACTTCCGCCCACGGCACGAACCCCGCCAGCGCCGTCATGGCCGGCATGCGGGTGGTCGCGGTGGCCTGTGATGCCAGCGGGAACATCGACATTGCCGATCTCCGCGCCAAAGTGGCGGCGCACCAGGCCGAACTGGCCTGCCTGATGGTCACCTACCCCTCCACGCACGGCGTGTTTGAAGAGGGGATTCAGGAGGTCTGCCAGATCATCCATAACCATGGCGGCCAGGTGTACATGGACGGCGCGAACATGAATGCGCAGGTGGGCCTGACGAGCCCGGGCTACATCGGCGCGGATGTGTGCCATCTGAACCTGCACAAGACCTTCTGCATTCCGCACGGGGGCGGCGGCCCGGGCGTTGGCCCCATTGGCGTGGCGGAACACCTCGTGGATTTTCTTCCCGGCCATCAAGTGATCAATCTCGGCGGGGAAAACCCGATCGGCGCCGTGGCCTCCGCCCCGTGGGGCAGTGCCAGCATCCTCACCATTTCCTGGATGTATATCGCCATGATGGGCGGCGCGGGCCTGACCGAGGCCACCAAATACGCCATTCTAAACGCCAATTACATTTCCAAACGGCTGGAAAAATATTTCCCCACCCTTTACCGCCGCGATCAATTAGTGGCGCACGAATGCATCCTCGACTTGCGCGCCTTCAAGGGCACCACCGCCGAGGATGTGGCCAAGCGCCTCATGGATTATGGCTTCCACGCCCCCACCCTCTCCTGGCCGGTGGCCGGCACCTTGATGGTGGAGCCCACGGAGAGCGAATCGCAATTCGAGCTCGACCGCTTCTGCGACGCGATGATCGCCATCCATGCGGAAATGACCGCCGTGGAATCCGGCCAGGCGGATGCCAAAAACAACGTGTTGAAAAACGCGCCGCACACGGCGGACATCATCGCGGCGGACGACTGGAACCGGCCTTATTCCCGAACGGTCGCCGCGTATCCGGCGAAGAGCCTGCTGGAATACAAATTCTGGCCGCACGTCAGCCGGGTGGACAATGTCTTCGGCGATCGCAATCCGGTTTGTTCTTGCGCCGGGATGGAGGCGTATTCAAGCTAGGCCATGAAATCATCCATATGAAAATTACCGAGATTCTGATGGCGGAGCATGCCGTGTTTCACAACCTGTTCGACCACGTGGAGGCCACGGTGCCCAAGCTTAAGACCGTGGCCGAGGTGAAGTCCCTGGGCTTGATCATCTCCAAGGTCACGGCCCCGCACTCGCAAACCGAGGACGAACTCTTCATCGAACCCCTGGAACATTGCTTTGACCAATTGGGCCAGAAGGACACCTTCCATCATGAGCACGAACTCATTGAAGGCGCCCTTGAAAAAGTGCAAAAGTGCAAGGACCTGAAGACGGCCAAAAAACTGCTTCTCGGAGCCGTCACGGCCTCGCGCAACCATTTCGACAAAGAAGAGCGCCTGGTCTTCCCCATGGCGGAGCGTATTTTGAAAGCCCGCACCCTGACGGAACTCGGTGCCCAATGGCTCAAACAGCGCGACAGCAAACTGCACGCGGCCAAATAACCGGACCGATGACCTGGCGATGCCAGCCCACCGAAAGGCTGGCAGGCGCGAGCCGCCCGCCGGCTCGTGATTTCTGCGAGCCGAGTTGCGGCTTTTGCCCGACCACCCGGACGAAATCGGATTTGAATCTTGAAGGTCGCGGGCGGTTGGGCCTGCTTCAGGCATCATTCGGACGTCTTCATTTCCCGGCCCACTGCCCCCAATAATTTTCAAAACTCTGCCGCGGCCGCGCGGGTTGCAACCCCCCGGCATCATGCCATAAAACCGCCGCATGCCCGTGGGAAAACCGTGTTTCCCAAGGAAGATGATACGCCCCGGCTTCGAGCCAGATGAGCCGGTCCCCCACGCTGAGCGAGTGCGGCATGGGGATGCGGGCCAAGCGGTCGAACGCCATGCAGGTCGGGCCGTGCACCGTCGTGGGCACCTCTGCCCCGGTCCGTTCGGGGAGCGACAACAGGCGATGCTGCTCCCACAGTGAGGTCAGCGCGTTCAGGGTGCGCCCGCCATCGCAAATCAACTGGCGCAGCCCGCGCCGTGCTTTGATATCGAGAATGGTCACCACCAGCACGCCGCCACTGGAGCTGAGAAAACGGCCATTTTCCAGCCAGATTTCGCGCAGGCCGGGAAACTGTCGGGCCGAGGACCGCAGCACTTCGGCGAAGGCGCGCAGGCCAAATTCGCCGTCCAGCACCTTGCCACCGGGGGTCAGCACCTGGCGCGCCGGCAATCCGCCCCCAATATCGAGATTCAGCGGCGCAAACGTAGCGGCCCGGCAAATTTCCGCCACCTCGGCGAGTGCACGCTCATAAACCTGGGCGGAGGGAAGGTTGCTGCGCAGATGAAAACTGACTGTTTCCAACCGCACTCCAGCCCCGGTCAATTGTTCTAAAGCCGCCACCGCTTCCGCTGCCGTGAAACCAAATTGCGTGGGGAGCAGCGCATTCTCGGGATCAAACTCCTCATTGGTGTTGATTCGCACTCCGCAACGCCACTCCAGTTTGTGCGCCAGTGGCAGCAAGGCCGCCAGCTCCGCCGGCGAATCGAAATTGACCGACAGCCCGCGCAACTCGAACCGGGCCAGCCAATGATGTTTGGCCGGGCCGTTGAGGAGGATGGCCTCGGGCGCAAAGCCCTCGGCCAGCGCGGCGCGCAGCTCAAATTCGCTTACCACCTCAATCGGGCGGCCCTGCTCGCGCCACCAGCGCAGCAACGGGGCCACCGGCTGGGTCTTGCAGGAAAGCCAGTGGCGGCAGCAAATGCGTCCCGGCCGGCGCGGCTCACCGCAGTCAAATCCCGCATAGGCCAGCGCCTGGTTTAGTTCCGCCACGCGTTCCGCCATGGGCAGCGCCGAGCAGATATAAAACGGGGTGGGCGTGCCCAGGGCGAGGGCCTCGCCGGCCACACGGGTCCAAAAGGCCAATGCCTCCGGTTCATGACCGAACTCTGGTTTAACCGGTAGTTTCAAAATGTGGTAATGCTTAAACGCTTCATTTGCCGGTTCCGACACGGCCTTGCCCACCGATTGTAGGACCGATCCCGGCAACTGTTAAGCCCGATTTGCCGGTCGGGGAGAAAGGCACCTGGCACGACCACGTTCGCTGTAACCCCCGAATGGCCCGGGTCGTCTCAAACAATACTCAGGCAGCCCTTAAATGGCCGGCCAGAATGAATTTTAACGATATTACCGCGAAATGAAAATCCAAGCCCAACCGGCGGCGGCTGGTGGCCAAACCGGCGAACGCGCGTTTACCTTGATTGAGCTCTTGGTGGTGATCGCCATCATCGCCATTCTGGCCGCGATGTTGCTGCCAGCATTGGCCAAGGCCAAGGCCACGTCCCTGCGCATCGCCTGCACCAACAACCTGCGGGAACTGGGACTCGCTTCCCGGATGTATGTGGATGACAACCAAGGCAGCTACCCGCCCCGCCTGTCCACCGTGCGCTGGCCCTACCGGTTTTATGACAGCTATGGCCACAACCTGAAATTGCTGCTGTGCCCGACCGACTTGCAATTTACAAACACCCCCAATACGGGCTCGGTCTCCAACAACCCCGCCGACCCCGCGCCGCGTAGCTACTTGATCAATGGGTTTAATGATTATTTTCAAGACCTGCTCGGCGAAACGGTGTTTCGCAACGAGTACATGACCGCCCAGTACCAGCGTGGCCTCAAGGAAAACGCCATTATTCATCCGAGCGACACGGTCATCCTCGGGGAAAAGCGTTCCAGTGCCATGGATTACTACATGGACAACCTCGACGGAGTGGAGGGCGATGACTTCAGCGGGAAGCTGGAACAAAGCCGCCACTCCGGCACGCTCAATCCACCCGCCAACGGCGTGGGTGCGGGTGGGTCGAACTACACATTTTCGGACGGCAGCTCCCGCTTCATCAAATGCCCCGGCACCTTGTCCCCCCTGGACCTCTGGTGCATTACCGACAGCAATCGGGTGGCCTATTCGATTAGTTATTGAGCCCAACCAGCGCAATGCGTGGCTCGGCAATGGTTCAATTGGCAAAGCGGCAAAGCGTCCACAAACACTTGTCGCGGGGGGCATTCTTTGGCAGGCTCATTCCATGATCGCAAATACCATTCGCCGGATGCCGCGTCCGCAGGACATCGTGGGCATGTCCACACAGGAATTGCGGGATACATTTCATATCAGCCATTTGTTCACCCCCGGGCAATTGAATGCCATGTTCACCGACCTGGACCGCCTGGTCGTGGGCGGGGTAATGCCGATCGCCGAACCATTGGCTTTGGCCAATCACAAGGAAACGGGCCGGGCCTATTTTCTGGAGCGCCGGGAAATGGGGATCATCAATATCGGCGGTCCCGGGGTTGTACGGGCGGACAGCCAGTCCTTCCCGCTGCACAAACTGGATTGTGCGTACCTGCCCATGGGCACCAAGGACGTGACCTTTGCCAGTGTGGACAGTGACCGGCCGGCCAAATTCTATTTCCTGTCCTGCCCGGCGCATGCGGCTTATCCCGCCACCAAGATGACGGCGGCGGAGGCCACCCCGGTGTCGCTGGGAGCCCAGGAATCCTCCAACCAGCGCACGATTTACAAGTTCATCCATCAAGGTGGCATTCAAAGCTGTCAACTGGTCATGGGCCTCACGGCCTTGGAGCCGGGCAATGTCTGGAATTCCTTCCCTCCCCACACCCACTTCCGCCGCACGGAGATTTATTTCTACTTTGATTTGGGCGACAAGGTGCTGGCGCATTTTCTGGGTGAACCACAGGAATCGCGGCACTTGTTCCTGCATAATGAGGAAGTGGCGCTGTCACCGAACTGGTCGATGCACTTTGGGTGTGGCACCAGCAATTACAAATTCATCTGGGGCATGGCTGGGGAAAACCAGGTTTTTGATGACATGGACCCGGCCAAGCCCTTGGATTTGAAATAACCGATCGTGATTGATTTGCCGGAGGCGACTGTATGAAACGATTTGAAAATAAAGTAGTGGTGGTAACGGGGGCCAGCCGGGGCATTGGCCAGGCGATATGCGTGGCCTTTGGTCGCGAAGGCGCGCGGGTGGCGGGCGTGGCGCGCAGTGACTTGACGGAAACGGGGGCCAGAGTGACCGCCGCGGGCGGCACGTTTCTGGCGGTCAACGCCGATCTGGCCACCGGCAGCCAAAGCGAGGCCGCCGGGCTGATCGCGGGTATCCTGAAACAAACCGGCCGGGTGGATGCCCTGGTCAACAATGCCGGCATCATCCGCCGCGCACGGGCGGTGGATTTTTCCGAAGCCGACTGGAATGCGGTGCTGCAAACCAACTTGTCGTCGCCTTTTTTCCTCTGCCAGGCCGTGGCCAAATGGTGGCTGACCGGGGGTCGGGAGCAATCGCCCGCCGGATCACGGTTGAAGATCGTCAACATCGCCTCGCTGCTCTCCTTTCAAGGCGGCATCACGGTGCCCGCTTACACGGCCAGCAAGCACGGCATTGCCGGTGTGACCAAGGCGCTGGCGAATGAATGGGCCAAAGAACGCATCAATGTAAACGCCATCGCCCCCGGCTACATTGCCACCGACAACACCCAGGCCTTGCGCGACGATGCCAAGCGCAATCAGTCCATCCTCGACCGCATCCCCGAAGCCCGCTGGGGCCAGCCGGAGGACATCGCCGGCGGTTGCGTGTTCCTGGCGTCCGGGGATTCTGATTACTTCAACGGGGCCGTGATGAACATTGATGGCGGCTGGCTGGGACGTTGAAGACCAGCAACTCGCGATGAAAAGCAAAAACGTCGGCGCGGCGATTCTACTGGCTACTTTTTTGGCCACTTTCACCGGTTGGGCCCAAACCAACGCCACCCTGGCAGTGGCCGGAGCCACCCCGCTGGAATGGTCGACCCGTCTGGCCCAGTCAGAAATCGTCCGGCTTGAACCCAAGCCGGCGAAATGGGATTACACCATGGGGTTGTTTACACTGGCCCTCCTGAAGCTGGACCAGGTCAGTCCAAACCCACATTACCTGGCTTTCAGCCAATCGGCGGTGGGTTCCCTGGTGGCGACGAATGGGAGCATTCAAGGCTACAAACGGGAGGAATTTCAGTTGGATGCCTTAAACCCGGGCAAAACGCTGCTGGCGCTCTGGCAACAAACCAAGGAACCACGCTACCGGCAGGCGGCAGAACTATTGTATCACCAACTGGCGCAACAACCGCGCACGGCCGAGGGCGGTTTTTGGCACAAACAGCGCTACACCAATCAAATGTGGCTGGATGGGCTTTACATGGCCGGACCCTTTCAAGCCCAGTGTGCCAGCTTGTTTGGACCGGCGGCAGCTTTTGACGATGCGGCCCGGCAAATCCACCTGGCCGAGCTGCATACGTTTGATGCTGCCAGCGGATTGTTTTATCACGGATGGGATGCCACCCATACCCAGCCCTGGGCCAACCCCGCCAGCGGCACGTCGTCCAATTTCTGGGGCCGCGCCCTGGGCTGGTACGCCATGGCTTTGGTCGATGAGTTGGATTATTTCCCCAAAGATCATCCGGCGCGCCCGGCACTCATCGCCACCTTGGGCAAATTATGCACCGGCATGGCACACTATCAGGATGCAACCTCCGGGCTGTGGTACCAGGTGGTGGACCAGGGCCACCGACCGGGCAATTATCGGGAGACCACCGCCTCGGCCATGATGGTCTATGCCCTGGCCAAGGGTATCAACCATGGCTATGTCGGCGGGGAATTTCGGCCAGTGGCGACCCGGGGGTATGCTGGCCTGATTAAACACTTTGTCACGCTGGACGGCCCGGATGACTGGTCGCTGCAACAATGTTGCTCCGTCGCCGGGCTGGGCGGCGCGCCCAGCAATGGCCGGTACCGCGACGGCAGTTTTGCCTACTATGTCAGTGAGCCAGTGGTCAAAAATGACCTGAAAGGAGTCGGCCCGTTCATTCTCGCGGGAATTGAATTGCAAGGCTGGCCAAACCCCTGATACTTGCCCTTTATCATGAACCTTGTTGCCCTTCGCCAAAGCCTGTTTGCGGGAGTATTGCTCCTCACCGTCAGTGCCCGCCTGACCGCCGATGAACCGGTGCCCAACGGTCTATCGCCGGAACCCAAGCCCGCCGCCATTCTGAGAGCCATGCAGACGGTGGCTGACTGGCAGCTCGCGCATGCCGAAACCAACCGGCCAAACGGCTGGGTGGGCGCCGTGGGCAATGTGGGGATCATGGCGCTGGCCGGCATATCCGGGGACCCCAAGTACCGTCAGGCCATGATGGAACTGGGCACGAATAGCGACTGGAAACTCGCCGCCTATCAAGGGCGCAAATATCATGCGGACGACCATTGCATTGGCCAGGTCTGGACCGAACTTTATTTTAATTACCGCCAAAATTTCCAACTCGCGCCCGTGCGGGAACGTTTTGATTTCATCCTGAGCCATCCGTCGGACGCGGCCAGCCTGGATTTCACCCTGCCCCATGGCAAAGCACAGGAACTGTGGTCCTGGTGCGATTCCCTGTTCATGGGTCCGCCCACCTGGCTGCGCCTCTATGCGGCCACGGATGACGCGCGCTATTTGGATTTTGCCGTGACCAACTGGTGGCGCACCACCGATTACCTGTACGACAAAGACGCCCACTTGTTTTTTCGGGACAGTACCTTTTTCAAAAAACACGAGGCCAACGGGCAAAAGGTGTTTTGGAGCCGGGGTAACGGCTGGGTGTTTGCCGCCCTGCCCCGCATGCTCCAATATTTGCCGCGGAACCATCCGGACCGTCCGCGCTTCGAGCAATTATTCAAGGATATGGCCGGAAAAATCCTGACCTGTCAGCAAGCGGATGGCCTCTGGCGTTCGAGTCTGTTGGATCCGGGCAGTTTTCCCCTCAAAGAAGTCAGTGGGTCGGGCTTCTTCACCTACGGCTTTGCCTGGGGCATCAACCAGGGTTTGCTGGACCGGGATACCTATGGACCCGCCGTAACCAAAGCCTGGACCCAACTGGTGGGCTGCGTGGCGGAGAATGGCAAACTCACCCATGTGCAGCCGGTGGGAAGCGATCCGCGCAAATTCGCGGATGATTCCACCGCCCCTTACGGGGTGGGCGCATTTTTGCTGGCAGGCAGCGAGATTTACCGAATGGCCGTGCTCTCCGCAGGGAAAATCGTGGTCGTCAAAGTAACGAACCCGGCCAATTTTCGGCGCGACTCGGAAACCGTGGAAGTATCGCTGAATGACGTCGCCGCCGCAGGCATTGACCGCCGAGTGTTTGCCTCGCGCAAGCTGTCGGTGATGGACGGGCTTTCCTCCCGGATTGTGGATTCGCAAACGTATGCCGCCGAGCCGAATCAATTTGTCGACACGCTGGTTTTCCAGGTCGATTTGGCTCCCGGCGAGACCCGGACGTACAACTTGCTGGCCTCGGCCGATCTGGCCGTGGTGCCACCGCCGATCGTCAAGACCATGGCGCGCTATGTGCCCGAACGCTATGATGATTTCGCCTGGGAAAGTGACCGGACCGCGCACCGCACTTATGGGCAGGCCCTCATTCCCGCAGAGCACACGGTCACCAGCGGACCAGATGTGTGGATCAAAAAGACCCGCGGTCTGATTGTGGACACCATGTATGCCACCAAGCATTATCACGAGGACAACGGCGAGTTCATGGATGACTATCGCGTGGGCCATAGCCGGGGGGACGGCGGCGTGGGGATTTGGGACGGCAAAAAACTCTACACTTCCAGCAACTATCGCAATTCGCGCGTGATCACCTCCGGCCCGGTGCGGTCGGTCTTTGAACTGACTTACGACACCTGGGATGCCGGTGGCCGCGCGGTTTCCGAGAAGAAGCGCTATAGCATCGACGCCGGTTCATGGTTCACCAAGGCCCAGAGCACGTTTGACACCACCAACGGTCCGGCGCTCACGCTCGGCATCGGCTTGGCGGAACGGGCCTGCGGGCCAGACGGAACGGAACTGGTTGGCCAGGACCAAGCCGAAGGCTGGCTGAGTTACTGGCAGCCGGAAGACAAGCCGAAAGGCATCATCGGCGTGGCCGTGATCCTGCCGAAAGGCAGCGTGCAGGCCTTCACGAATGACGCCCCCGAAATGACGGAGGAACAAATCCATGCCGTGGTGCCCCAGCCTACGCATGAGGGCGCACCCGCCATTCGTAATCTGCTGGCCATCACGCAGACCGAAGTGGGCAAACCCTTCACGTATTACTTTGGCGCCTGTTGGGACCGCAGCGGGGATTTTACGAATCACAGCGATTGGGAAAATTACGTCGCCCGGTTTGCCGCCCGCCGGGACGCTCCGCTCCAGGTAACTGTGGGTCAGTAATCCCTAAAATGTTCCTCGACACCATTCACGGAATTATTGACCGTCGGGTGTTGTTAAACTACCGCATTGATCCAACTGTACTCCAGCGGGTGCTACCGCCTCCCTTTCAGCCCAAATTATATGGCGGTTTCGGCATTGGCGGTGTCTGCATGATCCGATTCAAGCAACTGCGGCCCCGGTTCTTGCCCGCGTGGCTGGGCCTCGGTTCTGAGAATGCTGCTCATCGTATCGCCGTCCAGTGGCAACAGGATGGAGAGGAACGCGAAGGCGTATTTATTCCTCGGCGCGACACCAATTCGTGGTTCAATCAAACCCTCGGCGGCCGCGTCTTTCCAGGCATTTTTCAAAGCAGCCGTTTTGAGTCTCGCGAGACGGAAGCTTCCATCTCACTGCGGATCCTGCGGGCGGACGGAGGCACTGAAATCGCCTTTGCAGGCCATAAGTCTGCAGAGTTGCCACATACAAGCATATTTCCCTCGCTGGAGGCCGCTGCGGGTTTCTTTTCGCTCGGAGCGACTGGGTATTCTGCAACCAATACAGCCGGGCATTATCACGGCATGGAACTCCACTCCTTGAACTGGACGTTAGCGCCGCTGGTCATTGATCGGGCGCAGTCCTGTTTCTTTGACGATCAGCAGCGATTCCCGCCAGGTTCACTTGGACTGGACTGCGCGTTGCTTATGCGCGGGATTGAACATGAGTGGCGCAGTCGGCCTGATCTCTTTCTGTCTTCCACGGCCAAATACTTAACGACGCAAAATCCAAAAACTAGCGCCAAGCAGGACTGACCAGTCGCCGATAATCAGATGACCTTTTTACTCTCCGTTCTGTCCTGCTTAAGGGGAATTTCAGTTTTAATTTTGCACCCCTTGACGACACCCAAAACCGCCTGCTAGGGTGGCAGTCATGATAAAGTCTGTCACGCCCAAGATATTGCGGTTCAGTTTGCTGAGCTTGGCCGCCACCCTGACCATGTTGGTCCATGCGGAGCCATGGACTTTTGTGGTGGCTGGCGACGACCGCACTGACGCCCGGCATTCACCTGATCCTACCGGGATCAATTCGGTTGTGTTGAAAAGCATGCTGCAAGCCGTTGCGGCCACCAAGCCTCGCTTCATGTTGTTCACCGGCGACCTGATTATAGGTAATAACTTGTTGGTAAAGGCCAAAGCCGAAACCCAATTCAACAACTGGCAGTCCATCGTCAAGGCGGAAGCACCTGACCTGTTGGTGTTGCCGGTGCGCGGGAATCATGAAACCTATGGCGATCCAGACGGCAAACTTTGGACAAATATTTTCAAACCGGTGCTCGACGCCAGCCATGTCACCTGGTTTCCCGGTGAGGAAGGTTTTAGTTTTTCCTATAGCGCTCCCGATCACCCGGAGGTGGTAGTCGTTGGGCTGGACCAATACCTGCCTGCCCACACTCATCGCGTGAACCTCACCCAACTCGAACAAACGTTGCAACAGGCGCAAGTTAACAAAGCCGCCCACGTATTTGTATTTGCCCATGAAATGGCTTTCACTTGCACGAGCCATGGCGACGATGAAAACATGGCGGCCTTCCCGCGGCAGCGGGACCAGTTTGTGGACCTTCTCGTCAGCCACGGGTGCGAATATTTCTTCGCCGGCCACGATCACACGTTTGACTGGATGCTCATCCAGCATCCCAAATGGCCGGCTGACCGGGTGCTGAACCAAATTGTGGCCGGCACGGCGGGCGCGCCGTTTTATGCTGACCGAACCTATTTCGGCGATCATCACGGTTACTTGCTCATGCGGAAGGAACACCGGCAAAATACCCACGGTTTTTTACAGGTAACGATTGATGACAGCGCCACAACCAATCAAGTGCGTTGCGCCTTTGTGCCATTGTCTGAGTGAGTTTGCCGCCTGCCAGCCCCATCACAATCGGTACCGCAAACGCAGTTCGGAAAGCAAGTAATGTTCCACCGAGGAGACATGGGCGTCCCCGGCAAAAATGGCCTGCATGGCCGTGTACACTTTTTTGTGCTCGGAACGAACGGTGAAAGCTTGGGACAGGACAATTAACTGATCACGGGCGCGCTGAACCGGATGGGCCAGCGGTTTAATGCGTTCCACGGAGGCATCAAACTCCCGCTGGCGCTCCACTTCTGTATGATACCCCATGGCTTGAAAGAGGGAATCCAAGCGCGCATCGCTGGCGGGCGGCAGTTGACCGTCAGCTTCCAATGCCAGTAAATAAAGATCCAATAATGCCCGCTGCTGAAAGGGAGTAAAATCAGAGACGTCAATGTCCATGGCCCAAGTCTGCCTGAGTTTCCGAATGAATTCAAGGATTGCCGGGAAGCTGCTAAATCCGGACGGTGGCGTGTAATTATTTTGCCTTGGGCTTTGGCATCGGTGCCTTGGGAGCGGACGCGTGTTTCGCTTGTACTGGCTGTGGCTGTGGCTTGCCTGGTGAGGGTGAAGTTGTGCCGGCGGCGGCTGTGGCTGGCAGCGTTACCGTTACCGGCTTTTTAATTTGCTGGGCCAGCGAAGGGGTGAACCCGTATTCGCTCATGAAACCGTCAATGGGCGCGCGAATTTCCACCCGGCGCTTCGTAAATGGATCCACGTAACCCAGCTTGATGGCGCGCAAGCCCAGTTGCATGCGGCTGTCCACTTTGCCATAAAGCTCATCGCTGACGATGGGGCAACCGGATTGGGCCAGGTGAACCCGAATTTGATGGGTGCGCCCGGTGAGCGGGTGCGCCTCGATGAGCGAAATCCGCTCCTTCTTTTGCAACAGCTTGAACCGGGTCTCACTTTCCTTGCCTTCCTGTGTATCGATAATCATGCGACCGACCATGCGGGGATCCGGGGAGAGGGGGAGCCGGCAGGTCCATTCGGTTTCACGGGGCACACCCTCGACGATGGCCAGGTAGTTTTTCTCCATCTGGCGGCTTTCAAAGACATCGCCAAAAGCCTCGACCGCCCCCATGCTCTTGGCAAAGAGCATCACGCCGCTGGTGTCGGTGTCCAGGCGGTGAACATAGCGGAGGAATTTCAGATTGCGGGAGCGGGCCCAGTAATCCCCGGCGCTGATGGAGGAATTGATCGCGGCCTGGAGATTGCGGTTGGTGTTCTGCCAGTTGACGGGCACGAGCAACCAGCCCCGGGGTTTGTCGATGGCAAGCACCGAGCGATCCTCGTACAAAATCGGGATCGGTTCGCAATACGGAAGTTCGATAAAATTAGGTTTGGCCATGGGTCAAATTGGGCAAGACGCGCCGGGCTTTCTGAACACCACTATTTGATAATCCCAAGGACAATCTGTGGAGTCCCGGGATTTGCCTGAACGGCGGACCTATACATCCGCAACAGATAGACGGGCTGGCATCTTGAACCAATTCAGGATATGCCACCCCAGCCAAGTTGCGAGATTAAATTACTGGCTTTTGAGCCAACGGGGCGGATATCGCCCGTCGCCGGAAACCAATGACACCCAAAATAATGAGTCCGAGGGCAGCCAGTTGGTAACCGGAAAGGGAGCCGATGATCGGCGGGGTGGCGCGCAGGAATTCGTGGCAGAAGCGGAAGGTGCCGTAGGCGATCAGATAAATGTGAAAATGCTGGCCGGGCAGGATTTGGGCGCGGCGCAGGGCCAAAACCACGGCCAGCATGAGGGCGTTGAAGAGTAATTCCACGAAGGCGGCCGGCCACCGGGCGATGTCGTGGGTGTCGTTCAGGGTGAACCAGGCGGGGGTGCAGACGCGACCGAGGCAGCAACCATGGAGCAGGCACCCAACCCGGCCCAGCATGAGGCCGAGCGGAGTGACCACGGCAAACCAGTCACCGGTGCCGCCCGGGTAACTCAAGAAGTATTTGGCGATTTCCACGGCGGCGTAACCGCCCAGCAGACCGCCGACGATGGATTTGCCGGTGGCGAGTTGCTGCCAGCGGTCGGGATCGGGCCAGTGCAACCAGCCTTCGGCGCCAAGGTAAACCAGCTTGGCTCCCATGAGGGCACCGGCCAGCGCGGCCAAATAAATGAACACTAACCGCTCATCCCGCCGGGCCACTCGCGACCACAAGGCCAGGCTCACGAAGATGCCGGCGAGCATGAGCCAGCCGTAAGCGGTGGAAGCGGGCATCATGGCGCGTTGCGACCCAGGGCAGCACAGCCAATTAAAACCGTCAGCACCACGTTGGCCACAAAAAACAATCCGGTTAAGAAAATTGCCAGGGCCACGCGCGTGCCCACCTCCTGAAAACCCCGCACCAGTCCGATGGCCGCCGCCAGGCTGCAAACGGCATTGAAAATTAAGAGCGCCTCGCCAAGGCCGGGGGCCACACTGGTCCATTGCATGATGCCCAATGTGAGCACACTGGGCATGAAGGCCGCGAAAACCCAGAGAATTTTGGTCAACGGTTTGGGAGCCGAATCCTTGGACGGCACTGGCTCCGTTGCCAGCGGCGGCTGGGGTGGTTCAGTCATAAAATCCCCTGGTTACCGGCTGGGGCAGTCGGGGAAGCCGGAATAGTAGCGGCAGAAGGAATCCAGCTTGCCATCCGGCCGGATCACATGGGTGCAGCAGCGATCAATCCGGTCATCGTCCCAAGTCTGGGCATCCATGAAGGGCTTGATGAAGAGGCGGAAGGTGTGGGATTCATCGAGTTCAAATTCCTTGAGCAATTCGCCCAGGGGTTCGGATTCGCAACCGCAGCGCATGAGGTCCTCCAGTTTGTAGCGCACTTTGGTGCTGAGAAACCCCTGCACGTTTTTGAAGTCCACAAACTCACTCACCGACCGCACCCGGCCATCCACCTTGAGGAGATAGCCGATGGTGGCGCAATTGGGGTCGCCGCAGGGCAGCGGGGTGAAATCCTCAAACCGCAACCGGCCCTGGGACTGGCCGACGGCGGCCAGGATAATATCCGCCGTATTCAACCGGGCGGGCGCGGGCGGGCCCGGCTTGGCCAGGGTTGGAATCCGCCCGCTGGTGATCACGGGTTGAAACGAGATGCCGCGCACGTGCGGCCAGTTCAAGGCAAAGGCGGTGGTTTCCCAAATATACGGCAGATTCTCCGGGGTAACGGTCATCGCGAGCGTCACCGGCAGGTTCATTTCCCGGCAGCGCACGAGGCAGCGTTCGCGGAGGCCGCGCAGGTCGGCACCGCGCAGGGCCTTTTGGGCGGCTTCCTGGATGCCGTCAAATTGCAGGTACAACTGAAAGGCTCCATAGCGAAACGCAGCGCCGAGTTGGGTGGCGAAGGCCTCGTCGCTGACGATGCGGAGGCCGTTGGTGTTTAGCAGCACATAATCAATTTGGGGATGATCCTGCAACCAGCGCAGCAATTCGAAAAATTGCGGGTGCAAGGTGGGTTCGCCCCCGGATAATTGCAGAATCTCAATGCCGCCTTTGCGGTCGATCACCCCCTGGATCCGGCGCTGGATGTCGGCGAGCGGCACGGCGTCAACGTGGGCCCCGGTGCCGGGGGGCGAGTCGGCGTAGCAGGTGGGACAGGTGAGATTGCAGGAATTAACGATCTCAATCAAACAGAGGCAGGTGGCGAGTTTTTCCATGACACCCAAGGCCTCGCCGGGGGCGGCATTGCGGCCGAGGGTGCCGGCCACGGAACCATCGGAGGCGCAGCAAGCGGCTCCGGAAATGGCCGGCGAACCACAACCGCCGGCGCGATTGGCATCTTTGCCTTGAGCCAGCCAGTAAAACCGGGCATCGGAGGCGATGCACGTGGCCGCTTCGCCATGGGTGGGACAGGTCCGCTTGAGCCAGACTTTCGATGGCACCCCGCCCGTGCGCCAGACTTCGGCGGGACAGGAGACGTGGCAGACGGGACAGCGCGAAATAGTGCGCTTGAGGAGCTTGTCCACCAAGTGGATTTTATCCTCCGGGCGAGGCGGGATGAAGTTGGCAGAGGTCATAATATTAGGTGGTCAAAAGCGCCCATGCAAAATGCCCGCCCCCGAGGCACAACCCAAAAAGGAGAGAAAGAACGTAAGGGCAAATAATCCAAGAAGAATCACCAAACTGAGGAACTGGCGTTTCATACCAGCCGCTTGCACACGGGCCATGATCATGCGGGAGCAGACAATGGCGGAACAAATGCCGCCCACGAGAGTAAATAAAATGGGGAAAATGAGGGAGTTGAAGGCTACGGAAATGAAATTACCAATGGCCGGGGTAAAAAAAATGACAAAGAACAGTGGCCAGTTGGTTTTACCAGCATTCAAAACCACCGGCGGAGGATTGGCTGGAGCGGCCAGGGCTTGATGGCAAAAGGGACAGTCGCTCCCCACCTCGCCAACGAGCAAGGGCCGGGCGCAGTGCGGGCATGTGGGTTCCTCAGGGCTCATATAGTTTCATTTCACAGTAAACACATTTAATGGCGCGGCAAGCGAATGTTTCATGCCATTATTTAACTCCACTTGCGCCCGGACGGTGAATTGATAAAACTGGACGCAGCATCGTTTGCCTCAATGCCCAATCCCTAAACAACATGAATGTTCATCATCTCGAATTATTTTATTACGTGGCGAAGCATGGCGGGATCATGCCAGCCGTGCGGAATATACCCTATGGCATCCAGCAACCGGCGGTCAGTGCGCAGGTTTCGGAGCTGGAGGAATTTCTGGGGGTGACCCTGTTTCAGCGGCGGCCGTTTGAGCTTACCCCGGCGGGCGCGCGACTGTATGAATTCATCCATCCCTTCTTTGGGAATCTGGACAAGCTGACGAATGAATTGCAGGGGGGTCAGGCCCGCCACATCCGCGTGGGTGCCTCGACCATTGTGCTGCGGGATCATGTGCCGCAGTTGCTGCGCGGCTTGCGCAAAAAATTCCCCGCGCTGAAGGTGTCGTTTCGCGAAGGCTTCCCAGCCCAGTTTTTCACCATGCTGGAGCAGGATGAAATTGATGTGGCGATCACGCTGATTGAGAAAAAAATCCCGGCGGGTCTGCAATCCCTCGCTTTGTTGGAATTGCCGCTGGTGTTGCTCGTGGAAAAAACCAGTCGCTATAAATCCGCCGAGGAGTTGTGGGCGCAGGACAAGATTGAGGAATCGCTGATCTGCCTGCCCCCGGCGGAATCCCCGTCGCGCTTGTTTCTCCAGCAATTGCACAAGCGCAAGGTGGACTGGTTTCCCGGAATTGAGGCGAGTTCGACGGATCTGATCGAAACCTACGTGGCGAACGGCCTGGGGATTGGGCTCTCGGTGGCGATTCCCCGGAAAGCGTTTCCCGCCAATGTGCGGGTGCTGCCACTGGCGGGGTTTCCGACCATCACGATTGGAGCCTTATGGCGCGGCAAGAAGACCCTGCTGGTGGAGGCCTTTTTGGCTGAATCACGGTCGCAGGCCATCGCGCTGGGGTAAGGGTTCGCCGCCGGAAAACCTGGAGCACCGCCGGCCCGTGCATGCCTCGATTACCCAACCAAATGGAAATGACCCGCCAATTGGTAAAAACCCGACCGAATCACTCATAATAACACAGCGAGGACTTGAGCCCGCCGGACTTCCGCGTTAACTTCCCCGCCCATGAGCAACACTCTCGACGAACAGGTCCAGGCCGCCTTTAGCTGGATCAAAGCTTTGCGCAGTGAAATCGGCCAGGTGATTGTGGGCCAGGAACAATTGGTGGACCGCCTGCTGGTCGGCCTCCTGGCCAATGGGCACGTGCTGCTGGAAGGCGTTCCCGGCCTGGCCAAGACCATGTCCGTCCGCTCGCTCGCTTCCGCCATCGACGCCACCTTTCACCGCATCCAGTTTACCCCCGACCTGCTGCCGGCGGACATCGTGGGCACGTTGATTTATAGTCCGCAAGACGGCAAATACCACGCCACCCGCGGCCCGGTCTTCGCCAACCTGCTGCTGGCCGATGAAATCAACCGCGCCCCGGCCAAGGTGCAATCCGCCTTGCTCGAAGCCATGCAGGAACGCCAGGTCACCCTGGGTGGCGAAACTCTCCCCCTGCCCTCCCCCTTCCTGGTGCTGGCCACCGAAAACCCCATTGACCAGGAAGGCACCTATCCCCTGCCCGAGGCGCAAGTGGACCGGTTCATGTTCAAAGTGCTGCTGGATTACCCCTCCTTTGCCGAGGAACGCAAAATTCTGGACCGCATGGCCTTCACCACCTCGGAAATCAAAATCAAACCGGTGGTGACCCTGGAGGAAATCCTGCGCACCCGCAAAATCGTGGATCAAATCCATGTGGACGAAAAGGTGCGTGACTACATCGTGCACGTGGTCTTCGCCACCCGGCAGCCGGAGAAATACAAATTGGAGCTGAAACATTTCATTCAATACGGCGCTTCGCCCCGCGCCACGATTAATCTCACGCTCGCAGCCAAAGCCTGGGCACTGTTGCAAGGCCGTTCGTATGTCACGCCCGAGGACGTCAAGAGCATCGGCCCGGATGTGTTGCGCCACCGCATCATTCTCACGTACGAAGCCGAGGCGCAAGGGGTGACCACAGACAGTATTATTCAAAAGATTTTCAACGCCGTGGTGGTGCCGTAAATCGCCATTGCCAGCCCCAAGTTAGTTTCAAACCCCATGACCCTCAGTGACATTCTTGCCTCGGTTCGCCGCGTGGAAGTGCGCACCAACCGGCTCGTGAATGACATGATGGTGGGAGCCTATCTCAGCCGCTTCAAGGGGCGCGGCATGGACTTCGAGGAATTGCGCGAATACATGCCGGGTGACGACGTGCGCAACATCGACTGGAATGTCACCAACCGCATGGGCCGGCCGTTCGTCAAACGCTATCGCGAGGAACGCGAGCTCTCAGTGGTGCTGGCCGTGGATGTGTCGGCTTCCTCGGCGTTTGGTTCCCTGCGCCGCACCAAGCGGGAATTCGCCGTGGAAATCGCCGCCACCCTCGCCGTTTCCGCCGCCCGCAGCAGTGACAAAGTGGCCCTGCTGCTGTTCTCCGACCAGATGGAATTATACATTCCGCCCCGCAAAGGTCGGCGCCACATTTTGCGCATCGTCCGGGAAATGCTCACCTTCGAACCGAAGCATCGCGGCACCAGCATTCCGACGGCTATGACGTTTTTAAACCATGTGTTGCGCCGGCGGGCCATTGTATTTTTGCTGACGGATTTTCTCCACAGCTTTGGGGAGTCGGCGAGCCGCGATGTCATCCAGGAATTGGGGCTGATCAACGCGCACCACGATCTCGTGTGCCTGCATCTGCATGACCCCCGGGAAAGTGAATTGCCCAATGCCGGTTTACTCACCGTGGAAGATGCCGAAACGGGGGAACTGCTCGAATTGGATTCGGGCCGGACCGGCGTGCGGGAACAGTTTGCCCGCACGAATGCCGAACGCCTCGGCGAGCTGGATCGGGCGTTCAACCGCGCCGGCGTGGACACGTTGAGCTTCAGCACCGCCGACAACTTTGCGCCCGTGTTACAACATTTCTTCGAGACCCGCCGGGGCAGGAGGCGCGGATGAAAAGCCCATCGGTTTTATTGGTCGTGGCCAAAACCAATCTGGCCCGGGTCGCCCAGGTTTTGGCATTCAGGCAAGGGGGTTTCCCAAGCGTTGTAAAGATCCTGCTGGCCGGCACGATCATGTTTACCCTGGCCGCCCGCGGCCAGGATGATCCCACTGAAATCCCCAAAATTCATCCGCTGCACGCGGAACTCCCGCCCACTTTTTGGGAAATGCACAGCCATGCGATCCTCTTGGTCACTCTGTTGCTCGCCGCTGTGGTTGCCACCGTCATCTGGTTTTGGACCCGGCCGCAGCCCGCAGTAATCACGCCACCGGAGGTGCAGGCCCGCACGGCACTGGCCGCGCTGCCAATCTTGCTTGCCGAGGGGGATCGCTTGAGCCGCATCTCCCATATCGTCCGCCGGTATATTCAGCAGGCGTTTGATTTGCCCCGCACCGAGTTGAACACCACGGAATTTTGCCAGCTCATCGCCACGCAGGCGCAGGTGGGGCCGCAGTTGGCGGCGGCCCTGGCGGAATTCATGCGCGAGAGCGATCGCCGTAAATTTTCCCGGTCCACGGCCACGGCGGCCGAGGTTAACCCCGTCACCCAAGCCCTGGCCCTGATTGAGCAAAGTGAAGCCCGCCGGGCCGAACTGCGCGCCCAGGCCGCTGCCGCCCCAAAACCCACGGCATGAGCGGCCATTTGCAATTTCAATATCCGTGGGTGCTGACCCTGCTGGCCTTGTTGCCAGTTTATGCCGTGCTCTGCGGTCGCACCGGCCGCCAGTCGGCCGTGCAATTTTCCAGTGCGGACATTGTCCGGGCCGCGGGGGCCACGGTGCGGAGTGCGGCCGGACGCTGGCGGTTATTCTTGCGCTTGCTGGTGGTGGCCTTGGGCATCATCGCCCTCGCCGGTCCGCGCTTTGCCAACGAACACACGGAAACCAGCACCACCGGCGTGGATATCATGCTGTGCCTGGATCTGTCCTGGTCCATGGAAGCCCAGGACATGGCGGGACCGAACGAGCGCGTTTCCCGTTTCGACATTGCGCGCGATACCCTGGAGGATTTCATTCAAAAACGGCCCAATGACCGCCTGGGCTTGATCGCGTTTTCGGCGGTGCCCTATGTGGTCAGTCCGCTGACCCTCAACCATGACTGGCTGATCCAAAATCTCAACCGGCTGCACGTGGGCCTGATTCGGGACCTTGGCACCGCGATTGGCGATGCCGCGGCCAGTGCCGCCAAACGACTGAGCAATGTGAAGGATGCCAAAAGTCGCATTATTATTTTGCTGACCGATGGCGATAATAACGCCGGCTCCATTGACCCGGTGCCCGCCGCCCAACTGGCGGCGGCGCTCGGTGCCAAAGTCTACACCATTGGCATCGGCATTGAAAAACCCTGCAACCTGCCGCAGTTTAACCCGGACACGGGTCAGTTGATTCTCGACCCCATGGGCAATATTATTCCCGCGATGACGTTGCAACCGGCCAACTATACCGTGCTCGGAAAAATGGCCGGCTTGTCGCGCGCCAAATTTTACCGGGCCACCAATCGGGCGGAACTGCAAAGCATTTATGCCGATATTGACCGGCTGGAAAAAACCGAGGTGAAGCTGCGGCGTTACTCGGTCTACACTCCCTTGTTTCAATGGCCTTTGCTGGCCGCCCTGGGCCTGCTGGCGCTGGAACAGATCCTCAGCCACACCCGGTTCCGTCGCGTGCCATGATGAACTTCGCCCATCCGCATTTTGCCGAACCCCGCTGGCTGTGGCTGGCGGTGCTGGGGCCGTTGCTGTTGCTCGCCTTGCAACGGTATTCCGCGGCGGCCCGGCAACGACAGTTGGCCCGCGTGGCTTCGCCGCATTTTCTGGGCGAGCTCACCCGGTCCCACAGCCCCGGACGGCGCGCGGTAAAGGAAGGGCTGGTCTTGTTGGTCGTGGCGGCCCTGGGTCTGGCCCTGGCACGTCCACAATGGGGGGAGCAGCCTCTGGCCGAGCAGCAACTGGCGGGCGAGGACATCATGTTTGTGCTGGATTGTTCCCACAGCATGTGGTCCACCGATGTCGCCCCCAACCGGTTTGAGCGGGTCCGGTTGTCCCTGCTGGATTTTGTACAGCACCGGAGCGGCGGGCGGGTGGGGCTGGTGGCGTTCAGCGGCGAGGCCTTTTTGCAATGCCCGCTGACGTTTGATTATGCGGCCTTTGCGGATGCCCTCCGGGACATGGATGACAAAACCATCGCGGTGCCTGGAACGGATATTGGCGGGGCCCTCGCTGAATCCGTTAAGACCATGGAACGCGACAGCCGCCACAAAGTGGTGGTCTTGCTTACTGACGGGGAGGACCTTGAACGCGGTGGGGTGGACCAAGCAGTGAAACTCGCCAAACAGGGCGTGGTAATTTACACCATTGGCGTGGGCACCCCGGCGGGATCGGAAATCCAAATGCTTGATGAGCGGGGCCAGCGAACCCTCCTGCGCGACAAGGATGGCCAGGTGGTGCGGAGTCATCTGGATGAAAACACCCTGCGGGAGATTGCGCGGACCACGGGGGGCAATTATTTCCCCTTGGGGTCCTTGGGTGACGGCATTTCCCATGTGAAAGCGGCAGTCACCGCCATGACCGCGCGCGCGGATGCCGCCCGGGCGAGCAAACTGGGGGTGGATCGGTTTCATGTCCCCGTGGCCCTGGCCTTGCTGGGGTTGGTGGGCGAATCCTTGATCACCACCCGTCGGCGAAAGGTGAACCCATGATGGTGCGCGCGCTTTACCATCAATTCCGCTGGACCTTGCGACTGGGCGGCTGGGCCGTGCTGGTGTTGGGCGGCAGCCTGGTCTTGCCGGCCGAAACCGCCCCGCCGCTCCCAGCGGGGGCCACACCCCGGGACTGGTATAATGCCGGCACCGTGGAATTGCGGGCCGGCAAATTGGCGGAAGCCGAAGAGTTGTTGCAAAATTCGGTCGGCAGCCAGGTTGCCCCCATCCAGCCTTTAGCCCTGTATAATTTGGGCTGTGTGCGCGTGGCGCAAGGAACCGATCTCTTAAAAAAGAGCCCGGATGGCACGGGCCGGGCCAATCCCGACCACGTGGAAATGCTGGCCGGCCTGGCCGACGACGCCAGCCGCCGGATTGACGAGGCAATTGCCAGTGAGAACGAGCAAAAAATGATCTCCGCTTACTTGCGGGGCGGCGGGGTGCGCCGGGAGATTAATGCGGCCACCAAGGCGGTTCATCAGGCCTTGGAATCGAAGAAACAGGTGCTGGCCAAATGGCAGCGGGCCGCCGGCGATTTTCGCAGCGCGGCCGAATTGCACCCGGCCGATGGGGACGCCACCTTCAATGCCAACGCCACCGAAAAGGCCATTGCCGCGTTGATTGACAAACTGAATCAACTCGAGCGGGCGGGCAATAAGATGAAGGCGGCCGGCAAACAACTGGGGGATAAACTCAAACAATTGAAAGGCATGATGCCCATGCCCAACATGCCGCCAGGTGCGCCCGGGGAGGATGACGAGGAGGACATGCCGGGCATGCATCCCGGGGAAAAAGAGGGCGCGGGAAAAACCGGCGACGAAATGAAAATTTCGCCCGAGGAGGCCGCCCAACTCCTCGCCGGTTTCAAACTGAGTGGCGAACACCGGCTGCCGCTCGGCAAGGAAGGCACGAGCAAACCCCAAGATCGGAAAGGTAAAACGTGGTAAAACCTTCAATAACCGGGCCAACGCCAGCAACGCCACTGGCGGACGCCCCCCGTTCCGGCTGGGTCGCGAGCCGGTGCTTTTTCCGGCGTTCCCCGGCCATCCTCACTTTGGCTGGCCTGCTGGTCAGTACGGTGGATCCTTTGCCGGCGCAAAACTTCGACAAAATGTCCGGGGACCAATTGATGTCCCTGATGCGCTCCGCCCCGCAACTGGCCACCGATCAGGCGGTTGCCCCGGCGGCGACCTTTGATCCGCCTGTGATTTCCGTCGGTGCCAAGGCCGTCTATCGGGTGACCCTGCACGCACTGGATGAGGCGATCACCCGCTGGCCGGATAACACGCCGGTGGCTGCCGGCTTGGGCCTCACCCGGGGGGCCCAGGGCATGCTGTTCACCATGGGGGCTGGCAAAATGCAGCCGGTGACCGTGGTCAACTTTCATGTGGCGGCGCCCACTGCCGGGGTCTTTGTGGTGCCATCGTATGTCATCGAAATCTATGGCCAGCCCATTACCATCCCCGAGGCGCGGCTGCAGGTGCTGGCGGCGGACCCGGGCCTCGCCCCGTTGCGCGAACTGGTCCTGGATCCCGCCCGGACCAATGTGTACGTGGGTGAACCGGTCCGCCTCCGGGTGCTGAGTCCTGCCGGGGAAAACCGCTCAGTGCAAATGTTGTCGCAAGTGCAATTGAACGGCGACGGGTTCATCACGGGGAAAGCCGACGTGCGCCAGCAAATTGCCCCGGTCCGCCTGCCCAGTGGCGAGACCCGCACCGCTTTTATTTATGACACCAGCCTCACCCCATTTGCCCAGGGTTCCTTAAACATCTCGGCCCAAGGGTTCACCTCTGGTAATCAGTTCGGCGGCCAGATCATCATTCAAGGGGGCGCCGTCATCCCCGCCGGACCGCCGGAATTTGCCCTGCTGGAAGCGGCTCCCGTAACCCTCAATGTAATGCCCCTGCCCAGCGCCGGCCGCTTGCCTGGGTTTATGGGGGCGATCGGCAGCTTCACCCGGGACACGCCGCAACTCTCCGCCCTCACGGTTCAGGCGGGCGATCCCGTCAAACTATCGGTGACCATTCGCAGCCGCGCCAGTCTGTCCCATCTGGCCATGCCGCCGGCTCCGGACACCCCGGCCTGGCAGGGATTTGCGGTGGGCTCCCCCACCTTGGGTGGCAACACCGCCACCTTCACTTATACCCTGATTCCCCAAACTGATCAAACAGCCGCCACCCCGGACATCCCTTTTAGCTATTTTGATCCGGAACAGGGGGCTTACGTGGACCTGTCCATTCCCGCCGTGCCCATCCAGGTTTTGCCTGCGGCCGTAACCGCCGCCACCAATGAACTCACCCGGGGGGCTGCTGAACCAGCACCGGCGAAAAAGCGCTCGCTCAGCGGCCTGGCCCCCACGCTGGGGACCACCGCCGGCTCCCTGGTACCCCTGCAGGAACGTGGCTGGTTCTGTCTGGTGGAAGTGGGACCGGTCTTGCTCCTGCTGGCCCTTTGGCTGGAGAGCCGTCGCCGCCAATTTTGGGAGCAACATCCCGACTTATATCGTCGGCGGGAGGCCCGCCGCGCCTTGCGCCGGGAACGCCATACCCTGCAACAAGCCGCCCAAGCTGGCGATGCCCGGGCATTTGCCGCCAGCGCTGTGCAAGCCCTCCAAATCGCCAGTGCCCCCCATTTCCCGGCCGAGCCCCGCGCCCTGGTGTGCGGTGATGTCCTGCAATTATTGCCCGAAGCCGAACGCACCCGGGCGCCGGGCTCTGTCATTCGCCAGCTTTTCCGGGCGACCGAAGCTCAAGATTTCTCGGCCAATTCCCCTGAATTTACCCATTTGCTGGCCTTGCAATCCCCGTTGAATCAGTTGCTGGCGGAATTGGAGGCACGTTTATGAATCTGTGGCGACTAACCCTGTGGGGATTCCTGCTACTGCTCGTTCGGCCAGTGCTGGCAGACCGCCAAGAGCTTGCCGAATCCTCCTTTCAAGCGGGCGTGGCCGCCTATCGCGGCGGTGATTTTAGTGCCGCCGCCCGGGCATTTGAGAATTCCGCCGGGGCGCGCGCCGCCGCCGGCACCTACCAAAACCTGGGAAATGCCGAGTGGCAGGCGGGCCGGGTTGGTCCGGCGATTTTGGCCTGGGAACGAGCCCTCTGGCTGGCCCCCGCCATCACGGAAGCCCGGGAAAATTTACAACTGGCGCGGGATACCGCCCAATTAGCCGCCCCGGAGTTGACGTGGTATGAAGTGATTTCCACCTGGCTGCCGTCGGGTTGGTGGGCCATCATCACCGCGTTGAGTTTATGGCTGGTCGCCGACCTGCTGGTTCTGCCCGGCATCTTTCGCCGCCGCCGCGCCGGCTGGCAGCAGGCCCTGGCGGCCTTGGGCTTGACCCTGTTGCTCCTCACGCTCCCCGCCCACGCAGGCTGGCACACCCGTTCCAATATTGGTTTTGTAATGGAAGGCAATCTGCCATTGCGCCTGACCCCCACGGAGCAAGCGCAGGAAATCACCCGGGTGGGTGCCGGCGAACCCGGCCGTTGCGAACGCCGCTATGGCAACTATTGTTTCGTGCGCTTCCGCAATACCGCCGGATGGCTGACGCGGGAGGAATTCAAATTGATTAGCGGCCGGTAAATTACCAAGTCACCTGCTTGAGATAACTGATGTGCCGGGGCATTTGCTCCAGCACCGCTTGGGATTCATCCTCGATAAAATACCATTTCACCCCGACCGCCTGGGCGGCTTTGAGCACTGCTGGCCAGTCCGTTTGGCCGGTGCCGAGGACCACGTCATTGTTTGGATCCGTGCCCCCGGAGAGGTTGCCCGCCACGCCCTTGCGCAGATCTTTCAAATGCATCAGTTTCCAGCGCGCCCCATACTTGGTCAGCAATTTTACCGGATCCTGACTGGGAAAAACCACCCACATGACGTCCATTTCAAAACTCACGTGGCGCGGGTCGGTTTCGTGCATCAGCAGATCAAAGAGCGTGCCATCCGCATAAGGCTGGAATTCATAACCATGGGAGTGATAATAAAACTGGATGCCGTGGCGGGCCAGCACCTCGCCTGCATGATTGAAAACGGCCGCGGCCTCCCGGCAGGTTTTTTCATCAAAATCTCCGTTATGGGGAATCCAGGGGCAGCCGGCATATTGCATCCCCAAGGTTTTGGCCTCAGCCGCCACTCCTTCGGGATCATTCTTGAACCGGTCGTAGGGAAAATGACCGGCGATGGCTGTCAAGCCCCGGGCTTCGAGCAGCGTATGAAATTGCGCGGGCGTCTGGCCATAGGTGCCCGCCAGTTCCACCTTGCCAAAGCCCAAGCTTTTGGTCCGGTCGAGGGTGCCCGGCACATCCTTGTTGAAACTTTCCCGCAGGCTGTAAAGCTGCAAACCCAGGGGCCCTTTGAAGGATCCGGTCTGGGCGGTCGGGTTGGGGTCAGCAATCAGGTTTTGGGTGCAAACCGTGACGGCCGCCAGCCCCAAGGAAATGGTCAAACGCAGCAAAGTGGTCATGGGGGATAAACTAGCCGCTTTTGCCCATCCGTCAAACCAACAATTCCCTGTCCGACCCGAAATAGCCGCGGCCATCAGCGATAAAAAACAAACCGCGCCAGTCGCAAGACTTGGCGCGGATGGAATAGTATCCGTTTGAATCAGAGGGGGCGACGGCTCAGACGCACCAAAATAGCCGCCAAGCCAACCCCAATCAGAGTCATGGAAGCCGGTTCCGGCACGGGACACACTGCTGCCATTGCCAGCGCTGTTCGGTCTGACCCAGCCCCCACGGGGGCAGAAGCCGGGCTAAACTTAACGGTAAAGCTGACTGCGTCATTCAGCAACGCCCCGCCAGCAAATGCCTGGCTTTCACTCGTGACCGCACCATTGATATTCAAGCCGGTCCCCACCGCCGGACGATCGAGATCAGAAAGCCCAACGGCACCAGCCTGCGTTTGTGCCACGGAGGACACAGCAGTTATTAGGATTCCCAACGCGAGATTTTTTAATTTCATGTGTTAAGTAAATGACAACCTTGAATGTTATCTACTGGCCACATCTTGTCATGATCCGTCGGATGGGACAATCAATTTCTTTAATTTTTTCAAATCAAGATTGCGACCCATGCATTTTGTTAATGCAAGCGCCTGGGTTGGCCCGGGGCCGGGCCGGCCCCGGCCCCGCGGGGGATCCGGCACCGCCAGCCTTTGCCCGGTGCCGTTTCCCGCGGATTAAAGCCGCGACACCAGCAGTTCACGCTGGAAGATCATCTCTTTGGGCAGGCGTTCGTAGAGCTTGAAGAACAATTCGTCCTGCAACAGCAGCTCTCGGTACCACTCCTCCCGGTCAATCTTTTGTACTTCATCGAACTCCTTCTCCCCGAAACCAGCCAGTCCGGTGGTGTTAAAGTCTTTAAACTTCGGAGCCCAGCCCACGGCGGTTTCATTAGCCCCGGCATGGCCGGCGCACCGCTCGAAAATCCAGTTTAACACCCGCATGTTGTCACTGTATCCCGGCCAGAGGAATTTCCCCTCCTTGTCCTTGCGGAACCAATTCACCGTGAAAATCAGCGGCGGAAACTTGATCAGTTTCCGCATGTTGAGCCAGTGCCGGAAATAGAGACTCATATTGTAACCGCAGAAGGGCAGCATGGCCATCGGATCGCGGCGCACCTGGCCGGCCACGCCCACGGCTGCGGCCGTGGTCTCGGATCCCATGGTCGCACCGATATAGACCCCATGGCTCCAGTTGAAAGCCTGAACCACCAAGGGCATGGTCGTCGCCCGGCGGCCACCAAAGATGATGGCGCTGACCGGCACCCCGGCCGGGTCATTCACGGCGGCATCCAGTGCGGGATTGTTCAGGCTGGGGGCCGTGAACCGGCTGTTCGGATGCGCGGCTTTTTCCTTGGACGCCGGGGTCCAGGGATTGCCTTTCCAATCCAGGCATTCGGCCGGGGCGGGATCATCATGCCCTTCCCACCAGACCGTGCCATCCGGCTTGAGGGCCACATTCGTATAAATCGTATCGCGCGCGATGGTGGTCATCGCATTGGGGTTGGTTTTGCGATTTGTGCCCGGAGCCACGCCAAAATATCCATTCTCCGGGTTGATGGCGTAAAGCCGTCCATCGGGGCCGGGCTTCATCCACGCGATATCATCACCAATGGTCGTGATTTTCCAACCCGCGAATTGGGGGGGGGGAATCAGCATCGCAAAATTGGTTTTGCCGCAGGCGCTCGGGAAGGCGGCCGCCACATACATTTTTTCGCCCGTCGGCGCTTCCACGCCCAGCAGGAGCATGTGCTCCGCCATCCAGCCCTGATCGCGGCCCAGGTAGCTGCCAATGCGCAAAGCCAGGCATTTTTTGCCCAGCAAGACATTGCCGCCGTAACCAGAACCAACGGAGATAATGGTATTGTCCTTGGGAAAATGCACAATAAACCGCCGGTCCGGATTCAAATCGAGCATGGAATGCACGCCCCGGTTAAATTCATCGCTGGCACCCAGTTGTTCCAAGGCCACTTTGCCGATGCGGGCCATGATGCGCATGTTGAGCACAACGTAGATCGAATCGGTGATCTCCACCCCCACCTTGGTCATGGGTGATCCCGGCGGCCCCATGAGGTAGGGTATGACGAACATGGTGCGGCCGATCATGGAACCGGCCAGCATGCCTTTGAGCTTGGCGTACATCTCCGCCGGCGGGGCCCAATTATTGGTCGGACCGGCATCCTCCTGGCTGTCGGTGCAGATAAAGGTGCATTGCTCCACGCGGGCCACATCGTTGGGATTGGAACGGTGGTAGTAGCAACCGGGGAGCTTCTCCTGGTTCAGTTTGACCAGCACGCCTTGGGCGACGGCTTGTTCCGTGAGATATTCCTTTTCCACCTCGGACCCGTCACACCAAAAAATAGAGTCGGGTTTGGTCAGGGCGGCCGTTTCGACCACCCATTTGGACAAGACGGCGTTGTTCGGATGATGACCGCCCAATCCCTTGGGGGTGTTCTTCAATTCAGAGGCTATCGTGCTCATGACTGCATGTTAATATGCGGGGGACGGTTTACAAGCAACAGGCTTGAAAAAAGCTATACTTATTTTGCCTCGATTATTAAATAGTTTTTATTATTTCTCCAAACACCGCCGGACCACGCTCTGCAAACGGCTTGTATAATACCACTTTCATTGCAATGGCGACCGGAAAACACTTGGCCTTGTGCTGGACACAGAAGGTTTCCCCCTTTTACGGCGAAAACGGGAACGTCCTGCCATCCCCGGGTCCCGGACCCTTGCTGGCCACCGGGCAAATCACATTCCGTGTTACGCCGAATGGCTGGCAGCGGGCAAAGCCGGACCATTTTTCAAAGTACTTTGCAGAAATTCACAACCAATTTTGAAATGGTTCATGTTAACTTTTTGGCAACCCATGCGAATTATGTACTCATGCCCAGAATGGAAAACTGGCCAGGCCCAGCGCCGGCCGGCTTATGAAACTCTTGAAACCCGCGGTTTTACCCTGATTGAACTGCTGGTGGTCATCGCCATCATCGCCATTTTGGCGGCGATGCTCCTGCCCGCCCTGGCCAATGCCAAGCGCAAGGCCTATACGATCAATTGCGTGTCCAACATGAAGCAGAGCTCCCTGGCCCTGCAAATGTATTTTAATGATTTTCGGGACAACCTGCCGCCCGGCCGGGGGGCCCGGAATCCGCCCGGACCCGGGGTAAATTACGGCCTCACCGATGGGCAGATTCCAGTGTACAATGGCGCTCCGTCCGGTCCGTGCGTCAAAAACCTGCCGATTTACTTGCAACCCTATCTGGGACTCGCCGATCCGCGCAGTGTGGGCACGACCTCTAATGCCGTGGTCAAAGTCTTCATTTGTCCGGCCTATACCAGCATTTGGTCGCCGGGTGCCATCAATTTGGGCAACACCCTGGTGAACCCCAATGATGACAATTACCAGTCTTATGTCAAAAATGGCAATGCCACAGGTTCTTACGCCTTGAATCTGGCTTCGAAGAATACCACCAACGGCCTGTTGATCAATGTGGCTTTTCCCTTGGGCAACACCCGGGGTTCGGGTGGTTCCGAGGCGGGTCCCCAGCCGTTTGGCAAAGAAAACACCTATGAACCTCTGAATTTGGGCCAGATCGCCTCGGCTGGCGTCTCCCTGGCTTCGTTCTGGTCCCTGGCGGATGTCGATATGACCGCCAGTTCCGCCATGGACAAAGCAGGGTGCGCCATCAACCCGGTGCATCGAACCGTGCGTTGCTATGCTTATTTCGACGGTCATTCCGCCAGTGGCAAAGTAGTGGGTAACGGAACCTATGATCAATAAATGGCCGGCTGCCCGGCAATCCTGACGACTTCAATCTAATCTTACCAATCCCAAACTAGTTAATTATGCAAAAATTGAGTTTATTGGCGCTGGCTTGCGCCGCGCCTTTGTCCGTCCTGGGCCAGACGGCGGTATTTACCGACACCTTCACCAACGGCAGCACCTTTAATGGCGTGAGCACCCCCGGCGGCACGCCCGCGGTTTCATCGACCAGTTACGACTTTTCCTCCAGTAAAACGGGGGTGCAAACCCTGAACAGCAATGGGCTGACGTTCAGCCTGTCCGGGGCCACCACCAGTGGTTTTATCGAGGGCCAGGCGCTCTTTACCCTCACCCCGGTGGCACTGACCACGGTGGGCGATTATATTGATCTGACGTATGTGTTCACCGGCACGAATCTCCTGGCGGGGGGCACCAGTTCTTCCATTTTTACCGGCTTGTATAATTCCGGCGGCGCCAAGCCCGTGGCCGGCACGGCGGGCACCTCCGGCAACGCCGTGACCTTGAACACCACCGCCGGCTCGTCGGTGGCCACCGGCAACGCGGCGAACTGGCAGGGTTATGTGGCCCGCCTCGCCTATACGGGTGGCTCGGGCTTGGTTTACACCCGGCCCATTCAGAATGGGGCGCTCACCGGCTCCGCCAACCAGGACTTGATTGGCAATAATTTCGGCGGCGGGGCGTATAACAATCCGGCGGGAAGTTTGGTGGGGAGCGCCGTGCCTTCCACGGTGACGCTGACCAATGGCACCCCCTACCCTTACACCATGGACTACCGGCTGACCCTGTCCGATGTCAATGTGCTGACCATCACGGAAAACCTCTACGGCGGCGCGGGCACGAATGGCACCCTGCTCTTCAGCCTCAGCGCCGTGACCACGACGGACCTGCTGACCAATTCGTTTGACGGTCTGGCCATTGGGATTCGCAACAGTGGCACGAGTTTTAACCCCGTCATGCAACTGCACCAACTGGCGGTGACCAAGAGCATTTACGGAACCCCCGGCCCCAGCTTCAACGTCACCGGCGGGGGCGCGGGCTGCCCGGGCGACGGATTCCTGGTGGGTTTGAACGGCTCGGTGACCACCAACGTTTATTATTTGTACACCAATGGCGTTTATGATGCCGCCGTGCCGCCGCAAACCGGCAACAACGGCCCGCTGAGTTTTGGCGCGCTTTCAGTGGTGGGCACCAACACCGTCCTGGCGAGCAATGTCCTGAGCGGCTTCACCGCGTTCATGAGTGGGGCGGCGGTCATTTCCATTTTACCCGGTCCGGCCATCGCCACCCAGCCGGCTTCAGTCATTGTCGCCAACAATTATGCGGCCACGTTTACCGTGGGCACGGCCAGCCCCGGCAGCTATAATTACCAATGGTACAAAAACGGGGTGGCGCTGGTGGATGGCGGCCATGTGTCCGGCTCCCGCACCGCGACCCTGACCATTTTTCCGGCCACGGCGGCCGACGCGGCCACCTCCGCCAACGGCTATTCTGTAAGCGTGGCGAATGGGTGCGGCCTGACGGCCACCTCCAGCCCGCTGGCCGCCCTGACCATTGGCACCCCCGCCAACCTGGTCTGGGCGGGCGGCAATCCCAACAACAGTTGGGACATGGCCACCACTCCGAATTTCGTGAACAGTTCATTGGCCCCGGTGGTGTTTCATTCCGGCGACAAAGTCACGCTGGATGATTCCTCGGGCTATCCCACCTTGACCTTGGTCGGGACTAACCTGGATCCGACCCTCCTGACGGATAGCGCCAGCCAGCCCTATGTGATTTGGGGCAGCGGTGCCCTCGCCGGGCCGACCGCGCTCCTGATGAACGGCTTGGGCACGTTGACCGTGAGCAATGTGAACACCTATACCGGCGGGACCACTATTAACAGTGGGATAGTCGCCATCGCGGCGGGCAACCAGCAATCCCTCGGCAGCGGCGTAATCACCCTGGCCGGTGGCGAATTACAGACCATCGCGGCCTCGGGCAGCACCACCGGCGTGAGCAACAACATCAATGTGACCGCCAACAGCACCCTCCAATACAACGGCGCCGGCACTTACGCGCTCGTCCTCGCCGGGGCCATCAATGGCTCGCCCTCCGCGGTGCTGAACATCCAGAATTATTTGAACAACAGCGCCAATTCCGATCGCGTGCGCCTTTATGCGGCATTTACCAACAATGCCCAGATTTCGCTTGCCTCGGCGGGCAACACCGTGGATTTGGCACCCTACAATGCCAGTGGCAACCAGGTTTACAACAGCCTGATTTCCGGCACGGGCGGGCGGATGCTGGCGCGCGGCGCGGGCACGCTCATCTTGAACGCGGCCAACACGTTTAATGACAGTGCGGTGCTGAATAACGGTAATGGCCCCAGCGGTTACAGCTTCATTTTTAGCGGCGGCAATGTCGGCGTGGGCGCCGATTCCGTGGCCACGGCTCCGGGCACGGTGACGGCGAGCCCCCTGGGCACCGGCAACGTGGGCATTGACACCACCCTGGGCAATAACTCCTTGTTTGCGAGTGGCGGCGCGCATGTGATCGCCAATGAATTCATCTATACGAGCGCCACGAACTCCGTGCAGTTGAGCCTCACCGGGAGCAATAATCTGACGCTGGCCGGCCCAATCCACCTGAATGGCGCGGATAATTCCGGCGGCACCAACCGCATGATCCTGGTGAACAACACCGGGTTGACCACGATCTCCGGGGTGATGGACGACCAGGGCTTGGTTTGCGGCCTGGTCAAGACCGGCACCAACGCCCTCTATCTGACGGCGACCAATACTTACACCGGCACAACGACCGTCACCAACGGCACCCTGGCGGGCACCGGCGTGATTTCCGGACCGGTCGCGGTCCTGCCCACCGGCACGATTGCCGGCGGCGGTGCCGCAGCCATCGGCACCCTGACGGTCAGCAACAACCTCACCCTCGCCGGCAATGTGGCTGTCCGCGTCAACAAATCCCTGGCCCCCGGCCAGTCGAACGACGTCATCCGCGTCACCGGCACCCTGGCCAACACCGGCACCGGCACCGTGACGGTAACCAACCTCGGGGTCACCGCCTTGAAAGTGGGCGATAAATTCCCGCTCTTCAGCGCCCCGGTGAGCGGTGGGAGCACCCTGGCCATTAACGGTGGTGGCGTGATCTGGACCAATCGACTGGCCGTGGACGGCAGCATCGCGGTGCTGGCTTTGCCCAGCACTGTGGCCACGAATGCCACAAACCTCACTTTCACCGTGAGCAGCGGGGTCTTGACCCTGAGCTGGCCGGCGGATCATACGGGCTGGCGATTGCAAGCGCAGACCAACGCCATCAGCAAGGGCTTGAGCACGAACTGGGTGGATGTCCCGGGCGCAACCACCGTGCACACGACCAGCTTCCCGGTTAATCCGGCGAATGGTGCGGTGTTTTATCGGATGGTTTATCCTTGAGCGGGTGTAATCACGATTGAATGATACCGACGGGGCTGGCGCAATGCGCCAGCCCCGATAGTGCATAAAGGGAGGTGAGGCATTTCCTGGCACCAAAATCCAAACTCCCGAGAAGCTTCAACGGGTCGCCTTGACAACCGGTAACGCTGTGGGATTATCCCATTAAGAAGTTGGTGGCAGACTCGCGTGGACGACTGACGGCAGTGGATTTATTTCGCCCGGGCACTGCTTACGACGCCACCCAATTACCCGACGGCAAAATTCTGGTTGCGGAACTGGTGGAAAAGGAAGTGCCGGAGGTTCGTGCCAAATTCAACGCGGATGGCTCATTTCAATGTCCGCCCCTGATGACCCGTGAAGAGACCCGGGCGGTCATCCGGGCAGACCGTGATGCCCGATGACAACCTATTGGGACGCTTCTGCGCTTCTGCGCGTGTGCAATCGGTTTATGATCCCGGAATAAAGGCGCGTTTTGAACTGGAAGGCGGGCTCACACGCCCCCACTCACTCGCTGAAGATTTTTCCGCGCTCACGGCCAATCCGGTTACCCGACTGGATGCGGATAGTGCGAGCCGGGTCGTGGGCATTCTTGCCGAGCATTTAGATTTTGTGGATTTGACGGCCAAGGAAACGGTGGCTGGATTACGCCAGGCTCGCCGCTTGGGAGTAAGGGGAGGACGCGTGCATGACTTCCTCCATGCCCTCGCCGCAGAAAAAGGCAAAGCGGACAAAATTTTAACGCTGGACCGGCACGACTTTGACGATTTGACCTCCGTTCCGATTGAGCTGGCTTAATTGAACTTGAAGCTCAATTGACTGCAAACCAACGTAATCAGTGCTATACTCCAGAGTGCCAAAGGCGTGACGCATTGCCAGCCAAAGCCCAGATTCAGCCATTAGTGAAGCCGTGGTATGGTTAGTTTTTCGGATATTGCCACAACCAATCGCCGGTTTTGATGTCGAAATAGCCGGATGATTTCAAACCAACTTTGCCACCGTCATCCACTTCGTTCCAGCCCACGGAATAAAGCAGAAAGCGGCCATCATGGGTGAGCCGGCACTTGAGTGGCTGGCCGGTGATGAGATCATGTGGAATCGCTTGGAGAAATTGGGGAGATAATTGAGCGAGCGAATCCGGGTACATGCCGTTGGCAAGTCGGTAACGCTCCAAGGCACAGGCGATCCGCGCCAGGCCGACTGAGTTTTGGGCAAAGGCAAATTTAATCTCGCTGGCAGTTACCGCTGGCATTAATAAGCCAGCGAAGCAATTCCACGGGCGCCAAGAAACGACTTCAGATTCAAGTGCTTCATCGGCTTGTTTTACCAGCGAAGGGGAAACCAAGTGCTTTTCCGGGTCACAAATCCGCAAATCCCATCGCTGGTACAGTTCCCCAATTAATGCCTGGTTCAACCAATACCAACCAGCGGGGGCGAGTTCATAACAAGTCGTCGCTAAAATAACAGTCCAGTTGATGCCACCTTCATTTTCATCATCAAGCAATATTTGAGGTTCAATTAGCACGGTCATGAATTTGCTATCGCTTGTCTTTTGTCGCAGATAATCAATGGTGGTCAGGGCCTCATTTCGTTCGCTGCGCATGGCCAATTGACAATCTGCCAAAAAATCCAGCTGGGCCAGCGTGGCTTCCAATTCCATCAGTTGGGTTGCCGACCACTGGTGGCGAGCCAGTCCCTCAAAAATGGGTTGCAGAGTGAGGCTAAATTGAGCCAGCCGTACCAGATGGGAAATGAGCAACGGCTCCGATCGGGTCGCATCCATCACTCGAAAAGCCAGTTGGATATCAGCCACAGCTTGGTCGGGGTGGCCAGTTTCAAGTTCTGCCAGAGCCCTTAATTGCAATACTTGAGAGCAGCGTTTCAGCGGGGATAAATGCGGAATTAAAGCACCATAGGGAGGTTGGGCGTCGTAATTAATGGGAAAGCGGGATTGCGGCAATTGAGCAGCGGCTCGCAATTCTTCGATGGCGGAATCGAAATTGCCCAGGCCAAATAAAACCGCAGCGGCGGCGGATGCTGGCTGGGAAGGGACCGGAAACTCATTGGTCACTGAATTCGTGGGCGGGGTGGCAAAGTAGAGTTGCCAGGATTTCAGGTCGGTAACTGTTCCCTGCGGCCAGAAACCATTGGTCGGTGAGTGCGGCCAGTCCTGATTCCGATAAATATTCATGGCGAGTCGATTCACGACATTGGTTAATGGCGGAGATATGGCACGGCCATTAGTATCAAGATGGGCAGCGTAGGAACTGACCACGATCGGGCTCATGGCAAAGTTCTGGTCAGCGGGCATGGGCGGAGGAATCACACTGGCAAAATCTAATTTCTCGCCCGCGGCCATGGCTTGCTGCTGGAATTTGTGCCAGGCGTGCCAGCCGCGAACATCCTCCTCGGCATAGAAAAGGGTCACGGCCAAGGCAATGCAGCCAAATACGAAAAAAGTCCGCCGAACACCATGCCAGCGGCACAAATAAAATGTCAGCAAGCAGGCCAGGGCCATCACCAAGAGCACGAACGTCCACACGGCAAAGCCACCGAAGACTTCGGTGAACGATTGCCCGTTGGTGATCACCACCAGTTCCGCGAAGAGCAGAATTGCCAGCAGCAACAGCCAGTACGGTTGTGGGTAACGTTTCATCAGCAGTCCCCGCAAGTATCTGGCGAGTGAGCCGTTTGTCAACGCCTGGGAGAGTTTGGAGCGGGTCCTGGCTGTTAATCCAATCGGACAAGGTGGTTTGGACGTCGAAGCGGCGTAAACGCCGCGCTCCGAGGGCTGGAAGGTCGCGGCGCGACTGGGGGACTTTGGAGCGGGATTGAGTTGGTAATTCGAGCGAATGAAGCGGTTTCTACAGTGAAGCGGGCTAAAGCGCCGCGCACCAAAACGCGAAGGTCGCGCCGCGACTGGGGAGCGCGATGGGTGGCATAGAATCCAGATGGGCAAGACGATTTCAATGTTGAGCCGGGCTGAAGCGCCGCGCTCCACACCCCGCAGGCGCGGACGCGGGCGCTACCCAGGGCAGCAAATCCCCGGCTGGTTAATAAGCCGCATCGCACCTTGCCCTGCCCCTGGGGATGGCGTAACTTATGGGTGGTTTTGGCGGGGCGGAGAATCGCTCCTGGTCTTCTGGATCGGGGGAGGAAAGTCCGAACACCACAGGGCAGGACGCCGCGTAACCAGGGACTTGAGCCCCGGATACACGCGGGCGGAAAGCTGGAAGGCTTTTTGACGGACAGTGCCACAGAAAATCAGACCGCCTCCCGGCGCAAGCCGGGCGGTAAGGGTGAAAAGGTGCGGTAAGAGCGCACCGCGCGAAGCGCAAGCGACGCGGCACGGAAAACCCCGTCCGGTGCAAGGCCAAATAGGGAATTCTGGAGCGGCTCGCTCCCAGCGGCGCGAAAGTGCCGCGGATTCCGGGTATCGGCTGCTAAGACAAATGATTCTCTCCCTGGGAGCAATTCCGGGCAGACAGAACTCGGCTTACAGCCCCGCCAAAACCATTGATTTCTGCCCACCGGAGTGCCGAAAGGACGGAGGCAGCTTCCAAACACCCACCGCCCAACTCGAGCGCAGCTCCTAAATCGGGCGCCGCCCCGGAATCGCGGGCGCGCGGCTGATGCGCGCCAGGCTGGCGGGCGCGCTCAGATTTCCCACCCGGTCCATGGCCCGCACCACCAGCAGGTCGGGCGCAGCGGTGCTAAAAAACCACCCGGTTTGGCTGCCGGGAATGATTTTGAGCTGCCAGATGCCCTTGGTGCGCGTTTGTAACACCCAATTGCGCACGGGTTTGCCCTGCCCGTTGGCCAGGTAGCCCGGCTGCCAGCTTAAGCGGCTTCCCCCCGCCTGCGCATTGAGTTGCAGCACGGGTTTGCCCGGCGGCATGGCATCCAGCCAGGGTGAGGCGGGAACGAGCGCGGGTTCCCCGTAAGCCGAGCGCAAGGTTTCACTCAGAATCTGGTTGGTGGCCAGGCTGCCCAAACGAAAATGGATCATCCCATGCGCCGATTGTTGCCGGCTGATGGCGATTTGCCGGGCGATTTCATTGGCCGCAAATTTTTCCCCGATTTCATAGTCCGCCAGTCCCGGCCACACATGCCGGTTCAGGACATTTTGTCCCTGCCACCATTGGAGCAAGGCCGGAAAACTCTGCTGCGGCGAGGCGACGGACCAATACAATTGCGGTGAGAGGTAATCCACCCAGCCACTGGCCAGCCAGCGACGCGAGTCAGCGTAGATTTGCGCGTAGGCGTCAAAGCCCCGGACGGACGGTGGATTCATGGGCCGCCAGATGCCAAAGGGGCTGATGCCAAATTTCACCCAGGGCTTGGCGGCCTTGATGCTGGTATAAACGCTCTGGACAAAGTTATTGATATTCTGCCGCCGCCAGTCCGCCCGGTTGAGCCCGCTGGCCGCGCCATATTTTTGCCAGGTGGCCAGGTCGGGGAAATCAATATCATGCTTTTGTGCGTCCTTGAGCGGGTAGGGATAAAAGTAGTCATCAAATTGCACGCCATCGACGTCGTAGCGGTTGACCACATCCATGACCACCTGCAAGACGTGCGCCCGCACGGCGGGTTCGCCGGGGTCCAGGTCGAGTTCCTCCCCGTATTTACGGACCAGTTCGGGATGGGTGCGGGCAAAATGCGTCGGTGAGGGCGGCGACTTGGCGAGGGCATGCTGGGCGCGAAACGGGTTGAACCAGGCGTGCAATTCCAATCCCCGCGCGTGCGCCTCGGCCACCACGAAAGTTAAGGGATCATACGGGGGCATGGGCCCCTGACCCATGTGGCCCATCAAATATTCTGACCACGGCTCGAGGCTGGAGGCATAAAAGGCATCCGAGGAAGGCCGCACTTGGAAAATAATGGCGTTCAGCTTGAGTTGCACGGCCCGGTCCAGCAGGGCCACCAGCTCCGCCTTTTGCTGCGGCACCGGCAGTCCCGGCCGGGAGGGCCAGTCCTTGTTGGCCACCGTCACGAGCCAGGCCCCGCGAAATTCCCGGGCAGGTTCCGGCGGCGTGGCCCAGGCCGGGAAGTAGGCGGCATTTTGGGCCCGGAGCAGTCCGGGCAGCAACATCAGCAGGGCCAGATAGATTCGCATGGGCATCATATTAGTGCATTGGCACAACCAATAGAACTGCTCGCCGGGCAATTGGCAAAGGATTTCTCGTAATTCAGCGGGCTCCTGACTAATATCGCCGGGATCCCGTCTGGCCGCATGCCGCGCCAGCCGGGAAGGTTTGGCAGGAACTATGAAAGTGCGCGAGTGTTTTTTGCTGGTAAAAAATCTGGTGATTGGCCGGGCGCGGAACATTTCCGATGAACGGCTTTACGACAACACCACGTTGATTGCCCTCCTGGCCTGGGTGGGCTTGGGCGCGGACGGGCTGTCCTCCTCCTGCTACGGTCCGGAATCCGCCTTTCTGGCGCTGGGCGCACACACCTATCTCAGCCTGTTCGTGGCGCTGGCTTCCATCCTGACGATTGTGGTCATTTGCGCCAGTTACTCGCAGATCATTGAGGCCTTTCCCTCCGGCGGTGGGGGCTATCTCGTGGCCAGTAAACTGCTCTCGCCCACCGTGGGGGTGGTCTCGGGTTGCGCCCTGATCGGGGACTATGTCCTGACCATTGCCATCAGCGTGGCGAGCGGCTCGGATGCGCTGTTCAGCATGCTGCCCGTGGCCTGGGTGCATTACAAACTGCTGATTTCGCTCTGGGGTGTGATTTTTCTCACCCTGCTGAATTTACGCGGGGTGAAGGAATCGGTGATGCTGTGGGTGCCGATCTTTGCGCTGTTTGTCGCCTCCCATGCCTTCGCCATTATTTATGCCGTCAGCGCCCATATTGGCGACATGCCGGACATTGCCCGGGGCGTGACGACAGATGTGCAAACGGCCACCTCCCAACTGGGTATCTGGGGCGTGTTGCTGGTGATTCTCCGGGCCTACAGCCTCGGGGCGGGCACTTATACGGGTATCGAAGCCGTCAGCAACGGCCTGAATGTCCTGCGCGAACCCCGGGTCCGCACCGGCAAACGGACGATGATCTACATGGGCACCTCGTTGGCCGTGGTGGTGGGCGGCTTGCTGCTGGCGTATTTGCTCTATCACGTCCAGCCTGAGGAGGGCAAGACCTTGAACGCCGTGCTGTTTGAGCAAATGACCCTCTCCTGGCCCGCGCCACTGGCCCATGCTTTTATTTATACCGCCCTGGCTTCCTCGGCGGTGCTGCTCTTCATCGCGGCCCAAACCGGTTTCTTTGGCGGTCCCCGGGTGCTGGCCAACATGGCGGTGGACCGGTGGATGCCCACGCGCTTCGCCACCCTGAGCGACCGCTTGGTGACGCAGAATGGGGTGATCATGATGGGGGTGGCGGCCCTGGCGGTGGTCTTCTTTACGCGGTCCTCGGTGGACACCATTGTGGTCCTCTACAGCATCAACGTGTTCATCACCTTTACCCTCTCCCAACTGGGCATGGTCCGGCACTGGTGGCTGGACCGGGCCCGCGAACCGAAGTGGAAACGCAAACTGTGCATCAATGGCTTTGGCCTGCTCCTCACCGGCGGCATTCTCATTTCCCTGTGCGTGGTGAAGTTCTTTGATGGCGGCTGGATCACCCTCTTTGCCACCGGGCTGTTGATCGCCATTGCCTTCTGGGTAAAAAGTCATTACCGCCAGACTCAGGTGCAATTGCAGCGGCTGAATGAACTCGTGGCCGCCGCCACCATTGACGAGGCCAAGCCCGCCGGCCCCGTCCCGGTGCCTGCCTGCCAGACCGGCGCGCGCACCGCCGTCTTTCTCGTGAATGGTTTCAACGGTCTCGGCCTGCACACCTTGCTGGCGGTGATCCGCATGTTTCCGCGGGTGTACCAAAACTTTATCTTCGTGCAGGTGGGGGTGCTGGATGCCGGCAACTTCAAGGGTGCCGCCGAGGTGGAGAACCTCCGGGAACATTCCCAACGCGAGGTGGAACGTTTTGTGAGTTACATGCGCCAGCGCGGCTTCTACGCGGAGGCCGTGGCCGGCCTGGGCACCGACATCGTGGATGAAGCGGCTCAATTATGTGAGGGCGTGGCCACCCGCTTTCCCAATTGCACCTTTTTTGCCGGCCAGCTCGTGTTCAAGGACGACAGCCTCCTCACCCGCTGGCTGCACAACCATACCGTGTTCGAACTCCAGCGCCGGTTGTACCAATTTGGCCGGCCCATGCTCATTCTGCCCATCCAGGTTTGATTTTGCTACGCGGACTGTGGCCGGAACACTCCCGCCGGCGTCACCACGCAGCGCATCGGTATATCGTGGCCGGAAACGGGTATTTCCTCGACCATCTGCTCCGCCAGCGCCACGCCACAAGTCATACCCGGAAACCCCGCCAGCCACCGGTCGTAAAATCCTTTGCCGCGCCCGAGGCGCCGGCCGGTGGCATCAAACGCCAGGCCCGGTACGAGCATCAAATCCACCTCCGCCAGTTCCAGTTCCGGGCAATGCGCAGCTGGTTCGCGAATGCCAAATTCCCCGGCGACCAAATCTCGTTCCAAGTCATTCACCTGCGCCGCCCGATAACTGCGGGCCTGGGTGGTAAACCTCGGCAGGGCCACCCGCTTCCCCTGCCCCCGTGCCTCGGCCAGCAGTGGCCAAACATCCACCTCGTCAGGCATGGGGGCATAGAACAGCACCGTCCTGGCCGCCCGCCAGAACCCGGTGGCCCGCACCTGCTCGCCAATGCGGGCCGAGGCAGCCGCACGTTCGGTAGCAGTAATACTTTTCAACCGCGACCGTATCCTGCTCCGGAGTTCAGCCTTGGCCTCGGCTACCGTCACGCGGGCCGGCCCTCCCGCGCCTTGGCAAATTCCGCCCGCCAGTGTTCGAGGCGTTCCTTGAGTTTCTTCTCCACGCCTTGCGTGGTGGGTTCGTAATAACGCTTGTCCGCCCCCAGATAATCCTGCGCCACAAAATGGCCCGCGCCCTCGTGGGCGTATTGGTACCCCTGCCCGTGCCCCAGCCGTTCCGCGCCCGCATAATGGCCGTCGCGCAAGTGCTCCGGCACCGCCAGGGTGCGGCCGGACTTCACATCCGCCAGGGCCGCGTCAATGGCCTTGATGACGCTGTTGCTTTTATTGGCGGTGGCAATGTAGATCGCCGCCTCGGCGATGGGTATGCGCGCCTCGGGCCAGCCGGTGAATTCCGCGGTTTGGTGCGCCGCCACCGCCAGCACCAGCGCCATGGGATCGGCCAGCCCCACATCCTCCGCCGCACAAATCAGAATGCGCCGGGTGATGAAGCGGGGATCCTCCCCGGCATGAATCATTTTGGCCAGCCAGTAGAGCGCCGCGTCCGGGTCACTCCCGCGCATGGACTTGATGAAGGCGGAAATCGTGTCGTAATGCGCATCGCCATCGCCATCGTACACCACCGCTTTTTTCTGGATGCTCTGTTCCGCCGTGGCCAGATCCACCACCACCACGCCATCCGCACCGGGCGGGGTGGTGAGTGCGGCGATCTCCAGCGAATTCAAGGCTTTCCGGGCATCACCATCCGCCAGCCGGGCCAGATGCCGGAGGGCCTGCTCGTGGGCATTGATTTTCAAGTAGCCCAAACCCCGTTCCGCATCCGCCAGTGCCCGCTGCAACAGCGCCAGCAAATCCTCCTCGCCCAGCGGACGCAGTTCAAAAATCTGCGAGCGGGAAACCAGCGGGGCGTTCACGAAGAAAAACGGATTGTGCGTGGTCGCCCCAATGAGCCGGATCACCCCGCTCTCCACATCCGGCAGCAGCACATCTTGCTGGGCCTTGTTGAACCGGTGAATTTCGTCAATGAACAGAATCGTGCGCGCCCCGGTGTTTTCCAGCCGGTTGTGCGCGCCCGCCAGCACCCGCCGCATGTCCGCCACATTAGATTCAACCCCGCTCAGGCGTTCAAATTTGCACTGGGTCTGCCGGGCAATAATCTGGGCCAGGGACGTTTTGCCGGTGCCCGGCGGTCCGTAAAACAACAGCGACTCAATGCGGTCCGCCTCAATCGCCCGGCGCAGTAACTGGCCCGCACCCAGGATGTGCTGCTGGCCCGCATATTCCGCGAGGTTGTGCGGCCGCATGCGCGCGGCCAGCGGGGCATGCCGGCGGCTTTCCCCGGCAGGGGCATCGGCCGGCTGGGCGGCCACCGGAGCCGCAAACAAATCATCTCGCGCCATGCCTCCAGCATAGCACCGCCGGCGGCATTGCCCAAAAGAAAAAAGCCCTCCTTGCGGAGGGCTGGTGCCGGCGGAAGGCCGGTTTTAAAGAGACCCCACCATTGCCGTGTGCGACTAAACCTTTGAACATGTTATAGTAACATGTGGAACCCCTCCGGCTGCTTTCGACTTCCAGCAAAGGCATGTCGGCCACAACCTAAAATTGGCTCCGGTGATCGTTTAATCTACGGTTCAAGGATTGTACGAATCACGAACAGGGCAGGGAAATTATTATGTCACTCAAAGATCAACCGGACTTAATGTCCGTTTTCTATGCCATATATTTCGCCGCAAACCGCCCATTACTCAAGGAATATATTTTAAATAATTTAAGGCCGGGGCCTTGACAGAAACCGCCCTTCCGCAGGCCGCCATTGGCTGTCACGGACCAAAATTAGTGGGTCGACGCGGCCTGTGTGCGCGGATCTGTTGCCGCAATAATCGCACTGACCGCCTTTTGATTAAAGCCCTTGAAACCGCCATGACGCTGCAGATTTTCCAAATGACTGCCAATCGCGCCTTCCCGGATAAATTGCTCGCACTGCGCACGCGTAATCAAGCCGGCCGCCGCCAGCCGCTCCGCCCGCTCCGGATGCACCGCCCAGCGCTCGCCCTCGGTGAAGGCCTGCCGGAGAAATTCAAAATCCGAGAAGGGCTTCATCAAGGTCACGCCTTGTTGCTGCAACTGGTCGCGCAGGGAATTAAAATCAAATCGCGCCTCCAGATGATGCATGCCCGACTGCAAAAAGCTCTCGCCGTGCAGCCCCGTCCACAACCCTACCGTGCGGAGTTGGTTGGCGGGAGGCAACGGGCGGGTGGAAAAATCCACAGTGGTGTCCTCCGGCATCAAATCCACATCGGCAAAAACCACAATGCCGGTGACCGGTTGCTCGGCGACTTGGGCGCCCCAGCCCGCCTCGGCCCCCGCATAAAAACGTTCCCGTTTCACAAATCCCAGTTGATCCAAAAAATCAATGAGTCCGGCAAACCAGGCGCGGGAGCACCGGAAAGTATGGTGGTCGTGGTTGCCCCAGCCCAAACCCAGCTGGTCCTGCCGAAATTTCTGCAACCGCGCCGCCCGGTTCCGCTTTTCCCAATAGGCCCGTTCCGCCTCAAAAAAGAGCTGGCAGGCCACGTCCCGCCCCACGAGTTTGAGCGCCTGGCGCAGCCGCCTCCGGGCCTCGGCAAAGCCATCGGCGTCATCAGCAAAATACCGGGGCCGTGTCTGGAACAACTCGGCGGTGCGGGCCATGGCCGCCAGCTCACCGGCTTTTAACTTGGCCGTGATAAAACCCCGGTACGCCCGGCGCTCCACCGCCTCCAGGGTCGCCCCGTTTTCCGCGGAAATCAGCGCCCGCCGATAGCGCGAACGGGGTTCGCCCTCGGCGGTGACGTTCAAATGGTTGGCCGCAATGAAATCCGCCACGAATTCCGGCTTGATCGCCACTACGGAGGGATTCGTGCGGCCCCGGCGCAGCAAAACCCGGGGCAGCGTGGCGCGCGGATGTTCCAGCACTGTTTCACCGCGCGGACCGGTCAGGAGTGGATCGGCCACAAAACCGGCGCGCACCAGCGCCGTTTCATCATCCGGGGAAAGCACGATGTGGTCCACCCATTCAAAAAAATCCGTGCCCGTCCCCGCTTGCATGCGGCTGGCCAGGGCCGCGGCAAAACTGTTGTGGGCAAGAAAGGAGGTCAGCCGCTGGCGCAGCAACTTCTCCCCGTCGTAGGCGAGGGGCCAGTCAAAGGTGGGGGGGGTGCCCGTGGGTTTGCTCATGGTATACAGGGGAGACATGGTCTGGTAATCAAACAGTTAGGAACCGAATTGAATGCCTTGGGACAAAGGCAGGCCGGAGCCGTAATTGACCGTGGCCGTTTGCCGGCGCATATAGGCTTTCCAGGCGTCACTGCCACTCTCGCGACCGCCGCCGGTTTCCTTTTCGCCGCCAAACGCGCCGCCAATTTCCGCGCCGCTGGTGCCCAGATTCACATTGGCAATCCCGCAATCACTGCCGCGCCCGGATAAAAACTGCTCGGCTTCCCGCACGTCGGTGGTGAACAGGGCCGAACTCAAGCCTTGGGGCACCTCGTTCTGCCAGGCCAGCGCCTCGGCAAAGTCACGATAGCTCATGACATACAGTATGGGCGCAAAGGTTTCCGTGTGCACAATTTTCAGGTCATGCCGCGCCGCCACGATGGCCGGCCGCACATAACACCCCCCCGGATATTTTGCCCCGCCCAGCGGTTCGCCGCCATACAGCACTTCCGCCCCCTGCGCGCGCGCTTCCGCCAGCGCCGCCTGCATGTCCGCCACACCCGCCGCATTGATCAACGGCCCCATCAAGGTCCGCGGCCGGGCCGGGTCGCCAATGACCACCTGCGCATACGCCGCCATTAAACGTTGCACCAGCGCGGCCCGCACGGATTCATGCACAATTAACCGGCGCGTGGAGGTGCAACGCTGCCCGGCCGTGCCCACCGCGCCAAATAAAATGGCGCGCTCGGCCAGCTCCAAACTGGCGCTGGGGGCCACAATGACTGCGTTATTCCCCCCCAATTCCAAAATCGTCCGGCCAAACCGCCGGCCCACCGCCTCCGCCACCCGCACCCCCATTTTACTCGAGCCCGTCGCCGAGATCAGCGGCAGCCGGCCGTCGTTGAGCAAGCGTTCGCCAACCGTCGCTCCGTCTCCGATGAGCAACGTGAACAAAGCCGGATCCACACCATTGTCCCGGCATACCCGTTCGGCAATCCGCGTGGTGGCTATCGCCGTAAGCGGCGTCAGGCTCGAGGGTTTCCAAACGGTCGCATCCCCGCACACCGCCGCCAGCGCGGCGTTCCAGGCCCAAACCGCCACCGGAAAATTGAAGGCGGAAATAATGCCCGCCACCCCCAGGGGATGCCATTGCTCCATCATCCGGTGCTCCGGCCGTTCCGAGGCAATGGTCAGGCCGTAGAGCTGGCGGGACAACCCCGTAGCAAAGTCGCAGATATCAATCATCTCCTGCACCTCGCCCTGCCCTTCCGCGAGAATTTTTCCCGCCTCCAGCGTCACCAGCATCCCCAATTCCGCCTTCACCGCGCGCAAGGCGTTGCCCAACTGCCGGACCACCTCACCGCGCTTCGGGGCGGGCACCGTGCGCCACTGGTGAAACGCCGCCCTGGCCCGTTCGATTGCCCGTTCATACTCCGCCGGCGTGGCCGTGCGCACTTCCGCCAGCAACCGCCCGTCATTGGGCGAGTAACTCGCGAGCCGCTGGCCACTGCCGCTCCATTCCCCATCAAAGACCCCGGCGTTAACCGCTTGGATCCCCAAGGATTTGAGCAGGGCACTGGCGTTCGCGTTCGATTTGGGGGCGGCTGGGGCAGTGGCTTTTGGCATAATGTGAAATAGGCTCAGACCAACAGTTTACGACATTCTTGCTCCATGATGGCTAAGGACTCGGCAATGATGTCATCCGCCACATCCAGCACCGGCCGCAGGCGGATGGACCGCTCGCCCGACCGAATCACCAGCAGGCCCAGTTCATAACACCCTTTCCAAAACTGATCCCGCCGCGCCGTGTCCGGCAGGTCAAATGCCAGCATCAAACCGCATCCCCGCGCGGCCGTCACCACGGGATGGTGCGCGGCCAGCGCTTGCAAACCCGCCAGGAAAACGGCCCCCTGGCGCTGGGCCCGGCTCACCAGGTTCTCCGCCTCGATGATGCCGAGGTAATGGGTGGACCGCACAAAATCCGTAAAATTGCCGCCCCACGTGGAACTAATCCGGCTCGGCAGGCGGAAGCAATTATCCGGCACCTCATCCAGCCGCGGCCCCGCGATCACCCCGCATACCTGCGCCTTTTTGCCAAAAGCCAGCAAATCCGGCTGCACACCGGCATGCTCCCCGGCCCATCTCCGGCCGGTAATCCCCATGCCGGACTGAACTTCATCGAATATCAGCAAACAATCATTATCATCACACAACCGGCGCAGCAATTGCAAAAATTCCGGCCGAAAATGATTGTCCCCGCCCTCGCCCTGAATGGGTTCAATGATAATTGCCGCAATGTCCACCGCCTTGGCCGCAAACACCGCGTCAAGCTCTTGCTCCGCCAGCCGTTCGCGCGCGGCCACGTCCGCCTCGCGCCGGTCCGGCGGCAGCGAAAAATCCAGCATCGGCGTGCTGATGCGCGGCCAGGGAAATTTCGGAAAATAAGCGATTTTGCGCGGGTCGGTGTTCGTCAGGCTCAGCGTATACCCGGTGCGCCCATGAAACGCCCGTTGAAAGTGGATGATTTCCGTCCCGCGCTCGCCCCGGCCCGCGGCCAGGTTCTTGCGGACTTTCCAATCCATCGCCGCCTTGAGGGCATTCTCCACGGCCAGCCCCCCGCCCTCGATAAAAAAGTAGCGCTCCAAAGGCGCCCAGCCCATCACGCGGGCGAAGGTCTCCATGAACCGGGCAAATTGCACCGTGTAAACATCCGCATTCGCCACTTTTACCTGGGCCGCCGCCAGCAAATCCGCCTGCACTTCCGCACGCCGGAACCAGGGATGGTTGTAGCCCACCGGCTGGGAGGCATAAAATCCGTAAAGATCGATAAATGTGCGCCCCGAAGCCGCGTCCACCAAGCGCGAACCCTGGCTTTGCGCCACATCAAACACCAATTTAAAGCCATCGACCAGCAGATGCCGCGCGAGCACGGTGGTAACGTCTCCCGGTGCCACGGAATCAGGCCAGGGCCCAACGCCAGTCCCACCTCCAGCGAGTTTTGACTCATTTGTTGCCATGCGATTTACACCTTAATGCTGGCAACTTAGACCGGTCTTTTGCTGGCGTCAAATAATTACTGTACGCAGCGTCTAGAAATTACTTAAAAGCTGGCAAACGTCAGTTTCCCGCCCGGCGCAGCGCCATGGCCTGGTCGGTTTTGGCCAAATTTTGCGTGGCCGCTCACCAAAAAATGTGATAGTTATGAGCTGAATGAGTGTGCCCGCAACTCCAGCCACCCCAGCGCCGTCGCCCGGGATCGACCCTTTAAAAACGGGTTGTTTCGCGCGTTCCGTCGTGGATTCCCTGGCGGAGGAACCCGGGCTGGAGGCCGTCACCATCGATCCGGCGCGGCAGAAAATTTCCGTGGCCACCCTGGGCCGCGCCGATGTGGACCGCCTTACCCAGCGGCTCACGGACAAATTACAGGCGGCCAGCCAGGCCGAAAATGTCCACGGCTGCTCGCTGTTAAAAGGCGGCGGTGATTGCTTCGGGTGCCATCATCCCCTGGGCGCCGTCACCCCCGATAAAATATCCATCCACCGCGAGGGTGACTGCACCACTATCGCCCGCGTGACCTGCCCCACCGCCCCCAAATTCTGGCGCTGGCGCGATATTCCCTTTCCCAAAATCGTCCCCCGCGATATCGCACTTCCCGAACACGACCACGATGTGGATGAATGGCGAGCCCAACTGGTCGCCGCCCTGCTCTGCGGCGCGCTGGGGTTGTCCGGTTATTTCGTGGGCGGCACCTGGGGCGTGGCCCTGTACGTCCTGAGTTATCTGGCGGGTGGCTTTTTTCCAGCCGAAGAAGTTTGGGAACGCCTCCAAAAACGCGCGCTGGATGTCCATTTTCTCATGCTGGCCGTCGCCGCCGGGAGCGCCTGCATCGGCGCCTGGGCCGAAGGGGCCACCCTGCTGTTTCTTTTTTCGTTCTCCGGTGCCTTGGAACATTACGCCCTGGGCCGCACCCAAAAAGAAATTCGTTCGCTCTTTCGTGAAGCCCCCAAAACCGCCGTGGTGCTGGAGGGCAATCTGGAACGGGAAATACCGGTGGAACAAATCCGCCCGGGTCAGCGCCTTCTCATCAAACCCGGGGCCCAGTTTCCCGTGGATGGCGAAATCGCCCAAGGCACTACGGCAGCGGATGAATCCAATCTGACCGGCGAAGCCACCCCGGTGGAAAAAGCCGTCGGCGATGGCGCGCTCGCCGGTACCATTAATCTGTGGGGGGCGGTGGAAATCGTTGTGACCCGGGCGGCCGCCGAAAGCTCCCTGCAAAAGATCATCACCCTGATTAAAGAGGCGCAGCATCAAAAAGCACCTTCGCAACAATTTGCCGACAAATTCAGCACCTTCTACACCTATGGGGTGCTGGGCCTGTCCCTCCTCATGTTTTTTGTGTGGTGGCTGGGCTTTCATTATGCCCCGTTTAAAGCCGTCAATGAATCCCAGACCGCCTTTTATCGCACCATGACGTTGCTGGTGGTTTCGTCGCCCTGCGCGCTGGTTTTGTCCATTCCCTCTGCCGTGCTCGCCGCCATCGCCTGGGGCGCCCGCCATGGCATCCTCTTCCGGGGCGGGGCGGCAGTGGAAAAACTGGCCGAGGTGAATATTGTTGCCCTGGACAAAACGGGCACCCTCACCACCGGCGAATTGCGGGTGGAAAAGATCGAGAGTTTCCCGGCCGGACGGGAGGCCGAAATCGCCCGGCTTGCCTATTCGCTCGAAAAATTATCCACCCATCCCCTGGCCCGCGCCATCACCCGCCACGGCAAACAACACCAACTGACCGAGCTGCCCTTTGACAAATTTGAATCCGTCACCGGCCTGGGGTTGCGGGCCTGGCGCCACGGACAGGACTACCGGCTGGGCCGCCGCGAATGGCTGGCCACCGAGGGCGGTCATCAAGTATTTCTGGCCCAAGTCCCCGCCACGGAAGCCGGCTGCTCCGAGGTGTGGATCGAAGCGGGGGATTTGCTCGGCCGCATTATATTGCGCGATGACGTGCGCCCGGAGGCGGGGGCGGTGATTGCGGCTTTGCGCCAGGAGGGCTTGCGCAGTGTGGTCCTCACCGGCGACCGCCAGGCCACCGCCGACCACCTCAATGCCCAGATCAAACTGGATGAAGTGCGCGCCGAGCTCAAGCCCGAGCAAAAAGTCGCCGCCATCCGTGAATTAAGCCAGGGCGGCCGGCACGTCGCCATGATTGGCGATGGCGTGAATGACGCCCCCAGCCTGGCCGCCGCGCACATCGGCGTCGCCATGGGTGCCCGGGGTTCGGATGCTGCCCTGGAACAAGCCGACGTGGTGTTGATGCACGACCGGCTGGAAAACTTTCTGGCCGCCTACAACCTGAGCCAGCGGGCACGGCGCGTGATCCGCCAGAATCTCGTTATCTCTCTGGGCACCGTGGTGGTGCTTGTGAGCTTCGCCCTGGCCGGCAAAATCCCCCTCACCATCGGCGTGGTCGGCCATGAAGGCAGCACGGTAATCGTGGTGATGAACAGCCTGCGGCTGCTCCTCGGCGGCGTCAAAAAGCTGGCCATCGACAAACTCACCCCGGCTTAGCCGGGTCCCAGCAGCAGAAATGCAAGCAGTTGCACCGCGGCACCAGCGCACACGGTCCCCGGTCCGGGCGAACGCGCCCCGCAGCGTCAACTTCTATCATTTCATTCGCAACTCGGACTATCGCCTCGCTAATTCCGGGGGAATGCTTCACGACGCCACCCGGGGGCGCTAACTGTATTCGCCGAATGGCAAACCAAGCCGGACAAGCTTGCCTATAGATTCGGGCAATAATGATTCGGGCAATAATCCAGTTTTCCATCCCGCCCGCCCTCTGGTACTTTCTGGAACCGGTTAAGCTGCGCCTGACCCGGAATCGCTTATGAAGAAAAAATTGCAATGGCTGTTCCTCGCCGCCCTGGCCGTGTTTGCCCTGGCCCAACTCGCCAACCCGGACCGCACCAACCCTCCCGTGGTGGCGGGCCGCGATTTATTTGCCGTGCGCCCCCCCCCGCCGGAAGTGGCCACCCTCCTGCGCACCGCTTGCACCGATTGTCATTCGCACGAAACCCGCTGGCCGTGGTACAGCCGGGTCGCCCCCATGGCCTGGCTCGTGGCCCACGACGTCCAGGAAGGCCGCGCCAAACTCAATTTCTCCGACTGGCCCGTTACCGACCCCGCCCGGGCCGCCCGTAAATTTGGCAATATCAGCGACGTCGTGGACAGCGGCGAAATGCCGCCCAAAAAATACACGGCCATTCATCGCGATGCCGTGCTCACCGCTACCCAGCGCAAGGTCCTGGTGGACTGGGCCGAAGCCCAGTCTGCTGCCCTGAAATCGGAAACCTCCGGCACCAAACAGTAAGCGCACACTTTATGCTCCATTCCGAACTCATCCCCGCCGTAGAGCCGAACTCCCGCCGGCTCCTGATCATGCTCCACGGCTTGGGCGACAGTCTCGAAGGTTTTCGCTGGCTGCCCGCCGCCCTGCGCCTGCCGGCCATGAATTACCTGCTCGTGAATGCCCCCGACGATTATTACGGCGGCTATTCCTGGTTTGATCTGAACCAACCCGCCCCGGGCGTGGAACGCAGCCGCAAAATGCTTTTTGCCTTGCTGGAAGATGTGGCCGCCCGGGGCTTTCCGCCCGAACTAATCACCCTGTGCGGCTTTTCCCAAGGCTGCCTCATGACCCTCGAAGTCGGGCTGAGTTATCCCCACAAACTGGCGGGCTTGATTGGCATCAGCGGCTGGGTGCTCGACCCGGAGAAATTAATCCGCGAGCTCCCGCCGGCCGGACGGCAACAACGCGTGCTCATGACCCACGGCACCCAGGATCCCCTGATTCCCATCGCCAAGGTCCGTCTGCAAATCCCCATCCTCCAGGCCGCCGGCATCTCCGTAACCTGGCAGGAATTTGCCAAGGACCACACCATCGCCGGTGCGGCCGAGATTTCCGTGATTCGCGAATTCATTCGCGCCGGATATCCACCGGCGCATTGAACCCGAACTCCGAAATTAAAATGGCTGGGATGCGGCAAGATGTTGGAGCAGAAACACTTTGGGAAATCGCCGGCATACCCGCAGTGGTCTGGTGAGACTGCCTCGGCGAGCAGCGCGCATCCTTAAATGGGCAACTGCTTGGCAGCGGCTTGGGAAGCCACTTTTCCAAACCGTTTATGCCCAAGCGATGGATGCCGACCGGCTGTTTTAATTTCGGAGTTCGGGTTGAATGCCTCCCGCCGCCGTTACTTCGTGCGGCCATGTTTGTGCCACGTCGTCTGATTGCCCGGACGGCTGGTCGCCTGCCAGTCCACCGCCCCCGCCACAATCCGGCGCATCTGGCCAAACCACCAGGCCGCCCGGACCTGCCGGTCATCGGGATGCCCGGCCGTCGGACGGCGTTGAATGCTGTTAAAACCCAGTTCGAGTTGTTGGTTGTTCGTCATAATTGGTTAATGTGTTAATTCGTTAATGCGTTTTTTTGCTTCATTAATTCATTCATCCATTGATTAATGACGACTCCATCCTCGCACGGGACCCTGGACATCCGCTGTCCAGGGTCCAAAATAATTGAAAATATTTTCCGACCGAAAATCCGGCGTTTGCAGGTTTATAAAACTCTGGCTTGCAATGGTTAAAAATCAACACCCCGGTTCCTCGCTGTTTTCGGTGGCATTCGGGCTGGCGTGGGCCGTTGGCTGCTTGCTTGCCGAATCCCCACGGGATTCCGTCCGCTAGCCCAGGGTTGTCCCGGCAGCGGGACTACCCTGGGTAGGCGGACGCATGTTTATTCAACCCCAACGGGGTTGAGCCCTGATGCTGGGCCTGCCAAAGGGCACAAACCCGTTGGAGTTGGCGGTCGTTGGGGTGAATGCTCGTTCCTCGCAACTTTGGGCGGGCGGGCGCAATCCAGTTGGGCTGGCCGCAGCCATTCCCCAACCGCTCAACGTGTCCGCTCAATTTACCTGCCACCGAAAACCGCCTGGAACCGGCACAAGACGCACCGACGCCTTTCCCCTGCCCCTCGGCTGAAACATCTGAGTCGGTCACCCGCACGAGCAGCTATTTCAGCGTGATCACATCCCCAGGTTCCAGGGGGATGGGCACGCCGTTGAAGAGCACATGCGGATCAATCACCCCGTCCTCGCCCTGGCGGGTCAGCGTGATTTGGGTGGGTTCGCTGGGGCTGAGATAGTTCGCCGTGGCAATGGCCTGGGCGAGGGTCAGGCCGGAAACCCAGGGCACCGTGGCATTTTGGACCGGGCCCACCACCGTCACCGTGGCCTGCTGCCGGGCCAACTGCGCTTTCAGAGCGTCATTCTGCCCGGCTAGATAAGCCCGTTGCGCCTCGGCGCGCGCCTCCGAGCGGGCCTTGGATTTGGTCACGCAACCCGCCGCCAAACCCGCCAAAAGCACCAAAAGCAGAACACATTTCATAACCTGATTAATACCGAATCCCCCTAAAAAGTTGCGGGCCGAGCGTTGGTTCATTGCCATGGATTAACGCCGGCGGACGACATCAAGGTTTTTTCAAGCGGAAGAAGGCATTCGTGTTGCCCGCGCCGTTGGTAATGAGGAACGTTTTTGTGCCGCTGACATCCAGAATGCCCGCAGTGACGGGCGTCCAGGAAACCGAGGGTGCCAGCGATGGCGCTGTTTCGAGCGTAAAAAATGTCGCTGCGCTCGGCCACGAAAGGCTGGTGCTGCTCACCCGGCCCCCGCCGCCAGCCACGCTTTTGGAGACGACCAGCAACGGGCTGGGAACACCGTTCGAAACGATGCCGATGCCGGTGGAAAATTCCGAGGTGCTGCCGTTCGCATCTGTGGCCGTGGCGGTGACGACGTAATTTTTATCCGGCGTGGTGGCGATCGCAGCGGTGAAATTCGCATTGCCGCTGTTGTCGGTGGTCACATTCGTCGAGCCGAGAAAGATTTTACCTTCGGGAATATTGGCCGCGTCCCACGTCGGCGTGGCGAAAAACTCCACGCGGTAAGTGGCCACGGCCTGCGAGTTCAAACTGCCCTGCACGGTGAGCGCACTGAAAGCGATGCTGGCGCTGGTGAGCACCGGGAAGTTTTGCAAGTTGTTCGCGCCGGTGTCGGCATCGAGCACGTCGTTGGTATTGCTGCCGGACGGTGCGAGGTCAATCCCCAGGCCGCCATTATCATAAAAGCTGTTGGCGGAAATTTCATTTTGCACGGCCGTCGTCGCGGTGACTTCCACCCCCGCGCCCCCATTGTAGTAAATCGTGTTCGCCTTGCCCGCGCTCACGCCCCCAATCCGATTTGTGCCGCCGGAAATGGTCACGCCGGCGGCCAGATTGCCGAACGGTCGCGTGCCGGTCGCGTCCGTGCCAATGAAATTATTTTCCACCACGGTGTTATTGGCACTGGCGAGATTGATGCCGTTGGCGCGGTTGTTGACGATGAGGTTGCCGAGAATTTTTGTACCACTGGCGGCCGTCACATAAATACCGTCGTAAAGATTGCCCAGGTCATATTGGCCGCTGACATCCGCGCCGATGTAATTTCCCTGAATGACGTTGTTCGGTCCGGCCTGCACGCTAATGCCGTTGCCTCCCGCCGCCGTGGCGGCACTAATAATGTTGCGCGCCGCGCTCGTTGCACCGCCCACCGTGATGTTGGTGCAGGCGAAAAGGTAAATGCCGCCGAAAACGTTGCCGCGCGGCAACGTGCCGGTCGCGTCCGTGCCGATGAAGTTGCCTTGCACCAGCGAATTCGCCGTGGTGCTGCCGTTGAAATAAATGCCGCTGTTGCCGTTGCCGGAAACAATGTTGCGCGCCGCCGGCGTGGTGCCGCCGATGACATTGTTTTGCGCCGTCGAAAAGAAGGACGTCAGGTAAATGCCCGAACTGCGGTTGCCGCGCACCATGCCATCGACGTCCAGCCCGATCCAGTTACCGCTGACCGTCAGGCTGGAAAGCTCGTTCGCCGAAAGGCCGTGGTTGAACCGCACGATGACCAGTCCGCGCACGGTGCTGCCGCTGGCCGGCGAGGGGGCAAACGAATTGGCCGTGGTGAATTTCAAACCATCCGCCGAGGCGTCGAGACAATTGAAACCATCAAGCCGGATGAGGTGAACGGAATTGTCGCCAGTCGCCACAGTGTTGGCGCTGCTGCCGGGCTGGGAAAAACCGTCGATGAACACGGCATTCGTGATGGCCGGCAGCGCATTGGTCGGCGCGATGGTCTGCACGCCGGAACCGGGCAGGTTGAAGGTGATGGTGCCGAGACCGGGATTGGCGTTTGCATCCAGCAGGGCCTGGCGCAAGGTTCCCGGCCCGCTGTTGGCGGTGCTGGTGACCACAAAAGTGGCGGCGGAAAGCGAGTTGAGAAAAAAACTGGCCAGTAGCCCGGCGCTCACGGTTTTCATGCCGCTAAATTTGCCGCATGTTGCAGCGAACGACAAGTGACATTTAGCCGCCTCAGCTCATTCCCAACCAAATATCGGATCGTACCGGCAGGTCATTTCGTAAACGGGTCTTCCATTGGCATTGCCAGGTCTTGTCTCGGGGTGTTTCGCATGCCTTTCGGATGTGAGATTGTCCCTTCCATTGGTGAACGATTCGATGGAGCACGAAACCACAATTTGATGAACTGAGCAAAGACGACCACCTCATTAACTGCCCTCTTTCCAGCTGCCAGTCACGATTGCGGTTACGCTGATTTCCTTGCGATGCTCTGCAACCGCCAAGGCCCAACGGACCGTAATCCCTCACCCGGATCCATGCCATCGAAAGGCCAGTGGTTGCGCTGTGGTTTTTTGTGCAAGGCGAGGAGTGCGACGCGTAGCATATCCACTATGGATCTGGCAGCGGTTCACGACGAAGTCCTTGCACAAAAAGACCAGGCAAACGCTGCATTTCTATTGCCTGGTTCCGGTTCAGAGCCTGTCTGAAAAATGAAAGTGGGACTGGGGTGGCGGATTTTAGCGGTGGCCAGGGCGAGCCGTGCTCGCCGCGTTTTCCAGTTCGTAAAATTGCTTGAGCCATGATAAACACTTGGGATAGTTAAACATGAAAAGACTAATCGGGCTGATTGCCATTTATTTAAGCACTTTGACCAGCCAGGCCGCGCTCACGTGGCATTGGAATGCTGCGCCCAGCGACGTGACCCTGTCAAATAACATCGTCAATGCGATGAACAGTGCGGTCGCGATGTTCAACGCCTATTCGGACTATAACTACGACATCGGCGTCGCCTACAGTTCCGGCGTGCCCACCGCGCAGTCGGATTATCATGGGCAGATCACTTTCGGCGGTTCGATCAGTTATGGCACGGCCATGCACGAAATGAGTCACTGGCTGGGAACCGGGACGACTGGGGCTTGGGCTGCTTACAACGCCAATCCCTGGCAGGGTGGCTACGCGAACAGCGCCGAGGAGGCTTACGACGGTCCGGCGGCCACGCTGGGTTGTGACAGCGCGCATTACTGGCCGTATGGCTGGAACTATCCCAATGAATACACCTATCCCGAGCGTCACATCGGAATGGTTGGGGCGCTGATCCGTGACCTGGGATTGGACGAGGATCGCACCATTGGTTTTGCGCCGGGCACCTATTCTCTGCGCAATCGAAGCAGCCTTGAATTGCTCGACAATCTGGGTTCGTCCACCGACGGCGCCCAGGTCAGGCAATGGGGCTATTCCGGCAGCGTAAACCAACAATGGGTGCTGGCCTTGGTTCCCAACACGACCCTGTTCACGCTGCGTTCGGTGGCGACGGGAAAATTGTTGGATTCGCTCGGCAACCCCGCCGACGGCTCGCCGATTGGTCAGGCGGCGGAAAATTTCAGCGCGAGCCAGCTGTGGCAGGTGGTGAAAACGGACGCCGGTTATTACAAATTCATCAACGTCGCCACCGGCAAATGCCTCGACACGGGCGGCCAGACGACCGACGGCACCGCGCTGCAGGGCCGGGGCAGCAGCACGAACTGGAATCAGCAGTGGAAATTTATCAACCCCGCGCTCGCGACGATTCCCGCCGGACTGCTGTCGCAGTATCGGCCCTCGGCGGCGAGTAGTTTTCAGGTTGGCTTCTTTCCCGAGTCGGCCAACGACGGAAAAACCATCGGCGCGCGCTGGACCGCGAACGGCGGTTCCTATCCGCAGTGGTGGCGCGTGGATCTCGGTTCACTGTGCAACCTCACGAACGTAACGATCTCCTGGTTTCCAGGTGTGGCGTTTCAATACCGGCTTGAAACCAGTGCGGACGACGTGAACTATTCCACCCTCGTGGACGCAACGGCCAACGCGGTTCAAAATACCACCAGTCATAATGTTTCAGCGGCGGCGCGCTACGTTCGCGTCACTGTGACGGGCGTGACGCCTGCTGGCGGCTGGGCGGCGTTTTACGAGTGTCAGGTTTTTGGCACGCCGCAAATTTCCGCCCCGCCCGCCCGCCTGACCGCGAATCCGGCGAGCAGCAGCCAGATGAATCTGACATGGGGCGATCAAGTGAATGTGTCGGGCTACAACCTCAAGCGCGCAACCAATAACGGCGGTCCTTACACCACCATTGCGGCGGGCGTGAAGGGTCTGGCATATTCCGATGCGGGACTCGCGAATTCCACGACTTATTACTACGTCGTGTCTGCCGTCAACGGCGGCGGCGAAAGCAGCAACAGCTCGCCAGCCAGTGCCACCACACCGGCTGCCACATTGCCGGCTGCGCCGGCCGGTTTGACCGCGCTGCCAGGCCACAATCAAGTGGTGCTGGGCTGGTCCGCTGCGAGCGAGGCCGCCAGCTACTACGTCAGGCGCGCCACGGTGAGTGGCGGCCCTTACACCCCCATTGCCAATTCGACGGCGCCGACTTGCACCGACGCAACCGCTGTGAACGGCACGACTTATTATTACGTCGTGTCCGCCACCAATTCGGTGGGCGAGAGTGCAAACTCCGCGCAGGTGGCCGCCGCGCCCGGCGCGATGTTCGCCCATTGGAAATTCAACGAGACCAGTGGCACGACCGCCGTGGATTCCATCGCCGGCAGAAACGGCACCTTGAACGCTGGCGCCAGTTTCACGGCCGGCAAATTCAGCAATTCGCTGGCGTTAAACGGCAGCAACAGCTATGTGAGCCTGCCGGCGGGCGTGGTCAGTTCGCTCTCCGGAAATTTCAGTATTGCCGCGTGGGTTTATGTGAACGTTAACGGCACCTGGGCGCGCCTCTTTGACTTCGGCACCGGCACGGCGGTGTATATGTATCTCGCGCCGGCCAGCGGCGGAAACACCGTTCGTTATGGCATTACCACCAGCAGTTCCGGTGGCGAACAAACCCTCAACGGCCCGGTGCTCTCTGCGGGCGCATGGCATCACGTCGCCGTCACCCTTTCGGGCACCACGGGAATTCTTTTTGTGGATGGCGTTGGCGTTGGCACGAACACCAGCATGACGCTCAAACCAGCGAGCTTGGGCAGCACCACGCAGAATTACCTCGGCAAATCGCAATGGCCCGATCCCTACCTGAACGGGCGCGTGGATGACTTCCGCATTTACAACGTCGCCTTGAGCAGCGCACAGGTGGTTGCGCTGGCCAACCCTGATGGCGCGCTCCCCGCCCCGGCGGGTTTTGTCGCCAGTCCGGGACACAACCAGGTTGACTTGAACTGGACGCCCGTGCCCGGCGCGACGAGTTACCGGGTGAAGCGCTCAACGCAGAGCGGTGGACCCTACAGTATCGTCGGCAGTCCGACCGCGGCCAGTTACACCGACGCGACGGCCATCAACGGCACCAACTATTACTACGTCATCACCGCCGTGAACGGCATCGGTGAAAGCACGAACTCGGCACAGTTCGCCATCACGCCGACGGCGATGGTTGGTCACTGGAAATTTAACGAGACCGGCGGCACGACCGCCGCTGATTCCGCCGGAGCAAACCCCGGCACGGTCGTCGGCGGGAGTTGGGCCGCCGGCAAAATCAACAACGCCGTGTCGCTCGTCGGCGCGGGCAACAGCTATGTGAGTTTGCCCGCGGGCGTGGTCAGCACGCTCACGAACTTCACCATCGCCACCTGGGTTTATGTGGACGCCAACAGCACCTGGGCGCGCGTCTTCGACTTCGGCACCGGCACGACAGCCTATATGTTTCTGTCGCCTGTCAGCGGCGGCAACACGGTGCGTTACGGCATCACCACCGGCAGCGGGGAACAACAACTCAACGGCCCGGCGCTGTCTGCGGCCGCGTGGCATCATCTCGCGGTGACGTTGTCCGGCACGACGGGCCGGCTCTACGTTGACGGGATTGCCGTTAACACCAACGCCAGCATGACCCTCAAGCCATCGAGCCTCGGCAGCACGACCTTGAACTACCTTGGCAAATCGCAATTCGCCGATCCCATGCTGAACGGACTCGTGGACGATTTTCGCATTTACAATCGCGCGCTGACGAATTTGGAAATTGGCAACTTGTTCAGTCCCAGCGGTGTTGTCCCCGCCGCGCCCGCCAACTTGGCAGCCACGCCCGGCCCTGCCCAAGTCGCCTTAAGTTGGAACGCCGTGGCCGGCGCGACCAGTTACAAAGTTCGCCGCGCCGCCAGCAACGGCGGGCCCTACACGACCATCACGAACATCGTCACCACCGTCTTCACCAACACAGCCCTCCTCAACGGCTCGACCTATTACTACGTCGTCGCCGCCATAAACCTCAACGGCGACAGTGTGAACTCAACTCAAGTCAGTGCGATGCCGATTTCAATTTCGCCGGTGAATGTTTTCATGTCCTTGGCCGGCGGCGCCCTGAATATCTCCTGGCCGTCCGATCACGTTGGCTGGCGCTTGCAAGCGCAAACGAATGGATTAATGACCAATGGCTGGTTCACCGTTTCTGGTTCGGCGGACACGAACTTCATGGTAATCCCTGCGGGCGGCGCAGCGCCCAGCAGCGTGTTCTATCGGCTGGTGTATCCTTAGTTTGAGAATAATAAAATGCCTCTAGGAGGATCAGTTCTGCCAGCGCTTTACTGCTACAGCCATTTTCATAGCCGGGTCGGTACATTAGCATGCCATGTATGTCCCTGCCCCTCAACTCCCGCCGTGCATGGCTTCGCTCAGCCGCATCCATGCCGGAGCGCGTCCTTCAGGACGCCTCAACGTGGCATCGCCAAAGCGGTCCCTATGGCTAACCACCTGCCTTACCTTGCGACGGCCTTAATGCCACGCTTCCCAACCGCCCAGTCCAAGAAATTGTCATCCATCCCCCCCATTCCCCAAGCCCCACCGTGCCTACCTCCGCCAAACTCGTAAAAGTCCACCCCTTGTCCAGCCAACCCAATTGAAACGCCCCTTCGCATAGAGCCTCGCCTCCACTGCACCCGGTCACAAGGAGCGCGTCCTTCAGGACGCCTCAACGCCGCATCGCCAAAGCGGTCCCTCTGGCCAACCACCTGCCTTAACTCGCGACGGCCTAAACGCCACGCTCCGCCAGGAGCCGGTGCATAAAATTGTCATCCATCCCCCCATTCCCCAAGCCCCACCGTGCATACCTCCGCCAAACTCGTAAAAGCCCACCGTTTGTCCAACCAACGGATTTGGGACGCCCCTTCGCAAAGAGCCTAACCTCCACGGCACCCCAGCGCACGGAGCGCGTCCTTCAGGACGCCTCAACGCGGCATCGCCAAAGCGGTCCCTATGGCTAACCACCTGCCTTACCTTGCAACAGCGGAAACGCCACGCTCCGCCGATGAAACATTTGCTCGGGGCCAGTGGCAAGTGCGCCCAATTTCAAGTGCGACGCGCCTTGCGATAACTACCCGGGCCAGCTCCGGCACTTACTTCGCCACCGGCGCGCTCAAGGCCTCTTTCCAAGCACTCACCGCATGTTTAATATCGGCGGCACAATTGGCCCGGGGTTTTACAAACCGGGGGGTGAACCATGGGAAAAGGCCCACTAAATCAAAAGTCACCAAAATCTGCCCGTCGCAGTCCGGCCCCGACCCAATGCCAATCGTGGGAATGGGCACGCTCGCAGTAATTTCTTTGGCCACCGGCGGCGTGATGATTTCCAAGACCACGGCAAACGCCCCGGCGTCCGCCAGCGCGCGCGCATCGGCCAGCAGGGCTTCGCGCTCCGTTTCCGTGCGGCCTTTAATGTGGTAGCCCCCCTCCTCGCGCACGTGCTGTGGCAACATGCCCAGGTGGCCGCAATAGGGAATGCCAGCGGCCAGGATGGCCTGCACTTGGGGCAGGATGGACCGGCCGCCCTCCGCCTTCACCGCCTCCGCCCCGGCGGCAACCAACCGGCGGGCATTGGCCACCGCCTTGGCCACCGTGTCGTAAGTGCCAAACGGCAAATCCGCCACCACCAGTGCCTGCGGCTTGGCCCGCGCCACCGCGCGCACATGATGCTCCATGTCCGCCATGGTCACCAGGGTCGTGTCCGGATACCCCAGCACCACCATCCCCAGGGAATCGCCCACCAGCAGGAACGGCACCCCGGCTTCATCCAGCATTTTGGCCAGGGGATAGTCATACGCCGTCAGCGCGGCGATTTTTTCGCCCGAACGTTTACGGTCGCGAATGCCAGCGGGAGTGATTTTGTGCGGTGTCATGGGGACTTGGGACCGGCCACCAGCCCGGGGCCGTCAGCCGGTCGTTAAACTGTGAATCAATTCCTCCGGCGTGGTCGTGGCGGTGCCCACCTTGCCCACCACAATCCCGGCCGCGTGATTGGAGAGCAGCGCCGCCTCCAACGGCGAGGCCCCGGCGGCAATGGCCAGCGTGAACGAGGCAATCACTGTGTCGCCCGCGCCGGACACATCGAACACCTCCTGCGCCACGGTGGGAATGTGAATGGGGTTGTGGTCGCGCTGGCACAACAACATGCCCAGATCGCCCAAAGTGACCAGCAGGATCGCCGGGCTGGGCTGCTGCAACAACCGTTCCACCACCAGCAATAAGTTCTTGTCCGCCAGAGGATTGGCGTTGCGCGTCTCATCCGGGAGTTCCACCATTTCAAACGCCTCCTTGCGGTTCGGCGTGATCAGGGAGAGCCGGCTCAAATCCAGCTTGTGCACCGGTTTGGGGTCCAGGCTTACCCAAATGCCGCGCTCCCGACACAGGCTTTTAATCTCATCCAACAGCGGTTGGGTCACCACCCCTTTGCCGTAATCCCCAATGATGATCGCATCCGTGGTCGCCAGCTTCGGCTTCAATTCCGCCAGCAATTGCCGGGTCAGTTCGCCATCCAGACTTTCCCGTGTCTCCCGGTCAATGCGGACCACCTGTTGCTGGTGCGCCACAATCCGGGTTTTCACACTGGTATGCCGTTTCGCGCTTTTGACGAGGCCCTGGCAACCAATTTTCTGCTCGTCCAGCAGACCCTGCAATTGCCGCCCGGAATCATCATCGCCAATGGCCCCAAAAATCTCCGTGGGCACCGCCAGGGTGGCGAGGTTGCGCGACACATTGGCCGCGCCGCCGGGCATGAAGCTTTCCCGCTGGAAATCCACCACCGGCACCGGTGCCTCGGGGGAGATCCGGGACACTGAGCCCCAAATAAACTGGTCCAGCATCACATCCCCCACCACTAAAATCCGGGTTTTGCGCGCTTCAGTTAAAATTTCCCGCGCCCGCGCCGCCGAAATGACATTCCTGCTCATGTTGATTATTTGAATTGGGTTGAACGTTGCGAAGTTTAATCCAAAAACGCCGTCAGCGGGCTGGTGGCACTGGCGAACTCATTTTGTGTGGCCAGACCGGATTCATACGCCGCCCGGCCCGCCTCCACCGCCATTTGAAACGCCCGGCCCATGCGATTGGGATCGGCCGCCACCGCGATGGCCGTGTTGACCAGCACCGCATCCGCGCCGAGTTCCATGGCTTCCGCCGCGTGGCTGGGCGCGCCCAACCCGGCATCCACCACCACCGGAACCGTGGCCTGCTCAATAATGATCCGCAACTGCTCGCGCGTTTGCAGCCCCCGGTTGGAGCCAATGGGCGAGCCCAGCGGCATGACCGTGGCGCAGCCCACATCTTGGAGGCGCTTGGCCAGCACGGGATCGGCGTTGATGTAAGGGAGCACGGTAAAACCTTCTTTCACCAGAATTTCCGCCGCCTTGAAGGTTTCCACCGGATCGGGCAACAGGTAGCGGGGATCGGGATGAATTTCCAGCTTCACCCACTTGGGCAAACCCGCGGCGGCCGCCAAGCGCGCCAGACGGACGGCCTCCTCGGCATTCATCGCGCCGCTGGTGTTGGGCAAGAGCAAGTAGCGCTCGGCATCAATGAACTCCAGAATATTGGCGAAGGGATCACGCTTGCCACTGAGATCGGCCCGGCGAAGGGCGACCGTCACCATCTCCGCGCCACTGGCGGCCAGCGCGTCGCGCATGGCTTCCGGCGATGAAAATTTGCCCGTCCCCAGGATGAGGCGGGAACGGAATATCCGCCCGGCAATGACCAGCGGTTGGTTCGCTAACGACATCACGTTAATTTAGTCGGTTGGAGGGATTTGTCGAGACAGGATGAACAGGCAAAACGAGGCTTCAGCCCAAAATTTGAATGGGCGGGCGGCGCATGTTTAGGTGTCCACGGACAAAATGGTTTTGATCCGACCGTGCGTGTAATGAACCTGGCCGCAAAACAACTCAAATTCTGCGCCCGGCTCAATGACTTCTTGTGGGGCATCTGGGGCGAAAAAATAAACCGTGGCCTCAACCTGCTCGCGGGATAAATCGGGCTCGCCCGCCAATTCGACCCAAAGGGTCCAGGTCTGCCGGCCCCATGTCGGGTCCTTTTGGAAATGAGCCCAGGCCCAATACCGAAAAGGACGTGTGCCAGCGGATGGGAGCACCCAACCGCGATGCCGGTCAATGGCAATCTCCGCGAGAGCTTTGCGTGCCTTCAAGGCGGATGTAGCGGTGGCTGGTCCCTGGTCAGGCATGGGGATTGAACTTATGGATGGTTCGGGAAAGACGCGCATAGCGACGTCCAAAAGTGAATCCTTGAAAATTCGGGCACAGCTGGTGGATGTTGCCACACAAAGCATCAATGACGCGAATGCGCGCCCCCAGAAAATGGATGCAGGAACCGTCCGCAAACCCGAAGACCACGGCGAACAATCCCAAGCCAACGCTCACCGACTTAAGCTGGGAAATCGGACGGCGCTTCAGGATAATTCGTCCGCAAAAGAGATGGGTAATATAATGAGCTTCCAAGCAGATGGAGAAGAGGCACGTCGGTAACATTACCAGCGGGATGATGCAGCCGATGACGAATGCTCCGACAACCGCCGTGGACCAGTCGTGGGCCAGGCGCCCATCTTTGTAAAATCCCGCACCGAGAGCAACACCGGCAAATATCCCCAACATCGCGCCGCCCATGCTGGCGCGTCTTAAATCTCCCATGGTATTGCCGTAAATCCTGCTCATGTGGTGCCTAACGCCACATTATATCGCAGTCAAATTTCACGCAAGTTTTAGGAGGACTACATGCTCGGTTTTCAAGGCCCTCGACTCGATCCGGATGTAACCACTGCATGGTGATTCATGACTTTGCAAGGTCACTTCAAGCGTTACCAGGTCGCCGGCCAGCAGTTGAGGCGAGGCAGTCTCGGCCAAAGTACCGGCTTCGGTGGAGAGCCAGGCACGCGCCCAGACTGGCGTCCCTTGGGGTCCGTTCAGTCTGGCCTGAAAAATCGCGGTCGTAGGATTCGGGATGGCCAGCCCGACGTCGCTCAGTGAATAGCCCTGGGTGGGGCGGAGAATATCCACGAAGGCATCCAGGTGGTTGGCGGTGGGTGTTAGCATAAAACCGCTGGATAACTTTCTACCTTTTCTTGCGGCGCAAGCCAAATACAAATCGTGACAGCAGAATGGCAAGCGCCATCCGCATTAGCTCGGAAGCTACGGGCGGGCGGGACGACGGTTGGTTGGAGCGATTTTTGGTTGGTATGTTTATATATCTATCCATCAAAACCGGGGGGATAATCATTCGTCTGCCATGTTCTCTCGGTGATGTGTCTGGACATAAATCGAGGAAACACTCGGTAAGTAATTTGTCGCAAAGGCCAAAAGCCATAAAACTCGACGGCCTCCACAACAGGGTAGTCACTGTAATACCAATACATCATGTTGTAAGCTGGTCGCCTTAAGGTGGATGAGCGGTGGATAACCCCGAATGCGATAACATAAAGAACAGCGAAAAGGACGAGTATCAATCCAAATTTTCTAAATTTCTTCATAGTGCGTACCCCACCTAACAAAGATTCCTTCGCAATTTGCGTTCGATCATTTCCCACCTTTGGCGACGATATTGCGGTGTTCACGGAATGTCAACAATTCAGGATTTCGGCCGTCCCTGGCGGGACTTGCCCGTGAGGGTGAGAAAACCCAGCGATGAATCGCTGGGCTATTCTCAGTCGTCCCTGCGGGACTGAAAGGGGTATCGCGTCCCTTCAGGACGCCGGACTGGGAGGGCAAATTACCCAGCCCGATTGGGCTGGGCTAAGGAATTACGGCCCGTTGGGCCTCCCGTGAGGATGACTTTTCATCCATGGTGCAGAGCGAGTTTCATGAAAACTCCTGTCAAAAAAAAGGCGGCTGTGTCCAATGAACACAGCCGCCTTTGCGCTCGTCGCGAAATTATTCGTGCGATTTCTTCTTGGAGAATGTGTGCGTGGCGTGGCCGTAGAAAACTTCGGCGCATTCCATGATGGTTTCGGACAGGGTCGGATGCGGATGCACGGTGAGGGCGATGTCCTCGGCGGTGGCACCCATTTCCATGGCCAGCACGGCTTCGGCGATGAGTTCGCCGGCGCCGGCGCCGGTGATGCCCACGCCCAGCAGCCGGTCGGTATCCGGATCAATCAGCATCTTGGTGACGCCGTCGGTGCGGTCGAAGGACAAGGCACGGCCGGAGGCGGACCAGGGGAATTTGGCGACTTCGTACTTCACGCCTTTTTCCTTGGCTTCGGCCTCGGTGAGGCCGCACCAGGCGATTTCCGGGTCGGTGAAGACCACGGCGGGAATGATGATGTTTTCAAACACCACGTCGTCGCCGTTGATGTTTTCAATGGCAATGCGCGCCTCTTTGTGGGCTTTGTGCGCGAGCAGGATGCCCCCGGCGATGTCGCCGATGGCGTAAATATTCGGATCATCCGTTTGCTGATGATGGTTGACCTTGACGAAGCCCTTCTCATCCAGCACGGCCTTGGTATTGGCCAGGCCCAGGTCGCCGCTATTGGGCACGCGGCCGACAGACACCAGCACGCGGTCATACAGCTCTTCGAGCTTCTGGCCGTTGTATTCCATCTCCACTTTGATTTGTTTGCCAGCGGTGGCCATTTTGGAAACGCGCGCCTTGAGGCGGATTTCCTTGAAAGCTTTCTTGGCATTGGCCACCACCGGGCGGGCGAGGTCCGCATCGGCCCCGGCCAGAATGGCGTCCGTGGCTTCCGCTAGGACAATTTTGCTGCCCAGCGCCGCATACACCGTGCCCAGCTCCATGCCAATGTAACCGCCACCGATCACCAGCAGGTTTTCCGGAATATCCGTCACTTCCAGGGCCTCTGTGGAGGTCATGACCCGCGGATTACCCAAGTCCCAAGCCTTGGGAATGGCCGGGATGGAGCCGACGGCCAGGATGGCCTTGTCGTATTCCACAAATTGCTGGCCTTCGCTGGTTTCCACCCGCAGCTTTTGGGAACCTTCAAAATAGGCCCGGCCTTGAATGACCTGCACGCCGCGCATTTTTGCGAGCGCCGCCACACCGCCAGCCAGCTTTTCTACGATGGATTCTTTCCAGGCGCGCAGCTTGGAAACTTCGATGGTCGGCTCCGTGAACGAGATCCCGCGATGCGCCGATTCCCGGGCATTGACGATCTGGTGCGTGGCATAGAGCAGCGCCTTGGAGGGGATGCAACCCCGGTTCAGGCACACGCCACCCAGGCGCTTTTCGCGTTCGATGAGAATGACTTTTTTGCCGAGGTCCGCCGCATAAAAGGCCGCCGCATAACCGCCGGGACCCGCGCCGACCACCACTATTTCAGTTTTGATAGGTTCCATGAAAACAAAATGCGCTTAAATTTTTACGGTTTCTTCTTTGAAATCCTGCAAGGCCGCGATCAGATCCACCGTGAACCGGGCGGCCGTGCCGCCATCGATCACGCGGTGATCATAGCTCAAACCAATCGGCGTCATCAGGCGGATTTCCACTTTGCCCTCGCGTACCACGGGTTGCAACGCGCCCCGGCCCATGCCGAGGATGGCCACTTCCGGCTTGTTCACGATCGGCGTGAAATGCGCCCCGCCGATGGCTCCCTGGTTGGAGATCGTAAAGGTCCCGCCCTTGAGTTCGTCGCCCGTCACCTTGCGATCCCGCGCCTTGGCGGCGAGGACTTCCAGTTCCTTGGCGATTTCGAGCACACTCTTCTTGTCCACGTCGCGAATGACGGGAACGATCAAGCCCTGCTCGGTGTCCACCGCGATGCCGAGGTGGTAATATTCCTTGATCACGATCTCGTTCGTGGCCTCGTCAAGGCTGGAATTGAAGATCGGATGTTTCTTCAGCGCCTCGACGATGCCCTTGAGCACCAGTGGGGTGAGCGTGAGTTTCGAGCCCTTGGCCTCGTAAGCGGCGGCATATTTCTTGCGCAACTCATTCAGCTTGGTGAAATCAATATTGTCAAACTGGGTGACATGCGGAATGGCGTTCCAGTTTTCCAGCATCCGGCGCGCAATGACCTGGCGCAACGGGGTGATGGATTTCTTGAGGACCGGACCCCATTGCGAGAAGTCAATGGACACCGGCGCGGGCTTGGCCGGGGCCGCCGCGGCGGCGGCCGGAGCAGCCTTGGGCGTCGCGGCCTTCGCGATCAAGCGTTGGATATAGGCTTTGACGTCACCCATCACGATGCGGCCACCGGATTCACTGCCGCGAATCTTGGCGAGATTAATACCCAGTTCCCGGGCCACCTTGCGAACCGAGGGTGAGGCCACGGGCGCGATGCCGGGCGTCACATCTTCGTCCTCATCCGCCACTTCCTCATAGACTTCCGGCGCAGGAGCGGCGGCTGGACGGGCGGCGGCGCGTTTGGGCGCGGGAGCCGCAGCGGCAGCCGGGGCGGCGGGCACGGGTGCGGGTGCACCGGCGCCACCTTCCACGGAAATCAATCGCTGGCCAACGCTAATGCGATCGCCCGCTTTGACAAAGACCTTGCCCACCACACCCGCCGCAGTGGACGGGATGGAGGCCACGGCCTTTTCGTTTTCAAGTTCCAGTACGGCCTGGTCTTTCGCCACCGTGTCGCCTTCTTTCACGAAGACATTGACCACGACGCCGGAATCCGCGCCCTCACCCAATTTCGGAAGTTTTACGTCCATAAATTCAACAGATGGTCAGCTTGCCGCAAAGCGGGGGAATTTTCCAGAAATAAATTAAGCGGATGCTTTGGGCGATGGCCAGCTGGCCAGCCCAACGCTTTTGGCGTCAAAGCTTTTGCACTTGCAAAATGAAAAACCGGGGCTAGTTTGCTGAATCAACCGACGGAGATGTGTTAAACAACTTCCATTTTATCATGTTATGAAAAAAATGCTCATCCTGTTATCAAGTTTGTTTGCCACTTGTCTGGTTCATGCCCAAGGGGAGGTTTGGTTTAATAATTTCAACACCCTCTACACCAAAATTTCCGTCAACCAAACCCCGGGCGGCGCGGCCACCTCGCTCATGACCGGGCCGGCCGGCGCTTTTGATTTCGCCTTTTATTATACGGTGACCGCCAATACCGTGCTGGGTTCGGCGGACCCGGTAATTCCACGGGCGGATGGCGAACTTGGCAATTATGTCGTCAATGATCCGAACTGGAAATATGTGACAACCTATGGCAATGCCGCCCAACCCGGACGCCTCCAGGTGACCTCGCCCGACACCATTCCCGATGTGCCGGCTGGCGGGTATGCCAATTTTGTGGTGTTTGGCTGGTCGGCCGACCTGGGCAGCGATCCCGAAACCGCCTTGTTCAATGCACAATTCGGGAATTTTTCTGATGCCTCGGTCATTGGCGAGTCAGCGGTAGCCGGGACCTTCCAACTTGGGAATGACCTCAATTATTTCATCCCCCGGGTGTTCGGCAATATTCCCCCGAGCATTCATGGGTTTACTTTGGGAGAAATCGCCTTCGTCCCGGAACCCACATCTTGGGCTTTGGCAGCGACCGTCGCTCTGCTCTGGCTCGTGGGACGTTTCCGAAAATCGCCACCCTCTCTGCAAAAAGTTTGACGGGCTCTCAAAAGCCCGGGCCACGGTCGCCGCCCGCACGCATCTGACGGTCCGCCGGGGACCGTGAAAACCAGCGCTCCTCAACGTGGAAACAACTCCGGTTCGGCCAGTTTTAGCGGAGCAAAGCTTCGGCGATGTATGGGACAAGGTCCCCATTGGGCGATGGCTGCCAAGTGCTGGGTGGTACCGTAGCCTTTATGCCAGGCAAAACCATATTCCGGCCATTGCTGGTGGTATTCCAGCATCAACCGGTCGCGCGTTACTTTGGCCAGCACACTGGCCGCAGCGATGGAATAACTCCGGGCGTCGCCTTTCACCAATGCCGTCTGGGGCACGCGCATGGTTTTCACCAGCCGGCCATCCACCAGCGCATGTTGTGGAGCGGGTTGCAAGCGGGCCAAGGCCAGAATCATGGCTTCGTGGGTGGCAGCCAAAATATTGGTGGCATCAATGCGTTCGGCGGATACCAATACGACTGCATGGCATATCTCGGAACAATTGATAATAAACTCATAAAACGCCTCCCGTTGGGCCTCAGTCAATTGTTTGGAGTCGTTTAATCCAGTCAATGCCCCCGGCAGGCCGGAATTTGCCCAGGCTGGCGGCAGGATCACCGCGGCGGCGCTGACCGGTCCAGCCAGGGGCCCCCGACCGGCCTCGTCCACCCCCGCGACATGGACCAGACCTTGTTGCCACAAGGCGCGTTCAAAGGCCAGCAGGTCGCTGCTCATAATAATGGCGGAAAGCCTACCCCCGGACCGCGCCGGACTCAATGCAAAGCCTCCCTGGTAATCACGGGCCGGATTAAGGCACGCCTTGCTTTGCACGATGGCCAATTCAACTAGCCTCCTGACTTGTTTAATTCCACCGCGTAAACCTGGCTGGCCCTGCTCATATTGGACCGGAAAATCAGCCACTTCAAATCCGGCGAAAACATGGCGTTCGGTTCCAGCGCATAGTCATGCCGGGCCATATTGACGAGCTTTTCGGCACGGAACACTCCAATGCGAATCAAATCCTTCGAGTCCAGCTCAGGCCCGGAATTATCCGGCAACAGTTCTGAATGAAACAAGTATAGCCATTTGCCGTCTTCGGCATGGGCCACCATGCGGTCATCGCCGCCATCCCCCGAGAAGTACTGTCCGCCCGGGGCCACGTTGAAGTGGACCGACCACTCATTCCGCTGCAAGTGATACCAGGTGCGTTTGCCGGTCGCGACTTCATAGCCGGCCACCCAGAAATCCTCCCCGCGCGGCGTTTGCAAGTCGTACCAGATAGTTTTGCCATCCGCGCTGAAAAACTCGTGCCCGGCAATTTCCATGGCCATGGTGCGCTGATGGATCTTCGTCAGGCCCGAGCCATCCGCGCGGATGGTCCAGATGCGGTCCACTTTGTGCCAGGGCCCCTCATGGCAAAAGAGCAGCAACTGCGGATCGGTCGGGGAAAATTGCAGGTGATTCAACCAGTCGTTGCACTTGTCATAGGTTTTCACCTCGCCAGTGGCGATGTTGAGGAAGAACAATTCCATGGGCGCATGCTGGTCAAAACGTTCCTGAATACGGCGCGCTTTATTGCGGCGCTGGTCATCCGCCGCCTGCAGGCTGTTGCTACGGGCATTGGGACCGGCATCTTGGTTGAAACCATTCGTCGCGCCGGCGGCATTTTCCACCATCGTCCCAGCCAGCAACGTTTCATCCGCATTCACCGTGGCCACTGACTGGCCCCGCGCCAGCTTCGCGATGACCCGGACGGCCTTGGTAGCCGGATCAATGCACATCACGGACCGATCGTTGCGGTTGGTGCCCGTGTAGTAAATCTTCCCGGTCCGGTGCCCGACCATGATGATGTGGACATTGCCCGTCACTACCGAATCCAGCGCGCCCGACTGAAGATCCACCAGCGAAATTCCCTTGGGCGTGGTAATCACCATCTTGCGCCCGTCTGGAGTGAAAGGATTCAAATTAAAATACAGGCTCTCGCTACCCGGCTCGGCAGAGAGCTGGATGACCCGGTGCCCGGTGGCAGGATCGATCCAGGAAGGCCGTTCGGCGGCTTGCAAACGCGCCGTGATGGCGATCAAAATGGCAAATAAAACAACTAGGCGGAACGGCCTTGGGGCGGAAAATTTCATCAATCGCAATGGGTGGTTTCTCTAGGCAGACGCCGGGCGGGCATCAAAGGTTAAACAAAACTGTTTGTGCCCCGGGGCGTTGGTGGGTAATTTTGCGGCAATGTTTTCGACACACATCAAATCCGTCCATTTCGTCGGCATCGGGGGCACCGCCATGGCCGCCGCCGCCGCCGCCATGCAGGATAAAGGCTATACCGTAACCGGCTCCGATCAAAGCGTTTATGAACCAATGGCTTCTTTTCTCGCGGCCAAAAAAATCAAAGTCGTCAATGGCTACGCCGAGCAAAACCTCGCCGGCAAACCCGACCTCGTCGTCATTGGCAACGCCATCTCGCGCGGCAACCCCGAGGCCGAGTTTGTCCTCGACCATAAACTGCGTTATTGCTCCCTGGCGGAACTGTTGAGTGAATTTTTCATCCAGGGCAAGCGCGCCCTGGTGGTGAGCGGCACGCACGGAAAAACCACCACCACCTCCCTGCTCACCTGGGTTTTCGAGCACAACGGGCTGAACCCCAGCTACCTGATCGGCGGCATTCCCAACAATCTGGGGCAAGGAGCCCGTTTCACCGACAGCGAATGGTTTATCATTGAGGGGGATGAATACGACACCGCGTTTTTTGACAAGCGCAGCAAATTCATTCACTACCATCCGGAAGTTGCCATTATTAACAACCTCGAATTTGATCACGCCGACATCTTTGAAAATCTGGCTGCCGTCAAAAAAACCTTCTCCCACTTCATCCGCCTGGTGCCCCGCAATGGCCTGTTGCTCGGCAATGGCGACGACGCCAACCTGGCCCCGCTGCTCAATGTCACGCATTGCCCCGTGAAACGCTTCGGCCTCGGGGAGCACAATGCCGTGCAGGCCTTCAACTTGCAATTCGGCTCCACCGCCACGACCTTTGAAATTCCCAGTTTCAAGTTCCATCTGAACCTGGTCGGCGAACTCAACGTCCGCAACGCCCTCGCCGTGGTGGCCTGTGCCAAACATTGCGGCCTGAAAAACCAGCACATCCAGGCCGCTTTTGACACTTTCAAAGGCATTAAACGCCGCATGGAAATCAAGGGCATTGCCGGCGGCGTCACGGTGGTGGACGATTTCGGTCATCATCCCACCGCCATTCGGGAAACGCTCAAAGCCCTGCGCATTAAGTACCCCAATGAAAAAATTTGGGCGATCTTCGAACCCCGCACCAACACCACGCGACGCAATGTGTTCCAAGAGGAACTGCCTTATGCCTTTGCCGATGCCAATGTGGTCGTGCTGTCCCAAATCGCCCGGCTGGAACTGCTCGCCCCGGAGGAGCGTCTGAACCCAGTGCAATTGCTGGAAGAACTGAAAATGCTGGGGAAAGAAGCGGCGTACCTGGCCGATGCTGACGCCATCGTGAGCCACGTCACCAAGGACGCCCGCGGCGGCGATGTTATCGTCGTGTTCAGCAACGGCGGCTTCGACGGCATCCACGGCAAACTCCTGGCGCAATTGGGGCGTAAGTAAGTGCGGGAACTCATTTCTTCTGGACCATCGCTCGAACATGCCCGCCCTTTGTGACTGGGCGGCATGCCGCCCAGTCAGAAAACCTTCACTCCTACTGCCCCGTCACCGCCCGGTAAAACTTCTGCGCCGATCCCGCCACCTTCGCCTCCGTGAAGGTAAACGGCGCGGCATTGGTAAATAGCGCCACCCAGCTCCCAATTACCAGGTTGGTGGTCGCCTGCACCACATAACTGCTGCCACTCGTGCCGCTCACTGTGAACCGCAACTGGCCGGCCCCCAAAACCACCGCCCCCAGAATTGGGGCTGCTGGCAGGGTGTTGGAAATGATCGAGGTTCCGTAAATGGTCACCAAGTCATAGCGCATCGTGCCCGCCGTCCCGTAGGTGCTGGTCGCCCCCGCGGCCACATAATTATTATTGGCCGTGCCAAGGGCAGTGCTTTCATACTCTGAGACCAGGCGGATGGCGAAATTCGGGTTGTTGTTGACCCCGACCGCCGTCAGACTATTAGTCTTTGGGGTGTAAGTCGTCCCATTCGTGAAAGCCACCGGATAATCATAATAATCGGTCCCGTTCGTGGTGTATTGCAGCCGGCCATATTTGCTGCCCGTGGCACTGGATTGGGAACTCCAACTGACCAGGATAGTTTGTTTGCCCGCCGTGCTAATGGCAAATTGCACCCCCCGGGTTTTATTGCCCGTGCCCTGCGCCGGATAACTGGTGGTGTTCCAGCCCGAGTTATCCGTCGTACCCGCCGGGTCCAGCCCTGTGTCACCCGTGGCAAAACTGGCCGTGTTGCCGCTCAGGAGAGAGGCCGTGCCACTGCCCATGGAAGGCACCGTGGAACCCGTGCTGGTGCTGTTATCCGGTGTCACGCTGTTAAAATTCCACTGCGCAATCACCGTCGGATTCGTGCTCAACACCGATAGCATCACGACGGAACTGGTCACACTCCCAGCCACATTCGTAACCACCACGGAATAACTGCCGGAATTATTCGTCTGGGCATTGCTCAACGCATAGGTCGTCCCGCTGGCCCCGGTGATGGGGGCTCCCGCCAGCAGCCATTGGTAGGCCAAAGGCGCCGTGCCCCCGGCCGTCACGGTGAAGGTGGCCGTGGACCCGGCGCTCAACGTCTGGCTCTGCGGCCCGGCGAGTATAACCGGCGCAAAATTGCTCACCGTAAACACTGCGGGGGCACTCGTCACCCCGCCCACTAGATTGGAAACCACCACGAAGTAGGTGCCCGTGTTCGTCAGCGCCACCGGCATGAAACTGACACTGCTATTCGTCGCCCCGGCCAGCGCCGCCGCATTAAAATACCACTGGAACGCCAGGGGTGCGGCCCCGCTGGCTGTCACCCTCAAGGTGGCATTACTCCCCGGCGACACCGTCTGGTTTTGCGGTGGCATGGTGATCACCGGCGCATTGGTACTGGGCGGGTTGGTGATCGAGGTGCCCGCAATCAAAAAATCTTTGATCACCGCCATGTGCTGGGCATTGGTCGAGTCAGTGGCTTGCACCGGGGCCACATCACTCAAGGGACTGTAAACTGAGGAATCAAACACCAGCCCGTTGGGAAATGCATGCGAAGGGAGCACCGAAGCCGTCTCCACATTGGTAAAATTGAAGCTCGGCAGCACATAGTCATGCGGGTGATTGCGGCCGCCACTGGTGTAAGCATTCCCATGCCCGTCATCGGGAATCGGAGTGTCACTGAGATAACTGCCAAAGGTGGTCATCGTCGGCAACTCTGTGCGCGTGTCCGTGTTAAAATCACCCGCCACCACCACCCAGGCATTGGTGGGAAAGTTCGCCCGGATCAGCGCCTGCAAATTCGCCGCCTCCGCCCCCCGATTCGCCGCCGAGCTCGTCAGCAAATGCACACTCACCACATACAGCGCATTCGTCCCCGGAATCCCGATCTGCGCCCAGGCAAAACCCCGGTTGGGTGAGGACTGCACCGTGTCCGCCCACGAGCCCGCCGCCACGATGGGAAACCGGCTGATGATGCCGTTGGGGATGTCCCCGTTCCCCGTAAAAGGTTCGCGATAATAAACGTAGTTCGTGCCCAGGCACGTATCCAGCATGGACCGAAAATCGGCCGCCGCGTTGCCGCCATAATTAAACTCCTGGATGCACACCACGTCCGGCTTGAGCCCCTGCAATATCCGCAAGGCAAAAGGCTGGTAGCTTTGCGTGTTGCCATTCAAATTCGCCGCCATGATGCGGATGTCCTGCGCCGACTCGGCAGTGATGACCAGCCAAACCATTACCACACACACCATGCGCGTGGTCGTGAACTTTAAAAAATGTTGCATAAATGACTTTCCTTGTTAGCCGCCCAACGAGCATAAATCTCCGCCTCTGGCAGGGCAAGGTTCCTTGGGCAGAATGTGACACCGCGGATGCCAACACTGGCGACGCTCCGGTGAAAACCGCCCGTTTCCCAGTGCCACCCATCCAAATCCAACGCCTCAAAACCAATAAATATCGGGCAATATGTCCCATTCCACCTTTAAAATACGCCTTTGGCACTGACTAAACATTTTCTTAAAAAGACCGCTTGCTAATCTCCACCCATTTGTTACGATTCACGCTCTTTTGATATATTTATGGCTGTAAAAATTCGCATGAAACGGGTCGGCACGAAAAACACCCCGGTGTACCGCATTGTGGTGGCCGATAGCCGGAGTCCCCGCGATGGCAAGTGCATCGAGGAAATTGGCAATTATCAACCGCTTAAGTCGGGCGATAATTTCACCCTCAAGCTGGATCGCGCCCAGTATTGGATCAGCAAAGGCGCCAAGCCGAGTGACACTGTGGCCAGTTTCATCAAGAAACTTGCCAAAACGGCGACCGCTGCGGCCGTTTGATTTTAACGGGTCATGCAGGCGTTTCTTGAATACATCGTCAAGGGCCTGGTGCAGCAACCCGAGGCTGTGTCGGTTACCCCCGTGGAACGCGGTGGTCTCACGGTTTATGAGTTGCGCCTGTCCCCGGCGGATGTCGGAAAGATCATTGGCCGCCAAGGCATGACGATCAATGCCATCCGCTCCTTGTTACTGGCGGGCAGTGCCAAAAAAGGACTGCGCTGTTCGGTGGAGATTGTGGAAGACCGGCAACCGGCCTGAGGCTGCCCAGGCAATGGTTGACCGGTGATGAAGATTGATGTCCTGACTTTGTTCCCGGCGATGTTCACCGGCCCGCTGGATGAAAGCATCATCAAACGGGCCCGGGAGTCAGGCAAGCTGGAATTCAAACTCCACAATCTGCGTGACTGGACCCACGACCGGCACAAAACCGTGGATGACCGTCCCTTTGGCGGCGGTCCGGGGATGCTCATGAAGCCAGAACCGCTCTTTGCAGCGGTGGAGAGTTTGCGGGGCGAAAAAACACGGGTGATTTTGATGTCGCCTGGTGGTCGAAAATTCGACCAGGCCATTGCACGCGAGCTGGCGCAGGAAACGGATTTATTGCTCGTCACCGGCCACTATGAGGGCTTTGATGAGCGGGTGCGGACGGGACTCGCGCACGATGAATTGTCGATTGGCGATTATGTGCTGACTAATGGCGCGCTGCCGGCAATGATCGTCATTGACGCGGTGACACGGTTGTTGCCCGGAGTTTTGGGGGACGACGATAGTTCGCGGGACGAGTCGTTCAGCGAGGGATTGCTGGAATATCCGCAATACACGCGCCCCGCCGAATTTCGCGGGATGCCGGTCCCGGAAGTGTTGCTCTCGGGCAACCACGCAGAAATCGCCAAGTGGCGGCGGGAACAGGCGCGCTTGCGCACCTTGGCCCGAAGGCCGGATTTGTTAAAACGGGAGCCGACACCGGACGTCGCCCCGAAAGCACAGTGAAAGATTAATGGCAGCCGGGTCGAGAGACCGGGATGCGGACGAAAGAACAGTTTATGAACCAGGCATTACAAGACAAAATTGAATCGGAACAGTATCGCAAAGAAGCCGCTATTTTCGCGGTTGGCGACTCAGTGAAAGTACACACCAAAGTGGTGGAAGGCGACAAGGAACGCATCCAGATTTTCTCGGGCGTGGTCATCGGCCGTCGCGGCCATGGTCTCAATGAGACCTTCACCGTCCGCCGGATTAGCTATGGCGAAGGTGTGGAACGTATTTTCCCCATTAATTCACCCCGCGTTGACAAGGTGGAAGTGGAACGCCACGGCGCCGTCCGCCGGGCCAAGCTCACTTACCTGCGCGGCCGTTTGGGCAAGGGCGCGACCTTGGTCAAGGAGCGCGACACCGCAGCCCAGGCTGCTGCCAAAGCCCCGAAGAAGAAGTAAGTCACGGGGACAATTTCAGCCAGGCGAGGCTTCGGCCTCGCCTTTTTTGTGTTGGTGGCAAGCCAGTTTAACCAGGAGCTTTTTACATGTTAATCATCCGCGATCTTAAAATGACCTTCGGCGGGCGGGTGCTCTTCGAGAACGCCTCGTTTCAGGTGAATTATGGCGACCGCGTGGCCCTGGTGGGGCCGAATGGCGCCGGCAAATCGACGCTCTTCTCCATTATTCTCAAGAACCGCGAGCCGGATACCGGCACCGTGGAGCGCGATGAATGGACGATGGTCGGTTACCTGCCCCAAGAGGGGGAAGCCGTGGGGAATGAAACGGTCCTGGAAGTGGCCACCGGCCGCGTGGATGAATTGCCGCTTTTGGAAAAGCGCTTGCACGAGCTCGAAAAAGCGGGCGATGTGGCCAGTCCTGAGTACATGGAAACCCACGCCAAGCATGACAAGCTGAATGACCCCCAAGTGGAGACCCTTGCCAGGAAAATGCTGCGTGGGCTGGGTTTTCGTGAGACGGACTTGGGCCGTCCGGCCCGGGAAATGAGCGGTGGCTGGGTGATGCGGGCCCGCTTGGCTCGCTTGTTGGTCATGGAACCCGATCTGCTCCTGCTGGACGAACCGACCAACCACCTGGACCTTCTTTCCCTGCTCTGGCTCCAGCGTTATCTCAAAAATTATTCCGGTGCCGTGCTGCTGATTTCCCACGATCGCCAGTTCATGGATGAAATCATCACCGAGGTGCAGGAAATCTCCGAGCGCAAGCTCATCAGCTACACGGGCAACTACACGGATTATTTGCGCCAGCGTGAGGAACGCTACGAGCAACAACTCGCGGCTTGGAAGAACCAGCAAAAAGAAATTTCCGCGCTGCAAGAGTTCATCGACCGCTTCCGCGCCGTGCCTTCCAAGGCCTCGCAAGCCCAGAGCAAACTCAAGCAAATCGAGCGCCTGGAGTTGATCGAAAAGCCGCTGGCCCCGCGCAAGCCCTTCCGGTTTCAAATCCCCCAGCCGCCCCGCGGCGGTCAGCGGGCGATTTCGCTGGAAGGCATTCACATGGCCTACGGCACCCATCAGGTCTATACGGGCTTGGATTTGACCATTGAACGCGGCGAACGCACCGTGCTGGTCGGACCAAATGGGGCTGGCAAATCCACCCTGTTGAAAATTCTGGCCGGCGTGGTGGAATTCCAAAAAGGCGTCCGCGATTTGGGGCACAACGCCAAGATCGGGTATTTCAGCCAGCACCGCGCCGATACGCTGGACCCGGAGAAGACCGTGCTGGACGAAGTGCTCGGCTGCGCTCCGGGCATGCGCGAGGACGATGTTCGCGGCATCCTGGGCTCCTTCCTGTTCCGCAAGGATGACATTTACAAGAAAACGGAAGTTCTGAGCGGCGGCGAAAAAAGCCGGCTGAACCTCATCAAGTTCCTGGTGGATCCACCCAATTTATTATTGATGGACGAACCCACCACGCACTTGGACATTCACACGGTGGAATCCCTCACCCTGGCGCTGGAGCGCTACGAGGGCACCCTGGTGTTTATTTCCCACGACGTCCACTTCATCCGCCACCTGGCCACCAAAGTCCTGCACGTCAACGCCGGCAAAATCACGCCTTATGCGGGCAGCTACGACTATTTCCTGGAGAAGACAAACGCCCTGGATGACGAGCGTTCGGCCCTGACGGCCGGGTAGGTCTTGCGCTTCGTGTAAGCCTGACTTTTGGCAACACCCATCGTTTTGCCGCGGTGGGAACCAGCCGTCACCATTTTGTAACGTTCCCATCCTTGAGTTTCCTCCTGCCTCAAGTGGAAACTTGAGAGATCAAAATGAAACCAACGGAATCCCGAGAGGAATTTGAAAAATTTGTGACGGAAGCCGGCGCGGTCGTGGCAGAATTTAAACCCATTGATGCCGTTCGCCTGTTTTTGGACTTTTACCAGCAGGAACGCGCCGAGAACTGCCCATTAGAATCCGATGGCGATATGCTTCTCTGCCAGTGGGCCATTCAGGGACAGTTTTTTGTGTTCCATCTCACCCGGCAATTTGTCGCTACTCTGGCGAATGGCCAGCACAAGTCCCAATTGTCCCTGACGTGCTCTATTTCGCCGACGCCCGCCCTGGCGGCCATCAAGCCGGGTTCCAAATGGTGCGGCAGCACGGATGAACTGCCGGCATTCGAATATTTCATTGGCAAAAGCGCGGCTTTCCTGGCGATTGGCAAGTTAAAACCGGATAACGTGGCGCTGACCTATGGGATGGTTTAAACCCATCCAATGCTAATAATGGTGGAACATGCCAGCAATGAGCAGGAGTTCCGGATGCGCGGAGGAGAGCTTGGGCAGTACCACTCGAACCCGATCGCCATAGGCGGCCAGTTTATCGTGCAAAGGACTTAGGTCACCCACCTGATCCCAGTGCAATTTGTTCAGATCAAGCACCAGCCGGTTCTTGTTACGCGCCAGCGATTCCCGAAGATTATCCGCGAGCTTTTCGGCATCGGCCGAGGACAGCACGCCTTCGAGGCGCATCCAAACCTGCTTCTTCGCATGCTGCAAATCCACTTGCACCGAGAAATTCGGACTGGCCACCTTGGCGTGAAATTCTTCCCACAGTCCAAAGGCACTCCAGCTTTTTTCCGGGAGGCGATAGGCGGTCCGCTGCAGTTTGGGGTGCTGGAAATAGTCGAACTTGAGGGTGAACCAGGTCACCATTGCCGCGCCCACGGCCATGACGGATTTTACCCGCTGCGCCCAGGTGGGCTGGCCTAATTCCCGATGTAAATCCCGCTCCAGTTGGCCAATCCATTTCCGGATGGTCGTATTCGGACCAAACAACCGCCCCGGCAAAAAGACCGGGTAGGCAAAACGCAATTCCTTCGCAAAATAGGCTGCCTTCCGGCGCAACACCGGATTCGGTGAATCCTTCAATTTTAGGTACCCGAGGAACCGCGTTTCCAAAACGCGGTAAATGCTCGGCCCCAATCGTTGGTAGTCCTGGTCAAAACACCAGCGCTGCATGTCCTCAATCTCTTTGGGCGAGAGCGTCGGATGCTTGATCATCGTGCTAAAACCATCCGCACGCCGGTAAAATAAATCTTTCTCGGTCGTGTAAACATCCTGCAACAGATTGTCCTTGATGACCCGTTCGAAAAAGGGCGTCCCCGGCACCGGACCATAAATCAAATACTGCCCCAGGGAAGGCTTGAGTTTCATCAGGCCGTCCAGTTCCTGCGCGACCACTTCGGGCGTCTGGTAATCAAAGCCCACAATCATCGAGGTCAGCACGGTGATTCCGTGTTCGCGAAACTCCGTGAGAATTTCCGGCACTGGCCGCCCCTGTTGCTTGGCATAACCCGAGCGCGTGCCCTCGTAGCCCACCCAAAAGCCATCAATCCCCATCTCCAAAATTTCCTCCACCGTGTACTGGCTGATGGCTTTGATACTGGAGAACGCAAAAATGGAAGGTTGCTTGCCGCCCGCCAGCACACAGTCACGGAATTCCATGGCCCGTTTTTTATTCAGCAGAAAATCCTCGTCGATGATCAAAAACACCAGGCTCGGATCCAAATCAAAATAGCGCTCCACCACGTTGTAAATGTCCCGCCCCGTGGGCAGTAACCGGACGTGCTGGCGCTTGAAAAAATGGGAGGTGCAGCAGAAATCACAGCCATTTGGACAGCCCAGCCCGCCGAATATTTTACCGGTGCCCGAAACCCGCATCCCAAATATTTTCAACCAGCTCACGATCAGCGGATGCTTGTACGGCATTGGAATTTCCGGTTCGCCCAGCAAGGCGCGAAAGAAGGCCACGCCCTCCCCGCGGCAAATATGATCCGCATAAGGCTTGAGCACATCGTCCTTCAAAATGGTGCCATACCCGCCCAGCACAATCTGGCTTTGCGGCGAGTATTTGCGGATCAGCGCCACCGTCTCCTTCATCTTGTGGATTAGGGCCATGATGAAGCTGATCCCCACGTAGTCGTAGCCCTTCTTGAGTTCCTTGATCAATTCCCGCTCGGAAGGGTATTGCAGCACCACGGTGGGCACGTCCAAATTTTCCGCAATGTATTCCAGGCCAAATTGCACATTGACCGTGCGCGGACTGAAAATCCCCTGCGCGCGGGTCACCTGGCGAAACAGCAATTCATAGCCAACAGAAGGCGCATCCCCCTGCTCCGGACCAAAAGGACGGCAGACACTGGTCAATAATACGGTTTTACTCATGGTTTTATGGCAATGGCAGCGAGTCAACCCGTGCACTCGGTGGCTCGGAATGAGGCGAGACGGAACGGTGGCAACTCGGCCATTACCAACAAACTGCAATCACGCGGGCGTGTCAAAGCCGTGTTGAAATTATTCCACACCCTCCTTTGCCGTGCGTATGGCAACCAATGATGACCGCCTGAATCAGGGTATAATGACAATCTTCCCTGCTGCCCCGGGATCCATCAACGAACCATGGGCGTAGGGGGCGCGGGCGAGCGGAAATTCCTCGGCAATGACCGGACGCAGCGTTCCCTTGGCGAGCCCGGCAAATAACGCGGCATGAATCTGGGCCATCTCCGCCGGCGGGGTGTTGAACAGCACCAGGCCGCGAATGTCCGCATCGCGACTCATCGTATCGCGCGGATCAATCTCGATTTTGCCCCGGCTGCCAATCACCACCACCCGGCCGCGCGGGCCCAGCAACGAAAGGTCCATGGCCAGATTCTTGTGTGCCGCCATTTCCAGCACCAAGTCCAGTCCCCGCCCGTTGTTGGCCGCCAGAATTTTTTCAAAATACTTTGGCTGGCCGTGATCAAACACCTGGTGGGCGCCCTCGTTGAGGACGAGCAAGCGGCCCTTGTCCGTGCCGGCCGTGCCAAACACTTGCAAGCCATGCGCCCGGGCCAGTTGAACGGCTGCGATGCCCACGCCGCCACTGGCTCCGTGAATCAGCACGGTTTCCCCGGGCAATGCCTGCCCGCGTTGGCATAAAGCACGATAGGCCGTGGCATAGGGAATCCCCACCGCCGCCCCCTGGGCAAAGCTCACCGCCCCCGGCAGCCGGTAAACCTGGCTGACATGACACACGGCGAATTCTGCATAACTGCCCGTTACTGTTCCCGCCGTGTAAACCCGTTCGCCGGTCTTGAAACTCGTAACCCCTTCGCCCACGGCCGCGATAATGCCGGCGCCATCACTGCCCGGGGTGTAGGGCAGTTCGGGTTTGCGGGCATAATTGCCCGAGCGAATATACGTTTCCACCGGGTTCACCCCAATGGCGTGGAGGCGCACCAGCACCTGCCCAACCGCGGGCGCAGGGGTGGGCATCTCCACCACCTTCAAAACTCCGGGATCGCCAAATTCACTAACACGGATGGCCTTCATAAAATGGATAAAATAATACTGAACCCAGCATAGTTATTCTAAATGAACGGGGCGAGCAGGATTTCCCAGGTGAATCATGGAGCAATCCATGCAAAATTCCTGTGGCGTCAGCCGTTTAAAGCTTTCCCGCCGGCAAAGTTTTCACCAGCCAGTCCTGAATGGCCTCCTCAAAATGGGGATCAAACTGACTCCAATCCATGATCCGGTGCTGCGCATTGGTGATGGTCAGCAAATCACAAGGCACGCCGCTGGCCCGCAACCGGGCTTGAAAATTGACCGATTGGGAATAAAGCACGGTTTTATCCGCGGTGCCGGCGATGAGCAGAAATGGCGGCAGCCCCGGTTTGACCAATTCAATCGGCGAGATGCCCCCCAATGTCTGGCGCGTCTCTGTGGTGAGCTCCGGTGGCAGGTTAAACAGCATTTGCAATGATTTGCTCAATCCGTTCCGGCGCTCATTGTCGGCCACCATGTCGGTCGGTGGGGCAAACCCCAGCACCGCCTGCACCCGGGTGTCCGGCTGCGCCAGCGTGGCCGCCAGACATGCGAGATGCCCGCCCGCCGAGTACCCGCAGAGCGCAATCCGCTGCGGATCCCCCTTGTATTCCGCCGCATGGGCCTTTACCCAGCGAATCGCGGTTTGCACATCCTCAATGCCCGCCGGCCAGCGATGGGCCGGGGCCAGCCGGTAATCGATCGAAAACCACGTAAACTTCGCCGCGGTGAGCGGAATCTCCATCGGGGCAACATCATGCTCTTTGTCCCCCGCCGACCACCCCCCGCCATGCACCACAATGCCAACCGGAAACGGCCCGGTGCCTGCCGGCACACTCGCATCCAGCAACAATCGATTGGTGCCCGCCCTGCCGTATTCGATGTTGGTGGATAACTCAGCCGCCGAAACACCAGACAAACCGCCCAGCAGGGCCAGCAAAACGAAACCGTATTTTCCCTGCTGAAAGGATTCTTGCGCAGCGCGGCTAAAGTCCAAACGAAACGCACTGTTCATCCCGCTACCAGAAACAACGTTGGTGACCATGCTGCTCAAATTATCATGGTCCGGCGCCAGAGTGAAAAGAAATTCCCGGGCCAACCCATGCCCCAACGTGGCGGGGCAAAATCGGCGGGCCGTCGTCTCATAGGCGCCTGGCCGGGCCCGGCAAATGTACGCCCTCCGAACGCCTGCCGCCGCCTCAATGCAGCCGGCAAAAGGCGGTGGGCGAAAGGCCGAGCGAAGCCTTGAAAACGCGGGAAAAATGCCCGGAATCTGCAAACCCAACCTGCTCCGCCACCTGTTTGACCATCGCCCCCGGTTCCTGCAAAAGCTCCGCGGCGCGGTTCATTTTCAGGCGCATCAAATATTGATACGGAGTCTGTTGATTATATCGCTGAAACAGGCGGCATAGGTAAACCGCGTGAACATGACACTGCCGGGCGATTTCCGCCAGGCTTTTCAATTCCAAAAAGTGCTCCTGAATATAGTTCTGGCAGGCCGCAAAAGTGGCAAAAGAAAGGTAGCCTGCCTCGTTCAACGAGGTGCGGGATTCAGCGATCTTGATCGCCAGGCATTTGAGCAAGGCGGCGCATAAATCCGGCGCGTACCGGGAACCCCTGACCCCGCTGCGAATCAATTCGTCGAAAAAGGTTTGCAGTTCCGAGACCAGTAATATCCGGGATACGTTGCCCGGCGCGAGGCGGCACGACCGCAATAGCGCCGTCGCCTCTGGACCCGAAAAATCCACGAAATATTTTACCAATGGCAACGGCCCCACCGAAGCGATATCATGGCGGACCCCCGGGCCATAGGAAAACAGGCTGCCCGGCTCCAAATCATAGGATCGCCCTTTCAAACTCACCCGCCCCTTGCCACGCAGGACAAACTCGAGCGAATAAAACGCAAAGGTGGGCCGGTGGATGGCATAATCCGGTACGCAATGCTCACAGCCGCCACTGACCACCGCTAAAGGAATCCGGGGCGCTGGCTTCAAATCCAGGTAAAACCGGCGGGCGGAGGATACTTGCGTGGAGAAAAACGCCGGTTGCGCCGGGTCCGCCCCAGTGGTTCCCGAGCGCTGAGCTTTGCCGATTTTCATAAAATAAAGTTTATTATCGTCATGCTTTGGTTTAGTATCGGCATTGCCCTGTCGGGCCGTCGAGCGTATTCTCAAAGCTTAAATTTCTGAGGCGCTTGACCACGCTGGACGGGCAATTAATAACCAAGCACTCATAAAATATGCACAAAAAAAGACTCGTAGAAAAGGATCCGGAACTTAAAAAGGATGATTTGATCGTTATCACCGGCGCCGGTGGTTTCATCGCCGGCAATCTCGCGCTTTATTTTCAAAAAAAGGGTTTCACCCGCATTCGCGCCGTGGATAAAAAACCCCTTTATGAGTGGTACCTCAAAGTCCCTGGCGTGGAAAACATTTGCCTGGACGTCAGCGACGAGACCAATTGCCACCGGGTGTGCGAAGGTGCCGTCGAGGTTTATAATCTCGCGGCTGACATGGGCGGCATGGGTTTCATCGAACGTTTCCGCGTGGAGTGCCTGCGCTCCATCCTCGTCAACACCCACATGATTGAGGCGGCTTACAAGGCCGGCGCCCGCCGTTATTTCTTCTCCTCCTCCGCCTGCGCTTACAACACCCTGCTCCAGCAGAAACCCGAAGTGCTCGCCCTGAAGGAATCCGACGCGTATCCCGCGATGGCCGAGCGCGGCTATGGCTGGGAAAAGCTGGTTTCCGAAATGTTTTGCGAGGAATACTGGCACGAACGCGGCATGAAGACCGCCATCGCCCGGTTCCACAATGTTTACGGTCCCAACGGCACCTGGGACGGCGGTCGTGAAAAAGCCCCGGCCGCCATGTGCCGCAAAGTCGTCGCCGCCATCGATAGCGGCAACAAGGACATCACCATCTGGGGTGACGGCCACCAAACCCGCAGCTTTATGTATATTGACGACTGCGTGCTGGGCATCGACAAAATCATGCACGAGGACCGCCTGATCGCCACGCCCATCAACCTGGGTTCCAGCGAATTGGTGTCCATCAACGAACTGCTTTCCAAGGTGGAGGCAATCGCCGGCACGAAGCTCAATCGCAAATATGACCTGAACGCCCCGCGCGGGGTTGCCGGGCGCAACAGCGATAACACCTTCATCAAGGAAGTCTTGAACTGGGAGCCGAACACCTCCCTGGACCACGGTCTGGCCGCCACTTACAAGTGGATCAGCGAACAATATCAAAACCGCAAGCAGGGCCGGCACGTGGTCGAGTGAAAACCGCTCCGTTCGTCACCCAGGCCATCGGCCGCATCCCCAACCGCCTGCAACTGGCCGGCGGTTGGATTGACCAGCCGTTTGTCTCCCAACTGCTGCCCGAGCCCCCCGGCTCCATGGTGGTGGTGGCCTTGGAACCCACGTTCCGGGTGATGGACCGGTCCGGTTGCGCCAGTGGCACCCGTGCCATCGCAACCAAATTATGGCGGGGCAAATTGCCCTCACGCCCGCCCGCGGAACTCGTCCGCGAATTATACGCGGCGGAAAATGCCGGGAAGACTGAGCCGAGCGGTTCGCAAGACATGATCGGCTTGGTGTATCCCGGCATTAACCGTTTGGATTATGATTACCGGGTGCATGGCGGGGTTTTCCCCGCCCACATTGAAACCTTGAACGACGCCCGCGCGGGCCGCTGGCTGGAAAAAGTCCTCCACCTCCTCCCGGTGGAGCCCCGGCCCGAGGGCTACAACCCGTTGGGTGAAAAAAATCTGGATCCTAAATGGGTCCGCCGGTTGGGCCAGACCGGCAAGGATTGCTTCACCGCCATCAAGAACCGCGACCTGGCGTTGCTCGGAGCCTCCTTGAATGACACGATGCTGTGCTGGGCAAAATTACTGCCCCAGGTCGTGCGCCATCCCTTGATCAAGTTTGACCTGCCCGGCCTCTTAAAAGTATACCAAAAACAATATCCCGGGGCGATGTTCTCTGGCTGCGGCGGGGGTTATTTGCTGGTCGTTTCCAAAGAACCGGTGCCCGGGGCTTTGAAAGTAACCGTTAGAATCACGGAAGCATGAGCGCATCCCGGAAATCAGTCGTCGTGAGCGGGGCCTTTGACAATATTGCCGCGCCGGATTTGCGATTACTGGAAGAAGCGTCCAAACTCGGCGACCTCACCGTGCTGTTGTGGCCGGATGCAGTGGGGCCGCAACTCAGCGGCCAGCCTTATAAATTTCCCCTGGCCGAACGCCAGTATTTTCTGAACGCCGTGCGCTATGTCTCCCGGGTCATCCCGGTGGCCGGCCCGGTCGATCCAGCGGCCTTGCCGCACGTTCCCGATTTTTCAGCTTCCACCTGGGTGCAACGCGAAAGCGCCGCCACTTCCGGTCAAAGCGCCCACGCTCAGACTCTTGGAATCGATTATGTCGTGGTGGCGGAATCCACGTTGCTCACCTATCCCGCGCCAGCGCCCATGCCTTCCCACCCCGGGAACAAACGGGTGGTGGTCACCGGCTGCTATGACTGGTTTCATTCCGGCCATGTGCGGTTCACCGAGGAAGTCAGCAGCTATGGCGATCTCTACGTGATCGTGGGCCACGATGCCAACATCCGCCTCCTCAAAGGCGAGGGCCATCCTCTGCTGCCTGAGGCCCAGCGACGCTATGTCGTGGGGTCCATTAAATATGTCAAACAGGCCCTGGTTTCCTCGGGCGATGGCTGGCTCGATGCCGACCCCGAGATCAAACAGATCAAGCCGGATATTTATGCCGTGAATGAGGACGGCGACAAGGGCGGCAAGCGCGAATATTGCCAGCAACTCGGCATCGAATATCTCGTCCTCAAGCGCACCCCCGCCCCCGGCCTGCCCCGCCGCAGCAGCACGGATTTGCGTGGGTTTTAATTTTCGGGTCGCAGTGTAATTGAGCGCTACGACCCAGAGTAGCCGTTGCTTCGGTTGGTGCCTGGCCCAACCGTTGAGATCCGCTGGCCGTATCCAGCCGTGCGGAGTTTTAACCGGAGCGCCGTTGCGCCCTTCTAACTCAATAAAAAAATTTAGCCTATGAACCAAACTCCCTTGTATCGCCTTGTATCCATGGCCGGCCTGGCCCTGTCTTTGTGCAGTCGCCTGCTGGCGGCGGATGAAACTACGGCCCCCGCACTGTCGCTGCCACTGGCGCCGGGTCCCTTTCAGGGGACCATGCACTCCCTCACCAATTACACCTGCCCCGCCTGGTTTCGAGATGCCAAATTCGGCATCTGGGCCCATTGGGGTCCCCAGGCTGTCCCCATGGAGGGCGACTGGTATGCGCGCAAAATGTACCAGCAAGGCTCGCCCGATTATAAAGACCACCTCGCCCGCTATGGCCACCCCTCCACCAACGGCTGGAAGGACATCATTCCCTTGTGGAAAGCCGAAAATTGGGATCCGGAGCGGCTCATGAAGCTGTATAAAAAGGCCGGGGCCAAGTATTTCGTCAGCATGGGCTCCCACCATGATGACTTTTTCCTGTGGAATTCCCCCGAGCACAAATGGAACTCCGTGAATTATGGCCCCCATCGCGACGTCGTGGCGGCCTGGCAAAAAGCCGCCAAACGCCAGGGCCTGCCCTTCGGCGTGTCCGAACATCTCGGCGCCAGCTTCACCTGGTTCCAGGATGCGCACCAGGCCGACAAGACCGGCCCCCTCGCCGGCGTCCCCTATGACGGAGCCGATCCGGCTAACTGGGACCTCTACCATTTCCCCGCCGAAAAAGGTGACACCAAATGGTATAGCAACAACCCCCGCTGGCAGCAGCAATGGTACAACGAAATCAAGCAACTTGTGGACGATTATCATCCTGAACTGCTCTACAGCGACGGTGGCGTGGCGTTCGGCACGGACAATGTCGTGGGCTTGAGCCAGATTGCCAACCTCTACAATGACAACCTCCAGCATAATCATGGCAAACTCACCGCCATCTACAATTGCAAGCAACCCTCCAGCGGCCGCTGGGTGCAGGATTATGAGCGCGGCGTCAATGGCGGCATCAACCCCGATCCCTGGCAGACGGATACTTCCATCGGGGACTGGTTTTACAACCGCCATTGGAAATACCAGCCCATTAGCTGGACCGTTCACATGCTCGTGGACATCACCAGTAAAAACGGCAACCTCCTCTTAAACGTCGTCCTGCGCCCGGATGGCTCGCTCGACCCCGAAGTCGAGACCATGCTGCACCAGCTGGCCGACTGGACCGCCGTGAATGGCGAGGCGATTTACGGCACCCGTCCCTGGTTGCTGTATGGCGAGGGCGAGGTCAAGGCCAGGGGCGGTGCCTTCAAGGAAAACTTCCATTACACCGCGAAGGACATCCGCTTCACCACCAAGGGCAAACACCTCTACGCCATCGCCCTGGGCTGGCCGGAAGGCGGCCAGTTCACCATCAAATCCCTCGCCAGCACCGGGGATGCCACGGCCAACCAAATCCAGCGGGTGGAACTGCTGGGCCATCGGGGCAAGCTGAAGTTCAGCCAAACCGTTGACGGTCTGGTGGTGACCCTGCCCGCCAAACCCCCTGGCGATGTCAGCGACCTCAGTTGTGCCTTGCGCATCACCGGCACCCATCTGCAACCCGCCGCGCCGGACGCGAAATAACCCAACCGTCAACCGTTCGCCAGCGCTTGCCGGGTGCACAGCCGTAAATGGCTGCTCATCCGGCATTTTGCTTCCCCCGCCCGCCAGCCGGGGACTTGGCAACATTGATTTAACCCGAACTCCGAAATTAAAATGGCTGGGATGTGTCAAGATGTTGGAGCAGAAACACTTTGGAAAAATCGCCGGCATACCCGCAGTGGTCTGGTGAGATTTTTCCAAAGCGTTTATGCCCAAGAGATTGATGCAGACCGGCCGTTTTAATTTCGGAGTTCGGGTTTAACCAATGTTCCCCACAATTTTTTCGATGCTGCCAAACCTGCCTGGCCTGCTAACGTTCCCGTCATGAACCTGCCCATGTTACCGCTCCGCAAGTTAACCCCCTGGATTCTGGTGCTCACCGCCTGGCTCGCCCTGTGCGGCTGTGTCTATGATGTCCCCATCACCGACAAGCCCACCCGGGCCGTTAATGACCATTTGCTGGGCAACTGGACCTCCCAGGATGGCAAAACCAAAATGAAGGTGGCCAAATACGACACCTCCCATTACGTGTTGGTGTACGACGGCGAATTGTATCGCGCCTGGCAGTCAGATGTGGCCGGCACACCTTTTTTTCACCATCCAGAGCCTGGATGCCACCCAGCCCGACGGCCTTGCTAAATATACTTACAGCAGTTGGAAACTGGCGGATGACGGCACCCTGCATGGTCGCGCGGTGAACGACAAAATCATCCCCGACACCACCAGCAGCCCGGCCAAAGTCCAAAAGCTGTTGCGCGCCAACCTCAAGAACCCGGAACTACTGGGTGAGGAAATTGTGTTTGTGAAGGACAAATAAACCACCCGCCATCAGCAAACTCTGACAGTTTCCACGCCCAGGAGCAGGCCCAGCTTTTCCACCTTATGGGCAATGTGGCCAACCCCCACCGCGCAATGATGCGCCGGACCGTGCGCATTCCAGTCATTGACGAATCGGCGCGCCCCGATGCTAAATTGATAACGGCTGTTGGTATTGCCGATTTCCAAAATCGGACCGCGCACCGATTCGCCCTCGGCCGCCAGCAATTTAAGTTTGCCCGCGCCCGTCTCCACCACCGATAACAGGGTCACCGGCCCATGTTTCACCGACATTTCCACCGAGAGCCCCCGCCCCACCTTGCCGTGATACACCTTGAGCGGCCGCACTTTCGTTTTGCCCTCGGCAATGGCGATGTGGCCGGGGCCGTCATGGCCCATCAGCACCACGTCCGCCGCAAAATCCATGGCGTAATACTCAGTGAAAGAACCGCCCACGCCAAAACTATCCATGATTTTCATGGCCTGGGCATTTTTAATCTCATACTCCCCCGCCACCGGCACGCCCCGGGCGGTTAACAGCGAATTGCCCAGGATAATCGAACTAATCGCATCCTCATTTTCCGCATTGCCCGTGCCCATGTAATAATAGGCCAGCGACCCCAGATCATGCTGGGCCACCAACTGATCCAGCGCCAGCGAAGTGCGGGCCGCACGGTCCAGCTCCGCCGGCGAACAATCCGGCTGGACGTCAAACCGCGTTTTAAATTCATGGACCCGTTCCGCCATCGCCGTCGCCGTAATGTCCCGGCGCAACGCCGCCAGCTCGTCCACCTCCACAATTTCCAAGTGCCCGCCAAAGGTCGCGCATTGCAGCGTCGTATCAGAATAAATATCCAGCATCCCCCCGTAATAATGCCCCATCAGCCCCAGCCGGTTGTGGAACATCACCTGCGCCACCCGGGCCGCCTCGATCCACGCATCCACCTCGTTCCAAAACACCGGATCCTCGTGCAACATGCCCGTGATTTGATGAAAATCCACCCCGGCCCGGTTAAAGACATTGGCAATCTCCGGCACCGGACAGGCCGCGCAATAGGCCAGCCATTCGCCTGTCATCGCCGTGCGATCCCCCATTTGGTTAAAGGTCGCGTAATCAATCGCCGCCGCCGGCTGGAGGTTCAGCACGATCACCGGCACTTTGGCCCGCTGCACCACCGGCAGCACTGTGGAGGAGAGCGCGTAGGTGGTGACGTGCAGAAAGATCAGGTCCACGTCCGCCACGCGAAACTGATGGCCCGCCTCCAGCGCCTTGGGAGCCGAGTCAATCAACCCCAGATTCACCACCTCCACCCCCGGACGCTGCAATCGTTCGGCCACCACCCCCAGATAACCTTCGAGGCGCGTCTTGAGCCCGGCAAACTGGGGCCAGTAAGTATCCAGGCCAATGCCAAATAGCCCCACCCGCAGCGGACGTTTAGTGTTGCTCATAAATTTGCATCATATCTAGCAGTTTACCGCCCGCCCGGGCAATTCTTGAAACGAAAAACTTGACGAATCCGCGCGTTTAAAATATCAGCATACGGTAGCAACACACAAACCGCGAAAACTCGAAACGCCACCACGCCAATCATGATTGCACCCGCTCAGAAAACTCCATCCGCCGCTGGAACCAAAGGCAAAAGTCTCTTCGTCACTGCCGATGGCCAGAACTACGCGTTTATCTTCGTCATGGTCACCCTGCTGTTCACCCTCTGGGGCGTGTGCAATGGCATGATCGATATTCTCAACAAACATTTCCAAGACTCCCTGCACATCAATAAAATGCAGTCTGCCTTCGTGCAGTTTGCCAATTACATGGGCTATTTTTTTATGGCCATCCCGTCCGGCATGCTCGCCAAACGTTATGGTTATAAGGGCGCTATTTTGATCGGTTTGTTCCTCGTCGCCCTCGGCGCGTTCTGGTTCATTCCTGCCACGCATATCGGCACCTACTGGTCCTTCCTGCTGGGCTTGTTCATTCTCGCCACCGGGTTGACCTGCCTGGAAACTGTCGCGAATCCCTACGCCACCGTTTTGGGCCCCCCGGAAACCGGCGCGGTCCGCATCAATTTCGCCCAGAGCGGCAATGGCGTCGGCTGGATGATCGGACCGATCCTCGGCGGCCAGTTCGTCCTCTCCGCCACCAGTGTGGCCAATACCAGTAATGACGACCTCTATAAACCGTACCTGATTGTCGGCATCGTCGTGAGCCTCCTCTTTTTGGGCTTCCTCGTTTGCAAAGTCCCGGACTTGCACAACATGGAGGAAACCACTTCCACGGGGAACGGCAAACTGGCGATCGCCGCCAGGCCGTTGCTCCAGCGCAAACACTTCGTGCTGGCCGTGGCCGCGCAATTTTTCTACGTCGCCGCCCAAACCGGGGTGTTCAGTTATTTCGTTAACTTCTTAAATTCGGACATGCCCGCCCTGCCCGATGGGGTTGCCAAATCCTTGCCCGAAACCTGGCGGGCCCTGGCCAAAGATGGCACCTGGCATGTCACCGACCAGGGCGCTTCCAAACTGCTATCGTATGGTGCCTTCGGCCTGTTCCTGCTGGGCCGCTTCACCGGTAGTTTTGCCCTGCGCCAGTTCAAGGCCCAAACGATGCTCGCCCTCTACGGCCTCCTGAGCCTCGGCACCATGGCCCTCATCATCCTCCCCCTGGGCTGGATCTCCGTCTTCGGCTTGTTCGCCAGTTTCTTCTTCATGTCCATCATGTATCCCACCATCTTTTCGCTGGGCATTCATGGCTTGGGCGAACAAACCAAAAAGGCCGCGTCGTTCATCGTCATGGCCATCGTGGGCGGGGCCATCATGCCCCTGTTCATGGGCTGGCTCGCCGATCAATGGGGCATGCGCTTCGGCTTCTTGATGCCCCTGCTCTGCTTTGCCTTCATCGCCTTCTACGGCTTCTCCTGGACCAGGCTCGAAGCCGCCGACCGCGGCAAAGCCGCCTGATTTGCCCAGAACCTTGCCAATCGCACCAACGCCCGGAACCCACGTTCCGGGCGTTTTTCTTTTCAAAACCGGCTGAGCAACTCCGCTTTCTTCGCCTTAAATTCCGCGTCGGTCCGAATGCCTTGGGCGTTTAGCCCGAACTCCGAAATTAAAGTGGCTGGGATGCGTCAGGCTGGTGGCGCAGAAACACTTCGGAAAAATCGCCGGCATCCCCGCAGTAGTCTGGAAAGATTTTTCCGAACCGTTTATGCCCAAGAGTTGGATGCCGACCGGCCGTTTTAATTTCGGAGTTCGGGTTAAAAACGCCAACCACCCTGATTGGCTGAACCCAGCCGAATTGGTCACTGCGCCGGGCAGCGAATCAGCCTTGCGGATCTTGAATATTAGCCAGAAGGTGCTAAGGTCTGTCCGTTGCCAAGCTTTCTGGTTCCAAGGCCGTGAACCTCCAATTTTGGTGACCCCAATCTCAGTTGGTGAACGCACGGCCAGGAACTCACGACTAAAATATTTGCCACCTGGGTGTTGACCCTCCTCACCGTTTGCCATTCCCCCCCTCGTCACCGCCCACGCCCAAGGCACGGCCTTCACCTATCAGGGCCGCCTTAATGACGGCGCCACACCGGCCTCCGGCGTTTACGATCTGCGCTTTGCGATTTACGATGCCGCCAGCAGCGCCGCCCAGCCGGGCGGACTGCTCACGAATTCAGCCACGGAAGTGAGCAACGGCTTGTTCACCGTCACCTTGGATTTTGGGGGGGTGTTCACTGGGGCTGACCGCTGGCTGGAAATCGCGGTGCGGACGAATGGCGGTGGCGCGTTCGCGCCACTCACCCCGCGCCAGGCCGTCACGCCCACGCCCTATGCGCTGTATTCGGCCACAGCGGGCACCGCCACAACGGCGGCCAGGGCCAGCGCCGTGGCCGCGGCGAATATCGGCGGGGTCATCTCGCTGGCTCAGTTACCGGCGACCCTCCTCACCAACCACGCGAGCGGCGTGACGTTGAATGGTGTTTTTTCCGGTGATGGCGCGGGCGTCACGAACGTGGATTTGCACACGGTGAATTCCCAAGGGACCATCACCTGGACGACGAATAATGGCTTCGTGCTCGCCTCCCAACCCGGCGCGGGCACCTACCCTTATTCGCTCACGGCCGCGGATGTCAACGGTGATGGCCACGTGGATTTAATCAGCGCCAACGATTACAACACCCTCTCCGTGTACACCAATAGCGGCAGTGGCGACTTCGTGCCCGCATCCAGGCTGATCGTGGGCTTCCTGCCTTTTTCGGTGGTCGCGGCGGATGTGAATGGCGATGGGCAGCTGGCTTTAATTTGCGCCAATTACGGGGATAATTCGCTGACGGTGTTGACCAACGGCGGCGCCGGGAATTTTGGCGTCTCCGCCACGCTGCCCTCGGTGGGTGGCAATCCTTATTCGGTCACGGCCGCGGATGTCACCGGCGATGGCCACGTGGATTTGATTTGTGCCAACAGCGCGGACCACACCCTCACGGTTTACACGAACAATGGCAGCGGCAGTTTTGCGATGTCGGCTTTGCTCACGGTCGGCCAGCGGCCGGTGTCCGTCACGGCGGCGGATGTCAACGGCGATGGCCACGTGGATTTGATCTCCGCGAATAATGACGATAAAAGCCTCACGGTGCTGACGAATAACGGCCGCGGCGGTTTCCTGCTGGCCGCCACGCCGGATGCGGGCACCCGGCCGGTGATGGTTCGGGCAGCGGATGTGAACCGCGATGGCCGGCTGGATTTGGTCTGCGTCAATGACCGGAGCACCGAGGGCACTCCGGACACGTTCACCGTGCTGACGAATGATGGCCGCGGTGGCTTTACATTTTCGTCCGCCCCCGTCGTCGGCTATGGTGCATTTTCCTGCACGGTCGCCGACGTAAACGGGGATGGCCAAGTGGATTTGATCAGCGCCAACAATCACTCCGCCACGCTTTCGGTATTGACGAATGACGGCAGTGGCGGCTTCGCCCTTTACGCTACGCTGGGCACCGTCTCTTCTTTTCCGAATGCAGTGGCGGCCGCCGATGTGAATGGCGATGGCAAACCCGATTTGATCAGCGCGAATTCCGGGGGCGGGCTTTCCGTGTTCCTGAATACCACCACCGTTTCCGCGTTTTTTCACGGCAGCGCCACCACCATCACCGGCAATATTTCGCCCTTCCAAATCGCGGGGCCGATTCCGTTGTGGCAACTTGAGTCCGGCTTGGTGGTCAATGGGCAGAGCGACGTGAATCTCACCGGCACCTTTGCGGGCAATGGCGCGGGGGTGACGAATCTGGATCTCACCACGGCTGATTCCAAAGGCGCGCTGACCTGGGCGACGAATCTCACCTTCGCCCTCGCGTCCACCCCGGGTGTCAGCAGCGGCAATCCCAATTCGGTGACCGCCGCGGATTTGAATGGGGATGGGGTGCCGGATTTGATAAGTGCCAATGCAGTGGGGACCGCTTCCGGCACGCTCTCAGCCGGAACGATTCAGTTGAAGGCACAAAATTGAAGGTTTTTTGTTTCAAGCTTGCAGGGAAGCAACTGCATTGCAGTTGGGAAAAGCTGTGAGTTTGGTCAAAATTTCGCACCACCAGGATCTAAAGTTTGGGTCGGCGA